>CAKUPC010000007.1 GCA_934675095.1 uncultured Bacteroidales bacterium | reverse complement strand
GAACTCGACTGGGAATCCGAGACTCCCGAGACGCTGGTAATCTCGCCGATGGAAGCCGACCCGGAGACAGGAAAAGTTGACGGCAACTACGGAAACGCCGGCTCGTCATTCACCGAGGGTCTCTATATGTTCAGCTACAACAAGACAACGCGCAAGGCCTCTCTCGTTAAATACAACGGAGTCGTGCTCGGAGGTCTTGAGACAGGCGTGGCAGACCCTGACCCTAAGCCGGTGGATCCTAAGCCGGAACCTCAGCCGGGCGAGGCCGTCGTCCTCGACAAGAGCGGGATGGCCGACAACGAAGACGGCAGGCTTGTTCGCTGGGTGCTCGAGCTTGAGCAGAACTGCACCGTGAAGTTCGAGAACTTCGACGCCCCGATTGCGGAGATGGTGAACCTCGCGATTTTTGACAGCATCGACGAGACGGCAAAGACAGCAAGGTACATCGGAGTGAGCGAGAAATATGAGGTTTGGTACAGGACGGAGCAGAAATGGCTCATATTCACCAACAACATTGCGGCAGAAAATTATCTGCTCATAGGAAGAAATGCCAGCTTCCCGCAGAAGCCATACATTGAATTTCCGATAATAGACTCGGACATACAGCCCGGCAAGGCTCAGGCGCTTCCGCTGAACAAGGTCGCCGACGGAATCTTCCGCTCATACATCTACCTCGCAGACAATTTCGCGTTCCACCTTTATGCAGGAAACGGATGGGGCAACTATCAGAAAGGCTGGAAATCCGGTTCGGAAGATTTCCTCGTGGCACATGAGGACGGCAACCTCTTCTACGGAACCCAGAACATAAACAAGCCGTTCACCCCGGGAGTCTATCTCGTCGAGTACAACAAGACGACGAACACAGTGACTCTGAGCAAATAATTCCACGACGGTCACATTGCAACTTTCCGCACAGGAACAATCAATACAACTCAATGAAAGTCAAAGGACTACTATTTTCTTTCGCGGCCGCCATCGCTCTGATGACGGCCTGCGAAAAATCCGGGAATCCGGGAAATCCGGGAGGCGGCGGGGGCGCCACTCCGACCATGGACCTTACAGGGCTCACCGTTGAGGGGCAGTTCCCCATCATCGCATGGACCGACAGCCAGACGCCGGAGCAGTTCGTGACGAGGTTCAAGTCAATGAAAGACTGCGGCATCAATGTCTATCTCGGATGGTACAAGAGCCTCGACGAGGTGATGCTCGCGCTCGACGCCGCGCAGAAGGCGGGAATCAGGCTCATAACCAAGAGCGACGAGCTTTTCTCGGACACGGAGAACACCGTCCGCACGATGATGTCCCACCCTGCGCTCTTCGGCTACCACATCAAGGACGAGCCGGAGGTCAGCGACATTCCGACGCTCGCCTCGCAGGTGAAGGCAATCAGGGCGGTCGATGACAAGCACTTCTGCTACATCAACCTCTACCCGAACTGGGCGTGGGGCAACATCGACGGATATATGTCAAAGCTCACCTCCTACCTCTCGCAGGTGCCGGTACGCTTCCTCTCCTTCGACCACTACCCTGTCATGGAGGTCGATGGAGTCAGCTCGCTCCGCAGGGAATGGTACAAGAACCTCGAGGACATCCGCCGCGTGTCCCGCGCCCGCAACATCCCGTTCTGGGCGTTCGCACTCTCGCTCTCCCACAGGCTCGACGGGGTGCTCTACCCCATCCCGACGCTTGCCGAGCTCCGCGTCCAGATGTTCAGCAACCTCGCCTACGGAGCGCAGGGCTTCCAGTACTTCACCTACTGGGGAATATACCAGAACGGCCCGACGCAGGTGTATGACCGCGTGAAGACCCTCAACAAGGAACTTCAGTCGCTGTCGAAGATTTTCCTCGGAGCCGACGTCACCGATGTTTGGCACACCGGCGTAAACCTGCCATACGGCACCAAGGCCCTCACGGCGCTTCCGGAAGGCGTCTCCGCGCTCTCCACGGGCGACAACGGAGCAGTGGTTTCGAGGGTGGTCAAGGACGGCAGGACATACATCGCCGTGGTGAACAAGGACTACAAGGCCGACATGACGCTCGACATCGCGTTCACTGGCGAGACCTGGCAGATTGACAAGGAGGGCTACAAGGCCGCCGCCAAGTCCGGCCTCTTCACCGTCGCTCCCGGCGACATTGTCCTGTTCCAGATTCAATAACGGCTGCGGATGACAGAATATTCGAGATGACAGAATATTCGAGACGAAAAAATATATTCGATATTACAGATACATATATGAAAGCGACAAAAGGCATAATTATCATCGCCGCCCTTCTCCTCTGCGGCTGCACGGCGAAGACCGGAAAAGTCTGGACGAAGGAGAAGGCGAACACATGGTTTGAGGAGAAGGGCTGGGTGTCCGGATGCGACTACATTCCGGCATACGCCATAAACCAGCTTGAGATGTGGCAGGAGGAGAGCTTCGACCCCGAAGCCATCGACCGCGAACTCGGATGGGCGGAAGACCTCGGCTTCAACTGCATGAGAGTATTCCTCCACCACGCCCTGTGGGAAGCCGACGCCGACGGGTTCAAGGGCAGGATGGAGAAATATCTCGAAATCTCGTCGTCGCACGGCATATCCACGATGTTCGTCTTCCTCGACGACTGCTGGTGCGAAAACTACGCGCTCGGGAAGCAGCCCGAGCCGAAAAAGGGCGTGCACAACTCAGGATGGGCGAAGGACCCGGGAGCGCTGTTCTACGGCGAGGCCGGCAGCGGTCTGGACTATGCGGCCGACACCGCTGCGGTCGCCGCACGGCTTGAGGCATACGTGACGGACGTGATGACAAGCTTCAGGGACGACCCTCGCATCTACGCCTGGGACCTCTACAACGAGCCGGGCGGCGGCCAGGATCCGCACCGCTACTACGAAAGGTCGTTCCCGCTCCTGAAGGACATCTTCCGCTGGGCAAGGCGCGTGAACCCGTCACAACCGCTCACGGCAGGGGTCTGGAGCCCGCTGCTCGGGGAGATGAACATCTGGCAGATTGAGAACTCGGACATCGTCACCTACCACACCTACGAGTCTCCGGAGAGCCATCAGGCGATGATAGACACGCTCAAGGCCTACGGGAAGCCGATGGTCTGCACGGAGTACATGGCACGCACCCAGAACAGCACTTTCCAGAACATTCTCCCGATGCTGAGGCGGGAGAACGTCGGCGCCATCAACTGGGGATTCGTCGCGGGCAAGTCCAACACAATCTTCAGTTGGGAGACCCTGCACGAGCCTTGTCCGACCGACGAGCCGGAGGTCTGGTTCCACGACATCCTGCGCCGGGACGGAACCCCATACAGCGAGGAGGAGGTCGAGTGCATAAAAGCCGCTAACGGCAAGACCCTGCCGGTTGTCCCCTATCCCGCAGAAGTGACCTCCCACGGAGGAAGCTTCAATGCCGCGGGGGCGGAGGTCAGTTCGTCGGGACTGTCAAAGGCTGAAAGAAAAATGGTTGAAGGCTTCGGGGACTATGTTTCCGAGGCCTTCGGCGAAAAAAGGACGTCGTCGAAGATTGTCTTCACCCGTGACGAGTCCATCGAAGGCGAGGGATATGAAATCGACATCCGCCGCGACGGGATTTCGGCACGTTCGGGCTCTTATTCCGGAACTCTCTATGCCATAGAGACTTTGAAACAGATATTTTTCTGCGGAAACGGAGCGAATGTTCCCTGCGTGTCGATAAGGGACTTTCCGCGCTTTGCCTACCGCGGGCTTGAACTCGACTGCTCCAGACATTTTTTCAAGATTGACGAGGTGAAGAAGATTCTCGACGTGATGGCGATGTACAAGCTCAACCGCTTCCACTGGCACCTGACGGACGACCACGGATGGAGGGTGGAGATAAAGAAATATCCGCTTCTGACGAGTGTCGGAGCATGGCGCGACGGCAGTCAGGTCGATTGGGATGTGAACCATAACGACGGCATCCGCTACGGAGGCTTCTACACGCAGGAGCAGCTGCGCGATGTCGTCTCCTATGCGGCGGAGCGCGGGATAGAGATTGTTCCGGAGATTGACCTTCCGGCGCATCTTGTCTCCGCCCTCGCGGCCTATCCGGAACTTGGCTGCACGGGAGGCCCTTACAAGGTGTTCACGCTCTGGGACATAGCCCCGGATGTTCTCTGCGTCGGCAAGGAGTCGTCCTTCGACTTTCTCGACGGCGTTTTCAGCGAACTCTGCGACATATTCCCGGGAGAATACATACACATCGGAGGAGACGAATGCCCTAAGGCGCGGTGGAAGGAATGTCCGGCCTGTCAGAGGCGCATCGAGGAACTCGGTCTCAAGGACACCGAGGACTGGACAGCCGAACACTATCTCCAGAACTATGTGACTGCAAGGGTACAGAAGATGCTCGCCTACAAGGGGAAGAAGGTCATCGGATGGGACGAGATTCTCGAAGGCTCGCTTGACCCGGGCGCGACGGTGATGTCCTGGCGCGGCACGGAAGGCGGAATCAAGGCCGCCTGCAACGGGTTCGACGCAATCATGACCCCGACATCTTTCTGCTACCTCGACTATTGCCCCGGTCCCGACCCTCTCCGCGAGCCCACCGGCATCGGGCACTATCTCCCCCTTGAGAAATGCTACTCCTACGAGCCCCTCGACGGCATCCCGGCCGGGCACACCCGCCACATTCTCGGCGTTCAGGGCAATCTCTGGACGGAGTTCATCGCCCGCAACGAGCATCTTGAGTATATGCTGCTCCCGCGTATGCTCGCCCTTGCCGAAGTCCAGTGGAGCCGCCCGGAAAGCAAGTCATGGACGCGCTTCTCCTACGGCCTGAAGTCGCGTCAGATTCCGTTTCTTCAGTCCATCGGCTATACCGTCCGCGAAATACGGCCTTCGGAATAGAGCCGTTTCAGATTTTATTCGTAATTTCGCCATGCCATTGACATTTCCGCAGAGAGGTGTCATCGTCATGGCGAAAACTGTATAATTTTATGAACATGAACAAGTTTCTCCGCAGGCTACAGGCCATTCTCGCCGCCCTTATTTTTCTCTCCCTGCCCGCATCGGCCGGCAATATTGTCAGCATCGTAAGGCTCAGCGTCACACCTCCGCAGGTCGGAGTAAAGCCTGACTATAAGCCGACGCTGTCTGCCGGAGCCAGCACGAAGGTGGTGAAGACCGTGTGGAAAGGATATTTTTCTGATGATCTCACGGTGATTCAGGGCAACGACTACACTATTGTCGTGAACATCGGAATCAGGGAGGGGCTCGAAAAGAAATTCACCGGCATCAACAACATCACCGCGACGGTCAACGGCGAGCCTGCCAGGGTTGTCAGGGGCAGCAACAAGGAAATAGTCGTGGAATTTACATGGAAAATGGTCGGAGGAGAGCCGGACACGCCGGAGTACAGGCTCAAGAAACAGCTGAAAGAACTGTCGGATGAATTTCCCGCGTCAAACGCCACGGAAAAGGAAGACATAATCGACTATCTGAAGAGCAGTCTCCCGGCAGGGTCGTCCGTCTGGCCGTCATACGGGGCGAGCCAGTTCGGAAAGATGAGAGCAAGCTATACGAAGGCCGGCAGCGTCAAGTTGGGCGTCGGAGTGACCGTGAAAGGGGTGACTGTCGATGGCTACCGCTTCAGTTCCCGTATTCCCGCATTGCAGGATGTCCCCGGCGGACGCGAGCTGTACGAAGACAAGGCCGCGATGCAGGACATCCTGAAGAATTTCATCTGCACAGCAAAGACAACAAAGGAAGAACTGCTGCGAGCCGTGAGCTCGGCTGCCACCGGAGGCACGCAGGTAAAGTGGAACGACGATGCCGTCTATAAGGCTCCGACTGTCAGAGACCACGGTGAAATCAAGGGAGACCTGCTGCTCAGCAACGGAAACGCGAAGGACAACATAAAGGGCATACTCAAGATACTTCCCGTGGCCGGCGACAAGACGGACGCAAAGCTCGACATGGACATCATTCTCGCGTCCCGAGCCGTGGATGCGATGGCAATGACGAATGCCACGACGGAAGCCGATGTGCTGGACGTTGCACGCGAAAGCGCGAAGAACGGTTCCAAAATCACCTGCACCTCCTTCACCAAAACTGACGCGGAGATGTTCGGCAAGGACGGCAAGATGGTAGCGTGGCTGAAGCTCAGCCTCGGAGGTAAGGAGCGGGAGCTCCGCTGCTGCAACGCAATCCCGTCCATAAGCCGTTCCCTGCCTTAAGACAGGATTTCCGTCAACCCCGCCGACTGGGAGGTGCTTCGCATAGTCAACATCGAGCGCTACAGGAATCACGCATATCCGCTTTCCATGACAGCGAATCTCCAGAAGGCGATGGACATCCGCGCCGAGGAACTGACGAAGTTCTACAGCCACACAAGACCGGACGGCCAGTCATGCTTTTCCGTTCTTGACAAGTCATTCCGTCAGAACAGGAAGTTAGGCGAGAACATTGCCATGTGCCAGCAGACCCCTGAGGCCGTCATGGACGCATGGATGAACAGCACCGGCCACCGCGCGAACATACTGAACCCGCAGTTCGCCTACATTGGCGTCGGATTCATAAACGCCGGCCGCAACCACTGGGGACAGATGTTCGCCGCGGCGGGAGCAATCCTTTCGGCAAAGAGCAGCACCGGAAGCCTTGATTTCCCCGACCTCGAGTCCATGCTCCGGGCCTATCTCATTCTGGAAAACAGCGAGGGCATCGAGTCCTATATGCCTATCGACCCGGCCTACATGACCCGCGACGGCAACACCTACACCCTCCGGCTCAACAGCGCCATAAGCGTCACGCTCACCGTCGCGGAGTAGCAGGTCAGAAAGAAATACGGAGACCGAGGTTCAGGCGGGCAAGAGAGCCGAAGAGGTTGCCGGAAAACTGGCGGAGGGTGTAGGGCACGTAGGAAAGGCGCGGCTCGAAATAGAGGCAGAAACGGTCGGAGATGCTGTAGTCGATGCGGGCGGCGGCGGAGACTCCGGCGTAGAAGCGTGTCTGGAGAATCCAGTTGTCAATGCTGAAAAGCACGCCGAGTTCCGGGCCGGCAAGCGCGGAAAGCGTCAGGGAAGAATTGCCGTTCCCGCCCCAGTCAATCCGGTTCAGGACAAGCTCAGGCCTGACACCGACATTGTAGCAGTGCGCAATCTTCGGAGTGTCAAAGACTTTTATCCCCGTCATGGAATAGGAGCCGGAGAGCCTGAAAGTCACGGTCCTGCTGGCTTCCTGACCGAGTATGAAATCATAGCGGTCGTATGTCGAACGGTAGAGCTTCCATGTGTCGCTCAGCAGGGGCGAAGACTGGAACTTCATGCTTCCCGTGACTGAAAGATATGCGATTTTTGTGGTCCACTCGGCGTAGGGGCCGTTCTTAACCTGTCCTATCGGACCGAGAAGTTCGTCGATGAAGCCGGCTTTCTTAGGGCGGTGCAGCCAGTCGATGTAGGCGCATCCGCCGGTCATCCGATTGTCAAGCATTGAAACCCCGGCAGGAGCAACAAGCTCTGTTTCAAGGGTATATATATGCATAAAATCGCCCTTCCGCAGCTCCGACGGCTGTGCGGAGACACGGAAACACGCAGCGCAGGCCATAAGACCGAACAATGCAACAATGTATTTCAGCGACTTCGTCATATATCTTTATGCACACAAATTTTCAGTTCTCCCAAAACGAAAAGAACATTTTCGGCTTTATTAGATGCCGAACAGACAAAAATGTGACATAACCCGTGCCATTTGATGAAAAATGTTACCAATCTGACAATTTTTCAGATATATTGGACATTTTATGCGTATCTTCGCGTTTCATTCATTCAAAACATCACGACAATGGCAGCAAGCGCTCCGACGGAAGGATTCGCCGACACCAAACCGCATTATGAAATCCTTGACGGACTGAGGGGCGTGGCCGCACTGATGGTAGTCTGGTACCACATCTGCGAGGGGTACGCCTTAGCTGCAGGAGACGCGGTAATCACATTCCTCAACCACGGCTATCTCGCGGTTGACTTCTTCTTCATCCTCTCGGGATTCGTGCTCGGATATGCCTACGACGACAGGTGGGCAAAAGGCTTCACGACGGGCGATTTCTTCAAGCGCCGCCTCATCAGGTCCCTACGAAGTCCGCGGCAACGGTGAGATGTTTCCGCTCAACGGGCCCGCATGGTCGCTGTTCTTCGAATACATAGGCAACATCCTCTATGCGCTGTTCATACGCCGCCTCCCGACCAAGGCTCTTGCTGTTCTCGCCGCAAGGTTCCTGAAAAAGAAAGCACTGTAACATTTTCTTATCGAGGAGCCAACGATTTCTGTCGAGGCTTTAGAGAGGAGTCCGTTCAGGAGATGCCGCGAAGAAGTCGTCGGTACTTGGCGGGACGGCTGGCCATCACCCATTGAGGGGTGCGGCGCAGGGGGCGCGGGAGGCAGCAGGTGAGAGCGGCGGCTTCGGGTGCTGAGAGACGGGCGCAGGAATGGCCGTAGTAGAACTGCGAGGCGGCCTCAACTCCATAGAGTCCCCTGCCGGTTTCAGCGACGTTGAGATAGACCTCAAGAATGCGATCCTTGCCCCAAATCAGCTCAATAAGAACCGTCCACCACGCCTCGACGACTTTCCGTGCCCATGTATTGCTGCAAAATGTAAAGACATTCTTCGCCGTCTGCTGTGATATCGTGCTGCATCCGCGTATTTTCGTCCCCCTTTTCCTGTGGTCCTCAAACATCTTCCGCATCGCGTCAATCTCAAACCCCATGTGGCGACGGAAATAGGCGTCCTCGGCCCTGATTACGGCAGTTCCCATATTCCCGGAAATCTTTTCCAGCGGCACCCATTCCTGCCGCGTCCTGAATTTAGGGTCGCCCCGAAACTCGATGGAGCGTTTGAGCATCAGCGGAGTCCACCGTATAGGCACATATTTCAGCACAGTGACCAGCACGACACTGAACGCGACGACCCCAAGCGGAATCCGCAGAAACAATATTTTCTTCCATTTTTTCATCGGTAGCTACAAAGGTAAAAAAATAGGGCATTCCGTACAAGCGAAATGCCCTGCAATTTTATAAAACCACCTCAACAAAAATGCCGAGAGAGAGGGTGAATACTAGTAGCCGAAGATTTCTTCGAGAGAAACCGTCCTCACCGGTCCCAGCGTGCCGAGGAACTTCGTGTCGAGGTCCCTGATGTCGCCGAGGATGGCGTAGGTGTAGTGACGGTTCTTCACCCACTCGGCGTGAACGGCCTTCACGTCTTCGAGGGTCATGTTCTGAAGAGCCTCGAAGATTTCCTTGTCAAGCGGCTCGGAAAGACCGAGGTCGCGGCAGTTGATGTAGCTGTTCAGGACACCCATGCCGATGGTGCGGGAAGTGCGGAGGTTCGCAATGAGCGCGTCCTTCGCAATCTTGAACGCGGCCTCGGACTCCGGAATGTTGTTGATGATGTCGTCGAAGGCCTCGACAGCCTGCTTCATCTTGTCGTTCTGGGTGGCGATGAAAGCCATATAGTAGTACTTCCCGTCATGGAAGTATGGGGAAATCAGAGCCGCCCATGCGGAATAGGCAAGACCGCGGGCCTCACGCATCTCCTGGAAGACAATGCTGTTCATTCCGCCGCCGAAGTAGCTGTTGTAGAGGTCGATGCCCGCCTCTGGAGCAGGGGTGAACCGACGGCCGTCGCAGGAATACTGGATGTAGTAGAGCTGCTTGGCGTCATACTGCGCCATCACTACAGAGTTGTCGGCGGTCACCTGATACTCAGGCCACTGAATCTTCGTGTCCTCAAGAGCCTTGTCCTTCACGTGAACGTCGGCAAGCGCCTCCTTGAGAGACTTCTCCGAGGCCGGACCATAATAGACGACCTCATGTTTCTTGTCGAAAAGTCCGCGCACCTTTGCAAGAAGCTCGTCCGAAGTAAGGGAGAGAATCCTCTCGTTCGAGAGAGTGCTCCTGCGGATTGCCTCGCCTCCGAGCTGCGCGTACCTCTGGAGCGCACGGAAGCAGCTCTGCTGGTTGAGCTTGCTGTCGGCGCGGTCCTTGAGCATATCGGCCTTGAGCCCCTCAAGAATCTCGTCGTCACCCTGCGCGTTGTAAATCACGTCCTCGACGATTGCCATCACGTCCTTCATAGACTCGCCAAGTCCCTCCATAGTGACATATGTCCTCGTGTTTCCGACATAGCAGTTATAGTCCGCCGCGAGGTCGTAGAGTTCCTTCGCAATCTCGTCGTGGCTCTTGGTAGCCGTGCCGAGGTAGGAAAGATAGTTCAGAGCGAAAGACAGTTCAGGATCCTGCTCCCGGTTGATGTCGAACACATATTCAAGGGAGAAGAGGCCGTTGGTCTCATTCTTCTTGTAGAGAACGTCTATTCCGTCAGTCGCCGCGAACTTTGACATTTCCTTATTGAAATCGACGAAGACAGGTTCAATAGGCTTTACCTCAGTGTTCTGAATTTCGGAAAGGAACTCCGACTGACGGTCACGGTTGGTCACAATAGGAGTAATCTTCGGAGCGGAAATCTTCTTCACGTTTTTGTCAACTCCCTGTCTCTTATTGATTTCAACATAGCTTTCGGCTCCGAGATACTTGTTCGCCCATGCGACGACGTCCTCCTTGGTGACCTTGGAACAGCGGTCAATCTTGCCCACGCAGTCGGCCCAGTCCTCCCCGTTGATGAAGGCATCGACATAGCTCATCGCCCTCTGCTCGTTGTCCTCGAGGCCTGCCATGTAATTCTTCCTGAAATTGTTGATTGAGGCCGTTATTAGTTCCTCATCGAAATCACCCTCACGCAGCTTCGCGACCTGGTCGAGAAGCACGTCACGTACCTCTTCGAGAGTCTGTCCCTGCTTAGGGTAGCCGACCATCATGAACATTCCGTAGTCAGGCATATTGTTGCTGAACCCGTATGACATCAGCACCTTCTGCTGCTGGTTCACGTTCAGGTCGAGCATTCCGGCCTTGCCGTTATATACGATTGAAGAGGCGATTTCAGCGATGTCGTTAGACTTGTCAACGGCAGCAGGCAGTCTCCATGCGAGATAGACATACTCGGACTCAAGTCCATATACGTCATGAATTTCCGGAGTCGTAATCGGTGCCTCCGGCTCAAATTCAAGCTTAGGAAGTTCAGGATTAGGCTGCATTCCGCCGAAATACTTTTTGATTACGGCCAGCATCTCGTCCGGGTCGAAGTCTCCGGAAAGACAGATTGCCATGTTGTTCGGCACATACCATGTCTTGTGATAGGCCTTCACGTTGGTGATTGACGGGTTCTTCAGATGCTCCTGTGTGCCGAGAACAGTCTGAGTGCCATAAGGATGATGCGGGAACAGGGCCGCGAGCATAGCCTCATACATCTTGCGGTTATCCTTCGTCAGGGACATGTTCTTCTCCTCGTAAATCGTCTCAAGCTCCGTGTGGAAACCGCGGATTACCGGGTGCTGGAAGCGGTCAGCCTGAACCTTAGCCCAGTTTTCAATCTGGTTTGAAGGGATGTTCTCGACATACACGGTCTCGTCGGTAGAGGTGAATGCGTTGGTCCCGTCGGCGCCGATCATCGACATGAGCTTGTCGTATTCGTTAGGAATCGCAATCTTGGACGCCTCGTAGCTGATGGAGTCTATCCTATGATAAATCGCGGCCCTCTCCGCCTCGTCGATCGTCTTTCTATAGACCTCGAAAAGGTTCTCAATCTCGTCGAGCATAGGCTTCTCGGCCGCATAGTCGCTCGTTCCGAACTGCTCGGTGCCCTTGAACATGAGGTGCTCGAAGTAGTGCGCGAGCCCGGTCGTTTCAGCCGGGTCGTTCTTCCCGCCGACCTTCACGGCGATGTAGGTCTGGATTCTCGGGGTCTCCTTGTTCACGCTCATATAGACCTTCAGGCCGTTGTCGAGCGTATAAATCCGCGTGTGCATCGGATCGTTCTTGACTGTCTCATACTCCCGGCAGCAGGAGGATGAAACGAGCGCGGCAATCATCGTCGCCGCAATGAGAAATAAACGCTTCATATTGATATACATTATGTTATATATATTCTTCATCGACATTTTACGGGAATATACCCTCTTCGTGGCATGAGTTCATAAGAAAAATCCCCGGAAAAAAATATCCCCGAAGACACGGCACGCGATGCGTGAATCTTCGGGGATATATTCCTTCATTGACACAATCATCTGTCAATCGTTTTTCGAGCGGGTGGCGAGGATCGAACTCGTGGCCCTCGGCTTGGGAAGCCGATGCTCTACCACTGAGCTACACCCGCTTTTCCATCCCCTGCATCAGGAACGGAATGCAAAGATATGAATTTTTCTTCAAATGTGAGTATATTTGCAAAAATTTGTGAAAAAATGATCAAGGTTTTAGTCTTCGACATGGGAGGGGTGCTCCTCGATTTGGATTTGAACGCGTGCTTTAAGGCCTGCCGGGAAGACCTCGGATTCGAAAGGGTGGCGGAATTTGTCGGTCCGTGCCACCAGAAGGGTCTCTTTATGGAACTTGAGGAGGGAAATCTGACGGCGGACGAGTTTTATGCCGGCGTGCTTTCCATGTCCGCTCCCGGCAAGACGAGGGAAGACGTCATAGCCGCATTCCGGCATTTCCTCGTCGGGATGGACGACTACAAGGTGCAGCTGCTCAAAGACTTGAGCAAGGAATATGACCTCTACCTGCTCAGCAACAACAACGCGATGTGCATGCCATTCGCCCGCGAGGAGTTCGAGCGCAAGGGGCTGCCGCTTGAAAGCGTATTCAAAAAGCTCTTCCTCTCCTACGAGATGCATCTTCTCAAGCCCGGAGACGCCATCTATCAGGCCGCCATCCGGGAAATCCAACACCTCTCCGGCTCGCCGGACTCACCGATCCTGCCGTCAGAGATGCTATTCATCGACGACTCCCCCGCCAATGTCGAGGCCGCCCGTCGCAACGGTATGCAGGCCGTTCACTACCCCCAGGGCGACGACCTGCGGGCGCTGCTGAGTGAGGTGCTGAAGTAGAACATGAAAAAATATTTGAAAAACGCTGTAAATTTATTTTGCGAAATCAGATTTATATTCTAAATTTGTAACATAATTTTCATCGATTGTGAGAGATAAGCGCCTCACGCAAAATTACAACAGGGTATTTATTCGCGAGAATGGCTACCCTGTTTTGTGTTATAACGGACGATGTAGTCTTGGGAAAGCCGCTCCTCGCTCTCAACACATTTTATTATCACAATCAAGATGAAAATTATATTTGAATTTTGCGTTAGAGAGTGCCTTTGCGAAGATTGCAATGAGGCCACTCCGCATGGACGAGTAAAAGTCAGAGGCCACTTCCGGGTGGTTAATGGCAAGAAAGTCTATGTGAGAACGCACTACCGCAGCAAGTAGTGCGTTAAGTTCAGCTTCCGTCCGTGGAGAGTTACCGGCCGCTTAACCGGTGGCTCTTTTTTGAAAAAAATCCCCGAACATATAAGGGATAAAGCCAAAAAATTCTTACCTTTGCAGTCCGTTGCGACCGGCAGTACATGTTTGTCACAATGTGGAGCTTGCCTCCGTAGTTTAATGGATAGAATTTCAGATTCCGGTTCTGACGGTTGCGGTTCGATTCCGCACGGGGGTACGAAAGGGCACAGATGTCTGTGTCCTTTTTTGTATGCATACATCATCCTAAGCCTCTGTAGTCACGGAACAACGACATGGGGGGGGGGGGGATATTGATATAATAATTATTATTGCCTATTTTTGTATTCTCTGCTTTGACTGAGAAAATTTTATCATCCACATCAATATGAAAACAAAATACCCATTGAATTTGACGGCACTCGGAAAGGCATCGCCGCTGCTGGCCTTGGCTCCGATAGCGGCAGGAGCCTCCGGATGCGCACAGAAACAGCAGCAGAAAGTGCAGCGTCCTAATGTCGTGCTCATCGTTGCCGACGACCTCGGGCTTGGAGACGTAAGCTGCTATGGTTCAACTACCATCAGCACTCCGCACATCGACTCGCTTGCCGACGCGGGACTGCGTTTCCGCAACTGCTACGCCACCTCCTCGACATCCACGCCAAGCCGTTTCGCGCTCTTTACGGGGATGTACCCGTGGAGAAATCCGGATGCCAAAATCCTGCCCGGAGACGCGCCTCTGCTGATTGACCCGTCGATGCCGACGCTTCCTAAGATGATGCAGGAGGAGGGATATGCGACCGGGGCCATCGGGAAATGGCATCTTGGGATGGGCTACGGCAAACTCGACTGGAACGAGGAAATCGTGCCTTCGGGAAATACCGTGGGCTTCGACTACACCAACCTGATTCCGGCAACGGTTGACCGAGTTCCGACCGTCTATGTCGAGAACGGCAAGGTGCTCGGGCTTGACCCGTCCGACCCGATTATGGTGAACTACGAAAAGAACTTCGACGGGGAGCCGACTGCCCTGACAAATCCGGAGATGATGACGATGAAATGGCTTCACGGTCATCAGGGCACAATCGTGAACGGAGTTCCGCGCATCGGCTACATGAAGGGAGGACATTCCGCGAGGTGGCAGGACGACACGATGGCGGACTACTTCCTGTCCAAGGTCAACTCATTCATTGACAGCCACAAGGATGAGCCGTTCTTCCTCTACTACGGTCTGCACGAGCCTCATGTGCCGAGAGTTCCGGCATCGCGTTTCGTCGGTTCCAGCGGACTCGGATGCAGGGGCGACGCCGTCATTGAGGCGGACTGGTGCGTGGGGCAGGTCGTGGAGAAACTTCGTTCGCTTGGACTGCTTGAAAACACGATGATTATCATAACCTCGGACAACGGGGCCGTGCTTCAGGACGGATATGACGACGGCGCGGAGGAGATTGCCCACGAAAAAGGACACGACCCGGACAACGGCCTGCGGGGAGGCAAATACAGCCTCTACGACGCCGGCACGCACATCCCGTTCATAGTCTATTGGAAGGACCATGTCTCCCCTGCCGTCAGCGATGCCTACTACTGCCAGATGGACCTCTATGCGACGCTCGGTGAAATCACGGGAGGCAAGGTTGTCTCCGGACTTGACAGCCAGTCCTATCCTGACGTGCTGCTCGGACGGGAACTGAAAGGAGGCCGTCCCGACCAGATTATCGAAGCTCAGGGCAGGCTTGCCTACCGCCATGGCAGCTACGTGATGATTCCTGCCTACAGCGGGGCGAACTACAACTCGACCGGCATCGAACTCGGCAACAACAGCGAGGATACGCTGTGGAATCTCGACGCGGATCCGGGACAGGCGACACCGGTCAATGACCCGGAGCGCCTGGCCGCGATGAAGGCGGAGTTCCTGAGGCAGAGCGGCCGGCTGTATAACGAGGATATTGCGGTTGATGCTTTGGAGTAACAGTGACCCAGGCCCCAAACAAGAAAGGTGGTTGAATTTTGCGTTCAACCACCTTTCTTTGTAAGTCAATGACATAGAGCGTCATCTCTGTGCGCCGTACTCCGCTTTCTTTGGCTTGAAGATGCCCTTCTCAATGTTGAAGTTCTCAGAGTCGTCGGTGAAATCAAAAACCTCTGTAGCATCGGCCTGCAACTTGAAGACAATGTTGGTCGTCTTTGCGTTCTGACCGAGCTTCAGCTTCTGAGTAGGGATTGCATCACCGCCATAAATGGAATAGTTATTATTAAATGCGGCATAATCATCCTCAACGACATTTCCCGCCGTCTCTTCCTTTACAATACCCGTATATGTAGCGACACCGTTAGCATTTGCCGTTGCCGTCGCATAGTCCTTGAAATAGAAGAGGTTGTTTGACAAATCGCCTGCAATCATGTCGTTTATCTGGCAATATGCGTAGGAAGCCTGCGGATATAGATTGACGAATGTATTATGCGTAACGGTAAGTTTTGAGACTGCGGCCTTTCTGTCGAGATAGAGACTGAACGCCTTGACACCGTTGTCGCTGTCTGACCAGAACACATTGTTCGTGAAAGTAAGTTCCGCCATCGTATAAACAGCACCGCTTACCTGAAGGATGAAGTTGTTGGTGGCTTTCGTCGAGTTCATCTTCACGTCGCAGTCTTCCATAACAAGGGCGTTCACCGGCCTTGCTGCAGCCATATACATGAGATTCTTGTCTCCTACAAGCTCAATCCCGCAGTCCTTGAAGCCGATGCTGTTGATTGCATTGTCGGCCGTGTTGGCAATGAGATAATTTGCGCTTATGCTTTCGGTGCTGAGTTTAATGTTCTGGAATCTTACAACATTGTCGCTTATGGTCTCGGAAGACACGAGATTGACCTGAGTCGTGGCATTGAGCACAGTCCTGCTGCCTTCAGTGTTGCCGGCGACGATGAAAGGAAGCGTCAGACCTGCGGCTGAGAACTCCGCCACAACATCCGCATCTACGAAGTTCACTCCGCTCTTGAGGGTCTTGTCCTCGCTTGTGGAGCTGATGTAATTAACGGTAGGATAGGTAGTCTTATTGACAGTAACACCGCCGATAACGACATCCTCGCCGTTGCTGTATTTGCCGTAAAGACCCGGATAGGTCACGACAGGAGTTTCATCGGAAACCTTGACGCGGAGCTTGCTTATTGAAGAGAAGCCTTTCTCGGAAATGACAAGGAGGCAGACGTCGGCGTCGCTGTCCGCAGAAAGAGCCTTCGTGACGGCTGCCGGCGCGGTCACGCTGAGCACGGCATTTTCAAGCTTTGCCGACCAGTTCTGAGGTGCGCTCACCATGACGGAAGCCACGCCGGTCATCTCGACGTCGAAAGTCTTTGTCTCGCCGTAGGTGAAAGTGACGACATCGTCCGCGCCCTTTATGACGCAGGAGAAATCCGAGACAATCGGGAGCTTATAGGATTTTCCGCCCTTCATGACAACCTCAAGGTTCCCGTCCGCCACAGAGACTTTCTCGAACCACTTGTCCTCCGAAGAGCCGCCGTCCGGAACTGCCTTGACGGGAGCGCCGTCGGCATCCTTGACCTGTTCGTAAGTCTTGCCTCCGTCATAACTTACCGTCCAGTAGCCGCCTGCATCCACGCCGAACATCGGGGTGACGCCGTCGGCCCCGACAGCCTTGACCTTCTGACCGCCGACAAGGATATATTCAGCTCCCTTTCCATAGTCAACCATCCAGTAGCCGTCCGCATCGATGGACACGACCGGAGGATTAGCGACGCCGACGCTTCCCTGATTGAGTTTGATGACCTTTCCGTCGCTGAGAGTGATGGTGTAGGCTCCGTCCTTCTCTTCGACGCTGCTGATTGTGCCGCCCTCGACGAGCGCCTTGAGGGCATCCACCCTCTCATTTATCTTTCCTACGGCCGTTTCGAGAGCCACGACCCTGCTTTCAAGGGAGTCCACCCTGTTTTCGATAGTCGAGATGGGAGAGCACGCGGCGAAAGTGCCTGCGGCAAATACCGGTAAAAGGTATGAAAAAATCCGTTTCATAATATCTGTATTATTTTGTTGATTATATGCTGTTCTGTGTTCTTCAGCTTACGCTCACTTAAGACTCTGAAGCCAAGCCGGGACTGCGCCGAGGCGGGCCTTGAGCTGGTGCTCGTAGAGAGATTCGATGAAAAACGGCGTTCCGTTGCTCAGTTCGGCCTGCACCTGCGAGGATTCAAATGTTGTGGGCTCTCCGTGGAAGCCGACGATTACCGGAGGAATGAACTTCCACCAACGGCTGCCGTGATCCCAGAAGATGAATGCAGTCGCCTGCGGAGTCGTGGACTCGAAATTCCACACCACGAGGTCGGCAAGATGGTTCGGAACCTGAGCCGCGTCACCTCCCTGCCGGAACTGCATCCATCCTCCCGTGCAGCAGTCAATCAGGGTCGCGCGAGGCTGCGTTGCATGAGACTCGAAACAACTGTCGTTTCCCCAGGTGTTTCTCCAGAGAACCGCGCCCATGCTCTGCTTCGACACTCCTACGGCGTGGTACTGCCCCGCCTGCTCGGAATATGTCTCAGGGCTGTCTATGAGATAGCCCGAGGTTCTGTCCGTCGTCGCGCCGATGAACACTCGTGAGGAACCCTGCGAACGGACAGCCGCGTGTCCTCTTCGGCCGCTGAAAGTTATGTCGTATGCGGAGACATTGGCGCTGGTGACGATGGAGCAGGCCTCGCTGACGCTTTCAAACCCTACCCTGCGCAGCCACGAGTTCGTAAGACGCACAAAATTGAGCGGTTTGTAGGCTCCGTCGTCCTGCCAGCTGCCGTGATGCTCGAAATGGTCCTTGGCGTTGCCTCGGAAGGTAAGGTCCTCAACGCCGACGTTCTCATAATGAGGGAACTTGTATATGCCCCAGTTGTAGCCTGAGGGATTTGTGTTCGCGGTGTATTGGAGATCAACCTCGTGCATGAGGGGTTCCACGAAAGTCAGCTTATTGCCGCTTATGCTCCGAATCTGATGATAGTCATAGACCTGCACGCCGCTCGTCTTTATATTTGTCATGGTCGCAAGCTCGGCATCCGTCGGATTTCCGGCCTTGAGTTCAGCCGCGACAAATGCGGGGTCGTTATTAACCACCGAAAGGCAGACCCACTGTCCTTCAGAAAGTCCGGCCGCCGAAGCGACATCAACGGAAAACGAGCCTTTCGCAGCATTGGAAGTCACGGTCGTGACCTGTGCAAGTCCAGAATTGTGCTTGAACTCAATCATAGCGGGCGAACTGTACAATACGCTTTCGTCGGACGGCTTGTTCGGATCCTGCATGACAAGCACGGTCTTGTCCCGTCCCGCTCCGCGAAGTATGATGTTGCCGGAGCGTATCTGAATGGTCCTGCTCGGACTCTTGCCGGAAAGTTCCACGTCATCGTCCGAAGTATGGAGAATGAACTCGCCTTCGGGGAAATAGACAATCGCGTTGGCAGCCGCCTTGTTGCCAAAGCATATCACATTGTTGTCATTTACCGTATATGACACTCCGAGCGCAGCCTCAAGGCATTTCAGGAAGGCGTCCCTGTCCGATTTGCCGTCGTTCGGCACTGCGCCGTAGTCACAGACGTTATAGACCTTGTAGCCCCATGCGGAAGCCTCGGCAGGAGCGGTCTCCCCGTGGTTGTAGCCGGCGTATGAATAGTCAAGAAGCCCCGCAATCATGTCTGTCAGTTTAAATTCCAAAGTCAGACGCTTCATAAGCCCGCCGTTCGACACCGCGACAACGCTGACGGAATAGTCTCCCGGCGTTCCTGCCTCAGGAGCAGCCACGGTAAGCTTCGTCCCGTCAAATGTCGCCCTCCAGCCGTCCGGAACCTCAAGCATCACCTCGGCGACATCCGATGCCGTAACATTGAAGCTTGCGCTGTTCCCGAAAAATATCGCCGTTTTCGGAGTGTAGCCTTCGACGGTAAAGCGGAAATCCTGAATGACATTCAGCACAATGGTCTGTCCGTCAGCGGCAAGAACAAAGGTCATACGCTGCGAGGCAGCATCGTATGTCACTGACCGGAATATGCTTGCAGAACCTCCCGACTCAGCCGGTGCGCTCTCCGCGCTCTGCGGATTGCCGTCCGCTCCGAGTATATGCTTCCAGGTCTTGCCTCCGTCAAGGCTTATCTGCCAGAATCCGGCGGAATCGACCCGAACCTGCGGCGTGACACCATTTTCCGCAGCGGCACCCGTAGCCCCCTCAATGCGTGAGAAGGTCTTGCCTCCTTCCATCGACATAATCCATTTCCCTTCGGAATCAATGCCAATCATAGGGACAACAGCGTCAGCCACGATGCCATAGACGACTTTCACCGTCGTTCCGTCACTCAGTGTAAGTACATATCCCACAGTCTTTTCCCCGTCAAGAACGGTCTCATATTCCTCAATCCAGACATTGTCCTTCATCAGCTGACGCAGAGCCACCGCATTGTCATTGACCTGCCCCACGGATTTTTCGAGAGAATGAATCCTCGACTCAAGGGAGTCGATCCGTTCCTCAAGAGCCGAAGTGTCGCAGGAGACGACAGCCGCGACCGTAAAAATCGCAACACACAGTTTATCAACAAGTTTCATATATTCAAAATTTCAAGTTTTCAATAATACCATTTCTATGCCACACATCGTCGGCCTCCCTCAGCTTTGCGGAGAGTTCGGCGAGCAAAGTTTCAAACAGTTCGGGAGCGTCATGCCGGTCAATCGGATGCATCTGATAGGGGTCGTTCCGGTCGTCGTAAATCACGGCTTCGCGGAGTCTGCCGTCACGTGTGATGGAAATTTCCATCGTGTGAGACGCCGTCCTTATGCCCCTTGCCTCAGGGAAAAAGCCGGTGACAGTGCCGTCGGAGGCCTTTTCTCCGTTGAGATTGCGAAGATAGAGAACGGATGACGGGACATCGCAGCCCTCGCCGGTCTCCATCAAAAGAGGAGACAAATCCCGTCCCTCGGCAGTGGATGGAACAGCGTCGCGAAGACCCGCCATGGAAAGAAGCGTCGGCATTATATCGACCGAAGACAGGAGCGTCGTATCGACATGAGGGCGGACTCTTTCCGGATAGCGGATGAGCATCGGGACATTGAACGACTCAGTCCAGATTGAATTCTTCGGGTCGAGAGTGCCGTGGCTGCACATGGTCTCGCCGTGGTCGGAAGTGAAGACGACGATTGTATTTCTGTCAAGCCCGAGCCGCTTCACCTCGTCGAGGATGCGCCCGAATTCCCGGTCAACGGCGGTGACATTCGCGAAGTAGTACCTAGCGGAGGGAGCTTTCACGAGTGTTGTGTCGGCATTGGGACGTACATACAAGTCATTGTATGACATATCCTTATAGAGAGCGTAGTCTTCCTCCATGCAGTCTTCCTGCCCGCCGTAGGGGGCATGGGGAGGATTATAGGCGACGACAAGGAAGAACGGGGCATCCTTGACCCGCTCGCCGTTCTCGTTGCGGAGATATTCTATCGCCTTGTCCGTTTCATGTTTTACGGAAAATTCCTTCGGGTCGTGTCGAACTCCGTCCGTGTCCCAATAGTGAGGGTTCTTGTGGACGTCGAACGTGCCGTAGGAGTACCAGTAATCAAAGCCGTGCCGGCGCTCGGGCGGGGTGTAGGCATCCCATTCGGGCCGCCTGTCGCTGACATAGTGTCCGGGATTCCCCGGGTCATTCATTATCGGGAAGTCGGCGTGGAGCTTGCCTATGTAGCCGCAGCTGTAGCCCCGGGACTTCAGCACGTCGCTTATGCAGACCGCATCTTCACGAAGACTGCTCTCGGGCCTTTCCGCCATGCAGTTCAGCGTGATTCCGCTTCTTTCGGGGTACATTCCCGTCAGGAAGATTCCCCTGTAGGGACTGCTCAAGGGGCAGTTGCTCATCGCGTTCGCGAGAACCACAGACTCGTCAGCAAAAGCGTCGAGGGCTGGAGTATGAACGGGATCTGCCTTCCAACGGACATAAGGGCGGTATTCTGGTTCATCCCAGAAGGCAAGCGCGGAGCCGCGGAACTGGTCCGGGAACACATATATTATATTAGGCGGAGTCGCCTCATTCCCCGCGCCGCATGACAGCGTTGCCAATGCGGAGAGAGGAAGCAGACATTTAAGTCCGTCATTCATGATTTTCCCGGCATTTCTCATAGCAAGACTCTTTTGAGCACGATTTCCTCGGTTCCGGCCTCACCCGTGCGGAAAGTCAATGTCGTGCAGTTGTCCTCCCGGGAGTCCTCAACGACGGAAGTTCCCGCGTCAGCTATTTCCCAGAGCCCCCTGACCTTGAGACGCACGACTGTCGGAAGGCAATGATTGTCAATCCATTTGCGTCCATATACGCTGCGCTCAATCCTCTTGCCGTTTTCGTCATAGACCTCGTCGGCCTCGCCTTCATAGAGGGCAAGATCCGGATTGCATACACTCAATGTAAGTTCCATGCCGTCTCCGGAGTACATTATCATGGCCGGAGAACTCTCGACGATGAGAGAATCAACCGCGCCGCCCTCAAACACGGCGCAGCCCGTCACGCCGCTCTCATGGTCTCTGACAACATGAGCGTTCCTGTCCCGGCGGATGACGGTGTATGGACGCGAAGACTTCCACTCTTCAAGGCGTTCGTCCGAAGGCTGAAGCCCGACCATATACTCATATCCGTCATTCATATAAACGTCTCCGGCGACGGTATCACTCCCGACAATGGCGTCATCTCCGGCAACGGCACCATTTCCGACAATGCCGCCGTGGAAGATATAGGCCTTTTCAAAGACTCCCTCCGTCGGCGCGTCAGTCTCCTCGTGAAGCGAATGCTGGAGACCACGAGAAACCCGCACGAGCGCGTCGCGTACAAGGTAGGCATTGGAAAACCTGTCGCGAAGCACCGTGAGCGGAGAGTTCAGCTCGGCATTGAAGTCTCTGGAATTGACCGGAGTGCCGCCTACCATAGTCGGAGTGTCTTCCGTTATCGTGTTCTGTAACAGGGTCGTATGAAGCTCTGAGCCGGGCAGCGCATTCTCAAGGTCGGAGCCGAGGGCGACAATCCTGTCTCCGAATGCGAAGAATGACTTGCGCGCACGCAGACTGCCGTTATATTTGTCATGCTCGTGCAGCTTCATCGCGAATGCCCCGTAAAGTCCCCTGTGAGAGACACCTCCGGCAAACCATTCGTCGGAAAGAAGCATTTCCTCATATCCCGAGTGCTCATCAACATTCAGGACGTTCGCCTTCATCCGCTCCATCGGGATTTCCGCCGCTGTCGTTCCCGGTATGTGACGCCAGTCCCAGCCATCGACCTGAAAGCCGCTCCCGAAGGAGTCAATCACCGGAGTTCCGCCGCAGAGAATCTGCATACTGCCGTGGGTGAGGTAGCGCCCGTAGTGGTTCGCGCCGTTGTAAATCTCCGCAGCCCAGAGGTAGCGGCTGTGCCCGGCAAAGGTGACAAGCGCCTCTCCGCAGCGGTGCGAGAGAGAGCAGTTGTAGCCGTAGCTGCGGCTGCCCTGCGGAGTCGGTTCCGGAGCAATGCCGGCAGCGGCAAAACTGCGGTGCCAAGCCTTTTCCCTCGGCCGGGAATCAGGAGTAAGGCGCAGAAACGCGGAGGCAAGGGCCGTATCAATCTGCGACCTGCCGTCCGGAGTGCCCGACTCGGCAAGCATAGCGTAGTGTCTCGGGAAGAGTTCGCCCTTTCCGTCCGGATGCCGTCCGGACATTGCAAGCGGGAAGGAGCGGAGATTGCACCAGAAGCGCATCTCCAAAAGCGCGTGCCTCAGAATTTCGTGGCTCTCCTCAGAGACTGCAAGAGCAGTCCCGCGAAGCATCCAGACGGAATTGACCGCACCGTCAAGCCCTCCGACCGCGTATGCCGGGTAGGCCTTGCGGTGATGATAGATTGAGCCGTCGGTCTTGAAGCATGGCCTCGTTCCATCGACATACTTGAATCCGTTGTCTATCCAGCGGGAAAGAGCCTTGAGATAAGCCCACTTGTGAGTGGAATCCTCCAACATCAGCAGCGAGGCCGTCCTGCCCATGAGCGAGGTGTTGAATGCGTCGATGTCCATTCCCGGTTCTTTCGGAGCGGTCTTGACCTCCCCCACTCCTGAGAACCATTCCATAGCCCGCTGAACCTGTTCGGAAAGGCCGGCTTCACGCAGAACCTCCCTCATCAGCACCGGCGCGATGTAGAAATTCCTCATGCTGTAGCCCAGATGGTGCAGTGTCCCCTGTGCGCTTCCGGCGGCGAAACCCTGGTCGAGCAGATGCCTTGTCATCATCACATACATCCGCGCAAGTTCCTGTTTTTCAGCGAGGTCATAAGTGCGGTTCCATGCGGCGGCCACATTCAGAAGGTTGTTGTTATAGTCTTTGAGCAGCTGCCCTTCCCTGCTGAACGCGGCAGAGGCGTCACGGATTCCGAGATTGATGAAAGTCTCCCCGTAACGCTTGAACCAGATCGGCTTGCCTGTGACCGTACCGTCCGGATTCTCCCTTATCTCATAGCCCTCGTACATCTTCCGAAGTTCGTCCAAAGAAGGAACTTTGTCCGGCATGACAAGACTGACAAAGCGCTCCGTAACGGTCGCCATATCCCTGATGTCCGACTCCGAAAGCGCAGTCTCCGGAATGTCAAGTCTGAGATTCCAGCTCTTGTTCAGCACAAGCCAATGAATGTTTGTGTCTTGATTCACGAACGGAGCCTGCCAGTCGGGCGTGTGATAGCGCACGTCCTCAAAGGCTGAGGTTATGATACCGTCAAACCACAGGTGGCCGCGGCGCACTCCGGCAGGGGCGGTAATCACGACCTCGTCCATTCCCTCCTCCGGCGTTCCGGTCATGTCCCTGTCGAAGGCGACCCATGCCCCGCGCCAGCCAGTGAATCCAAGTCCGTAGTCGAAGCGGCAGCATTCGCGCCCGCCCTTCATGAAAGAAAAGCGCAGCGAGCCCTCAAGAGGCTTGTCGGCATAGACCCAAAAGACAAAGGTCGAGACGGAGGTCTCCTTGGGGTCGGGATTCTCCTTCATATAGGGAATCCTCCCGGGAATCGAAAGATCCGCGCCGCCGCGTTTCCAGTTCCATTCAAGCGAATGTGTGCCGAGCTTATAGTGCAGTCCGGACACGCTCACGGAAGAATGCCTCCCGGGCACGACAGGCGAGACTCCGGTCTCAAATGAAAGCACACCGTGGTCAATGCCGTAATCAACGGACTGAGCCGCGGCTCCCACAGAAAGAAGGAGACCGGCCGCAAGCAAAATGTATGTTCTTGTAAATGCTTTAAATACCACTTGAATATTTCTAATTTATGCGGTTCAAAAATTTTCCGTGCACGCCAACGGAGTAATGCGCAAAGTTAAGAAAAGATTTATTACATTTGCATTCCAAAGATGTAAATTATGAAGAAACTGGCATTTCTTTTATCCCTTATAGTGCTTTCGCACAACGCCTTTGCGGCAATTGTCTCCCAACATAATTTCGAGGGAGGAATGCCGTCGTTCATTTCCGCTGGCGGCAACGGGCAGGCTTGTGTCTCGTCCGACAAGTTCAAGGACGGGAAACAGTCCGTGAAGTATTCTTGGGACGGGACGTCGGAGCTCGTGTTCGCCAACCACGCGGAGCTTGAGGCTTCGATGAAAGTGAACGGCGCGGGGCTGATGATGTGGGTTTATAACACGGAATCCATGAATGAACCGCTTCTGTTCACATTTTACGACTGGCTGGGAAATGAAATATGCCATTTCAATTTCAATATGAACCATACGGGATGGAGGGCTATATGGATGAAATATATTGATATGCTCACTCCTGACGGACACTATGGGGACAAGAAGCCTTCGGAAAGAAACACGCTCGCGGCGAAGATGACGATAAGATCCGCGGCTCCGCATGGTACCATATATATAGACAGGGTAAGTTTCCCAACGAAGAAGCTTCACGCGCAGATTACCCCGGATATGCAGATTCCCGAGAACAATTACAATCTTGAACGCGACCTCTGGCAGTGGTGCCGGCTGTGGGAATGGGAGCAGTACAAGGAATTGGAAATCAGGCCAGTGACTGCGGAGGAGAAGGAAATGCTCCGGGCCGTCGAGAAGAGAATGGACGAATGGGCAGAAAATGACAATCCCGGGGCGGAATACACGCAGAACACGCTTCTCGCGAGGGCACAAGGACTTATCGACAAATACGGAATACGCCGTCTGCCGGACGGGAGCATAACCGGAGCGCCGCTGCTGAGCGACGACGAATTCAACAATGCCGCCGGCGAGATGAGGATACGCTTCATACAGGACATCGTCTATTGGTTCGCGCTCGACTATCTCTACACGGGCAGCACCGCCAATGTCGGCAAGGTCATCGACGCGATGGACCACGCCATAGACCAGGGATTTGCATACGGAAGCGGTCAGGGAACGAACCACCACTACGGCTATCAGGTGCGTAACCTTTATAAAGGAATATGGATTCTGCGAGAACCGCTCGAAAAGGCGGGAAAGCTTCAGGACTATCTCAAGACGCTCAGCTACTGGTCCGGTCTTCAGGAAGTCCGTATGCCTTATGAGCAGACGCGCGACGGAGTGCTCGACGCATGGCACACGCTGCACAACTGCCGCGTTGTTTCGGCGATGCTGGCTCCGTCAGATGATGCAAAATACGCATATATGAAGGCATTAGGCGCATGGACCTCCGGCTCACTCGGCTTCACGGACGGCACCGTGGGAGGTCTCAAGATGGACGGGACTTCATTCCACCACGGCGGGCACTACCCGGGCTATTCCGTCGGAGCGTTCGCGGCGCTCGGAGAGTTCATACGCTTCACCTCCGGGACGGATTTCGAGATTGACGAGGCCGCAAGGAAAGACTTCAAGAAAGCGCTGATGGCCATGTATGACTACACCAACGGGCGCGACTGGGGAATAGGAGTCTGCGGAAGGCATCCTTTCAACGGCAGGATTCCGGACGCGGATGTTGAGACATACGCGCAGCTCGCACTGCTCGGAGACCTTACAGGCGCTGGACTCGCCGCTGACCCCGACCTCGCCGGAGCATACATCGCCCTCGGAGGCAAGGACAAGAAGGCGCTCTCCGCGTTCAAGAAAGCCGGCATAAAGGCGAATGCGGCTCCGGACGGCTTCCGCGTCTATAATTACGGCGCATTCGGAGTACACCGCAGGAGCGGCTGGATGCTCACCCTCAAGGGATTCAACTCAGATGTCTGGAGTTCGGAGATTTACGCCGCCGACAACCGCTACGGACGCTACCTCAGCTACGGCTCGGCACAAGTCATCTTCCCCGACGGGGCGAAGGCAAGCGGATATGCGCAGGAAGGCTGGGACTGGAACCGCTACCCGGGAGTCACCTCCGTGCATCTGCCGTTCGACATTCTTGAGAACCCGCTGAAAGGGACGCTGATGGAAAGAAATGATTCACGCTTCCCGGGGGTCTCGTCTCTCGAAGGGGCAAACGGCTGTCTTGCATTCACTTACGTAGAGAGGGACAGGAAGAATTTCTGCGCCGGAGCGACCGCCACGAAGAGCGTCTTCTGCTTCGACAACAGGATAATACACATTGGAACAGGTATTTCCAACAATTCGCAGTATCCGACGGAGACCACGCTCTATCAGCTCAGGCTCGAAGACAAGGACGCGGAAGTCGATATAAACGACGAATATTCCGGGACATTCCCATATTCCTACAGACACACGGAGAATACGCCAGTCGTTCTGACCGACGTCAACGGGAACAGCTATATAATAAGGGACGGACGAGGACTCGTCGTCGAGAAAAAGCATCAGTCATCGCCGTCCGACACGAAGAAAAAGACCGGAGAGGGAGATTTCGTGACTGCGTACATCAACCATGGAACCGCGCCGAAAGGGGCTTCCTACGAGTATATGATGCTTGTGAGACCGAGCGGAAAAGAGGTCGGGAAATATGCGAAAAAGCTGCCATACAGCGTGCTGCAGGCGGACAACGAGGCGCACGTCGTGAAGGACGCTGTCACGGGAATCACCGCCTACATCAGCTACGGGGGCTACAGTTCCGACAATACCCTTGCAGCCGAGATTCAGCCGGAGACAATCGTGATGGAGCGGGCGAAAGAGGACGGAAGCATAGTGATGAGCGTCTGCACGCCGGATCTCGGAATTACGAAAAAGGGCTACACGACCTCGCAGCCGAGCCAGCCTTTGGTGAAGGAAGTTGTCCTCAACGGCAAATATGCGCTGAGTGAAGACAATGAGGCCGTCACCGCCGATGCACAGGACGGAAGGACAAGACTTTCAGTGAGCTGCATAAACGGCCAGCCGGTAGAATTTATATTGAAGAAACGATAGGAGATGTGAGAAATAAATTGTCTCAGATTTCCGGATAACCATAAGATAAAATGCAGACTTTGACCAAAATTTTCACGGCCATCCTGCTGCTCTGTACGGCACTTGAACTGTCGGCACAGAACACCAAGGTAAGCGGCCGAGTTATCGACGGCACCGGAAGTCCGCTTGTTGCGGTGACGGTGTATGAGGACGGCAGGACATCGAACGGAACGGTGACCGACATCGACGGAAGATATGTCCTTACCGTCTCATCCCCCGACGCGACGCTGATTTTCTCCTGCCTCGGATTCGCCGAAAGCAGACAGAGCGTCGGAGGAAGGACGAGCATTGACGTAACGCTGAAGGAAGAGCAGCTTTCGCTTGACGCGGCGGAAGTCGTCAGCGTGGGCTACGGAACTGTGGCGAGAAGAGACCTCACAGGCTCTGTGAGCAAGGTCGATATGGGAGAGCTGATGAAGACCCCGGTGACGAACTTCGACCAGGCTCTCACGGGAAAGATTGCCGGAGTGGTGGTCACGACATCGGACGGAGCGCTCGGCTCGGAGGCGAACATCACCATCCGGGGAAACAACTCCCTCACCCAGAGCAGCGCACCTCTCTATGTCATAGACGGTTTCCCTACGGAAAGTTCCATGGCGACCTCGCTCAACTCCGCCGACATCGAGTCCATCGACATCCTCAAGGACGCATCAGCGACGGCGATTTACGGAGCGCGCGGAGCCAACGGAGTAATCGTCATCACCACAAAGCAGGGACAGGAAGGCAAGCCTAAGGTCAACTTCAACGCGACATGGACAATGAATCAGATTGCCAACAGGGTCAGCCTGATGGACGGATATGAGTTCGTGAAGCTCCAGACGGAGATTTATGACATCACGGGAAACACAAATGCCTACCTGAAGCCGTCGGATGCTGACGAACTCGCCGGAATCACGGCCTACACCCCTGAAGACTACATCGGAGTGCCCTACAACGACTGGCAGGACAGGCTTTTCCGCACTTCCCTCACCCAGAACTACTCCGTTTCAGTCTCCGGCGGCAGCAAGGAAGCCGGCAACCGCTACAACATAAGCCTTTCCGCGCTCGACCAGGACGGAATCATCATCCGCTCCAATTTCCAGCGCTATCAGGGAAAAATCAACTTCCAGCAGAAGTTCGGCAAGAAGGTGACTCTGGACGCGCTTGCGAACTACTCCCGCTCGATGACCAACGGAGTCACTCCTACCGACGCGCAGGCGGCCTCCTCGGCAACGGGATGGCTCATGTACTCGGTCTGGGGCTACCGTCCGGTGAAGCCGCTGCGCTCCGGGAACAGCGACGACCTCTATGACGACCTCGTTGACTCGGAAGTGACCGGAGCGAACGACTACCGCTTCAATCCGGTGAAGACCGCGCAGAACGAGCATCGCAAGACAATAGTCGATTACCTCAACGCCAACGCCGGACTCACTTGGGAAATCATCGACGGGCTGAAGCTCAAGATTACCGGAGGATACACGATGAACAAGCGCCGCCGCGAGGAATTCAACGGCACGCAGACCTACACGGGCTACGCCGGCTCGCCTTCAGGAAAGGGAATAAACGGGGCGATATACTGGAACAGCAAGGTGACATGGCTCAACGAGAACACCCTCACATGGACGAAGAACATCCGCCGCAGGCATCATCTCCAGCTTCTCGGAGGCTTCACGATGCAGGGCGAGACATTCGACTACAAGGGCACGGCGGCCACGCAGATGACCACGGAATCCCTCGGGCTGAACGGTCTGCACACGGGAAACTACCAGACCGTGAAGCCGTGGCAGTATGACTGGACAATGATGTCGGGCCTCTTCAGGCTCAACTACAACTACAGGTACAAGTACTACCTCACGGCGTCCTTCCGCGCCGACGGCTCGTCCAAGTTCCCTTCCGGCAACAGATGGGGCTACTTCCCTTCCGCCGGACTGTCATGGAACTTCAACCGCGAGGACTGGCTCAAGGACGCCTCGTGGCTCTCGAACGGAAAGCTGCGTGCCTCATGGGGTCTCACGGGAAACAACCGCACCACGACACCGTATGACTACTACTCCCAGATTTCTACGCTTCCGGGCGACGCCAACTCGTATGACTATGTGTTCAACGGCCAGATTGTCTCGGGCTACTTCCCGTCAAACATGACGAACGACAAATTGAAATGGGAGAGCACGGAGCAGTGGAACGTCGGACTCGACCTCTCGTTCTTCGAGAGCAGGCTCAAGCTCACCGCCGACTGGTATCTCAAGAACACCCGCGACCTGCTTCTCCAGGCCACGATTCCTGCGTCTTCCGGCTACACCTCCGCTATGATGAACATCGGCTCCATGCGCAACCGGGGAGTCGAGCTGACGCTTGACGCGACGCTGATTCAGAAAAGGAACTTCGCGTGGAGCGTAAACTTCAACATAGCAATGAACAGGAACAAGGTCACGGCGCTTACCAACGACCAGTACTCGCTGATGAGCGGCGTGTCATGGGACCAGAGATTCAACGGCCAGTACCCGTACATAACTCAAGTCGGCAAGCCATCCGGCCTTATGTACGGATTCATATATGAGGGCACCTACAAGTACGACGATTTCAATTCCGGCACGACCCTCAAGGACGGAGTGCCTTATCTTTCGACAGTAGGAAAAAGCGCGGTGAAACCGGGAGACCCGAAATACCGTGACATCAACGGCGACGGAGTCATCGACGACAACGACCGCACCGTCATCGGCTGCGGACAGCCGCTCAGCACAGGAGGATTCGGCACGACCTTCAATTTCCACGGCTTCGACGTCAATCTATTCTTCTCGTGGAGCTACGGCAACAACATCCTGAACGCCAACAGGCTCTACTTCGAGAACGGAAACGTCACCAACACGAACCAGTGGGCCACCTACAAGGACAGATGGACGCCGGACAATCCGGAGAGCGACATCCCGAGGGTTCAGGCGAACGGAATCTATCTCTATTCTTCCCGCGTCGTCGAGGACGGTTCTTTCCTCCGTCTGAGAAATGTTTCCGTGGGATATACCCTCCCGCGCAAGGCTCTCAGAAAGATGCGCTTCGACACGATGAGGGTGTATATTTCCGCCGACAACGTGTTCACGCTCACAAAATATTCCGGACCTGACCCCGAGGTTTCCACAAGGAACTCCGTGCTCACTCCGGGATTTGACTGGTCGGCCTACCCGAGGGCATTCGGTGTCACCGGAGGCGTTTCATTCACATTCTAATTCACTGAGAGTATGAAAGATATATTGAAATATACGATTTGCCTTGCGGCCGCCACGAGTCTCGCTTCATGCAGCTTCTTCGACGTGACTCCGCAGGTGATATGCTCCGAGACGTTCTACAACACGGAGGACGAGGTGAAATACGGGCTCGCCGGAGTCTATGGCGTGATGAACAAGGAGCAGTTTTACGGCAACTACTACAGCATAATGTACGCGAACGGAGACGACCTCTGCTATTTCAACAGGGACGTGCAGAGCAACTTCCTGCAGTACAACCGCCACGACGCGGCGACCGTTCAGGTCTATGACATCTGGACGGCCATCTATCAGGGAATACGCAACGCGAACGAGTTCATGGAGGCCGTCGTGAAGACCGAGTTCGACAAGGACGGCAAGTACTTCAACGAGGCACGCTTCCTCAGGGCATACTACCATTTCCTCCTCGCGCAGTCATGGGGCGACGTTCCTCTGCGCAGGGAGGCGGTGAAGACTCCCGACGAGGTAATGTGCGGGGCAACCCCTCAGTTTGAAGTTCTGACTTGGGCGGCATCCGAAATGGAGGCCTGCCTCGAACTTGCCGACGAGGAGGTGACCGCCCAGCCTTCGCGCGTCACAAAGACCACGGTTCAGGGCATACTAGCCCGCGTATATCTCTTTCTGGCCGGCTCCAGTGTGGATGGCGGTGACAAGACGGAGTTCTTGACGAAGGCCCGCGGCTTTGCCAAGGACGTGATTGACAGCGGGAAGCACGGGCTGAACCCGGACTATTCGCAGGTATTCATCAACATGATTGAGGACAAATACGACACGGAGTGGCACGAGTCGATGTGGGAAGCGGAATTTCTCGGCGACCGTTCCAGTGCGGAGAGCTGGTCCAACGGACGAATCGGCGACCTGCTCGGACTCCAGAGCGGGAACAGCAGCTCGACCAGATTCGGGGAGTTCAACTGCAACTACTCCTACGGCCAGTACGACGGCTCGCTCAAGCTCTGGGACCTTTACTGGCAGACGGACAGGACCGATGACGAGAATGCCCTTGCAACGATAACGGACAAACGTCAGGACTGGAACCTGCCTCCGTACAACTATGCCGGCAACGCCAACCAGCCGCCTTACGGAGAAACGAGCGGCCAGTGCGTTTCCGGAATCGACAAGACCCCGTATGTCTATAAAAACGTTTCCACTACAGACGACCCGACTGCCGCTCCGGCGCTCCGCAACTGCGGCAAATTCAGGCGCGAGGTCATCTACGAGGGGCAGAAGACGGCAAAGAACCTCTACACGACCATCAACTTCCCCATCCTGCGCTACTCCGACGTGCTCCTGATGTATGCCGAGGCATCCAACGAGCTTGACGGTCCGACACAGGAGGCCTACGACTGCGTGGAAAAGGTCCGCAGCAGGGCAGGCATCGCGACGCGCGCATTCTCTGACTACGACAAGGAGACTTTCCGCGAACTCGTCCGCAACGAGAGGGGACGCGAACTGTGCTTTGAGTCCCTGCGCCGCTTCGACCTCATCCGCTGGGGCATCTATGTTCAGGAAATGAACGCATACGCGACATGGACCGCGGATCCGAGATGGGCGGAGAATGTCAATGCGTCACGCGCGGCAAGCATCGGCGGGAGCGTCACGGCAAGGAATGTGCTTCTTCCGATTCCGTCAATCGAGCTTGGAGTGAACAAGCAGCTCTCGCAGAATTCATTGTGGGCAAACTAATTTGATTGAGTATGAAAAGAATATATTTACTTTTTATCATCTTTGTCCTCGCCGTCTCTTGCCGGCAGGAAGTTGTCTATGACATCAACTATACCGTCTCCCTCGACAAGTCAAACAGCTACGAGGCAGGCAGGCCTGTCCGTTTCAACTTCCGCGGCGACGTCGATAACATCGTGTTCTACAGCGGTGAGACAGGGCATAAATACGAGTTCCGTGACAGATACGAGGTTGACGGAAGCGCCGTGAAAAAGGCGGCTCTGAACATTGACTATCAGGCACGATATGGACTGGCCGGAGCCATGGAAGTCTGGATTTCCAAGGAGTTCGAGGGGCTTTCCGGGAATGACGCAGCAGCAGACAAGGCGCTCATAAAGTCTATGGTCGAGGACAATATGGCCGGATGGGAACGCCTTGACTATCAGGAGGGTGCAAGCACCAAGTGGACATCGCAGGAATATGCCGTCGATGAATATATGGAAAATTTCAGCATAGCTTTCCACTGGTGTCCGACGGATTTCACGAAAGTTCAGAGGACATATTGGATAAACGGAGCCGTCACACTCGACCTCGAAGGGATGAATCCTTCGACGATTGATTTCAGCGGATTGGATTTTGTGACCGTCATGATGAACGACGAATATGAAGAATACGCCGACCCTTATGTGAAGAACAGCATTACTTATCCTACCGGTGTCGGAGAGAATGACAAGGGAATCATTATCCTCAACAAGCCGGCCACAGCCGACCTGTTCTTTCAGGGCATAGCCGCGAACAAGCTCCCCTTCGCCATCGACGGATGGGCAATCTCACGGCCGATGCCGCTGAACAAGGTGGAGAACGACAAGGGCGTTGCCATCAAGAACCTCCAGAACTATCTCCACAGCTTCGAATACACCTGGGACGAGCCGGGCACCTACACCGTCACCTTTGTCGGTACAAATTCCAACTACGCCGGAGCATCGCAGAAGATTCAGCAGATGACGATTACTGTCTTTGACGCTGAGGAATAATTGCCGTCCCCGGCTTGTTCTTTACAATAAAAAAATCTCGCGGTTTTGCCCGCGAGATTTTTTATTCTACAATTTTGTGTTTCAACTTTTCCAAACACGGAGTTATTCAGCGTCTGAATCGTCACCGCCGTCAGGGATGAGGGCTGCAAGAGCTGACACATCGACGAAACTGTTGATTGTCAGTCCAGTGGAGCTGAGGCTCTTGAGAGTGTAGGTAACATCTACGGTCTCGGTCTTGCCGGTCTGCGGATTCTCGATTTCGTCCTTATAGCTGAGAGTCATGGCATTGTCGCTGAGATCCGAGTATGAGATTTCCTCCGTTTCGCTCTCCTCGCCCGTCCCGACAGTCACGGTAAACTTGCCCTTTGTCCCGTCGGTTGGAGCCGCCGTGTAGGCGAAGGCCGCGCCGACATAGTCGTTCGCCTTTATTCCTGCAAAAATCTGGGAAACCTCAGACGGAATCGTGACACCTTCCTGCTTGGAAATCCAAGAGAAAAGGGTACGGAGCAGAGTAAGAGTGTTGTTGTTGAGATACACTCCCGCATTTCCTTTGCCGTTCTCGTCAAGCTTCACAATCAAATCGAGCTTAGTGTCGGCAAGCTGAGCCTTCATCGCATCCGGAAGCTTGCTGAAAATCTCATCGTCCGACACGTCACCGAGAACCTTCCCGACCTCAACGTCCTTTGCGACCCAAGTGTTGATGTACCGGGCGTTGTTGACCTCTTCAGGATTTTCATCCTTGTTGCATGATGATGCCGCTACCAATGCGAGCGCCATCATCGAAACTGTAAGAAACTTTTTCATTGTTTTAACTATTTTTTGTGTTTATAATCATTTTTTCGTTCCGAACAATTATTTTACCAAAGCACCCAAATTCTACTTTTTGCGCCCATTGCTCCCCAAAAAATCAACGACTGCCATAAACGGCAAAGTCCGTTCCCAGATGCACGAAAACGGACATTTTGTCAGACTCGGTTTTGCCTCAATATTATACAAAAAGGCGCATCCCCCAACAGCATCAAGCGTCCGTCACCTTTTTCAGAGAAGATCAAGGCCAGTCACGGGACAAGAGGCAATTTATTTCATAAAACTGGCAATTTTGCCAAAATTATGACACAGACAACGGACTTCAGTTCAGGAGCTTGCTGCGGGAGGACGGAGGGACGGGAATGGCGGCTGGGTCGTCGGGCTGGTCGGTGGCGGAATCGTCGTCGTTCTCGTTGGAGGCCTTGATGAAACGGGCGTGGAGTTCGTCGAGAATCTCGATATATTCGCCGTATGAGGCCGCGAACTCATCCCTGCAGCGGAGCATCATGCTGATTTTGAAGGTAATCGTGGAATTTCCGCTCTTGTCCGGTTCGTCAAGAAATGCGTCTGCCATGATTATGCTGTCCGAAACGCGGGCGCAGATATCCCTGACATCCTGCTCCTCCTCGGCGGAAAGTTTGTCCAGATTGAAAGTCAGGGACATATCCATGCGGTTGCCGGCATAAGTCACGCGGTACAGTATCCCCTCCTTCTTGAAGTCCACGGTCTTCTCGTCGATGCGCTCCGGCACATATCCCCCGATGCGCAGGACATCCATAATCCCGTCCGCGCTCAGATGCACTGGTTCCGTCTGCGACCGGTCCAGATGCTCGCCGAGAACCTTGCCTATGGCTGTAACCAGACCCTTCGCCTTGAATTCCTGCCTTACCAGCATGACACAGACGACGGCAATCAGAACGATATTTGAGAAAATCAGACAATATTCCATATTTCCTTATATTTTACTGCACATTTTCAACGACATAAACCTTTCGCTTCCGGCGAAATTTCCAGCCTGCAAAGATACAACATTTCGTCGAAAAACTACAGCAGCGGCGTCCAATCACTGGAGGCCGCTGCCTGTAAACATACAAAACGCGTGTTTTTAAGGTTAAGTATCTGCTTAGTATATTCTAAATAGGTCAGAATCAAAGGGCGTCAGACAAAGGCAGAAACTGCGTCGCCCGCCCTCTATGTAATCTTAACAACAAATCAAGTTTCCGTCCGCGGGCGCATCAGACAAGCGTTGTCAAATTCTGCGCGACCGTCGGAAATCGGAGACAGGTGCAAAATTAGTCCTCCGGAGCTCTATTTCTCCTATTTTTCATTAAATACACGCAGGTATTTGATGAAATACCCGATATTTTTCGTAATTTTGCAGGCTTTTCCGCTTCGGAAAGCGCAAAAATTGAAGTCGAATTGTTGTATGCGCGACATATATCCATATCTAATGCTTTTTGCCTCGGGAGTCATCCTGACGCTCTCCGTCATAGTGCTGGCGGTCAGAATCCCTGACAAGCCGGAATTCAAAAAATTCAGAAAGGCGAGAAAAATCTTCGCCATAGCCTGTGCGACCCTCGCGTTCCTGAATCTGCTGTGCTTCATAGTGGGCTACTCCCATCCTTACGACAAACTGGCAATACTCGCCACGGGACCGTTTCAGGCGCTGCTGTTGACAAGCCTGATTCTCGTGTTCATCAACCCCGAGGTCATCACGTTCAGGTGCGTCATGCGTGACGTGCTCGTGATAACTGCCGTGATTTCCATGCCCTACCTCAGTTACTGGCTCTGGCCGGCCGCATACGAATATATATATCGGGCAGCGGCGGGACTGTTCCTTGTCCAGCTGTTCGGCTACGCAGGAAGCTTCGCCAAAAGTTTCCGCAAAATCATAAAGCTCACGAACGAATACTACGCCGAAAACAACGCCCCGAGGCTGTCATGGATTCACTGGATGTTCCTCTCCGCGCTTGCAACTGGAATCTGCGCGTTCGTCTGCCTCTGCACCGAGACATGGAGCTATCTGGCGCTCGTGCCCATGTACGTACTCACCTACCTGTTCTTCACGATTAAGATAATCAACTACGCGGCCGACTCCGGCTACATCGTGATGGCGATAAATTCCGGAGCCGAGGTCTCGTCCGAAAGCGAAGACGCGCGCGAGGAAGAAATCCGGGACGAGCGGATTTATCCGGAAATCCCCGAGAACATACGCGCAGAAATCCGAGAAAACATCGACAAATGGGTTTCAGCCAGAGGATTCACGGAAAAGGACGTGCCCTACACCGAGACGCTGGAGAAAATCGGGGTCGATGTCGTGATGATGCGCCGCTACATGAAGGACGAACTCGGCACCGACTTCCGCACATGGAGGAACTCCCTGAGGCTTGAGGAAGCGTGCCGCCTGTTCTCGGAAGCGCCGGAAATGACTGTAGAACAAGTCAGTGACAACGTCGGCTACAACGACAGTTCCAATTTCCGGAAGGACTTCAAGAAACGCTATGAAATGGCTCCGAGCGAATACCGCAAAACTGTTTTCAAGAATAAAATCGTCTCTCAAAACGACGCCTTGTCCGAGAGGCCTTAGTTTTTTCAGATTTCAAGGCATACAGAATCCCGCAGATTTTCCTAAATTTGTGGGATTTGTTTGATTAAGACGATTATGGAAAAATTTGCAAAGAACTATGCCGACAGGTTCATGGCCGAGCTTGTCGCGAAAAATCCGGGGGAGAAAGAGTTTCATCAGGCAGTGAGAGAGGTCGTCGAGAGCGTCGCCGACTATGTCGTGGAATACCCTCACCTGATGGATCAGAAAATACTCGAACGCATGGCCGAGCCGGAGCGCGTCATCATGTTCCGCGTGCCGTGGACCGACGACCGGGGCGAAATTCACATAAACAGAGGGTTCCGTGTGCAGATGAACAGCGCCATAGGTCCCTACAAGGGAGGCATCCGCTTCCACTCCAGCGTCAATCTGAGCATAATGAAGTTCCTCGCCTTCGAGCAGACCTTCAAGAACGCGCTCACCACCCTGCCGATGGGCGGGGCGAAGGGCGGTTCAGACTTCAGTCCGAGGGGCAAATCCGACGCCGAGGTGATGCGCTTCTGCCAGAGCTTCATGACCGAGCTGCAGAGACACATCGGGCCGGACACCGACGTTCCCGCCGGCGACATCGGGGTAGGCGGACGTGAGGTCGGCTACCTCTTCGGCCAGTACAAGCGCCTGCGTGACGAATTTACCGGCACGCTCACCGGCAAGGGTCTCGGATGGGGCGGCAGCCGCCTGCGTCCTGAGGCCACCGGCTATGGAGTCTGCTATTTCGCCCAGGAAATGCTCGCCACGCGCGGAGAAAGCTTCGAGGGCAAGACCGTGCTTGTATCCGGCTCCGGAAATGTCGCGCAGTATGCCGCGCAGAAGGCGATGAGGCTCGGGGCAAAGGTCGTGACGCTCTCAGATTCGGACGGGTTCATCCATGACCCCGAGGGGCTTACGGAGGAAAAGATGAAATATGTCCTCGAACTCAAGAACATCAGGCGCGGAAGGATTCGGGAATATGCCGAAAGGTATCCGAATGCCGTGTATTACCCCGGCGAGCGCCCATGGAAGATTGCCTGCGACATCGCGCTCCCGTGCGCCACGCAGAACGAGATTGAACTTGCGGACGCCGAAGCCCTCGTGAATGGAGGCTGCTTCTGCGTCGTGGAAGGAGCCAACATGCCGACTACCCCGGAGGCAATCGCGGTCTTTCAGAAGGCGCGCCTGCTCTACTCTCCGGGCAAGGCATCGAACGCCGGCGGAGTGGCCACATCCGGACTTGAGATGAGCCAGAACTCCATCCGCAGCCAGTGGACCGCGGAACAGGTCGATGCCGAACTTCACAGAATCATGTCCGACATCCACAGCGCCTGCCTCAAGTACGGCACCGAGCCGGACGGCTACATCAACTACGTCAAGGGAGCGAACGTCGCCGGCTTCATAAAGGTCGCGAACGCCATGCTCGACCAGGGGCTTGTTTAGCCCTGTCATTTCGAACGAAGTGAGAAATCTTTGCGCAAAATGGAACGACGCGATGCCCTGATGTCCCGGAGAATCCGGAAAATCCTCCTCGTCTGCAACAGCTACGACAGCTTCGCGCTCGAAGAGGACGGTCACATTGAATACCGGATAACCAGGGAATATTCCGAACTGAACCTCAGCAATCCCCCGTCCATCGAGCGTGCCGAGACCACTGTCGAAGCCCTCGAAAGGCTCGGAGGGAAAGAACGCTTCGACCTCATAATCACGATGTACAACCTCGGCGAGGTCGATGTCTTCGACTTTTCCCGTCAGGTCAGAGAGGTATCCCCGGACACCCCGATAGTCCTTCTCTGCTCCTTCTCGAAGGAGATTTACCGCAGAATCGCCAGCCGGGACAAGTCCTGCATCGACTATGTATTCTGCCGGGACAACAACACCGACGTCATCATCGCCATCATCAAGCTGCTCGAAGACCGGCTCAACGCCGACAACGACATACTCGGAATGGGAGCGCGCGCGATCCTGCTCATCGAGGATTCCGTGCGCTACTACTCCACCTACCTCCCGCTGCTCTACAAGCTCGTCCTCCAGCAGAACAGCGAGGCCGTCCGCGACACCCTCAACGAGGAGCAGCAGATTCAGCGCAAGCGCTCGCGGCCCAAGATTCTGCTCGCGACCTGCTACGACGAGGCGGTGGAACTCTACCGCAGATACGGCGGCAACCTCCTCGGAGTCATCTCCGACATAGGATTCGTGATCCATCGCGGTGACAGTCCCGACACCGAGAAGAGCGACGCCGGGGTTGACCTCTGCCGCCTCGTGCGTGGGGAAGACCCTACGATGCCGTTCCTCATGCAGTCCTCGCAGGAGAGCATGAGGCAGACGGCAGAGAGCCTCGGTGCCGGATTCATCCTTAAGTCCTCAAAGACCCTCACCCACGAACTGAGCGAGTACATCGGTCGGGAGTTCGGATTCGGAGACTTCATAGCCACCGACCCGGCGAGCGGGGAAATCATCGCAAGGGGGCACAACCTGCGGGACTTCGAGGAAATCGTCCGCAGCCTCCCCGCCGACGCGCTCCGCAGCCTCTCCGACCGCAACTATATCTCGCGCTGGCTCTACGCCCGGGGACTGTTCGCCCTCGCCGGCAAGTTCCGTCCCATCAGCATGAAAGACGAGAAGGACATTCCGGCCGTCAGGGAAACCTACCTCAGGATCATCAGGGACTTTCGCATCAGCCAGGGAGTCGGGGTCATAGCCCGCTTCGACAACGACGGCTACAACGACACCATACGTTTCGCCCGGCTCGGGGACGGTTCGCTCGGCGGCAAGGCGCGGGGACTCGCCTTCCTCAATCACATCCTGCACAAATACAATCTTTACGACCGCTGGGAGAATGTCCGCATAGCCGTTCCCCGCACAATCGTCGTCACGACCGACTGGTTCGACCGCTTCATACTCGAAAACGGCCTCCAGTATGTCATCGGCTCGGACATCACCGACGCGGAGATTCTCTCCGAATTTGTCGCCTCCACCCTTCCGAAGGAGCTGACGGATTCGCTCAGGGTCTTTATCCGCACCACGCGCAGGCCTCTTGCAGTCCGCTCCTCCTCGAAGCTCGAAGACTCATACTACCAGCCCTTCGCCGGGGTCTATTCCACCTACATGATTCCGCACACGGACAACGAGGACCAGCAGCTCCGCCTGCTCTCCAAGGCAATCAAGTCCGTCTATGCCTCCATCTACTTCGCCTCCTCGCGAGGCTACATAACCTCCACCGCCAATGTCATTTCCGAGGAGAAGATGGCAATCGTGCTCCAGGAAGTCTGCGGCAGCGAGGACTGCGGCAGATGGTTTCCGGCAGTCTCGGGAGTGGCGCGTTCGGTCAATTTCTACCCTATTGGCAACGAGGCTCCGGCCGACGGCATAGTGAAACTGGCCTACGGGCTCGGCAAGGCGGTGGTCGATGGCGAGACGGTGCTCAGGTTTTCCCCGAAATACCCGCGCAGCGTCCTCCAGACCTCCACGCCCGAGCTGACGATGACCCAGACGCAGACCTCCATGCTCGCCCTCAGCCTCAGTCCGGAAAGGTTCAGGACCTCCGTCGATGACGCCGTGAACCTCGAAAGGATTGCGGTGGCCGACTGCGGGCAGTTCCGCTCGTTCAGGAACGTAGTCTCCACTTGGGACTATGAAAATATGCGCATGGTCGATTCCGCCGCGCCTCAGGGACCGAAGTTCATCACCTTCGCGAGGATTCTGAAATACAGGACATGGCCGCTCTCCGAAATCCTCGCCTCACTTCTCGAAATCATGAAATCCGAAGTGAAGTGCGACATCGAGATTGAGTTCGCCGCCGATTTCAGGGACGACGGGGACATGGCCTTCAGCGTGCTACAGATACGCCCTATTTCCATCGACGGAATGAACAGCGACGTCGATTGGTCGAAGATTGACACCGACGGGGCGTGGCTCCGCTCGGACTGTGCCATAGGCCCGGGAGAGATTTCGGGAATATGCGACGTCGTCTATCTCAAACAAGGCGCGTTCGACAGGATGCGCACCCGAGAAATCGCAGCCTCGCTCACTGCCGTCAACGCCGAGATGCGCCGTCTGAAGAGGAATTATGTCCTAATAGGCTACGGCCGCTGGGGCTCAGCCGTCCCCTCCCTCGGTGTTCCGGTGCAGTGGAGCGACATCTCGGAAGCGAAGGCCATCGTGGAATGCAGCCTCGACGATTTCCGCATTGAACCGAGCCAGGGCACGCATTTCTTCCAGAACATGACCTCGGCCGGCGCCGGCTACATCAATGTGAACCCGTGGTCCCGCCCCGGCGAACTCTGCGACACCTCCGTCCTCGACGCCCTCCCCGCCGTCCATGAGACCGAGTTCCTCCGCGCCGTCCGCCTCGACAGCCCCCTCACCGTCATCGCCGACGGCCGCACCGGCCGAGCGATTATAAGGTAATCATGCTTTTATCCACAAATCAAATTGTAATGGATAAAAAATCCTGTTTTTATCCATTACGGCAATTATTTTGAATAAAATATCATTGTCCGTTCCACGGGATAACGCGCCCGTCAGAAGTTGTCATTGCAATGTCACCGGCATAAATGACGGATTTTCGGGCACTGTCCGCGCCGGAAAGCTTTCCCCAGAAATTCAGTCCGTCGAAAAAATCACGCGAGAATGTGGCGCCGGACTTTATTTCATAGCCGGACTGCATTCCAGCCTCCGACTTCAATAAATCAACTTCATTCCCGGTGCTGTCACGCCAAAAAGACAACGACGGCTCCATCCCTTTGTTGAACGAAGACTTGAAGAACTCATTGATTACCATGTTTTCAAACAGACCGCCGCGCAGATAGTGGGACGAGAGTTCCGACGGGCTGCGGAGTTCCAGCAGAGAACAGGCCAACCCTGTGTCATAAAAATAAAGTTTCGGCGACTTCACAAGTCTTTTTGAAAAATTGTTATAGTCCGGGCGAAGGAAATATATTATGTAGCTCTCTTCAAGAATCGATAACCATGAGTCCACCGTTGGAGCCGTGACCCCGCACTCCACTGCCAGAGAGGCCTTGTTCAGCAACTGACCGATTCTGCCGGCACAGAGCTTGACAAGTTTTCTGAACTTGGACAAGTCCCCTATGCCCTTCATCCGGCGGACATCCCGCTCCAGATAAGTTCGGATGTAGCTCGGATAAAAATCCGTCGGTTCAATGCCCCTGTCGTAAATGCCGGGATAGCCTCCCGTAAAAATCTCTTCATTCACAGAATCGTGAGTCAGACCGGCCGAGACCATTTCCGAATGGGAAAAAGGAAGCAGAGTCAACACTCCGACACGCCCGGCAAGAGACTGGTCAACAGCAGACATCAAATCGGCGTTCTGCGACCCAGTAAGGATATACATTCCCATTTTCCCGGTGTTGTCCGAATGAGTCTGCAAATATGACAGCAGGGACGGAACACGCTGCACCTCATCGATGATTGTCTCCGACGGATAGTCCGCGATGAATCCGCGCGGATCCGTCTCTGCAAAATCGCGGGTGTCCAGATCCTCCAGGGAGACACACCTATAGTTCGGGAAAGCCATCCTCGCCAGCGTAGATTTGCCGGACTGACGCGGTCCGGTCAAGGTAACAAACGGAAATTTTGTTGACAGCTGCAACAGTTTTGCCTGTAATTCTCGTGTAAACATCTGATTATAAAACTTTTTGCAAATATAAAATCTAATTTTCGATTTGCAAAACATTTTTTGACGAGCACAAAAAACCGGGTCGGAGGTTGAGCCTCCGGCCCGGTCGGGATTTGTACTGATTGTTTGTATTCCTATTACATCTGGACTCCGTTATAGGTTACGGTGCCCGCGATGTCGGTTGCGACCATCTTTCCGCTCGGGATTCCGGTTATGTCGATATTGCCGGTTGTAGTGATGACGTTACCACCTTTATTCTTGACATTTATAAGTGCCTTGCTTGATGACGATGCAGCAAACTTACCGCCGTTTACCGTAAGGGTCACTTTCTGCGGATTGCTTACATACTGCTCGTCAATCTTGATTGCACGACCGTCAGAGAATGCCGTGTTGCGAATCTCGCAGTTGTCCATCGTTATGGTCATCTCCTTCTCCGGAGTAATCCAGATTGCATATGAAGCAGTTGTCGTATTGGAAGACTCATCAACAACAACATTCTTCATATAAGCAGAAGCTCCGAAGCCAATTGCCTTGTTGAATGTAACATTCTCAATTTCAACAGGAGTACAGAACACGATGTCATACACATCCCATGGAGACGGAGTAACCGTGCTTGTCATCTTGAGGTTCTTGAGAATGAGTTTTGCATTCGGGTTGACAGTTTTAACTTGACTGCGATAGTCATTGGCGTATGTAAGGAGCTCGTTGCCAGTGCCCTCGATAGTCACGGTCTTGGTGTCCGCACCACCGATTTCCCAGAAGTTATATCTTGCACCGTCATTGAACTCAATATCGTTCTGAAGTTTGATGACGATGTTCTCGACATTTGCAGTCGCTGCGGCAACAAACTCCTCCTTCGTGTATATAACTGACGCTTCCACGACAGTCCACACGCCCGAAGTAAGTTCCTTGGTTTTGTAGCCCGGAGCGCAGAAGTTGGTGTGAGCGCCTTCGGAATTATTGTCGGCCGGGTCGAACGCAACGAACTCACCGCCAGAAACAACGATTTTGGCTGTAGCACGGTCTGAATCACGAAGGTTCAGCATAAGGCTCGTGCCGTCAGCTGCAAGGTTTCCAGTCTCGAATCGGCCGCCGGCGATGTTGATGGTCGCCTTGCCCATTGCATAGATGAGATTTGCCGTTGCAGGGTTACGCTGCTTGTTGTAGAATGAACCGCCGTTGATGTCAACAACTGCCTCATCGTAAGCCCATACAGCTATGCGATAGCCGTCGTCATCGACATCTTCCGCAAGGGCCTTCACTTCGCCGTCGCCATTGATTACAAGGTGGGACTTGCCGCCGACTTTGAAGACTTCCGTGTAATATCCTCCGCCTCTTACTACCTGGGACTTGTTGATGATGCTCTTTCCATTAAGGTCAAGAACAACTTCCTTATCACCGGCAAGCACGAGAGCCTCCTTTATTTCAATGTTGTCAGTGAGCACAGCCGAGCCGCCGTTGGCGAAGAGCGCCTTGAGGGCTGAGAGGGTGCTGATGTTCTGAAGGTCGATGTTCTCATCATCCTCGAAGGCAGGCTTGATCTCGACGTTGAAGACTACCTGGTCGGTGAGGAGGTTGCCGACGATGTTCGTGCGCCAGTTAGCCTGAACCGGGGCGCTCGGAACACTGACTTCTACATTCTGGCCGGCTGCGTCGGTGAAGGTCGCGGTGAGGTTGGTGACGTGCTTCTCGTCGATAGAACCGGTCGGGATGATGTAGTTCATCGCGAGGTACTTGTAGGCAACATTCTCCACCGTGATGGTCTCCGGATCGGTCGGAAGAGCGGCTGCCGTGAACGCCGTCGGAACCGTCGCTGTCGTAGGGTTCTTGCCCTCGCCTGCGAACGGGTCGAAGATTGTGGCTACGTCGGTAGCCTCGACAACGCTGGTCTTAGGCTCTACACCTGCGTACTTCGCTGCCTCGAAGTCGGCCGTTCCGAAGTTCACCTGTGCGAAAGGACGCTTGAGTTCAATGGTCTCGGTGAGTGCACCGGTAATCTTCACGTCCTTCCTGACTGCGAAGAATGCGTCACGAGCCTCGTCGTTGGCGCCGCCATCGTATTTGATGCCGATGTTCTTGAGGTCGGTGATGTCGTAAGGACCGTTCTGAGCATTCACATCATAGGACTGCGCCCAGAAGATGAAGTGATAGGTCTTGCCCTTCACGAGGCTGAAGTTCACTGTTGTCTTGAGGTCGGTGAATGTAGCCGTCTTGCGCAGAGAGGCAAGTTCGCTTTTCTCAGCGTCGTTCTCATAAACGGCAACGACAAGGTTCTTCGCCGTCGTGCCGTCACCGATGGCCTTGGTGGCCGGTGCGCCCGGAAGTCCTGCCGTGAATGTCACGCTCACTTCCTGTCCGTCAGGCGTACCTTCAACAGCCACCTGCTCCTTGTTGCAGCCCAGCGCCAGAACTGCCAGCGCCGCTGCCATAAAATACTTTGTAAATTTCATAATGCTTTATGATTAGTATCAGTTATTTCTTCTCCATAACAGTTTTCTGACCATCGAGTTCAATGGAAGTATAGTATTTCTGCTTCTTAACACGATATATAGAACTGTCATAATTGAATCCTGTTGCCGTGCAATTATTTATAGTAACCTCAAATGGCGAAGATATGCTGCTGTCAATTTCAATTGCCCCGACAGGATTCCCATCCCATGTCGTGGCTTTTGCATGAGCTGTAAAAGTGCAATTGTTGAAATTAATTTTCAATGGCTCCGTAACAGCCTCACTATTTTGGTTCTGTTCATTATATATCAGGACAGCTTTTCCCTGGCAGTCAAACTCGCAATTCTCAAATGAAACAGCACCGGAATATGTCCAGATATTATAGTCTGCCACTGTCTGTATGAATTTGCAATCCTTATAAGTCTCTGTTCCATAAGAGAAATGCTTTCCGGTAAAAGTACAGTCCTCAAACACCAAGTTGTCGCTATGCTGAAAACCTTTATAGTCTGATGACCATGTGATAAACTTAATGTTCTTAAATGTGACATTATCATAAGACTTTCCGGTGCCTGTAGGACAGTCATTGCTGCTGCCAAGGTCTATCACTGTTTCGCCGTTGCCGACAAAGGTGACATTTTTAAGTGCCTTCTGCGTCGGAATGGTGTATGTGCCGGATGCAAGAGCTATTGTCGAGCCGTCCTCTATGCTTGCGAATGACGATGCAAAAGTGGCGTTGTCCGCAATTGTAATCGGAGGATAGTTGATTATGACATTTTCAGCACCTGTGTTGCCTTCGCCGAGAATGCCCTCTGTTGAGAATCTGCCGACATACGGGCCGACGAGGTAATCTGCAGGTTTTGCAAAATTCTCATGGTTGTTGCTGTTGTCAACATTGATGACGATGTTCGCTCCGAGTTGGTTGTTGCTTATCTTCACCCCATCGTAATTGCCGTCCCTGTCTTTACCTCCTTCAATGCAGCCGGTGATTCCACCGAGATCCTTGTAACCGGTGATGGTGACATTGTCGGCAGAGCATTCGGTAAGAGTACCACCTGCAATATATCCGCAGACTGCGCCGCCCTTGTCTCCGCGGTTATTCGGTGCGGCCGGGGAAACGGTGACTTCAGCATTCGAAACATGACAGTTTATAATTTTAGGACCGCCTGAACGCTGCTGTGCAAAGCCGCAAACGACACCGACACGCTCAACGCCCTCTACCTTGGCATTCTTAACCGTAAGGTTCTTTATGGTTCCGGTAAGTGCACCGACAAGACCGCCATACTGGTAGCGTTTACTTCTCTTCACGTTCAGGCCTGAGACAGTATGTCCGTCACCATCCAGAACACCGTCGAAATAAACAATGGTTCCGGCTGCATTAACATCGCCGATTGGAGTCCAAGGGAAACCGTCAAGAGAGATGTCGTTCATGAGTTTGACAGTCTTGTTCCAGAATGAGAAATGTGAGCCATCCTGAGCCAGATTCACCTGCTGGGCAATCCAGGCAAGTTCCGCTGCGGTTTTAATTTCATAGACGCCATCTGCTGTCGGAGTTACAGGAGTCAAGGTATTACCGTCCCAAGATGTGTTGTTGTCGCCGTCGAAGTTCGTGTCGATGACAACATTGAAGTCGGCCTCGGAAGTAAGGATGTTGCCGACGATGTTGGTGCGCCAGTTGCGCTTGATCGGGGCGTTAGGAACTGAGAGGAGAACATTCTTGTCATCGACGGTGAGCGTTGCCTTGATGTCGCAGACTGCGCCGTCAGCAGGAGCGAAGACATAGTTCATCGCGAGATTAGTATAGGTAACTTCGTTTACTTTCACTTCGTTCAGAGGTGCGGAAGCCGTGGCGAACTCGACATAGGACTCGCCCGCTCCGGCAAGTGCACCCGTAAGAGGCGAGAATGTCGTAGGGATGCCCTTGATTGCGATTTCTGACTTCGCACCTTCAAAATTGATTGTCTGAGGCGTGCCACCGGCCGAAATCCTGTCATTTGACGCGATGTTAATCTGCGCGAAAGGACGCTTGAGGGTGATGTCCTTGGTTACCGGACCGGAAACCTTGAACTCTTTCTCCACAGCGAAGAATGCGTCGAAGTTCTCGTCGTTGGCTTTCTTGCCATCGTATTTGGCGGTAATCGTGCGGAGGTCCTTCTCGGTCTCGGTTTCGCCGATGGTATAGTAGCCTTCGGCATCAGTCTGCGCCCAGAAGATGAAGTTGTAGGTCTGGTCCTTCACGAGCTGGAAGCTTACCTTGGCCTTGCCGTCGGTGCCGAAGGTCGTCGTCTGTACGCCGAGTCCGGAGATTGGCTCTCCGTTGTTGTCGAACACCTGATAGTAGAGTGCCTTTGCCGTGGTGCCGTCGCCGATGGCCTTGGTTGCCGGTGCGCCCGGTACTTCAACCGTGAATGACACGCCTGACTGCCCGCCGTTGTCGGCGAGCTGTTCCTTTGCGCAGGAGGCCGCCATAATGGTCAGGGCGGCCGCCGCGAGGGTCTTGAGTGTTGTTGTCTTTCTCATGACTTTTTTGTGTTAAATTGTTGTTTATTTTGTTTTTTTATTGTTTTCTGTCAATGCAGGACTATGTTGAAGTTGCCCTCGAAGGCCGGATCGACCGAAACGCCGCCGCCCGTGTTCTGCATCAGGAAAGAGCCCTTCACGACCGTGAGCATGCTCCGCATTATCGGAACCTGTATTTGGCGGGACATCGACAGCTGCGTGCCCTCCTCGTCGTACAGGCCCACCGTCACCATCACGCTCGACGCGTCGCCGTTCACCAGGACGTAGTCGAAACCGAGGCGGGCGTTGTGGCTGTCTATCGCTGTTATCGTCGAGCTGAAGCGCACGCCGGTCGCCGCGTCGCACGGCTTGTCGTCAAGCGCGTTGTAGGTGTTCGGCATATAGCCCGAGTAGAAGAACACCACCCGGTACTTGTTCAGATCCACTATCGGGGTCTTGGTGTTGCCCTTCGTGTCGCCGTCGTCGCCGGTGGAAGTCTCGGTGGCGGAGGTCTGTGTGTCAGCGGTTTTTGTCTGCCCGT
>CAKUPC010000006.1 GCA_934675095.1 uncultured Bacteroidales bacterium | reverse complement strand
GGAAGCCAATATTATGATTGAAAATTGAGATTTGGCAATGAAAGCATATAACCTCATTCTCGCGGCGGCTCTCTTTCTGACGGTCGTCTCCTGCGAACCGAACATTCCGTCGAACGACAATCCCGGCAAACCGGACACCCCTTCAGTGACTCCGGGCGACGGCAACATAGTTATGCAGTGGGAGGATGAACCGCAGCGCGTCTGTCCGGGAGCATACGCCCGTGTCCACAGATTGAACGACGGCCGCTATATGCTTGTCTATTCCAGCGGCTCCGACGGCTACCTCCGTTTCAGCACCGACGGCTGCCGCACATGGTCGCAGCCGGCCAAGGTATTCATCGCCAAAAACTTCACCAGCGAGGCCGGAGTGAATGTCGCCAACGCGGAGTTTGCCCAGCTCAGCGCCGACAACCCTCACCATCCGAACCGCATCATCTATGCGGCAAACCTCCGCCCGAAGAACAAAAAGACGACAAAGACTCCGTATTCCATAGCCGTCATCACTTCCGACGACAACGGTGCAAAATGGAGCGAAATCAATGAAATCTATGCCTCGCGGATATGGAGCACCGACATCGAGAAGGGCTGCTATGAGCCGTTCGTCCTCGAACTTCCGGACGGCACGGTGCAGATTTATTTCGCGGACGAGACACCCTACTACAAGGAGGGGCTTCACTACCAGAACATCTCTGTCGTCGAATCCTCCGACGGCGGCGACACCTGGACGAAGACCCCGCGCGTCGTCTCCTACAACAGCAAGTGCCGTGACGGAATGCCCGTTGCTATGCTCCTGAAGGACAGGATTTATGTAGCCATCGAAGAGAACGGTCTCGGCCATCCGCATTTCCGTCCTAAAATCGTCTATAGCGAAGTCGCCGACAACTGGAAGATGCCTGTTCTCAGCGCCTCCCCCTACCGCTTCAACCCTCTCAAGACCCCTATCGACAGCGACCGCATCTACGCCGGTGCGCCCTATCTGATTCACACGGACAACTACCTTGTCCTTGCCTACCTCAGTTCCGATGGAGCCGCCGAACCCGGCTCAAAGAACGCCACGATGGAGTTCACCGTCTGCGCCCTGAACGAGATGACCCGTGACGGCAAGTTCGCCGGCAAGATGCGCGGCAAGTTCCGTCCGTTCACCATCGACCAGACCACCAGCCGCGCCCTCTGGGGCTCCCTCTGCGACCTCGGCTCCGACACCATCCTCGCCGTCACCGAATGGGACAACGCCGTCTGGATCCGCCGTGGCCGCATCGTAACCGAAAAGGAATAAATCCCGTCTCCTCAAAATTTATTTCCCCGTTTTTCCGGAAATCCTCACAATTTATTTTGCCAATTTTCTGGAAATCCTCATAATTTGTGAGATTTTGCAGATTAGGGAGATTTCCTGACATAATCGCCTTTCATGGTTTCAGTACCCTTTGCCATTTGTCAAGATTTTTTACAGCCGTGTAAAGTTTCTTTACATAGGAATGTCGATATTGTGGGGATAATTTATTGATATACACTTGATTGCGCTGTGTGGCACGGGAGGTGCTCGTATTCACTGACAAAAATGTGCGATATGATGAAGACACCTCTTATATTTATGGCTTTCGCTATGCTTGCTCTGCCTTTGTCCGGATGGGGAAGGGAGGGCATTGATTCGTGGTCAAGGCCTGTTGATGAGACAGTGACCGCGGCTGATGATTCGCTTGGGGGCGGAGAAGAGGGCGAAACTGAAGCAGCGGTTAAAGTGATGTCGCTGAAGGACTGCATGGAATATGCGGTGGCGAACGCCGCGCAGGTGCAGGCTCAGCGGACAAAGGTCGGGGACGCGAGACTTGACAGACGCGACGCCATACTTACGGCATTCACCCCCACCGTCGAGGCCTCGACCTACGGCTACTACCGTTGGGGACGCTCCATCGACCCTGAGACAAACACTTATGTGACAACTACGTCCCTGAACAACGGGTGGTCCGTTTCCGCCGGAATAATGCTGTTCGACGGTTTTTCTGCGATTAACAATATAAAGATTGCGAAGACCTCGCTCTCGATGGGGCTCACGCAGGAGCGGCAGGAAGAGGACAAGGTCTGCCTCGCCACGATGGAGGCCTATTTCAACGTGCTCTATTATACCGAACTCGTGAATATACTCGCGGAGCAGGTCGAGAATGCTCAGTCTGCGCTCACGCTTGCCTCCCGTCAGGAAGAACTCGGGATGAAGGGTCATGCTGATGTCGTGCAGATGGAGGCTGACCTCGCGGACAGGGAATATGAACTCGTCTCGGCACGCAACAGCCTGATGGACGCTAAGATAACACTCGAAGACGTGATGCTTTGGCCGGTGGGGGAGGAACTCGTGATTGACACCTCCCTCGGCTCTTTGGATGCGGCCTCTTACGGCGATTCTGAAATTTCCGATAATTCAGCCCTTTCCGGAGACGCGGTCTTTCACGGGAATGACGGCGTTGCTTCCGGGAATGCCTCAGTCGATGGCATAATCCTCAAGGCACGCTCGTCCATACCGTCGGTCCTTGTGGCGAAGGGAAATCTCGATAATGCGAAATATGCCCTGCGCACAGCCAAATGGCAGTTTCTGCCTACCCTCGGACTCTATGGCGGCTGGTCCACGAGCTACTACACCTACCCTGGTCAGTCCGGCTACACCCCGACCCCATACTGGAGCCAGTTCACCAACAACGGCGGAGAATATCTCCAGCTCTCGCTGAGCATCCCTATTTACGACCGTCTGAGCAAGTTCACGAAGCTCTCCAAGCGCCGCAACGAGTACCGCCGCGCCGAAATCGAGTATGACAAGTCGCTCCGTGACGTCGAGTCCGAAGTCCGTCGTGCGGTGAGTGACCGGGACGGAGCGGAGGCCGCCCTGCTTCAGGCGGAGCACCGCGCCGATGCCCAGGAAGAGGCTTTCCGCCTGAACTCCCGCAAGTTCGAACAGGGGCTAATCTCCTCCATCGAGTACAACACCGCCTCCTCCAACTACCTAAAGGCCAAGGCCGAACGCCTCAATGCCCTCCTGAAGTGGCAGCTGAAACGGCGCGTTGTTGCCTACTACAATGGTGTGCGATATATTGATCAAGAGGAATAGTGTAGAATTGACCAGAAAGAATAACTGAAATATGTGCGACAGTGACCGGAATAGTGGAGTGGAGGATATTTTTCTGCTGTGGCCACCCTCGGCCTCATACTCATAAGAGGGAGGGTCCCAAGCTCTGCTTGAGAGGGGGCTCGCGAAAGCGAGACGCAGAAAAAATATCCTCCACGCAACAATGGAGGTCACGACAGGAAATACAATTATATTATTTTGTAAAAACAGTAACAATCAATGGATAAGGTAATTGAAAAGAAAAAAGGCATAGCCGCCGCATTCACAAAAAAGTCAATTAAATGGTGGGCGGCCGGAGCGTTCGCTGTTCTCGTCGTAGTCCTGCTCCTCACAGGCCGCCGCTCGGTTCTCCGCGTTGACGGCAGCACCATCCTCACCGGCACCGCCCGTCAGGGCGAGTTCAACGACTACATCCGCGTCAGCGGTCAGGTGCAGCCGATGACCACCGTCCAGCTCAGCCCGACAGAGGGCGGAAACGTCCAGAAAATAGTCGTCGAGGAGGGCAGTCACGTCAATGCGGGCGACATAATCGTTGTGCTCGGCAATGAAAGTCTTGATATGCAGATTCTTAACTCAGAGGCCGAACTCGCCGAAAAGGAGAATATCCTGCGCAACACCATGATTTCCATGGAACAGCAGAAACTCAGCGTCCGGCAGGAGCGGCTCAGCCTCCAGATTGAGGTTCGCCGCGCCCGCCGTGCCTATGAGCAGAACAAGGCGCTTTATGAAGAGAATCTGATAGCGAGGGAAGAGTATCTCAAGGCCTCCGAGGACTACGAGCTCGCCAAGGACAAGCTCGAACTCGTCACTGACCGCGAGCGTCAGGACAGCCTCTACCGCAGCGTCCAGATTGCCCAGATGCACGAGAGCCTTGAGAACATGAGGCTGAACATGAACATGATACGCCGCCGCAAGGAAAACCTCTCCGTCAAGGCTCCGATCAGCGGCGAACTCGGCCTGCTTGATGTGGAGCTCGGTCAGTCGGTCGCCGCCGGAGCCAAGATAGGGCAGATTAACAATCTTGATTCCTACAAGATTGAGGCTCAGATAGACGAGCACTACATCGACCGCGTTGCCCCGGGGCTTGAGGCGACTTTCGAGCGCCAGAACGAGAAATACTCCGCACTCATCCGCAAGGTCTATCCCGAGGTCCGTGACGGCAAGTTCAAGGCCGACTTCCGCTTCGAGGGCCAGCAGCCGGAGAACATCCGCACAGGCCAGACCTACTATCTGAATCTTCAGCTCGGCCAGCCTGCCGAGGCAATACTCATCCCCCGCGGCTCTTTCTACCAGAACACCGGCGGCAAGTGGGTCTATGTCCTCAACGCCGACGGCACGAAGGCCACGAAGCGCAGCGTCCGCATAGGTCGGCAGAATCCGCAGTACTACGAGGTTCTTGAGGGGCTTGCCTCCGGCGACAAGGTTATCATTTCGTCGTATGATTCATTCGGAGATAAAGATGAGTTAATCATAAAGTGATATGAATACATATTTTAAGTTTCTGTCGAAGAATAAGTTATACACTGCGATTGAGGCGTTCGGGCTTTCGTTGGCGCTCGGTTTCATAATCCTGCTCGCGTCGTATGCACGCACGGAGTTCAGCGTCGGCGCTCGTCAGCCGCTCTCGAAACAGCTCTACGCCATCGGGACCGAGGACATGATTGGGATGACGCTCGGAACGGGAGAGGAGTTTTTCCCTTCGATGCCGGAAATAACATCATGGACTCGAATCGCTGTGTATGGCGACGCGGATGTCACCGTTGACGGCGAATACTATCAGGTTGAGGCTGACGCCCTTGACACGAATTTTCTGCGGCTGTTCGATTACCGCATAACCGGGTGCGACAGGAGCCGGATTTTGGCAGGGGAGGACGAAGTGATAGTTTCAGAGGCTTTTGCGAAAAAGGCTTTCGGGGGAGAGGAGCCGGTGGGCAGGACTGTCGTCTTCAACAAAAAGAACTTGACAGTCACCGGCGTGCTTCAGGACTTCGGTCCCTACGACCCGTTCAGCCGTTGTGACATCTTCCTGAGCATGAAGTTGATGGACGGGGTGGTCATGAAGATGGACCAGTTCGGGGCAGTCCAGACTTTTGTGACGCTCGCCGACGGGGCCGACCCTGACGATGTCGCGGCAAAGCTTCTTGACAAATACTGCGGCTACTGGGACTGGTTCGACCGCGACGCCTCCAACGGCGGCTTTATGTACGGCTCATCGCTCACCCGTCTCGACAGGATTTATTTCTGCAGCCGGGATGTCTTCAACCCTCTTCGCAAGGGCGACCGGAGGACGGTCGAGGTCCTGCTGCTCGTGGCACTCGTGCTGCTCGTCTCCGCCATATTCAACTACATCAACCTCACCGTGGCACAGACCGGCAGGCGCGCCAAGGAAATGGCGACGCGCCGTCTTCTCGGAGAGTCGCAGGGCGGGATTGTCCGCCGCTACATCGGCGAGTCATTCCTGTTCACGGCCGGCTGCTTCTCCCTAGGCTGTGTGATTGCCCTCTGCTTCCGGCCGTGGATGGAGAGGCTGCTCACGACGGAGATTGTCCTGCGTCCGGACTTGCCTGCGGTGCTGTGTGCCGTTCTGTTTCTGTGCCTCATCTCGCTGATTTCCGGGCTCCTGCCGGCTGCGATGGTGTCGCGCTTCAAGCCGATTGACGTGGTGAAGGGAGATTTCCGCTTCCGCAGCAAGATGGTGTTCAGCAAGGTTTTCATCGTCTGCCAGAATGTTCTCAGCACAGCCCTGATTGCCGTCGCGCTGACGATGACCCTCCAGATGCGTCATCTTGTCACCCTGCCGACGGGCTACAACACAGATGACATGATTAGCCTGAGCACGTGGTCTCTCGGCTTCAGGAATATGGACGCGCAGAACGAGCTCGCCCGCCGTCTCCGTGCCCTGCCGCAGGTGGAGGCTGTCGGAATGGCTATGCAGGCTCCGTTTGCCTGCGGAAGCAACGGCGTGCACGTCGAGAATGAAAAAATGTCATGGATGAAGGTTTCCGGACTCGACTCCACGAGTTTCCGACTTCTCGGACTCAAGGTTCTGGAGAAATATTCCGAACCCTTGGAGGGAACATATTGGTTCACGGAGGAGGCGAAGAGGCGCTATGGCATCTCCGATGAAAACAGGACTGTGGGAAAGCGCGACGACGGAACTCCGGAATATGAATGCTGCGGAATCATCGCCGACTATCGGGCGAACGATGCCTTGAGCCGCCCGATGGAAGACAGCCACAATGCCGTGCAGAACAGGACTTCGTTGTGCTCGCGCATGATTGTGAAGGTCACGGGAGACCGCAGGGAGGCGTTTTCGGCCGTCTCTGATGTGTGGCGCGGCGTCGCGACGGATTACCTGGGTGTCCCTAAGGCCGCGGACATGGACTATGTCGATGACTTCCTGAACAGCGCCCTCACCGGGACGCGCAACACTATGTCGCTCGTGAGCACCTTCATGATTCTGGCAATCCTGATTTCTGCCCTCGGCCTGTTCGCAATGTCGGTCTATTACACCGACCAGCAGTCCCGCCAGATTGCTCTCCGCAAGATTTTCGGCTCTGATGTCCGCACCGCCGCCTGGACGCTCTCAAAGGATTTCCTCCTGATGGCAGCCGTTGCCGTAGTCATCGCCGCCCCTCTCTGCGTCTGGGCCATGCGCTACTATCTCCGCGATTTCTACAACGCCATCCCGTTCCCGTGGTGGGTCATCCCCGTCGCCGCCATCCTGACCCTTCTCATCGCCGCGGTCTCTATCTTCGGTCAGACATGGAAGTCGGCTGCGGCTAATCCTGTCGATAAATTAAAGTCCGAATAAGTAAAAGCCGCATAAAAGGCGGTCTGCCGCGTTGGACGTCTTGATGAAATCCTCACAACCATCAGGTTGCTGCGGTATTCATCTTCACCGTCCGCCTTGCATCCCATCCTTTTATGCGGCTTTTACTCCAAGAGGTTTGGGCAACTTTGATGAATTGGAGAAAATTTTGAAATTTTTTTTTGATGTCAAATCGAGTTTGGCACAGTAGTTGCAAAATCTTTTGCTCGGTTATTAGTTTTAGTGTTATTAATTATGTGGTTAGTATGAGGTGTCCTCGCGTGAGCGACGACAGCTCATTTTTTTTACACGGTAGTGTAAAAAAATGAGCTCGGACTCTGAAGAGTCCGTAGCCTCCCAACCCCAGTCGGCGTTCGCCGACAGCCCCGAGGGGCACGCGACCTCCACTTCGTTCCGGTCGGCGACTCCGTTCCTCCGTTTCACTCCGTCACTGCGTCGCGGCGTCTGATGCCGCCTTGTCGCAGCAATATCGCAGTTAAGAAATCTTCAAAAAATAGTTTGTTTTATGAAATATTTATGAGTTCTACTTTGATGGCGAGAATGTGTGGTCTTGGATGATATGTTCTGCTTGTGGGGCATTTTTCGCTTACAGCATAATCGTGAAAACCGTGGCTTCGGGGGTGCTGGAGGCGAGCTTGATGGTGCCGCCGTTGAGGCGGAGCATCTGGCGGGAAAGGCTGAGGCCTACTCCGGTGCCCGCGCTGCCCTTGGTCGTGAAGAACGGGACGAAAAGCTGTTCCTGACTTGACTTGCTGAGGGGTTCGCCGTCGTTGGAGACGTTGATGACCGTGCGGTCGCGCTTGTCGATGGATGCCGTGATGGTGACGTTGCCCGCCCCCGCCTGAACGGCGTTTTTCACGAGATTGTTGAGAACCTGGGAAATCTGCCCGTAGTCGGCGTAGAGGATAATGTCTTCGGAAAGTTCAGTGTAACTGACGTTGACGGAAGGCCAGTTTGTTCTGGCGATGTTGATGGCATCGGTCGCCACATCCTTGAAATAGAAGGCCTTGCGGACTGGAGCCGCGATGTGCGTGAGCGAGCGGTAGGACTGGACGAAGCTGATGAGTCCTTCTGACGAAGAGACTATTGTTCCGAGCGCAGAGCGGATGTCGTCCTCGCTGTAGGCCGGCAGGTTCTGCGAGAGCGCCGAGCTGAGAGAGGCAATCGGAGTGACCGTGTTCATGATTTCGTGCGTCAGAACCCTTATGAGCCGCGTCCACGACTCCGTCTCGTTGTCCTCCATTTCCCGGGTTATGTCATTGAAAGTCACGATTCTGACCTCCGCCGAATGGAGCTTTGCCGTGCACGCGCTCACAGAGAACTGAACCATTCCCCGCTCCGACTGGAACGCCGCTTGAGTTTCCGAATCATCTGCTCTTCTGAACGCTTCCGCAAGTTCCGCCGATATGCGTTCGACTTGTCTCAGGCTTGATATGTCCGCCATTCCGAGCAGACCTCGGGCGACGGCGTTGCTGTAATCGACCTTGTCTCCGTCGAGGACGATGACCCCGCTCTGGACATGGTCCAGCATCAGGGCGAAATAGCGATCCCGCTCGCGGATGTCATTCTTTTCCGCTTCAAAAATGGAGCGCAGGCGGTTCAGCGAGCGGTTGAGGCGTCGGTTGCCGTGGCCGTCCTCCGAGTACCGGAACGCCGACTCACCACTGCCGAGAGCGTCGGACATGAAATCTATCTTGCTGATAATCTTTCTTTTGGTGAAGAACCTTGTAAGCAGGACAGCGAGAGCGACAGCAACAATCAGAATCGCCGCAAGCGCAGCCTCAGGGTGATTGCCCAAGACCTCTTTCGCCGCTCCGTCATAGGCTGGCGGCAGAGCGGCCGTGGCCATATATCCCCACCACAGCATCATCATATTCCGTATTTCTTCAGTTTTGCATAAAGTGTCGGACGGCTGATATTCAGAGACTTGGCGACGAGGGATATGTTTCCGCCAAACCGGCTCATCGCGGCACGGATGGTCTTTTCCTCGACGCTCTCCATCGTGTCGGCGGCGGATATCTCGGTGTCCTGCACATTTGCGCCGGCGCTCTCAAGTCCGAGGCTCGCGATGGTTTCCTCGTCCGCGAGAATCACTGCCTTTTCTATGCAGTTCCGCAGCTCGCGTATGTTCCCCGGCCATCCGTAGCTCTCCAACTCCGCGACTGCGACGGGTGAGAATCCCGTCACCTCTCGTCCATATTTCCCGGCAAATTCCGCAAGGAACTGCTCAGCCAGCGGCAGAATCGCGTCCCGGCGCTTTCTGAGCGGCGGCAGTTCGAGGCTTATCGTGTTGAGGCGGTAGTAGAGGTCCTCGCGGAAGAGTCCGTCACGCACGAGGGCGGGCACGTCTGCGTTTGTCGCGCAGATCAGGCGGATGTCAACCGGAATGCTCCTTGTGTCACCGACTCTTGTCACGCTGCGGCTCTGGAGCACGCGAAGCAGCTTTGCCTGCGACTGCTGCGGGATGTTGGCAATCTCGTCAAGAAAGAGCGTGCCGCCGTTCGCCTGCTCGAACTTGCCGGCATGGTCGGACTTCGCGTCCGTGAACGCGCCCTTGACGTGCCCGAACAGCTCGCTCTCGAAAAGCGTCTCTGTGATTGCCCCGGCATCCACGCAGACCATCGGCCCGGCTGCGCGTCCCGAAAGAGTGTGAATCTCATGTGCAAGCACGTCCTTTCCTGTTCCGTTTTCTCCGGTAATGAGCACGGTGGCATCCGTCGCCGCGATTTTCTCCACGTCGCTGCTCAGCCTCTGCATCGCCGCGCTCTCGCCCCAGAACATCCTCGGCCCCTCATCTGCCGCCTTGACCTTCGGCGCAGCCTTTTTCCTGTCACGTATTCCAGTAAGCGTCTCAATCAGTTTCCCGTTGTCCCATGGCTTCACGACAAAGTCCTCCGCCCCGCGCTTCATCCCTTCCACCGCGAGGGCGATGTCCGCGTATGCCGTGAACAGCACCACGGCCAGCTCCGGCCACCGTGCCTTTAGCTCCGACAGCCAGAAAAGTCCCTCGTTCCCCGTATTGATGTCCGTCTTGAAGTTCATGTCAAGCAGAATCACGTCCGGTCTCAGGCTCTCCACTGTCCTCACCAGCGACACCGGCGAGGCCAGCGTCTCCACCCGCTCGAAGCTCCCTCCCAGCAGTATCTTCAGCGCCTCCCGAATCCCCTGATTGTCATCAACGACCAATATTTTTCCCTTTTTCACCATAGTAGCCCGCAATTTACTCTCATTTCCCCGAATATCCAAAAATCCGAGAACTCATTGCCTTGACTTTTGGATAAAAATCGCCTGTTATTGCCTTGACTTTTGGATGATTTTAGGCATTTATAGCCTTGACTTTTGGATAAAATTTCTGTCTTTGTATTGACTGTCAATGATTTGTACTAATGCTGAACTTTTCAGGAAAATTTGGCGAGCTGGGTACATATATGTCAAAGAAATCCAGTTTATCGTAAATTGATTTTCGGTCATGAGTTCTTGTTGCTCTATAATCTGCGGAAAGTGCCAAATTTTGCGAGTTTCCGCAGATTATAGCTATATCTTAATGTATGGCAAGAACAAGTTATCTAAGGTTATAATCTTCTGAAATTCATCAGAATAGCCGTTTCTCTCCACGCCTTGTGCGCTTACAAGGATTAGATGAACGGCCTTGCGGGTCTTGGTTGTTTCGACAAAACGGGACTTTTTGTTCAGTATATCCTCATAAACATCGGATGACAGGCGGAATGACTCTTTCGTGAACTTCATTTCGCAGATGTCTATTATGTTGTCGTTCCTGTCGATAAGCAAATCAATCTGCGCTCCTTTCGATTGCCCGGACGGACCGACTCGCCATGCGCACACATTGCTTGCGACCCCGGTGATTCCGAGAGCCTGCTTAATCTGGTTGATATGCATGAGACACAGGCTTTCAAACGCGAGGCCGCACCAGTTATAGTATAGAGGTGAACCCTGACTGTGAGACCAGAAGCGTTCGTCTCCATTGCGGTTCTCACGGATAAACCTGAAATAGAACAAAGTGTAGGCGTCAATCAGTTGATACACCGAATTGTTTGTCTTGTGCCCGAAAGAACTGTACTTTCGGATGAATCCGCATTGTTCGAGGTCATCAAGCATTTCGGAAAGTTTCCCGTTGTCCGTCATTCCGAATGACAGCAGCTCTTCCCGGGTCATTCCGATTTTCTTTGTTCCGAGGGCGGATATGACCTTTATATAAGGCTCCGGGGTCTTGAAAAGTGAGGAATACAGTTCGTTGTATTCATTATAAAGTTCTCCGTCAGCCGAGAAGAACAGGTCGTCAACATTCTGCGAGAGGCTGCATTCTCGGTCGAGGAATGACCAGTAATATGGAATCCCACCCATAATCATCGAGCATTCTGCAATCTGGCTGCGTGTCATGCCCAATTTCGCTTCCTTCGCATAACTTTCACACTCGGCGAGCGTGAACGGCCGGATGTGTATTTTAGTCGTCACCCGCCCGCGAAGTCCGGCCTTGTTCCGTATGAGCTTGTTGATTATCCATGACGTTGCGGAGCCGCAGACTATCAGCGTAATGTCCTTTCGCGCCGAAGCCCATCCGTTCCAGAAATGTTCCAATGCTGGAATAAAACCCGAACGCGGCGTGTCCATCCAAGGCATTTCGTCAATGAAGACAACTTTCCGAGTGTCATTTGACTCAATGATGAAATCCTTCAGCTGATCGAACGCCTCAAGCCATGTCTTCGGGCAGACAACCTTGTGCCCGCTATATTTGAGCGAAGACTGCCATGCCTTAAGCTGTCCCTTCAGCCCTGTCTTTGCCAGTCCAGTGTGTTGGAATGTAAATTTATAGCCGAAAGTTTCCCGCACAAAAAAAGTCTTTCCGACGCGTCTGCGCCCATACACCGTTATAAATTGGGAATATTCGGAAGCGTTTGCTTTCAGTAGCTTCTGTTTCTCTTCAATTCGTCCGATCATCATGGCAAAATGGATTTATAACGAGGCAAAGGTAAGAAAAAATGCGCTATAATCTGCGGAAAGTGTAAATTTTTGCGAGTTTCCGCAGATTATAGCGTGGTGTTTTGCAGCCAATATCCTCCCGTTTCCACTCCGGGCTGATTTTGCACCATTCTGAGATTTTATGTGACCGGTTCTGCATCATTTTGAGATTTGTAATGATTAAGCAATTGTAACTAAGCTTCAAAATGCGGATAATTTCTTAAATTTGTCGGTTGATATTCGTTATTTGTATGGAAAACAAATTTGATAGGTCAAAACACGTCTTTTACTCAGAGGCTTTTGCTGAAATCATAAAAGACACCATAAGGTTCTTCAACGGGACTCCTGTTCATCGTCTTCCTCCTCCGGAGAATTTCATTGGCACCGGAGTATATGCGTTGTACTATACAGGACAATCTCCATTGTACAAGCCGTTGTATGAATTAAACAGAATGGAATTTTCCCAACCCATTTATGTCGGGAAAGCGGTACCTCGCGGTTGGAGACAGGGAAGGCTGCAAGATTCAACGAATGAACTTTACCGGAGGCTTTGTGACCATACAAACAGCATCCGGCAGGCGAGTAATCTCATATTGTCTGATTTTCATTGTCGTTTTATGATACTGGAAGATGCGGCAGCTGATATGATTGGCACTGTGGAGGCGGCTCTAATCCGTTACTATTTTCCTCTTTGGAACAGCACTGTCGATGGTTTTGGAAATCATGATCCCGGCTCCGGACGATACGAACAGGCTGTCTCGGATTGGGACATCCTTCATCCTGGAAGAGGCTGGGTCGAGCGATTGAGCGGAGCAGGATTGCCAAAAGAAGAAATAGAGAAGAAGATTGCCGAGTATTTCATGGTACTTGCAGAGAGGAGGAAGTGACGGTATGCTTGACGGGATTGAAATATTCTCCGGGGCAGGAGGTTTGGCGAAGGGGCTTGAATCCTCCGGAATTCGGCATCGTGCATTCGTGGAGTGGAATAAGGATGCTTGTAAGACCCTGAGGCGGAATTTTGACGAAGCATCCGTCTATGAGGGAGATGTTCGTGATTTCGATTTTTTGACATATAGCGGGGTCGATGTAATAGCGGGCGGGCCTCCCTGTCAGCCCTTTTCTCTGGGCGGAAAGGCTCTTGGCTTCGACGATAAGCGAGATATGTTCCCTTACGCGGTAGATGCTATCCGCAAACTGAGACCTAAGGCGTTTATTTTTGAGAATGTCAAGGGATTACTTCGCGATTCGTTCAAAGAGTATTTTGATTTCATTATCCTCCAACTCCAATATCCGGATATACCCCTCAACGCTGAGACTTGGAAAGAAAATTATGAGTATCTCAGAAATGAGGTGAAAAAAGATTATAAAGGGCTGCGGTATAAAGTCGCCTATCGGCTTGTTAACGCCGCAGATTACGGCGTTCCTCAGAAACGGGAGCGCGTAATCATAGTCGGTTTTCGTTCTGATATTAAGGTTAAATGGGCATTCCCTGAACCTACTCATTCGGAAGATGCACTTCGCTGGAGCCAGTTCGTCACAGGGGACTATTGGGAGCGTCACCGCATTAAGTGCACCTACCCCGGAAATATCGTCAGTGAACAAAGGACATCTCTGTTAGAGAAGTATGGATTCTTGCAGCCTGAGTTGTTGCCCTGGCTCACGATTAGGGATGTGACAACGGATTTGGAGCATTCCGAATCTAAGCTATCGCGTGAGTATCCGGGTCATACCGGGAGTTTTATTGATGAACCGTCAAAGACGATAAAGGCAGGGGCTCATGGTGTCCCTGGCGGTGAGAATATGGTTAAACTGGATGACGGAACCACTCGCTACCTCACCATTGACGAAGCAAAGAGAATCCAGACATTTCCGGACGAGTACGTCATTACGGGCTCTTGGACTGAGGGCATGAGACAACTTGGTAATGCCGTTCCCGTCAGACTGGCCTATGTGATTGGAAAGTCTGTTGTTGATGCATTGGAACCATAAATTTGCACCATTCTGAGATTTGTGAAAAGAAAGACGCTCTGGAATTATGGCGCAAAAAAGAAACCTCCGCCCAAGTCACAGGGGCGGAGGCTTATCGTATCAAATGGTATTATATATGTTTAACTAAACAGTTATACATTTAATCAAAGAGCATACCAAACTCAGCTGAAGCCCCTCAAATGGCGATTTCTGAGAATCGCCTAATGAAAATCGCTGATAGTAAAAGTCGCATAAAAGGATGGGATGCAAGGCGGACGGTGCAGATGAATACCGCAGCAACCTGATGGTTGTGAGGATTTCATCAAGCCGTCCAACGAAGCAGGCCGCCTTTTATGCGGATTTTACTTACTCAGACTTCAGCTGCTCGACGGGATTGCTCGTCGCCGCCCTCCAGCTGCGGAGCGTCACGATGGCGACCGTGATTGCGAGCACCGCCAGAAGGGCTGCGGCGAAGACCCACCAGACAATTTCCGTGTGGTAGGCGAAGCCCTCGAAATACTTGCGCACAATCAGCCAGCTCACCGGCGCGGCCACAACGAATGAGATAAGCACGATGACTATGAACTTGAGGTTGAGCATCTTGAGGATGTCCGCCACGCTCGCTCCGTGGACTCTGCGCACCGCAATCTCACGGCTTCTGTGCTGTGTCTCGAAAAGCACGAGACCGAAGACTCCCATGAGCGAGATGATGATGGCAATCAGCGTGAACAGCCCTATCATCTGCGCGAGCTGCCTTTCCCTTTTGTACTGCGCTCCGAGTTCCTTGTCGAAGAAATCCACTCCGTAGGTCTCCGGATCCGTGTCGGGGCGCATCTCGGCCACGGTGTTGTTCACGAAGCGCATCACCTCGCCCGGATTGGCTCCCGGGGCGGTTCTGATGTAGATGTGCCTCAGACCGCTTCTCCAGCTGTGGTCCTTGCCGAAGACATAGAAGGCGAACGGTGCTCGTCCGTACTGCAGCGGCTTGAAGTTGAAGTCCTTGCAGATTCCGACGACCTCGGTCTTTGCCCCGTGCCCCGGTCCCGGAGTCTCAAGGTCTATGTTGAACTCCTTCTGTCCCTGAACGTTGAAAATCATGGAACTGCCTTCCGAAATCTCGTCCGATTCAGAGAAATCACGCCCCTCCACGATGCCGATTCCCATGAACCTCAGGAAATTATACGCCACCGGATAGCACTGGAAATTGATTGTTTCACCCTTGTAGTCGCGTCCCCAGCCCATTCTTGAGGTGTTGACAATGCGACCGTCCGCCCATGTGATGTCCTCAATCTGCGGGTTGCTGCGGAGCCGGTCCTCAAAGGCGCGGTTCTGTTCGCCGTACCAGCAGATCCCGAGGGGAATGTTGCCCGTGAGCAGGTTCGACTTGTTGAAGCCCATGTCGTAGTTCATCATGTAGCTGTGCTGCAGCCTTATGAAGGACGCGCAGACAATCAGCGCGATTGAAATGGCGAACTGGAAGCCTATCAGCACATTGCGCAGTCTCCGTCCGGCAACCGAGCCCCCGAATGAACCCTTGAGCACGAGCGCCGGCTGGAACGAGGTGATGTAGAGTGCCGGATAGACGCTTCCGCCGACGGCGGCAACGAGCGCGACGGCAACAGTCAAGGCCATCACGGCGGCATTGTCCCTGATGCCGACGTTTGAACTGAGTATGTCGGAAAGCGGGCTCGCCGCAAACGCATAGACAAGAAGCACTGCGAGGGCGAGGGATATGAACACAAGTCCTACGGATTCACCTATGAAGTTGAGAACCAGCGAACTGCGTGAAACTCCGAAAATCTTGTAGGTGTTGACGGACCTAAGCCTTGCCGGGACGAGCGCGAAGAAAAAGTTTATGAAATTGATGAGCGCAATCAGGATTATGAGTATGGCCACGGCGAGCATCGTTATGTCCGTCGTGAGGTTTCCGGATTCTCCGGGCTTGCCGTCAAGCACTTTCGTGAAATACATTTCCTTCAGGGACACTAACTTGACGCTCATCCTGTCCAGCATTTCCTCAAACTCTGCCTTGTCTTCATCCCCGGCCGAATCGTCTATCCGATAGAGCCGGCTCAGAAACTCCCGCATCACAGGCATCGCCTCCGTCTCGAACTCGCTTCTTTGCGAGGCGTCCCGGAGCTTCACGACATACTGGAACGACCATTCGGTCGTGCTGTCCATATGGCTGTTTCCGGCGTCATAGACCCCTTCCACATATCCGAGATCCGAGTTTTTCTGAAAATCCCGGAATATGGCGACGACCTCCATCGCGTTTTTCTCGCCCTCCGGATCACTCCATGAAATCCTGTCCCCGACCGTGACTCCGTTCTTCTTCGCAAATGTCTCGCTCACGGCGAGGGCCGAAGGCCTTGACAGCTCCTCAAGCGAGCCTTCCGTCGCCTCGAAGTTCATTGTACGGATTCCGCCGGCGGAGTATTCCATTGTGGTGAGGTGCATCTTCCGCACCGTGTCGCCGTGCCGTGTCCAGCAAATCTCCGGCTCCCCGTGCCATGCCTGGAACATTCCTCCGCACTCCACGGATGACGAACCGTTCACCAGAGCCTCGCCGAGCGGACGGCATATCCAGGTGTTGTATTTCCCCGGCGAATAGTTCGACGGCAGGGCAATCACGAACGTGCGGTCCGCATCCTTGAGCCGCTGATTATACCCGAAGTCCCGGCTCACCTGCGTCATAATCACATAGAAAGCCCCGAACGCCACCGCCATCCCGATGACATTCAGCAGGCTCGACGCCTTGTACCGCCGCAGGGTGTTTATAAAGTTATGAAATATATATCGCATTACAATTCATTCTTTACATCGCTCACGATATGCCCGTCAAACAAATCAATCGTTCTTTGCGCCATGGCCGCGTCCTTCTGAGAGTGGGTCACCATCACGATGGTCGTGCCCTCGCCGTTGAGTTCACAGAGCAGGTCCATCACCTCCTTGCCGTTCTTCGAGTCGAGGTTTCCCGTGGGCTCGTCGGCCAGAATCAGTTTCGGAGATGCCACCACCGCACGCGCAATCGCCACCCTCTGCTGCTGACCTCCGGAGAGCTGCTGCGGGAAGTGCTTTGCCCTGTGGCTGATGTTCATCCGGGCCATCACGGCCTCCACCTTCTCCTTTCTCTCGGCAGCCGAGAAGTTCATGTAGCGCAGCGGCAGCTCGATGTTCTCATAGACGTTCAGCTCGTCAATCAGGTTGAAGCTCTGGAACACGAACCCGATGTTCCCCTTGCGGAACTTGGTTCTCTCCTTCTCCTTCAGCTGCGCAACTTCTTGTCCTAACAGTAGATAGCTTCCTGATGTCGGATTGTCGAGAAGTCCAAGAATGTTGAGCAGCGTTGACTTTCCGCATCCGGAAGGCCCCATAATGGCGACGAACTCGCCGTCCTGAATTTCAAAGGAAACATTGTCGAGAGCCACCGTCTCAATCTCCTCGGTCCTGAAGACCTTGCAAATGTCTGTAATCTTAATCATAATACCTCTATTTTTTTTGTTTGTATTTCTGAAATATGCGCGAAAGGGCTTCAAGGAAGCCGGAGGTGAGAAACACGGCGCGATTTTTTCATGAGCGACGGGTTCTCGCCTCCGGCGTGAAGCCCGTTCACTCTGTTTTAATACTCTCGGCCGGATTGCGGTTCGCCACAACCTGCACATAAACGTCCGAAACGACGGCGACAATGCCGAGCACGCCGATGAAAGTCGCGGCAAACACCCACCACGGAAGCCCCGCCTGAATGCTGAACTGCTGCTCCCACCGTGCCGCCACAATCCCCGCCAGCACGCATCCGACGGCCACCGACGGCCCTGCAATCCACATCACGTCCCTGAGGAACATCCCCCGAATCTGCGAGAACTGCGCTCCGTTCACCCTGCGCACCGCAATCTCTTTCGAGCGTCGGCGCACCTCGTCAATCGTATATCCCACAAGACCCAAAAGGGCGATAATCAGCGAAACAATGCCGCCGATGAGCACGGCGTTCCTCGTATTCCTCGTGTCAGACAGATTGTCAATGGCGGCCGTACTGCATGGAACGATTTTGCTCGCCTGCCCAGGCAGAATTTCATTCACCACTGCCTGCGTATGCTCCAGAGCCTCCGGGGAAATCTTGTGATACTTCACGAAAATCAGCCTGAAAAAATTGGTATATTGCTGCGGGTCGCAGTAGAAGACGACCATCGGCCTGGTGGCGTAGAAACTGTCCTCAAGGCTGAACGAGCCTTGGTTTATGGGCTTGAACACACCGCAAATCCTTTTCGGCCCGGCCGCATGCCCCGTAATCTCGACATCCCTTCCGAGCACCTCGTCCCATCCGGCAGCCTTCTCCATCTTATCTACAAACCTTTCATCCACAAGTATTTCCCTGTCGGCGGCAAGCGTCTCGTCAAAATTACGTCCTTCAATAATCTCCACTCCGAGGACATTGAGCCAGTGGCTGTCAACATAATAGGCATCCCTGACATTGAACAGCTGCCTGTCCTCTCCCGGTACAGAGATGTTGTTGCCGGAATAGCCTTCGAAAGGGCTCTGGTAGGCGAAGGCCGCGTCATCCACGTCGGAAAGCGCCCGCACCTCCGCCATGAGAGTGTTCTTCTGCTCGTGGTTCGCCTCCGGGAGACTTATCATCGCGACGTCCCGGTAGTTGAATCCGAGGTCAGCATTGGCCATCTTGTCATATTGCAGCGAAATCACGCAAATCACGACCGCGAGGAACGCGACGGCCGCAAACTCCACGGCCAGCAGACCGAGTTTCCATCTGCGCCTGCCCTCGCTGTAGTTCCTGAACGCCGCCGCCACCGGAATCCGGTTGAAGAAATGTGCCGGCAGGACAGTGTTTATGAGGATGAGCACGACAACTACCGCAGCTGCCAGAATCAGCGGCCGTCCGGAAAAGAGCGAGGAAACGTCGGCCCCGAGAATCTCCTCCACGGTGCCTCTGAACGCGAAAATCAGCACCGCCGCCAGAGCACAGGCAAGCAGCGTGTGGACGAGAGCCTCCGCGAACATCATTCCGAACATCTCGCCCCGGCCGCTTCCGAGGCATTTCCGAAGCGCCATCTCGCGGCTGCGCGTCACCGTCGTCGAAAGCACGATAAGCAGATAGTTCAGCACGGAGGTCAGCAGCAGCGCGAATGCAACGAATGCAAGCAGCAGCGTCATGTTTCTCTGATTTTCGTCCTCGTTGTGTAACCCGGTCAGCGGTTTGATGATGAAATCCTGCTCAAATCCGGCGGCCTTCATCTGCTCCACCGGAAGGTAGGTGTTTATGAATCCGCTGAAATTGCCGTTGAGCCCGTCGGCGTCGGAGGCCTTCCGCAGCTTCAGGAATGTGCTGTAACGGTCATTGCCGATGACTCCGTCCGTGCCGTCATAAATGAACATTCCTGTGGTCGGAAGCGATATGAACACCTGCGGCCGGAAACTCGAGTTCAGCGGATAGTCCTCAAAGACACCGCTTATCGTCAGCTCATAACCGTTTCCCCAGCCGGCAACAGAGAACCGTTCCCCGATAACCTTCTCAGCGATCGACTTCCTGTCCGCCGTCTTCACAGTCCCGTCCTGCATCGTCGCCGCAATTTTCCTGGCCACGGCGAAGGACACGACGGCATTTCCCTCCACATCAAGCGTTTCCGTAATGTTTCCTGCAAGACACTTTCTGCCAAGCACATGGAAGAACGACGAGTCTGCCACTCCGGCGCGTCCGGCATCGACTCTCGCCTTTGTCCCGTGCATGATGAGGTTGGCGTTCCACTCAAACCATGTGAACCTCGTGGCCTCCTCGACCTGAGGGAAATATTCCTTCATCCTCGGCGCGATTCCGCCGCTCGTGTGTGCATATACCTTATATTCCCCGTTCATGTCCGCCGCCTCGCTGACGCAGAAGATTCGCTCCGCCCCGTCATAGAAATCGTCGTAGGTCTGTTCAAAGCACACCTTGGACGTCAGCACCAGCCCCACTGCCAGCCCGATTCCGAGCGTGAGCACCTTTAGCCCGTTCCTCCGTCCCTTCGTCGGCAGTGTCCTCACCGCCGCGGCCATGTCATTCAGAAAATTCATGTTCCCGTAAAAACTTTTATCATTTTTGTCGGAACAAAGGTAAAACGATAAATATGCCAAAGAATCCAATGCGCTAAGTTCCAGATGTTTATGCGTGTAACTCTATTCCCGCCATGTAAAGAAACTTTACACATCTGTAAAGAAACTTGACAGCCCCCTCAGCGAAGATGCTCACTACCAAATTTCAGCGGGACTCTTTCTTGAATGCGGGCGTCACGGCTCTTTTCCATGACTTGTAGTCGATGCTGAAAAGTCTGGCAACGGCATTGTAGTCCTCCCAGTTGAACTCAAGAAAAACTGTTTTGTGCCGTTTAAGCATCACTTGACTGTATCGGGGCATATATCTGCGTTGGTAGTAGTTCATGAAGTTCTGCGCTTCCGGAAGGAAATCATCCTGTGTGATGACAAAGTCGCATTGTTTGCAGAGGAAATCGGTTCCGGTTATTTCGCGTCTTTTCAGTCGTTCTATGTCTGTCACATAGCTTTCGCCCATAGAATTTCCGTTCGGTGCCAGACCTGTTTCGACCATCCATGTGAACAGCATCGCAATATGGTTTCCCGCCAGCTTCCAAATAATTTCATTGTCTTTGTCTGTCAGAACATCATAGGGCTTCTTTATGTTTGTGACATAATACCCTCTCGCGGACTCATACCACCATTCTGCATTCAAGGATGTGAATTTTGGACTGTTGGCAGTCTCACGCTGAATCCTCATCGAATCACCGGCAACAACCCCGCAAACGGAAATAATCCCTATGCTTATGGCGAAAATCAGCAGATATGTCGTGTCCATATACTCCGGCAATCCCAAATCAAAGAGAATGGTAATGATGTTCATGTGTTTTTTATTTCTTTGCAAATCTATAAAAAATATTGTAGCAGAGACATTTTTATCTTCTGAAACAGTACAGAAAACAGGCGTGGGATAGATTGGAAATTGCGCGTTGAGAAAAATTATGTATTTTTGCATAATGCAAAAAAGCATAATGTAAAATTGCATAATTTCCTGTTATGGATGATTATTGTGCATAATGAAGAATGATATGGAAAGAAATGAGATTGAGGGGGCGGTCAGGGAGTTCCTTGTGGATGAACTGGAGATTGACGGGGAAAAGATAGTGCCGGAGGCGCGGCTGAAGGATGATTTGGGGATTGACAGCCTTGAGGTTGTGGATGTCGTCGTGTTCGTCGAGGAGAGGTTCGGATTCAGGATGAAGCCCGAGGATTTCAGGGATATAGCGACGTTCGCGGATTTCTGCGACTATATAGAGAAACGCGCCTGACGGGCACGGGGAAAGTGGTTCCGAAAAATTGCGATATGCCTGGACTCAAACATGAAAAATGGAAGGGGAACACCGGAGGAACTCCGTGGATGCAGCGTTTCCTGATTGTCTGGCTGCGCCATCTGAACCTGCGTTCGCTCTATGCCGTTATGGCCTGCGTGATTCCGTGGTATGTGCTGCTGAACGGCCGTGGAAGACACGCTATTTGGCATTATTTCCGCAGGCGGCAGGGCTTCGGGCCGATGCGTTCGCTGCGGATGACCTTCCTGAACTTCTACCGCTTCGGTCAGGTCATTCTCGACCGTTTCGCCGTCTATGCCGGACAGAAATTCCACTTTGAAGTTGACGGAGCCGAAGAATTTGACAGATGCCTGGAGACGGGATGCGGGATTGTCTTGCTGAGCGCTCATGTCGGTAATTTCGAGATTTCGGGATATTCCCTTTCGGCGAAAGGCCGCAGAATCAACTCCCTCGTGTTTGACGGGGAGACGGAAACGGTGATGGCGAACAGGGCGAAGGCATTTGAGGGCAACAACATAAGGATGATTCCCGTGAAGGCCGACCTGTCTCACATCTACTTGATGAACAGTGCCTTGGCTGACGGGGAGATAGTGACTGTCCATGGGGACAGGCTGTTCGGCTCCTCCAAGAGTTTCGTCCATGATTTCCTTGGAGCCCCGGCACGCTTCCCTAAAGGTCCTTTCGCTCTGGCCGCGAGCCGCGAAGTCCCGGTCTTTGCCGTGTTCACGATGAGAAGCGGCTACAAGTCCTACCGAATGTCTCTGCGGCGGATAGACACCGCCCATGGGAATATAACGGATGCGTATATGGCAGAACTGGAGCGCGTTGTGAGGAAATATCCGGAGCAGTGGTTCAACTATTATGAGTTTTGGGAAGATGATGTGCCTTCGGATAGTAAGGATTGAGGGCGTTCTGCGCTGAGTATGAATTTGAGAGACATTGACATAAGGGACATTCTGCCGCAGCGGCCTCCCATGCTTATGGTTGACGCGCTGACGGAATTCGGCGATGCCGGTGCCGTGACGGAGTTCAGGGTGCGGGCGGACTGCATATTTGTCGAGCACGGCTGTCTGACACCGGAAGGCATTGTCGAGAATGTGGCGCAGACCTGTGCCGCGAGGACCGGCTATTACAATAAGTATGTGCTGGGGCTGCCTGTGGAAATAGGCTTCATCGGCGCTGTCCGGAAGTTCCGCGTCCATTGCGCTCCACAGGTGGGGGAGACGTTGCGCACGGAGATTGTCATCCGCAGCGAGTTCTTCGGAATCTCGATGGCCGATGCGAAAGTCCTCGACAGTGAGGGAAACGTGATTGCCGAGGGGACGATGAAGATAGCCGTCAGACAGAATGAAAATGAGGCGGAAAGCGGGGATGCAATGACGGCGATATGAAATTGACGAAACGATGGCTTCGGGAAAAAATATGCATATAGAGGTGGTTGCGGACAATGTCGTGTCCCCGCTCGGACTGACGTCGTCCGAAAATCTCGACGCTGTTCTCGGCGGCCGAAGCGGCGTGTCCCTGCATCCATCCGGAACATTCGCTATCCCCGAGCCTTTCGCCGCCTCGCTCATTGACCGCGAAAAAATGCGCGAAGTCCTTGAGAATGAGGGGATATATGATGCCGGGAGATATTCCTTCCTCGAAATGATTTCCATCCTTTCCGCAAAGACGGCGCTTCGCGAGACCTCGGTTGACCCGTCTTCGGACGATGTAATATTCATTTTTTCCTCGACCAAGGGGAATATTTCAGAACTTGAGGGCATCGTGGCTGAACACGCCGTCCGGGATGCCTGTCCTGACGAGAAATTGCCGCTTGCCGACTCGGCACGGCGCATTTCTGAGTGGTTCGGGAACAGGAATACCCCTGTGGTGATTTCAAACGCCTGCATATCAGGAGTTTGTGCGGAGATTGAGGCAATGAGGATTCTCCGCACGGGCGCATTCCGTTTTGTAGTCGTAATCGGCGCGGACTGTCAGTCGCGCTTCATCGTCTCCGGATTCCAGTCCTTCAGGGCGCTTTCCACGGAGCCATGCCGGCCGTTCGACCGCGACAGACGCGGGCTTAACCTTGGCGAGGCGGCCGCGACAGTGGTGCTTGAGGCGGTCGGAGGCGAATACCGGGGCAAATACCGGCGGGGTGAATGCAGGGGCGAAGACCGAGGAGGATGCCGGCCGAGTCTTGCGTCAGGCGGTTCCGGCACAGAAAAATGCGGGGTCTCTGCGCACCGATGGGAGATTCTCGACGGATGCGTCCGCAACGACGCGAACCACATCTCCGGTCCATCAAGGACGGGGGAGGGCAGCTGTCTGGCTCTCAAGTACTTGCTGGAAAACGGCGTGGTCACGCCGGAGGAACTCGCCCTCGTGAATGTCCATGGAACGGCCACGGCCTACAATGACGAGATGGAATCAATCGCCCTTTCACGAGCCGGCCTTTCGGACGTGCCGGTCAATTCGCTGAAGGGATTTTTCGGACACACGATGGGGGCTGCCGGGGTGCTGGAGACAGTGCTTTCCATGCACGCGGTCGAGCGCGGTCTGGTGCTGCCGACCCGTGGCTTCGAGAATATGGGCGTGTCGTGCCCGGTGAATGTCTCCAATGAACTGAGGCACACGGATAAACGCGCTTTCTTGAAGCTGATTTCGGGCTTCGGAGGCTGCAATGCCGCTGTGGCCTTCAGGCTGAACGACACTCGGGGCCGGGCTTCGGCCGAAGCAAACGGTAGCGACGGGGGAGTGGCGGATGCAGGAGGGTCTGCGGCGAAAGGCTCCGGTGAAGCGCATCTTGGGGAGCGGCGCTTTGCTGCGCCGGCTGAAGCGGCAAGGCTCAGAGTCCTCGGACGCATAGACATCAGCCCTTATGGTATTTCGATTAACGGCAAACCGCTGGAAATCAGTGACGGCGGAAACTGCGAAAACTCAGACTCGGGTGCCGTCCGAACCAAACCTCCATCCGGCCACGAACTGTTGAGCGCCGCCTACCGCACTCTCGGAACTGACTATCCCAAATTCTTCAGGATGGACACGCTTTCCCGTCTGGGCTTCGTCGCTTCCGAACTGCTGCTGAACCGGGTGGAGCCGGGCGACAGACCGGCCTCGCGAGGGGACAGGGGCGTGATTTTCTGGAACAGAAGCGCCTCGCTCTGCAATGACCGCCACTATCAGAAGACCATTTCCGACCCGCAGAACTGGTTCCCGAGCCCGTCCCTGTTCGTATATACCCTTCCGAACATCGTCTGCGGAGAGATAGCCATACGCAATAAATGGTACGGCGAGACGATGTTCTTCACCGCCGATGATTATGACGAGTCCGCGATTCTGAACGCCGTAAGTCGCGAGTTCGACGACAGGGGCATGAATTCGGCTCTCTGCGGATGGCTCGAATGTTCGGACGACGATGTGTTTGAGGCTCATGTATTTCTCGTCGAACGCGATGGGACGGAGACGGATGAATCCGAGGATATGGATATGTAATATATTGATATAAAAATAAATGAATATATGGAAGATTTTATCGTAAAATTGAAGGAGCAGATGATTTCCGCTCTGAACCTTGAGGGTATGACGCCCGACGACATCGACAATGATGCGCCACTTTTCGACAAGGGACTCGGGCTCGACTCGATTGACGCGCTCGAACTCATCGTGCTTCTCGAAAAGGAGTACGGCATCCGCCTCGCATCACCGGCCGAGGGCAAGGACGTGTTCAGGTCGGTTGCGGTGATGGCCGACTATATTTCACAGCACCGGACCAAGTAGCCGGCGGGAATAGGTAAACGTGGTGACATTCAGCGCGCCCCAACCCATCAATGACAGCTTATGAACATAGTAGTTACAGGCAGCGGTGTGGTCTCGGCCATAGGCGGGGACAAGCAGGAGACTTGGGACAGCCTTCTGAACCGCCGTTCCGGCATAGGGAGGATGCGCTGGCTCCGCACCTTTCATGATGAGCTGCCGGTCGGTGAGGTCGGGATGAGCGACGGACAGCTCCGGGAGGAACTCGGAATAGCGCGGGATGTCCCGATGAACCGCACGGCACTGCTGGGAATAAAGGCTCTGCGTGAGGCTTTGGACGAAGCCGGACTGCCGGAGGAACTGCGCCTGCCGCTGATTTCCGGCACGACCGTCGGCGGAATGGAAAAGACTGAGCTGTATTGGCGCGATTTCCTGACTTCGGAGAGTCACCACGAGTATATCCAGCTTCAGGGCTGCGGGGCGACGACCGCGCTGATTGCCGACCATTTCGGCCGTTTCAGCGACGTGATGACTCCTTCGACAGCCTGCTCCTCGGCTGCAAACGCGATAATCCGTGCCGCCGACATGATTCTTGCCGGCGAGGCGGATGCAGTGGCGGCAGGCGGCAGCGAGTGCCTGTCGTCGTTCCATCACAGCGGCTTCAACTCCCTGATGATTCTGGACCGGGAGCAGTGCCGTCCCTTTGACCGCTCGCGTGCCGGACTGAATCTCGGCGAGGGGGCGGCATATCTGATTCTCGAAAGCGAGGAACACGCAAGGAGGCGCGGCGCGAGGATTATCGCCCGTCTTTCCGGCTATGCCAACCGCTGTGACGCCTTCCACCAGACAGCCTCGTCTCCGAACGGCGAGGGCGCGTATCTTTCTATGACAGGGGCTCTTGCGATGGCGGGGCTCTCTCCCGAAGACATCAGCTATGTCAATGCGCACGGGACCGGTACGCCTAATAACGACGCGAGCGAGTCTGCCGCACTCCGCCGAGTTTTCGGAGACCGCCTCCGCTTCGGCTCGGATTCTTCGGCCTGCGGGGCATTATCATGCGGGTCACCGGAAAACCTGCCTGGGTCTCATGGGGCGGACTGGCTGCCGGTGTCTTCCACAAAATCGTTTACTGGTCACACTACAAGTGCCTCCGGTTCAATTGAGTCCGTGTTCTGCCTGCTTGCGCTGACACATTCTTTCATTCCCGTAAGCCTCGGCTGGAAGGAATCCGGTCCGGACACTGTTGTCCCTTACATGGGAGAGGGGAGCGTGCGTCTGGACAATGTCCTCTGCAATGCATTCGGTTTCGGAGGGAATGATTCGTCGCTCATTTTTTCAAGATATGATGCGTCTGAAAGCGGATGTTTCGCAAGGGAGAAATAAGAATGTAAGATTATGACAGACAGACATATATACATAAAGTCGATGAGCATGATTCCTTCGGATGACGCTTACTCCGATTATTCTGCGTTTCTGACTCCGATGGAGGGGCGGCGTATGGGCAAGCTGATGAAACGCGCCCTCACGACCTCTCTCACGGCGCTCAGAAATGCGGGGCTGGAGCACCCGGACGCCATTGTCACCGGCACTTCCTTGGGCAGCGTCGCCGACATGGAACCGGTGCTGAACGCCGTCTGCGAGAACGGTGGAGAGAGCGTGAAGCCTACGAATTTCATGCAATCGACCCACAACACTCTGAGTTCGCTGATTGCGCTCAGGACCGGCACCCGTGGCTATAACTGCACATGGTCTCAGGAATGCCTTTCGTTCGAGGATGCGCTTGCCGATGCCATGACACAGCTGAGGCTCGGGAGGATAAGCAATGCACTGGTCGGGGCGTTTGACGAACTTTCTCCGGATGCGCTTGAGGTACAGCGCCGCGGCGGAATCCTGAAGGATGGTTGTAAGGCCGGTGAGGTCGCCGCGTCGTTCGTGCTTGAGACCGGCGGCACCGACCCGGTAATGTCAGGGAAGCCGGGCTCTGCGGACGCTTCTGTGGCAGGGGCTTCTCAGACCGTGAAAGGCAGCGCCGCAGAAAATGGGCGGCCGGTGGAGGTCGTAGCGGTCAGGACGGCGTACATCCCGGACGAGAAATGTCAGGAGGAGAAACTCTCAGACATTCTTGAAGATATGCTCGGGAAAGCCGGCCTGTCGATGGGGGATATGGACTTTGTCCTGACCGGGCGCCACGGCATCTGCCCCGGCGTTTTCTTCCACAACGATGCCGTCTATGACCGCCTGAACGGTCTCTGGCAAGGCATCCCTCAAGGTCTCTGGAAGCACGTCTTCGGCGAGGGCTTCTCGTCCTCCGCCGCAGGATTCCATCTCGCTGCCACCTGTCTCCTTCAGGGCTTCATTCCGGAGGCTTTTCTGCTTCCCGACAGCGCTTCTCCTGTCGCCTCCACATCCGCCGCCTCTTCCGGCATATCAGGATTCCCTCCGCGCAACATACTTATCTTCAACTACTTCGCCGCAAGGCATTTCAGTCTCATGCTCCTGCGCAAATAAAGGCGGCTTTGCAAAGATTCTCGTCTGGTCTAAACATCAGAATAATGTCGGCTGGTTTTCGTCGAGCACGCTGAGGACGCGGAGCATGACCGATTCGCGGATGAGGGCGGAGCGGGAACGGACCTTGAACTTCTCGCTGTAGAGGCGTATGGCGGCGAGTTCCGAGTCGTTCAGGTAGATGACCTGACGATGCTTCCTTGCCGGTGCTGCCGGGCGAAGCGATGACTGAATGTCCATCTGCGCCTTTCCCTTGCCGGCCCTGCCGCTTTTTTTAGCCTTCTTTGCCATGTCTTTCTGCGTTTTAGCGTAGTGAATGCCAAATTTAGCCAAAATTTATCGCATTATGAAAATTTTGCGCTACATTTGCACCCGATGCCGCTAAAACTGCGGCGGCATCACCATAAAAAGGATTTGTACATACAAAATTGATGACTATTATGAAAAAGTTTCTTCTCACTGCGGCTCTGACAGTTCTTGCCGCAGCCGCTGCAATCGCGCAGCCACGTGCAATCGGAGGCCGTCTCGGCTATGGCATCGAGTTCTCCTACCAGCACTCTGTCGGACCGTCCAACATGATTCAGGCGGAGCTCTCATTCCCCGGATTTGTCGGTGGAATAGGCGCGGCCGCCACCTACGACTGGATTTTCCCTATCACCTCATGGACTGAAAAAGGTGAATGGAACTGGTACGCCGGAGTCGGCGCCGGACTCGGATTCGGCTGGCCGAATGTTGACAAGAGCACTGTCGGCGGCGTTACCTACAAGGCAAGCTCTAACTGGTTTAATATCGGTGTCGCCGGTCGAATCGGCGTCGAGTACAACTTCTGGTTCCCGCTTCAGCTCTCGTTTGACTGGAGACCGCTTTTCGGCCCGTCAATTTCGTGGAGCAGGGCTTCAGTCAAGGGCGGCGGATATGACAGCTCGTCACACGACACTTCAGCCGGATTCTACGCCGGAGGACTCTATGCCGGAGCTATATGCCTCGGTGTCCGCTACAAATTCTAAGGCGGGGCGAAGAAAAAGCGGCCTGCTTCGTTGCATGGGGATTCCAGATCCTCACAACCGGGAGGTTGCTCCGGTGTTGAAATCCCTCGTCGAAAAAACAATAAAAGGGGCTTGACTAATACTTTTTAGTCCGCCCTTTTTTAGTTGCTTTCGGTGAGGCTGAAATAGCGGCGGAGGATGATGCCTTGGCGGTCGGTTTCGATGAGGAGGGGGAGGGTGGTGAGGTCGAAGTTGCCGAGGAGGCGGGTGAAGATCTCGGGAGAACTGGACTGGATGTCGTCAATGTCGATGGAGAGGGTGTTGATGTTCATGGACTTAGCGGTCTGAAGCTCGGTCTCGCACTGGTGGCAGCCGGTCGTGTGTAGGATTATGACGGTCTTGCCGTCGGCTTCCCTTGCTTCCTTGCGTGTTGAGGACGACGAATGCTTGGTATGATACCTTCCGTGGGCGCGACTGAGGCGGTCGAGGCGGTAGTTTTGGGGCTTGCGGCCGTTGAGGGAGGCCTTGACTTTCAGCGGGGCTATCTTTGTGCCGGGGCGGGCCTTTGATAGGAGTTCCTTCTGGATTAGGGCGAAATTCACTACCATGAGCGAGTCCTCGGCGGTGTTGAACGGAGAGTTCTCGCAGAGGATGCGGGTGTCGATGAGGTAGGCGAGGGCGTTCTTCGCGTCTTCTCCGCGGAGCGGAATAAGTTTGTAGAAGAGGTCGGTGACGGCGGCTTTCTCGCGGCTTGTCCGCTCGTCAAGCAGAAGTTCCAGAGATTCCGTGTCGAGCATCCTGCCTATGATTGTGCCCTTGGTGTCGATGAGGAACATCCTCGGGGTTGCGGTGACGGAATATTTGTGTCGGAAGTCCGTGGCCTCCGACGGGTCGCTGATGTGATGCGCGTCGGGAATGCCGATGAAATGGCTTTGGAGAAATTCCTTCCATTTGCCGGAGTCGTTCCCGATGTAGAAAGTCACGAGTGCGCAGTCGTTTCGGCGGCGGAAGAAATCTTCGAGTTTTATGCTTTCCAGCTTGCATTTGGCGCAGTCTGTGTCATAGAACCAGAGAACGGTAGGCTTCTCGGTGCTGAAGCCTTCGAGTCCGGCTTCCTGGAGGAGCGGTGCCTTGGCTCCGAGGAGGGTGGCACGGTTGAAGGCGGCATAGCTGCGGACAGCGGCGAGCGTGCTGTCGGAAATCATGGACTCATGGACGGCTCCGGCTTCAGAATATGAACGCCCATTCTCGAGTATCCATTTATCTGCGACATGAACGGCGACATTCTCGTCTCCCATCAGCTTCGAGTCACGGAAGTGCCTGAAGACCTTCAGCGCTGTTTCAGTCAGGGAGGCGGAGTCACAGCTGCTGAGGATGAAGTCACATTCCTCGATTTTGGTGGGGATGTCATAGCTGTCGAGGGTGGCCAGATACTCTTTTAGAACCTCGTCGCGGTTCTGGGCCTGTAGGTTTAAGGTGGTGGTGACGGATATACAGACGCTAAAAAGAAACCACCAAAAGTTTTTCAAACTTTCGGCTCCCCATATGTGCGTGAACCAACACCTTTTTAGCGTCTGCATATCCTTTTGCTTTGTTTCGGCATTGTATTTAGGCTCAATGCCGTCGATTCTTATTATAGTGTGATGCCTTCGGGGATGAAGGAGGAGTAGTCGCCGCCGTGCTTGATGATGTCGCGGACGGCGGTGGAGGAGATGTGGGCATATTCCTGCGCGGTCGGGATGATGACAGTGTCGATGTCCGGGGCTATGCGGCGGTTCGCGTCGGCGATGGAGCGCTCGGTCTCGAAGTCAATCATGTTCCTCACCCCGCGCACGATGTGGTGGATGCCGAGTTCGTGGCATAAATCGACGGTCAGGCGGTCGTAGGCAAGGGCCGTCACGCCCTCAAGGCCGGCCGTCGCCTCGCGGATGATTTGCAGTCTCTTCTCGTTGTCGTAGAACCCGCGCTTGTCGCTGTTGATTCCGACTGCCACAACCACCTCGTCGAACATCGTGAGCGCTCGCTTGAGGATGTTGAGATGCCCTGCCGTAAACGGGTCGAATGAACCCGGGAACAATGCCTTCCGGGGTGTGTGACATTTTATGTTATTGTTGTCCATGTCCTTTTTTCTGTTAATGAATTATCGCTGCCGCTCCCGAGGCAGAGCCGTGCCATCGCTTTTATAGCCTCCAGTCAATCGGCTCCCTGCCGTGGGCCGCGAGCCATTCGTTTGCCTTTGAGAAATGCCTGCACCCGAAGAAGGCTCCGCGTGCAAGAGGGGAGGGGTGCGCGGCTTCGAGCACAAGATGCTTCTGTCCGTCAATCAGTTCGCGCTTGCTCCTGGCGAAGCTGCCCCAGAGCATGAACACCACGCCGTCGCAGTTGTCCGAGATGCATCGTATCACCGCGTCCGTGAAGGTCTCCCAGCCAATCTTGCTGTGCGATGTCGGAGAGCCGGCGCGCACGGTGAGAATCGCGTTGAGAAGCAGCACGCCCTGCCTTGCCCAGGCTTCAAGATTAGGCCGTCCGGACATCTGAACTCCGATATCGTCGCTGATTTCCTTGAATATGTTCTTCAAGGACGGCGGCGCGGGGACATTGTCCGGTACCGAAAAGGACAGACCCATGGCCTGCCCGTAGCCGTGGTACGGATCCTGCCCCAGAATCACGACCTTCACCTTGTCGATAGGCGTAAGTTCAAATGCCCTGAAGATGTCCTTGCCGGGAGGATAGACCGTCGCCCCGGCAGCCTTCTCGGCGTGAAGATATTTCACGAGCTCGGCGAAATACGGCTTCTCGAACTCCGCCGCCAGCGCCTCCTTCCACGATTCTTCAATCTTTACGTCCATATTAAGTAAATTTAGAAACCTTCAAAGCTCAAAGACTTGAACTCACTTTGACAATCCTGGTTGTTTGATGAAAAATAAAGGATGAGATGCAAGGCGCACGGCGAGGATGAATACCGCAGCAACCTGATGGTTGTGAGGATTTCATCAAGACGTGCAACGCAGCAGATCGCCTTTATTTTTCGTCAAACACGGCGGTTAGAACATCTGAGATATTCTTAACATATATGAACTCCAGCCCCTTGATGTAAATAGGCTTGATGTCCTCCACATCCTTGCGGTTGTCCTCCGAAATCACAATCGTGTGAATCCCGGACCTCTTCGCCGCGAGAATCTTCTCCTTGATGCCGCCGACAGGCAGAACCCGGCCGCGAAGGGTCATCTCACCCGTCATCGCGTAGCCGCTGCGGATCTGCTTGCCTCGGAATGCCGAAACCATTGAGGTGACCATCGTGATTCCGGCTGAAGGCCCGTCCTTTGGAACCGCGCCCTCAGGCACGTGGACATGGACATCCTTCTCGGCGAACTGTTCGTAGGTCAGTCCGGTAAGCTCAGGATGAGCCTTGATGTACTGGTAGGCAATGGTCGCCGACTCCTTCATCACGTCTCCGAGGTTTCCCGTCATCGTGAGCACGCCCTTGCCCTTGCTTATCGAACTCTCGATGAACAGAATCTCTCCGCCCATCTCCGTCCAGGCAAGGCCCGTGACCACGCCCGGAGCCTCATTGCCGCGCTGCTTGTCGTGGAACGCCGTCGGCAGCCCGAGATATTCCTTCAGGTCGCCCGGCTTTATCGTCTCCGGCCGCTCCTCTTCGAGGGCAATCTTCTTAGCCGTCACCCGGGCAATCTTCGCAATCTGCTTCTCAAGGCTGCGCACGCCGGATTCCCGGGTGTATTCCTCGATGATTGCCGCCAGAGCCGGCTTGCCTATCTTCAGCTGGTCCTTCTTGAGTCCGTGTTCCTCAAGCTGCTTGGGGATGAGGTAGTGCCGCGCAATTTCCATCTTTTCCTCGGCGAGGTAGCCGCTCACCGGAATCATCTCCATACGGTCGCGAAGCGCCGGCTGGATGGTCGATGTCGTGTTCGCCGTGGTGATGAAGAGCACGTTCGACAGGTCATAGTCCATGTCGAGGTAGTTGTCGTGGAAAGTCGTGTTCTGCTCGGGGTCAAGCGCTTCGAGCAGGGCTGACGACGGGTCGCCGTGGAAATCGTTGCCAATCTTGTCAATCTCGTCGAGGACAATCACCGGATTAGACGTACCTGCCCTCATAATTCCGTTCAGGATACGGCCCGGGAGTGCCCCGATGTAGGTCTTCCTGTGTCCGCGAATCTCCGACTCGTCATGCATTCCGCCGAGGGAAATCCTGATGTACTTCCTGCCGAGGGCCGCCGCGACTGACTTGCCGAGGCTGGTCTTGCCCACTCCCGGAGGACCGTAGAGGCAGAGAATCGGCGACTTCATGTTGCCCTTGAGCTTGAGCACCGCAAGGTACTCGATGATTCTGTCCTTCACCGTGTCAAGCCCGTAATGGTTCTTGTCGAGCACTTCCTTCGCGTGCCTGAGGTCGAGATTGTCCTCCGAAAACTCGTTCCACGGGAGATCTACCATGAACTGAAGGAAGTTAAGCTGCGTGCTGTACTCCGGAGAGTTCGGGTTCTGGCGTTCGAGCTTCACCATCTCCTTCTCGAAAATCTCCTGCGTCTCCTTGGACCATTTCTTCTTCGCTGCCTTGTCGCGGAGCTTGTCAAGCTCCTCCATCTCGTCCATTCCGAGCTCTTCCTGAATGGTCCGCAGCTGGCTGTTGAGGTAGTATTCCCTCTGCTGCTGGTCCAGCTCGCCCTTCACCTTCTGGTTAATCTCGTTCTTGAGCTTGACGATTTCCGACTGGTTCACAAGCAGTTCCAGCAGCCTTTCGCCCCTTTCCCGGACGGAGGATATGCTGAGCAGTTCGGCCTTTCCGGCGTAGTCGTCGAAGTCAATGGTCGCCGCCACGAAATTCACGAGGAACTCGAAGTTGTCGATGGATTTCAATGCGCTGACGGCCTCCTTCGGCATGAACGAGGCGTTCTTGGATATATATACGGCCTTCTCCTTTATCAGGTCGGCGGTTATCTTCACGATGCTGTCGTTTCCCTCCGGCTTCTCGTCGTTGAGATAGGTGACGCGCCCGAGCATATAGGGCTCATATTCATATATTTCCTCAATCCTGAACCTCTTGAATCCCTGGAGTATGGCGGTCAGCGTCCCGTCCGGCATCTCCAGCGTCCTGAGGATTTTCGCGACCGTTCCGAACTCGAACAGGTCCTCGGCCTTAGGCTCCTCGACGCTGAAATCCTTCTGCGGCACGGCCCCGATGAACAGGTTTTTCTTCTCCGCCTCCTGAATGAGTTTCAGGGACTTTTCCCTCCCGATGATAATCGGATATACTGTACCCGGGAACAGGACGGCGTTTCTCAATGCCAGAACCGGCAGTGAATCAGGCAGTTCCTCGTCCTTGACCCCCTGCATCGGACCGTCCGGCGACGCGACCGGAATCACGCTGACTTCCGCTCCCGACGGTGACAAAAAATCATCTTTGAACAAATTTTTCATATTCTATCCCTTTCTGTGTGTCTATTTCTCTGTCTATTTTTCCTGTCTATATCAAATTCCGCACAATACTCCCTACTGACAAAATGTCAGCATCCGGCGAATCCTGTGCGTATAATATATATTCGTCAAGCATTATGCCATATTCCCGACGCGTCGGGATGCCGAATCCCGCATAATTGGCCGGCGAAACCCCGCGTTTGTCGGTTTGCCATGTCAAAATTGATGTTTTTTTTTGAATATTAGAAAAATAAGTCTAATTTTGCGAGGTTTTTACCGAAGTTAGAATTTCTAATAAACATTTTATACACAAGTATTATGACAAAGGCAGAAATCGTAAACGAGGTTGCACAGTCAACCGGCGTTCAGAAGGAACAGGTAGCCGCAGTAGTTGACGGCTTCATGGAGGTAGTAAAGGAGTCACTTACAAAGGGACAGCCGGTTTACCTCCGCGGATTCGGTAGCTTCATCATCAAGCACAGGGCAGAGAAGACCGCACGCAACATCACAAAGGAGATTACAATTACAATCCCTGCACATGACATTCCGGCATTCAAGCCGTCAAAGTCATTCGTGGGGCAGATTAAGAAATAACTAATATCTTAAACCCATTACATCATGCCAAACGGAAAAAAGCATAAGAGGCATAAGATGGCGACGCACAAGCGCAAGAAGAGATTGCGCAAGAACAGGCACAAGAAGAAGTAGCCTGTCGGCGCTGCCGTTTAAGCAGTCTTATAAGTGAAGGCTGGCCCGGGCGGCCGGCCTTTTTTGAGTAATTGTCAATAAAATTTTAATGGAAGCCGGAAAAGAATCCGTAAAAGATCTTGTTGTTGAAGTCAGTTCGTCCGAGGTCTCCATCGCGCTGATGGAGAATCATCGGCTGATTGAGTTCAACAAGGAGTCTGTCCTCGGGCACAGCTTTGCGGTGGGAGACGTCTATCTCGGAAAGGTGAAGAAGATCCTGCCTGCACTGAACGCCGCGTTCGTGGATATCGGAGACGAGAAGGAGGCTTTCGTCCATTACCTCGACCTCGGGCTGTATTTCAATGCGTTCGACGAATTCGTGAAGCGTGCGAATCCTAACTCTGACCTCAAGGGGATATATTCCCACATAAAGATTGGTCAGCCGCTGCCGAAGGAAGGGCGCATCGAGGACGTGCTTACTCAGGGACAGATGATAGTCTGCCAGATTGTCAAGGAACCGATTTCCACAAAGGGCTCCAGACTGACAGCTGAAATTTCATTGGCAGGACGCAACATTGTGCTTCTTCCTTTCGCGGAGAAGGTCAGTGTGTCACAGAAAATTGCTTCGAAAGAAGAAAAGAAACGGCTTGAAACGCTTGTAAAGAGCATACTCCCACGCAATTACGGTGCAATCGTACGCACGGCCGCGGAGGGAAGGAACGCTGCGGTGCTTGACGCCGAGGTGATGTCTCTCATCGAGAAATGGGAGAGTTCATGGAAAAAAATCGCCTCGTCCAAGAAGGTGCAGCTGCTCTTCACCGAGTACAGCAAGACAACCACAATCCTCAGGGATCTCCTGAATGACTCGTTCAGCAACATCTACATCAACGATGAAAAGATTTACGAGGAGACCCGAAAGTACATCTCGCTCATCTCTCCGGAACAGGAGAAAATCGTGAAGCTCTACGAGGGCAAGGAACCTATCTTCGACCATTATGAGGTCACACGTCAGATTAAGAGTTCCTTCGGAAAGGTCGTGCCGCTGAGGCAGGGGGCCTATCTAGTCATCGAGCACACGGAGGCGCTTCATGTGGTTGACGTGAACAGCGGAACGAGAGCCAAGAACAAGGAACAGGAACAGAACACCTTCGACGTGAACTGCTATGCAGCGGAGGAGATTGCCCGTCAGCTGAGGCTGCGGGACATGGGCGGAATCGTCATCATCGACTTCATCGACATGGAGACGGGCGAGCACCGCAACCAGCTCTTCAAGTATATGCAGCAGCTGATGGAAGGGGACAGGGCGAAGCATAACGTGCTGCCGCTCACCAAGTTCGGTCTGATGCAGATTACCCGCCAGAGAGTGCGCCCGGCAATCGAGCTGAACACTCTGGAGGTTTGTCCGGTATGCCACGGCACCGGAAAGATTTCTTCGAGCATTGTGATAGACGAGGACATTGAAAGGAAGCTCGCGTGCTATGTGAACGACAGGCATATCACGGACATGACGCTGAAGGTGGGCCCTATTCTGGGCGCCTATCTGGCAAAGTCGGAAGGACTTTTCAAGGGGAGCATCCTCGACAGGTGGAAGAAGAAGTACCGGTGCAGGCTGAAGATGGAGACATCCACGGACTTCACCGTCCTGCAGAATGAATTCTATGATGAAAAGGGGGCCCGGCTTGAATAGCCGGACCCCCTTTTTCAAAGCCTTCTGTTTCTTTCTGGATTTTCCACCCGCCTTCTGCCGCCGGACTGCGCCGGGGGGGGGATTACCTTCTCCGTGTGGCTATACCTATATAATAGAGCAGCGTGGCGATGGAGCCGATGGCCGCGATTACATAGGTGTAGGCCGCCCACTTGAGGGCATCGACCGCCATCGGACGGGTGCGCTCGTCGGCGATGCCGGAGTTGCTGAGCCAGCTGACAGCCCTTGCGCTCGCGTTGATTTCGCAAGGAAGGGTCACGAGGCTGAAGAGCGTCGTCATGGCGAAGAGACCTATGCCTATCCAAAGTATTGCCGGGACGAGGTTGACAAGCATCACTCCGAGCAGCAGAACCCACTGCACCGTCATGTTGCTGAAGTTCACGACCGGAACGAGGGCGCTGCGGAGCTTGACCGGGGCATAGCCCTGCGCATACTGGACGACGTGACCGCACTCATGGGCGGCTACTGCCGCGGCGGCTATCGAGGTGCTGGAATAGACTCCCTCGCTGAGGTTCACGGTCTTTGTCCTCGGGTCGAAATGGTCGGTGAGCATGCCGTTGGTGCGGCGCACCTGCACGTTGGTGATTCCGTACCAGTCAAGCATCTTCTGGGCGACCTGCGCGCCGGTGAGGCCCGCCGGATTGGGAACCTGGGAGTATTTGTTGAACTTGCTTTCCAAGACTTGCTGGATGGCGAAACTTATCAGCATCACAGCGATCAGTATTATCCAAATGTTCATGTTCAGTTTTTTGTTTGTTCAATGATTTCTCACTTCGTTCGAAATGACAGGGGTAGGCTTTGCCGTTTGTTCAAAACGCTGGCCTTACAACATGATGACGCCGGAGCCTTACAACATGATGGCTTTCGCGACGCGGTCCGCCTTGGCCTGTCCCGCCGCTGCGGCCACAATCGCGAGTCCGAACGCGATTGCGTGCCCGGCTCCCCGCGAAGTGATGAGGTTTCTATCAACAACCACGCCGGCATCCGTGCTCACGAGAGCGCCGGCATCCTCAAGGGCCTTCTCGAAGCCTGCGTAGCAGCACATCTTCCTGCCGCCGATGCCCTGCAGTCTGCCGAGAACCACGCTCGGTGCGGCGCAGATGGCGGCTGTGATTCCGCCATTGTCGAAATGCCTCTGCGCTATTTCCAACAGTTCCGCCTTGTCCGCAAGATTTGTCGAACCTGGCATTCCGCCTGGAAAGGCAAGCACGCCCTGCCCGTCAATCTCCTGTGAGCCAAGTTCATCCATAAATTCGCTCCAGCTCAGGTCCGCCGTGACTCCGATTCCGTGGGAACTCTTCACAAGCCTCTCCTCCGTGAGCGAAACCGTCTTGACCGCGAGTCCCCCGCGTGTCATCATATCCACGGGACACATCGCCTCCGCAATTTCATATCCTTCTGCAAGGAAAAGATAGTTAGTATTCATATAATTCCATTCGTCATTGTTATAATGGGCGTAACGACTTGCCCAAACCCTTTGACCTATGGCAAAAGTTGTGCAAATCTTCGGCTTGTGAAGAAAAAACGACGGAAATTCATTAAAAAATGGTACTTTTGCACCCTGTTTCGTCGGGGATTGCAGAAACCGGCGAACTGAAGAGAGTTTGAAAAACAGAGAGGATAATATATGTTCGGAGAGGATGATTTCTCGCGGCTGGAGCTGAGCCTGCCGGACTGCGAGTCTAACTATAAGTATTTCAGAGGATTGCTCAAACCAACAACCAAACTGCTCGTGCTCGTGAAGGCGAATGCCTACGGACATGGGGCGGTGGAGTTCTCCCGTCTGATGGAAAGGGCCGGGGCGGACTACCTTGCCGTTGCCTATCCGGTCGAGGGCATGGAACTGCGTGCTGCCGGGATTCACAAGCCGATTCTTGTGCTCACTGCCGGAACCGACTTCTTCAACGAAATCATTGACAACAACCTTGAGCCGAGCATCCCGAACCTCTGCTCGCTGAAGGCTCTCTGTGACATACTGGAGCAGCGTGACGTGCACAACTATCCGGTTCACATAAAGCTCGACACGGGAATGCACCGTCTAGGGTTCATGACTTCCGAACTCGGGGAACTTGAGGAATATCTCGCCTCGACCGACCGCGTGAAGGTGAAGTCGATATTCTCTCACCTTGCGGCTGCGGAGGATCCGTCCAGCGACAGTTTCACTCTCGGGCAGATTGAGATGTTCGGACGCAACGCGACGGCGCTGACTGAGTCCTTGGGATACAGGCCGATGTTGCACATCCTGAACTCCGCGGGAATCGAGAGGTTTCCGGAGTACCAGTACGACATGGTGCGGCTCGGCATCGGGATTTACGGCATCAGCGCACTGCCGGGAGTGAAGCTTGCCCCGGTGGCTTCGTTCAAGTGCAAGATTCTGCAAATCAAGCATCTCAAACCGGAGGACGGAACCATAGGCTATGGGCGTCACGGGCAGATTGCCCCGGAGGGAACTGTCATCGCGACCATTCCGGTGGGCTATGCCGACGGAATTGACCGCCACTTAGGCTGCGGCCACTGTTCCTTCCTCCTGAACGGACATCGCGTGCCGACAATCGGGAACATCTGCATGGATATGTGCATGCTCGACATCACGGGCGTGCCGGCGCAGGTGGGCGACACCGTGACCATATTCGGAAAGGAGCCGACAATCTCCGAACTCGCGGACATTCTCGGCACCATTCCTTATGAGATTCTCACTTCCGTCCCGCGCCGCATCGAGCGCGTGGTGGTGTCTGAACCGACGGCGTGAGGCCGCCGTTGACTGATTGCTGATGCACCTGCTGTCATTTTGAGCGGAGTGAAATGAAGCCGAGAAATCTATGGCGCTGTAATGTAGCACAAAGATTTCTCGGCTTCGCTCGAAATGACAGGCGGACTGTCGCTCGAAATGACAGGAGGGAGGGTCTTCATCCGAACTTACAGCCAGTCGGAGGCGTTGTATGTGTCTTTCGGGGCATTCGGTACATTCGGGAAGTAGCTGAAGCCCGTCAGCTTTTCGAGGTCTGAGACGGACATCATGTCCTTTGCCTGCGGCTTGTGCCCCTTTTCCATACTATGCCTTACTACAAATGCAACGCATTGAAGTTCAGAAGCGGAACATTGCGTCACCGCCTTGCCTGTGTTTCCTTTCTTCGTGCGGAGAAGCACATAGTAGAACATTGACGGCCAAGATACATCGGACCGGTTGCCGAACTCAATCTTTTTAGATTCGCAGACTTTTCCGTAGGCATCGGTGAATTTCTTGAAGTAGCAGCCGACCACCTCATACAATGTGTCGCTGCATACTTGCCCATCCACGAATGCTTCGAGGTTGTTCCATGCTCCTCCGCCAGTGTTGAATGTGGTCATGTTCTGCGGCGCAATGTTAGTGAAATAGAAAACTTGTCTGTTCGCTCCGCTTGAACCGAGACGTTCTGCCGAGCCCAGCATATGCCCCTTGTTGCATCCGCCGCCGATTGCTTTCGAGTGGTATTGGATGTCTGACGGCACATCCGGGTCTTTGCCGTAGGCATTTGTTCGTCCTGAATTTTTCTGCTGATATACCGAATGTCTCGGGGCTGCCACCCAGACAGGGCAGTGCTCATCGGCGCTGTAGCAGACGGTGTAGTTCCTCATCAGCTTGCCTGACGGGTATCTGAGGTCGGGGCAGATGTGATGCGCATAATATAGCGACTTGTCATCCTTGCCTATCAGGTACTTGCCCGATTCCTCGTAGTTCGTCACCGGCAGCTCGAACCATCCGTATTTTGCATTGGTCGGCTTGGGGTCGGGAGTCGGGTCCGGATTAGGCTTAGGGTCCGGATCCGGCTTGGGGTCAGGGTTCGGATCAGGGTTCGGGTGGTTCTTGATGCCGGTGGCCTCGACGCGGCGGAAAAGAATCGCCGGCGTGCCGGAGGTGCTGACGGTGAAGGCTTCCTCTGATGCGTTCCAGACAAGGGCTGTCGTCTCGTCGGCTGTCTTGGGGCTGAGCCTGACATAGCCTGTTCCGCTTTCGGCGAGCAGGACATCCCAGAGGTAGGCGTCGTCGGTGCTCTCGGTGTAGGAGCGTACGAATCCCGACTTGCCGTCGTAGCCGATGTAGCCGACTCCCGCGACGTGCATGATGTAGGAATATTCATCGGCCTTTTTCAGCACCGTCTTGACATCGTCCGCCGAACTTCCCCAAAGAACTCCTCCCGTGCGGATTTTCAGCGCCTTGCCGGGCTTGCCTTCTGTGCCGTCGAGCGCTGCGAACGGCTCGACTGACTTTGCATCGACCGGACGTGCCACGACATAGTCTCCGCTCCAGTCGTCAAGGAACTCTGTGACAGGTATATAGTCGTCCTCAAGATATTCAGTGCCGTCATTCCCCGGCATCTTGTCGCAGGATGTGAACGCGGCCCCGCCGAATGCGGCGACCGCAATGATGAGCAGAATTCTGCTCCAAAGATTATATTTCATCTCGTGTCTTGTTATGTGTTATTGTGCAAAACAAGGAATGAGCGAACGTCAGTTCCACACATCCCTTGTTCTGAACGACAAATTTACAATTTAAATCCTAATTATCAAATATTTATTCGCTCCGCTCATATAACTCAAGTAATCGTGTCTCAGCCTCGTCGGTGCGGGAGATTATGGCTCCGATGCGCTCGGAGGCCGCCTGAATCTCCCCGTAGGGCATATCCGGAGCCGACAGCCTGGTCTCCAGAGCCGCCTTCTCATCCGAGAGCGCCTGAAGTTCCGCTTCCAAGGCCTCCATCTCGCGCTGCTCCTTCCAGGTGAGCTTTTTCTTCACCGGGGCGACCTGCCCGCCTGAAGCCCCGGTGCCGGCCATTGTCTTCCCCTGAGCTGAGCCGCCTCCTGATGCTCCTGCCGCGTCTTTCCGCTCCCTCTCCCGACGTTCGGCCTCCCGCTGCTCGGCCTTGCGGGCGGCCTCATAGTCCTTTATGTAGGCACGGTAGGAGCTGAAGTTGCCGATGAAGTCCTTCACGACGCCGTCGCCGCAGAAAACCAGCAGATGCTCCACGAGGCGGTCGAGGAAATGGCGGTCGTGGGAGACTATGATGAGGCTGCCCTGATACTCGGAGAGGTATTCCTCAAGGATGTTCAGCGTCATGATGTCGAGGTCGTTCGTAGGCTCGTCGAGAATCAGCAGGTTCGGCTGACGCATGAGAATCGTCAGCAGGTAGAGCCTGCGCCGCTCGCCGCCGCTGAGCTTGGAAACCTTGTTGTTCAGCATATCGTGCGGGAACAGGAAGCGGTTCAGAAGCCCGGTGTCGTTCACCGTCTCAAGGACGGTCTGCTCCTCGTCGAAGCTCATCCCTTCCTGACGGTAGTAGCCGATTTTCAGCGACTCGCCGCGCTCTATCGTGCCGGTGTAGCCCTGAAGCTCGCCGGTCAGCAGGTCTATGAACGTGCTCTTGCCCACGCCGTTGCGCCCGACGATGCCGATGCGGTCGCGGCGCTGGAACTTGTAGCTGAAATGGTCGAGATAGCAGTCCGCGCCATAGTAGAAGCTCACATCCTTGCAGTCTATGACCTTGGTCCCCAGCCTGTTGGCAAGCTTCGCGTCTGATGAGAACCCCTTGCCGCTCATTCCGGCCGAAACCGCCGACATATCCACGGACTTTGTGGAGCGGACCTCCCCCGCCCTGTCCTTCAGCTCGTGGAAGGCATCAATCCTGTATTTCGCCTTGCCGCTCCGGGCGCAGGGGGTGCTCCGCATCCACTCAAGTTCGCGCCGCAGGATGTTGCGCACCTTTTCCGTCTGCGCGTTCCAGTTGGTGATGCGCTCGTCGCGCTTTTCGAGATAGTTCTGATAGTCGCCCCGGTAGGTATAGACCGCGCCGTGGTCCATCTCCATGACGATGTTGCAGACGCTGTCGAGGAAGTAGCGGTCGTGCGTGACCATAAGGAGAGTGCAGCGGGCGCGCTTGAGATATGCCTCCAGGTACTCTATCGCGTCAATGTCGAGATGGTTGGTCGGCTCGTCCATTATGAAGAAGTCCGCCTCGGTGGCGAGCATCTGCGTGAGCGCGACCCTCTTGACCCCTCCGCCGGAAAGCACCTTCATCGGCTGCCCGAAATCAGTCAGCCCGAAGTCCGTCAGCAGCCGCTTGACCCTGCGCTCGTATTCCATGAGGTGCTCTTCGTCGAGCCCGGAAGTGAACTCGGCGCTGCTGTCCATAATCTGGCGGAACAGCCCCTTCTCCGGGTCGAACTCATATTCCTGTTCGAGAAAGGCTATGCGTATATCCTTGAGAAACAGAATCTTCCCGCCCGAATCGCTCTTGTCCTTCCCGGCGAGAATCCGCATAAGCGATGTCTTTCCCGTCCCGTTCGGCGCAATCAGCGCAATCTTGTCCCCCTCGTTTATGTTGAATCCGATGTGTTCGAAAAGAACCTTCGGCCCATACGATTTCGATATATTTTCAATCTGAAGATAACTTGCCATATATTCCTTTATTTACGGGAGCATATTCCCCTATGTCGTCATATTTCCTTGAACGGGAGCCCGAAATCCGCGTCATTCGCCTTCTTGTACTCGGCGCAGAAGGCCGCATACACGACCAGCGCCTCCTCCGTCCGCTTCTGCCTCCGCATGGCCCTGATTACCGTTCGCAGGGCATTCTCGTCGGTGGGGTCTATGACCGCAATCATCTCGCCGATTTCGCACACGGCCTCATAGTCTTTCGTCCTGAAACGCGCGTCAAGCTCCTCCTGAAGCAGCGGGAGCACGATGTTCTCGGCCTTTTCCTTGAAGTCGTCGAAGATTTCGTCGCCTATGGACTTGAGGAACTTGCCTCCGGAGATGATGCCGAGAATGCGGTCCTTGTCGAGTTCCTTTTCCCTGAGGGCGGAGTTCAGCTCGAACCAGTCGCATGAGCAGGGAGGAGCGAGTTCGAGGTAGTAGCGCCCGTCACGGTAGGCCACCGAGGCCCCTTCGAGACGAGAGAGCGAGCGGCGCAGGTTGTTGAGGGCCACTCCGCGCGAGTTCTTGACCTTGTCCTCCTCCTTGTCCGGCCAGAGTATGCTGCTGAGCCGGCGGGTGGAGATGCCGTTGTCACCGCGCTTGATGAGCAGGCAGAGAATCAGTATCTGCTGGGCGGTGAACTGCGTGGTGATGTCCCTGCCCTCGTGGTCCATGACAGTGAAGTCGCCGAAGAGGCTGATGCTGTCCGGCTTCTGGGGGTGGCGGAACATTTTTCTGCTGCCCGTCCCGCCGTGGGTTCTGCCGCTCTCCTCCGCAAGTCTTTTTCTCTTCCGGACTGCTGTGACCGCGGCTCCGGACATGGCGGCGACCCCGGTCAGGATGCACAGGACGACCGCCCACCACGGCATCCTGCCGCCGCTCTCCCCGTCAAGAGGTGCCTCTTCCGCGGTGAGCGGCGGGTAGGCGAGCGAGTAAATTTTGAGGGTGGATTTTATGTCGTCCTCAAATTCCTGTACTGTAGCGAAGAAGCAGCCGAGCTCTCGGTCGAGCCACAGGTTGGCGTTCGTGCGCATCTTGTCGGAGATGATGGGGATGCTGTCGCCGAGAATTTCGCGGCTTCCGTCGGCAATCGAGAAACGGTAGAGGTAAAGCTCCGATTTCCCGACATATTCCGGGTAGCAGAGGGTGTAGAACCGGTTGCCGTCGGTGCAGAGGTTGCGCACCGGCACCTTGTCCGCCTCGTCCCAGTCGAGCCTCCAGAGCAGCGTGCAGTTCCCGGTGCGCGGCTCCACGCGGTGAAGGTCGTAGAAATAGCGCCGTCCTACGACCTGCTCCCCGCATTCGTTGCCCATTCCTCCATATACATATATATACTTGTCGTCGCATCCTGTCGAAGTGAAGTAGCGGGGATATATTGTGTCGCCGCCGTGTTCCTTCCAGACTTCGTTCCATGTGCCGGAGTTTTCGTCGAGTTCGTAGAAACTGCCGTTGTAGAGCATATTCCCGAATCCTCCGAGTATGGTGTAGCGGCCGGAAACCGGATTGAAGAAGCAGCCGTGGTGGTGCAGCGGCATACTGAGCCTTTGCGTGCCGATTGTCCTCCAGTCGCCGGTGTCGAGGTCGAACTCGGCCACGGACGGGCTGTCCTGCGGCACCTCGTCGTTGTAAATCTCGTAGCAGACAACGCGCTTTCCGTCGGGAGTGACGAAGTTGTTGCCGAGCTTCATCTCGACGGGGCAGGGACTGCGGAAACGGAAGCTGTAGCTGCGGTCGTCCATCAGGTCAAGCACCGTCATGCCGTCACGGGTGAAATAGAGAAATTCCTTTCTGACGCTGTTGTAGGCGGCTCCGGCTATGTCGCTGTAGCTGAACGAGCCGATTTCCTTCCAGCGCAGGGCCTCGTTTATGAGCCATTCCGGATTCTGCACGCTGCCCCGGAGCCTGTGGCGGGAGTCCGGCACGCTGCTTCCCGTGCGCTGGTTGAGCGGGAACAGGAATTCCTTGCCGGAGCCGCTCACGCGCAGTTCCCTTATAGCGAAGGCGGGAACGTCGATGATGTGGTCGCTCCTGCCGAACTCAAGGCCTGCACGCAGCCGGTCGGGAAGCCCCTCGGAATGCGTCGAGAACGATTTTCCGGCTATTTCGAGCCGCACCGAGTCCTTCAGAAGGTCGAAGCCGAGCGCTACCTTGTGCCAGTGAAGGGGCTTTAGGCTGTCGTGGGGGAGGGATGCCTTGATGAGGCTGTGCCGCCCCTCCTCGTTCAGGCGCACGACTATGCTGTCGCCCCTGCTGTCGTAGGAGAGGTTCCAGATGCGCCGGGATGCGCCGCGGTCCTTGAGCCGGAAGAAATATCCGAACTCGGCGGTCGGTCTCGTGTAGAGTCCGAACTCCATGCGGAACTCCCCGTCGAAGACCTCCGGCCTGTCGCCGAATACATTGTAGGAGGTGCGCTGGTCTATCCTGGACTCCATCCCATGAAATCCGAGCCCCTGCGCGGAGCATTCCGGACTGTGGTGCGGAATCAGCAGGGCGGCAGCGGCGATGCCAGCTGCAAGAAATGGGCATTTAACCTTCATTTAATCGAAATCTTTGCGTAAAGATAGGAATTAAAAGCTTTTGTCAATAATTTTTTCGTTGGATTAGCGCAAATTTTTTACGATCTAACCTTTCATTAACCTATTATTTAACCTTGCCCGTCTTACTTTGCACCCACTAATCATTAAATCTTTAAGAAATGAAAGTCACTAAAATTTTATCCATGACAGCCATGGCTCTCGCACTCTTGGGGGGGGCAGTATTGGCTGACTCCTGCAAGAAGGACAACAATCAGCCGGAAGAAGTCGGGAAAGGCTCCGTTGCCGGCGTTGTCACCAACAATCTCGGCACACCTATTATAGATGTGGAGGTTTCCATAAAGGACACCGAACTCAAGGCTACCACGGCCGTTGACGGTTCCTACACCATCGAAAATGTTCCTATGACAAAGCAGACGGTGCTTTTTGTCAAGGACGGCTATGCCGAGGGTTCGTCTCCTATCAACGCCTCCTCTTTCAAGGACGGCAAGGCTACTGTCGATATGGTGATGGACATCGCGAGCGCGAAGATTACGGGAAAGTGCATCGACGCGAAGAACAACAATGCCGGAATGCCGGGAGTGACCGTGAAGCTCAACGGCGCGAAGGAGACTCAGACCGACGCTGACGGTGTCTATGTGTTTGAGGGTCTTACGATTGATGACTACAACCTCGTGTTCTCGGCTCCGGGATGCGTAGATGTCGTTCGCAGCGTGAGCAAGGACCAGTTCGAGGGCGATTTCGTGGTTACTCTCGCGGATGTCCGCATGGGCGCGAAGGAGATTCTTCCGGGCGCTACCGCAGAGGACCTGAAAAAGGTGGATGTATGGCATTACAACGAGTACCGTGGCGGAAAGAACGGTGACGACTATCCTCATTTCGACTGGTCAACCGACTATATGGCAACGTTCACGAGCTGGTACGGCTGGCACGAGGAGCAGAACGAGGGAAGCACGATTCAGATTCGCAACCGCGAGGAAGACGGCGACTTTAAGAACCCTGCCGACCACGAGAATTTCGACTCCTATCTTGCCGGGCGCAAGAAGATCACCGAGGATAACTGCATCTTGGCCATCAGAATGCGCACCCATGCCTCTTCAGAGGACGCTCCCTGCCACTGGGGCGTGATGGTCATCGACATCAATGCGGCTGACCCTGTGGCTGAGCTTGTGGGCGAGCAGCAGATTTCATGGAACGAAAACTACAGCAACCCGGACCCGACATTCGACCTGTCGAAGTACATCGGCAAGGAGGTCGTGATTGCAATCGGAACCTATCGCTGGGAGACCGGTGACTATTGGAAGCAGCTCGTGCTCCGTCGCCTTGCATTTGCCAAGAAGGCTCCGAATGACTGGGACTATCTTCCGGGAGAGGCTGTTCCGGGATTGGATGCCGGCTACAAGATGACTATGGAGATGGTTCGTTCAACCATGCCTGTGACCGAACTCAGCGAGTTCACGGGACTTCCGCAGGACGGATGGACCGACATCGACGGACCTGAGAAATACCGTGATGCTTATGCGAAATACAGAACAGTCGGGCATTTCGCCGGCTGGTGGTCATGTATGCCTGTCCAGAAGGACAACGAGCCGCAGGCAAGTGAAGGCTTTGTCATGAAGACACGCGGTGGCGGCACAAGGGTGAGCACCACCGATCCCGAATCATATTTCTACGCAAAGTTCGCGATTGCAGCAGGGCACAACAACCTCACTCTCAAGGCTCGCAACTTCCATTCTGAGAATGCGACATACTTCAAACTTACCGCAATCACGGAGGATGGTACCGTGAAGCACATCACTCCGAAGGCTTCTGTTGGCGAGGAGGCCTCTGACGGGTGCTGGAAGTTCTGCCATGAGGACGGCGAAGCAAGCAATCCGGACGCTTACGCTACCTTCAGCTACGACCTCTCCGAGTTCAACGGGAAGAACGTGGTTCTTGCTCTCGCAGTCTTCAAGGGCGAGGACAACGGTGACGAGAACAAGCTGAGCATCTACAGCATTTCCATGAAATAGCTAGACGGATTTAACGGCATGGACGGTATCTGCCAAAGGGGGCACTGTCCATGCCTTTCTTCTATTATATAATGTAGGTAGGGAAAAAACACCATCGACAGACACAATCTTCATAGAATTTAGAATATGACAATCAATCGTTCCGCATTCATTTCTCTTCTGGGGCTTTTCCTTGCAGGGTGCGTCTCGTGCAGCAGTCCGGAGAATCCCGTGGAGCCTGCACCCGGCGGCGGGGAAACGGACAACCGTGCCGAGAAAATCGAACTCGCGAGGCGTGACCTCACCCGTGCGATGAGTCTTGTCGCCGCCGCAAGGACTAACTATTTCTCCTCCGATGGGACGGCGATGTCGCGCTACTATAATCCCTACACCGGGCTCAAGTCCTCGGAGAAGGGCAGCGTGTGGATGTTCACCAGCGCGATTGAGGCGGTGAACTCCGTGCTGCACGGCCTCACGGCGCTCAGGGATGCCGGGGACGGGAGCTTCTACGACAGCTATTTCCCGGCATACGCTTCAATGCTCTCCGAACTTGTGGAAAACCTCAAGTGGTACGAGGGCACATACACCCTTACTTCCTACACGCAGACCAAGGAATGGACGGTCTATGGCGTGAACCGCGCCTCAAGTCCGGGGAAGGCCGCCGTGGAGGGACGTGAGAATGTCTATGACGACCAGCAGTGGCTCATCCGTGAACTGATTGAGGCCTACAGGCTTACCGGTGTGGAGCGCTATCTCGAAAAGGCCGAGTACCTTGCCGGGTATGTGATTGACGGCTGGGACACGACGCTCGACTCCGACGGCGTAGAGCACGGCGGCATAGTCTGGGGACCGGGCTACTACACCAAGCACTCGTGCAGCAACGGCCCGTTCGTCAGCCCGCTTGTCTGGTTGTCGGAGATTTACAGCGGCAAGTCAGACGAGGTGACTTACAGATATATAGGTGCAGACAAGGCCCGTCTTACGAAGCAGATGAACAAGGGCGAATACTACCTCATGTACGCGAAGAAGGTCTATGACTTCCAGCGCTCGCACCTCTACCGGAAGAGCACCGGGGTCTATGCCGATATGCTCGGCGCGAAGGGCTGGGGCGGCGACAACATCGCCTACGAAACCGTTGACGGCATCAGATACCGCGGACACAACGAGGAGGAATCCGCAACCGGCGAGGCATATTCCTATAATTCCGGAACTATGCTCTCCGGCGCGGCCGATCTCTACCGCGCCACCGGCGAACAGACATATCTTGACGACATGAAGTCCCTCTCTACCTCGTCGTTCCTCTATTTCGCGAAGAAGTCCGCAGACCGCCCCGGATATTACGAATATGCCATCGACGGCTTCAACAACTGGTTCAACGGGGTGCTCATGCGCGGATGGGTCGATGTGTCGGCGCACTACGACAATGTCGCCCTCAACATAGGGACATTTCAGAGCAATCTCGATTACGCCTGGGACAACTACTTGAACAAGAGTATGTTGCCGACGAGCTTGCTCTATGGGTGGAATACGGATAAATCAAAGAACAGGGTCGAGGCGATGTTCACCTTCGCGTTCGCCGCAGAATATGCGGTTCTCGCAAAATGGCATCTGTCGCAGATTGACTGACTGTCATTTCGACCGAAACAGATTCTCCAATGTCATTTCGACCGAAACGGAGTGGAGTGGAGAAATCTTCGCGCAAAGATATCTCACTTCGTTCGATATGACAGAATGTTTTTAGTT
>CAKUPC010000005.1 GCA_934675095.1 uncultured Bacteroidales bacterium | reverse complement strand
AATTCTCCATGATGAAGCTCTTGTTGCTTACCGTCGCGGCGGTGCTTTTGTACATGGACTGCTGCCCTTTAACGGCCATTTTCCTTCAGCAGAATCCTGTCACGAAATCTTTTCGCGGGACTATAGCTTCAGGACGGAGTCGCAGTAGTCGATGACGCGGTCGCGGTGGGTGATGAAAATCATCGTGCGGTCGCGGAGAGAGGCGGTCAGGCGGCTGAGGAGGAGGTCCTCGGTGGCGCTGTCGAGGGCGGAGCTGAACTCGTCGAGGAGAAGGATGCTGCCGGGGCGCAGGAGGGCGCGGGCTATGGCTATGCGCTGGGCCTGACCTTCGGAGAGACCGCCTCCCTGCTCGAAGCACGGGGTGTCGAGGCCGGAGGGAAGTTCGAGGACAAAGTCCGCGGCGGCCGTGTGCAGGGCCTCTCTCATGCGCTGCTCGGAGGCGCGCGAGTCGCCCATCTGGAGGTTTTCGCGGACGGTGCCGCTGAAGAGCGTGTTGCCCTGAGGGACATAGACGAGGTTGCAGCGGGTGGACTCCGAGGCAAGGAGCCTTTCGGTGGCGGAATAGATGACGACAGAGCCGGATGTCGGGGTGAGGAGCGAGAGCATCAGGCGGATGAGCGTGCTCTTCCCTATTCCGGTCGGGCCGACGATGGCGGTCTTGGAACCGGGCGCGAAGTCGAATGACAGGTCCGAGAGCACGTCCGAACTGCCGTCCTGGTAGCGGAAAGTCAAATGCTCCAGACAGACACCGGCGATGCCGCCAAGGAAATGTCGGGCAGAGGCGCTTTCCTGCGGCAGGCCCGCGATTTCCTCTATGCGGTCTATGGATGCGGTGCAGTGCAGCAGGGACGGGAGCCGGTCGCTCGCCTGGACGAGAGGCCGCTGCACCTGACCGACAAGCTGGAGAATGGCCGTCATCACGCCGTAGGTCACCGTGCCGGCCGCGATTCCGAACGCCCCCCAGAGGAAAGCGACCGCATAGCCGACCGTGAACGAGAAGGCCACGAGCGTATGTGCGGCGACGCTGAATTTCGTGCGCCTCATATTCTTGCTATAGTTGTCCGCCTGAAGTTCGCCGAGACTTTCGCTGCTGTTCTCCGTGTATTCAAGTGTCTGAAGCAGAGTCAGATGCTGAACCGACTCCTGAATATGGGACTGGACTTCGGAGTCGCTGCGACGGATGTCGAGGGTGAGGTTACGCACCTTGAACATGACATAGCGGCCTCCGACAATCGCGAGCGGGATAATCAGGACGAGAATCCACGCGAGACGGGAATCAATCACGAGAAGGTAGGCAAACGCGGCGAGAAACTGCACCGCCGCCCAGAAAAGGTCCGGCACTGAGGAGCAGAATGTCGAGGCAATCGAGGAGACATCGACCTGAAGGCGGTTCAGCATATCCCCGGAATGGTATTTCCGCAGATGCTCGTTCTTTAGATGCAGAAGCCGGTCGAAAAGCCTGAGACGCAGGTCATTGGCCATATTGACGGCCATCTTAGACTGGAAATACGACTTGACGGCGACAACCGATGGGCGCAGGAGCGCAAGGACGGCAAAGACTGCGGCATAGGTCATAAATCCACGGGAGCCGCTGTCTGGGTCGTGATAAAGCATAATCGCCACATCGACAATCCGCTTGCTAAGCCACACATATGCGAGCGAAAGGGCGACCATGAGCAGCTGACAGAACAGGACGAGCGCATAAGTCCATCCGAAACGCGAAATCTCCCGTATGTAGAACCTTATGTACTTCATGTCCCCCAATATGTCCCTCAATGCCAAACTCACTTACTTTTTAGGCTGAAGCCTAATACCCCCCCCAGTTATTGTTGCCTCCAGTTCCCTGTCCAGAATCTCAAACTCGGAGTTGTTCGACTTGAACTCCGGAACGAGCTGCTTCATGGCGCGCACCGTCGCCATCTTATCGCCGCTGCGTGAGAGGCGGTCAAAGACGGTGAACGACTTGAGCACCTCATCGTACTCATATTCACGCACCTTGGCAATCTTGATTTTCTTGTGGTCCGTAGGCTCGGTGTTCTCCTCGTTGCTGAGGACTTCCTCATAGAGCTTCTCGCCCGGACGAAGACCTGTGAAGACAATCTTTATGTCCTTGTCAGGCTCAAGTCCGGAAAGGCGTATCATGCGCTTTGCCAAATCCACAATCTTGACAGGCTCGCCCATCTCGAAGACGAAAATCTGGTTGCCCCGGCTCATAGCTGCGGCCTCAAGCACGAGACGGCAGGCCTCGGGGATGGTCATGAAGAAACGGTTGATGCGAGGGTCCGTAACGGTCACAGGACCGCCGGAGGCAATCTGCTCACGGAAAAGCGGTATCACGGAACCGTTGCTGCCGAGCACGTTGCCGAAGCGCGTGGTGACGAACTTCGTGATGCCCTCGTGGCGGCCGCCCTGAATGGCGAGTCCGAGGCTCTGGCAGTAAATCTCCGCAAGCCGCTTCGAGCATCCCATCACATTGGTCGGGTTCACGGCCTTGTCGGTGGAAACCATCACCATCTTCTCGACGCCGTACTTCACGCAGGCGTCGGCGAGGTTGCGGGTTCCGATGACATTCACGAAAACAGCCTCGCACGGATTCTCCTCCATGAGCGGAACGTGCTTGTAGGCAGCCGCATGGAACACAATCTGCGGATGAAAGCGCTCGAAGGCCGTAGCAATGCGCTCCGGCACGCGCACGTCGCCGATGAAAGGCACGAAATCGAAGCCAGGGAACTTGTGCTCAAGCTCCAGCCTTATGTTGTGGGTCGGAGTCTCCGCATTGTCGAAGATAATCAGCTTCTTGACGCCGAGAGTGGCAAGCTGGCGGCATAGCTCGCTTCCGATGCTTCCGGCTCCCCCTGTGACCATCACGACCTTTCCATAGACATTGGCAATGACCTCATTCTTGTTGATGAAGATTTCTTCCCTCCCGAGCAGATCCTCGATGCGCACCTGACGGATTCGGTTCGCGAACATGGTCTCGTCGCCGCCGTATTCATCGACCGACGGGGCAATGAAAATCTTGAGCTTGTTGCGGTCACCGCACCAGTTCACGAGTCTGTCCGCCTCGGTCTTGGCGTCCGTATCGGATGCGAAGAGTATGCCGTCAATGCCGTGCTTGCGCGTTATGTTGTCGAAGTCCTTTCTGTCCTTGAAATAGTAGGCTGGAGAGTCGGCAATCTTGAGGTCCTTGAGACTCTCCGAATGGTTTATGAAGCCGACGACCTTGTAGTGAGGCGACTTGAGAAGGCGGAGACGCAGGGCCACTGACTTGTCGGTGAAGCCATAGACGAGCACGCGCTTCTGCGAGGGGCCGTTGAGATGGGTGATGGCAAGGTCATAGCCGATAATCATCAGCACGCGGATTCCGACAAGGAAGACAGTCGTGAGGAGTATGTCGAAAATCCCTCCTATAAGCAGGTAGTTTGCCGGAATCGGGGTCTTGTACGGAGAGAAGAGCACGAACACAATGGCGACCATAGCCACTTTGACGAGGGATGCTATGGAAATTATCCAGATGCTCTTGAGCGAGCTGTGCCGGATGATGTTCCGGTGCGTGCGGCAGATGATGAAAGCCACGAGGCTGGCTCCGATGACCGTCACGGCAACTTTCCAGAAGGAAATGTCAGAAAACTGGAAGTCTGCGATTCTCCATATCAGGAGGAAGGTGAACACGCTCGCGAGAAATGACAGCACCACGTCCATGAACAGGACAACCCAACGGTTAAGATAGTGATTAGAGAGCAGAAGATTCTGAAAGTTCCTGTAAAGCTTTCCCATGATTTTCAATGCGTTTTTACAATCAACATTACAACATATAAAGCCTACAAAGATAATCAGTAAAATCCATATAAACAACAGCATTTTCCGACGCGGATAGAGGGGAGCAAAAAGCACTGCCCTGCCCAAGCCCTCGCTCAGAGACATTCCGAAATCGCCGTGTCTCTGTCAATGCGTCCCAAGTCTCCGAACGTCGAGAGAAAACGCTCAGAGTCGAGAACCGAATATGCCGGGCGCCGAGCCTTCGCAGGATATTCGCCGCTGCTGCATGGAATTATCCGGCAGGAGGTGTTTCCGCTGATGCGGGCAATCTCCGTGGCAAAGCCGTACCATGTGCAGGCCGGTGCGTCGGCATAGTGGAAGAGCCCCGTCGGTCCGATGTATTTCCGTCCGCCGTAATGTGATGTGTCGCAGACGATTCCGCATATTGCGCGGGCGAGATTTCCTGCGTATGTAGGGCAGGTAGTCTGGTCATCCACAACCCTTATCTCCCCTCTTGTGCGAAGCAGCGAAAGAATAGTTTGCACGTAATTTTTTCCGTATCGGGAATATATGCCCGAAGTCCTTATGATTATATGCGGACATACGGCCTCCGCGACAAGCCGTTCGCCCTCAAGTTTCGTGCGCCCGTAGGCATTCAGAGGGCACGGGAGGTCATCCTCGCGGTAGGGACGCGGAATCACAGGCGCTGAGTCCGGGGAATCGAAGTTCCGGGCATCGGAGTTGGGGGCATCAGAAGAGATGAAATGAACTCCGTCGAACACATAATCCGTGGATATGTGTATGAGAAGAGTCGAATGAGCCGCGCACACGCGGGCAAGATTTCCGACGGCTATGGCATTCACGGCGGCAGCCGCCTCAGGACTGTCCTCCGCTCCCTCCACGTCGGTCCAGGCGGCGCAGTTCACCACAACATCTGCATTCCGTGATGAAATGAAGCTTTCCACGGCGGAAAAATCGCGGATGTCAAGATCCGCGGAGGTCGCCGGGAAAATGTTGTGACCGCTTCCGGCAAGGGCATCGACTATGGAGCGACCTAATTGTCCCCCAGTACCCGTAACAACAATGTTTAACCGACAAACATTTTTGTTATTCACATATTTGTCAGCGTCTGTCATACATCTGCCGGTAATAATTCCGATACTCCCCCGAAGTGACACCGTCAAGCCACTCCTGATTGCCGAGATACCAGCTGACCGTGCGCTCAAGCCCCGTCTCGAAGTCGAAGCGCGGCGCCCATCCGAGCTCTTCGCGAAGCTTTGACGAGTCGATGGCATAGCGGAGGTCATGCCCGGCCCTGTCCCGGACGAAAGTAATCAGGCCTTCCGAAGTCCCTTCCGGATTTCCAAGCAGGCGGTCCGTGACCTTCACGAGCAGACGCACGAGGTCAATGTTGCTCCACTCGTTGTTGCCGCCGATGTTGTAGGTCTCGCCGCTGCGTCCCCGATGAACGACAAGGTCGATGGCCTCGGCGTGCTCCTCGACATAGAGCCAGTCGCGGACATTGCGCCCGTCGCCATAGACCGGAAGCGGACGGCGTTCACGGATGTTGTTGATGAACAGAGGGATAAGCTTTTCGGGAAACTGATTCGGGCCGTAGTTGTTGGAACAGTTGGTGATTGTCACGGGAAGTCCGTAGGTGTCGTGGAAAGCACGGACAAAGTGGTCGCTCCCCGCCTTGCTCGCACTGTAGGGACTGTGCGGGCTGTAGGGACTGCTTTCCGTAAAGAGACGGCCGTCAAAGCCGAGCGTTCCATAGACCTCGTCTGTGGAGACATGATGGAAGAGGCAGCGCCTTTCCCCCGGCCCGTCGGCAATCCCCTCTCCGAAAAGATCCTTTTTCGACCATATCGTCCGAGCTGCCTGAAGCAAACTGAGAGTTCCCATGACATTCGTGCGGGCGAAGGTGAAGGGGTCGATGATGGAGCGATCGACATGGCTTTCGGCCGCAAGATGTACTATCGTGTCTATGTCATGTTTCAGGATTATGTTCAGAACTGTCTCATAATCACATATATCCGCCTTTTCGAAACGATAGTTCGGAAGATTCTCGACGTCACGGAGATTCGCGAGGTTTCCGGCGTAAGTGAGAGAGTCCAGATTCACAACGAGACAGTCGGGACATTTCGTGAGAAAGTGCCTGACGACATGACTCCCGATGAATCCGGCGCCTCCTGTCACAAGTATATGTTTTCTATATTCCATATTCATTATACATCATGCTCAGATTTCAAAGAAACTGTCAGTACTCAAAGTTCCAGAAGCTATTGTCATTTCGAATGAAATGAGAAATCTTTTATCCGGGACAGAGGCCTGCGATTTCGGTCCTTTTCAGACAATATCGCCTCATCCCGTGAAAAAGGCCATGGAATGCCGAGCGCAGGATCGTCCCACGCGATGCCGTCTTCAGCGGATGGGTCATAGTAGGCGTCGCACTTGTACTGAAAGACCGTGTCGTCCTCAAGGACGGCGAAACCGTGGGCAAATCCCTTGGGGATGAAAAAGCGGAGCCTATTGGAGTCAGAAAGCTCGTAGGCGGCATATTTCCCGAAAGTCGGACTGCCCGGCCTTATGTCAACGGCAACATCCCAGACGCGCCCACGGACGACGCTAACAAGCTTCGCCTGCGCGGACTCCCCTCTCTGGAAATGCAGCCCCCGCACGGTTCCTCGGCACGAGCGGCTCTCGTTGTCCTGCACAAAGCAGGCTTTCTGCCCGGTCAGGGACTCGAAGTCACGGGCGTTGAAGGATTCGAAAAAATAGCCTCTCGAATCCTCATACACAGTCGGGGACAAGAGCACAAGTCCCTCTATATCAGTCTTGAGCACATTCATATCCGTTCATTTTCCGTTTTCCGCAAGGCGCAGAAGATACTGTCCGTACTCGTTGCCCCGCATCGGTTCCGCCAGCCGCATCAGAGCTTCGGAGCCAATCCAGCCCTGCCTCCAGGCGATTTCCTCAAGGCTGGCAACCATCACCCCCTGACGGTTCTGCACGGCCTGAATGAACGAAGAGGCATCGGCGAGGGATTCGTGCGTTCCCGAATCAAGCCAGGCGAAACCGCGTCCCAACAGTCTGAGTTTCAACTCTTCCCGGCGAAGAAAGGCTTCGTTTAGCGCTGTGATTTCAAGTTCTCCGCGGGCGGACGGCCGAAGTTCCCGGACAATCTCCACGACGCTGTTAGGGTAGAAATATAGTCCGGTGACGGCATAGCTGCTCTTGGGATGTTCAGGTTTCTCCTCTATGGAGAGGACATTTCCCTCGGAGTCGATTTCCGCGACGCCGTATCTCCTCGCGTCACGCACGGCATATCCGAAAACCGTCGCAAGACGCTTCTCCGCCGTCACGGCAACGGTCTCCCGGAGCATTCCTGTGAAGCCCTGTCCGTAGAAAATGTTGTCGCCGAGAACAAGGCAGACATCGTCGTCTCCGATGAAATCGCGTCCGATGACGAAGGCCTGCGCGATGCCCTCCGGCCTCGGCTGCCCGGCGTATGAGAAATTCACGCCGATTTCACTCCCGTCTCCGAGAAGACGACGGAACAGCGGCAGGTCGTACGGGGTGGAGATGACGAGTATGTCCCGGATTCCGGCAAGCATGAGGACGGAAACCGGGTAATAAATCATCGGCTTGTCATAGACGGGGAGCAGCTGTTTGCTGACCCCTTTCGTAATCGGGTAGAGCCGTGTGCCCGCCCCTCCTGCAAGAACTATCCCTTTCATGTTCAGACAATTTATTCCTCCACACACTGCGGAGAGTTCGCGAGAAGCCTCTCAAGAGACTCTATCGTGGATTTTGTCAGGGTCTTCACGCTGTACTGCTCCATTATGCCCCTGACCCTATGACAGTCCGAGCCGACCGCGGAATACAGCCCGTTTTCCAGCAGCCATTCCGCCTTTTCACGCGCGGTGTTGCCGTAGTAGCCGGTCAGTGACGAAAGATTCATCTGAAGTTTCACCCCACGGGCGGCAAGAGCGCTGTAGTCCTCCTTGCGGAAATAGCGGTAACGCTCCGGGTGGGCCAGCATGGGGGTGATTCCCGCCATGAGGATACTGGAAATTATCGCGTCGAAGTTGTATGGAGGGTTGTTGACCGAAGTTTCCACAAGCACGCAGTCCTTCCCGTGGTAGAGGAGGTCGCGCGAGCGGAGCCTTTCCACGAATAGGGTGTCCATCATATACTCCGCCGCGAGATGCAGGCGTATATTCCCGGTCCACAGGGACTTGAGCAGTTCAAAGCGTTCCCGGAGCTTTCCCGTGGTGTTGGGAACATCCTCCATTATGTGCGGAGTGCACCACACGTCGGTGACACCAAGCGATTCCTCGAAAGAGAGCATCTCAAGCGAATCCTTGCGGTGCTGCGAGCCGTCATCGACCCCGAAAAGTATGTGAGAATGCGCATCGACGGAGCCCGAAAGAATCCCGGACTCCGCCAATGAATAACGCTTTTTCAGAAAATCGAACATGATCTGCCAAGCAATGTGAACCTTTGAAGATTTCTAATCATTTTGACTGTCGTCGGCATTTCCGTAGCCATACCCGTAACCGTAGCCGTATCCATACCCGTAGCCGTTACCGGACTTCGCATAAGGCTTGTAGGTCATCGGCACGCCGTTGAGAACTATGCACATATGAGTGTAGCGGTTGTTCTCGTAGAGTTCGTTGATTTTCGGAAGAAGCCTCTTGTCGAAAAGCCCAGAGCGGGCGATGAAGAGTGTCATATCGACATACTGCGTCACGATTGCTGCGTCGGCGACAATCTCAATCGGAGGACAATCGAGGAAGATGTAGTCATATCTCTTCTTCAGTTCCTCTATCATGGTGGCGAACTTGTCCGAAAGAAGAAGCTCCGTCGGGTTCGGCGGGAGAACACCCACAGGAATGCAGTCGAGATTGTTTGATACATTGACGATTACGGAGCCGAGGTCATTGACGTCGCCGTTGAGATAGGACGAGCCTCCGACAGACGCCGAGATTCCGAGCGACTTGCCCATCGAAGCCTTGCGGAAGTCCAGATCGACGATGACGACACGGGCAGGCTTGATTGCCATTGCCGCGGCTATATTCATTCCGTTGAATGTCTTTCCGGAATTAGGATTGAATGAGGTAAGCATGACCACGTGCGGTCCCTGCTTTCCGAGCATAAGGTCGAGGTTCGTCCTCATGACCCTGTAGGCCTCGTTCATCATGTCGCGCTTGCCGGCCTTAACGATAATCCTGCAGTTCTCGTTGTCGTATGCCTTCTTTTTGAATCCGAAAAACGAGAAGCGCCCCTTCTTGAGCACCGAAAGCGGTATCTCCGCAATGAACGGAACCTTGAGCGCCGCGAGGTCCAGTCTGGATTTCACGGTGGTGTCAAGCGTCATGCGGAGGAAGAACCAGGCGAACGGAATCGCGCAGCCGATGATGAGCGCGAGAAGAAGAATCATGGCCTTCCTCGGAGCCACAGGGTTGGAGGAGCCGTTAGGACGCATGATGACGCGGGTATTGCCGACATTGACGAGCGCGGTAATCTCGTTCTCCTCGCGTTTCTGGAGCAGGAAGATGTAGAGGGATTCCTTGACCTTCTGCTGACGCTGCATGGAGAGAAGTTCATACTCCTGACCCGAGCGTGAAGATATGCGCTTGAGAATCTGGTCTTCCTGCTGCTTTAGGCCGTCGGCCTGGAGGCTGAGCGTCGCGACGAGGTTGTCGATGGAACGGAGTATCGCGCTGCGCATCGAGGCTATCGAGACATTGAGGTCGGCGACCATAGGGTTCTCGCTTCCGGCCGACTTGTAGCGGTCGCGCTGGAGGATGAGCTTGTTGTACTCGCCAATCTGGGACTCGACGCTGTTGCTTGCAATTCCGGAGTTTGACGGGATGAGGCTCATCGCGTGTGCCGGGTCGTTGAGATAGTCCTTTATGAAGTTGGCTATCGAGAGCTGGTTGTTGACCTCGAAGAGCTTTTCCGCGTAGGTGGATGACTCCTCAAGATACTGCTGCGCAACTGCCTTGACATCAGTGAGATTGTTGTTTGCCTTGTAGGATTTGAGGTTGCCCTCGATGCCCCCGAGTTCCTGCTCTATAATCCCGAGCCTCTCGGTGATGAAGGAGCTCGTGTTCCTCGCCGCGCGGTTCTTGTCGTAGAGCCATACCTCGTTATAGACGTCTATGAGGCTGCTGAGTATGTTCTCGGCGCGTGACGGGAACTTGTCCTTGTAGTTGAGCACGAGAACGGTGGATTCCTTGCTGGAGATGTTCGCCGTGAGATTCTGGCAATATGCCTTCGCCCGGGCCATCGGGTTTGCCCAAGAGATGACGATGTCGTTCTTCCAGTTCTCGAAGTTTATGGAAGGATGCAGCGTGAGCGAGCCTGCCGGTGTTTCGACGGTCTCCCCAACCTTTCCCTCGACGCTTTCCTTTATTTCATCCTTTCCGATGCGGAACTTGGAGAGAACGAAGGTGCTGTCCGCCTTTTTCTTCACAATGAAGGAAAACCCTTTCGTAGGATTGTTTCCGTCGAGTTTCAGTTCCAGCGGCGTGTTCCTGTAAAGCTCGACGCTCCTGAGAAACTGCTTCTCGACGTATGTCGTCTGCAAGTTATTCCGTTCAACGACCGTGAGCATGAGGTCCGGCGACGTGAACGCCTCCATCTCATTCTCCACGGCGACCGTGTTCCTGAGCCTCATTCCGCCTCCCGTGAATGAGGAGAGGTTGCGGACGGCGGCATCCTGTGCGCTCTCATCGACGATGAGCTTAGCGCTGCGGCTGTATGTCGAAGGCGTCCGGTAGAGATATACCGCGGCAAACATGAGGCAAAGGACAATCCCGGCCACATACCACCACTTGTTCGACCAGACGAGATTCCAGATGTCGAGCAGCGAGAACGAGTTCTGACTTCCGTCAAGACCGTTCTGCTGAGACTGATTGTTGAGTTCTTCCATTATTCTGAATAACTTGGGGTGTTAGATTACTTTTATTTGCTTCTGAGAACAAGGGTCGTGACGAGCGTGGCAAGCGAGACGAGAAGTGAACCTGAGGATATGGCTATACTCGTGATTCTCAATCCTTTGTCGTCCATCGTCGATTGGCGCTGCTTAATCTTTGAAGGTTCAACATAGACAATGTCGTTCTGCTGAAGGTAATATGCCGGGCTGTTGAAAAGGTCGGTGCTGGTGAGATCGACCTCATATATGACCCTCTTCCCGTTCTGCTCGCGTATCACGGAGACATTCTCTCGCTTTCCGAAAATCGTGAGATCCCTCGCGAGGCTTATCGCCTGAAGGATTGTGACCTTGTCGCCCTCGATGGTGTAGGTTCCAGGAGAGGTGACCTCGCCGAGGACAGAGACCTTGAAATTGGTAAACTCGACCGTAACGACGGCATCGTCAAGATATTTCCTGTCAATGAGTTCCTTCTTTATCGTCTCAGCGCATTCCCAGCGCGTCTTTCCGGCGACGCTGATTTTCCCGAGCACAGGGAAGTCTATGAAGCCGTCGTTATCCACGGAGTAGCACATGATTCGCTGTGAGCTCGCGCTCGCGACCATTTCCGAGCCGGCGTTGTAGGAGACTATCGGGAGGTTGAACATCGGGGTCAGCTCAGGGGTTCTGGAACTGACGACGATTGAAAGCATATCCTTGGGCTGGATGACGATTCCGGCGTGTCTGTCGATGGCCTCCGGATTGTTTATTACCTTGTCCTGAAAGTACGGAATGTTCTTGTAGGAGCCGCATGATGCGGCGATGAACATGAGCCCTGCAAGCAACAGAAGAGCCGTCGCGCCGGGGTGCCAGAGTCTTGAATTCATTTTCAAATATAAATTATACATAAGTAAAGCCATACGGACCGTATGCCGTGCAGGCTAAAGCCCCTGCGATTTCAACATACAGCCCACAAAGTTAGCAACTTATTTTGTTAAAATCAACCGCAAATGCCACGGCTGCCTCAATTCTTTCCGTCCTGTCCCGCGGCCTTTCTGTAAACCCGGTAGCCGACGGCGGCAACGAGCATGGACATGAGCGGGGAGATGATGTTGAAGAAGCAGTACGGGAGGTAGTCGAGGGTCGCGACCTTCAGCACGGTGGCCTGGGTCATGCCGCAGGAGTTCCACGGGATGAGCACTGAGCAGACGGTGGCGGAGTCTTCGACGGAACGGCTGAGCAGGCGCGGTTCAAGCCCCTTTTCCTTGTATAGTTCCTTGTAGAGGCTGCCGGTGAGAATTATCGAGAGGTACTGGTCGCCGGTTATCATGTTGGCGAAGATTCCTGTGCCGACTGTCGAGGAGACGATTGTGAATGTGCGGTTTATGCCCTTCTGGAGCGCCCTCGTGAGACTCTGGAGCATTCCGCTGCCGACGAGGACTCCGCCGAACGCCGCGGCTGAAATGACGAGGAATACCGTGGGAAGCATTCCCGTGATGCCGTTGGTGGCGATGAGCCGGTCGAGCGCCGGATTGCCGACGGAAATGCCTGTAGGCCCGTAGGTTGCGGTCATCAGTCCCTTGAATCCGTCCATGAAGGAGAGGTGCGAGTAGGCAGCTATCGGCTCTCCCGAGGCTATGTGCCAGACGATGTGGGGCTGGAAGATGAGGGCGGCGACGGCGGCGAGGAGCACGGCTATGAAGAGCGTGAGTATGGCGGGCATCTTTCTGGCTATCAGTACGCCGGTTATGAGCGGGACGAGCAGGAGCCAGAGGTTTATGTTGAAGGCGGAGGCGAGGTCGCCGGAAAATTCGGTGATTGTGCTCTGTGAGCTGGCGTCATGAGTGAGGCTGACGATGAGAAATACGACAAGGGCTATGGCGAACGAGGGAATGGTCGTGATTAGCATATAGCGTATATGGGTGAAGAGCGGCGTGCCCGCGGACGATGACGCGAGGGTCGTGGTGTCTGAGAGCGGGGAAATTTTGTCTCCGAAATATGCGCCCGAGATTATCGCGCCCGCCGTCCATCCGGCGGAATAGCCCTGTGCGGTGCCGATTCCGATGAGCGCGACGCCTACCGTGGCGATTGTGGTCCAGGAACTTCCGGTCATGACGGAGATGAGGGCACAGATGGCGCATGTGGCGAAGAGGAATATCTTCGGGGTTATGATTTTCATTCCGTAATATATCATCATCGGCACGATTCCGCTGACCATCCATGTTCCGGCGACGGCTCCGATTAGGAAGAGGATGAGTATGGCGGAGCTTACGGAGCGGATGTTGTCCATGATTCCGTTCTCGAAGTCGGTCCACTTGCCCTTGTAGAATATCATGGATATGGCGACCACGACTCCGGAGGCCATGAGCAGGGAGACCTGGCTGGCCCCGTCTAAGGCACTGCCGCCGAAGATACGGATTACTACCGCGAGGGTCGCGGCCAAGAACGCGAAGGGTATCAGCGAGACCCACACGGCGGGTATTTTACCCGGATTTATTAACTTCATATATTAAATATTTCGGATAGGGTCGGGTGCGGGTGGATTATATTGCGGAGGTCGGCTACGGTGGCGTTGAAGTTCATCAGGGCGGTGACTTCGCCAATCAGGTCGGAGGCGGAGGAACCGAGGATATGGCAGCCTAGAATCTGGCCGGGGCGTAAGTTCGGCTGATCCGGCTGTGCGACTATGAGCTTGCAGTAGCCTTCGGAGGATTCGGAGGCGAGTGCCTTGCCGTTGGCGCGGTAGAAGGACTTGAGAGCCTTGAAGGCTATGCCTTTCTCCTTGCAGTCCTCTTCAGTGAGTCCGACCGCGGCGACTTCCGGGACGGTGAACACGGCCGCCGGCATGATGTCGAGACGGATGGCGTGGCTGCCGCCCTGCGGGGTTCCTTCGGTGCCGTCCATGCCGTCGCGGAGAATGTGCCCGAGGGCGACCTTGCCCTGAAATGTCGCGGCGTGCGCGAGCATCATCCTGCCGTTGACGTCACCAATGGCATACACGCCGGGAAGTGTCGTCTGCATATTGTCATCGACCCGGATTCCCTTTCTGTCGGCTTCTATGCCCTTGCAACCGGTGATGACACGGATGTCGGGAACGCGCCCGACGGCCATGAGAACCCTGTCAGAGACGACGGCGGATGCCTTTTCGCCGCTGCGGACGGTAACAATCTGAATCAGTTTCCCGCGATGTGCACTATCCATGCCGTCCGGGTTCTCCCCCGCTCCAGACTCCCAAGGGAAAACACATTCCGAAGAGGACTCCTCCGATGCCGTAATTCCAGTCACCTCGGTTCCCGTGAGAATCGTGATTCCGGACTTGGAGAGCGACTGCTTGAGACGCTTGGCAAGGTCGGTGTCGAAGTGCGGAAGAATTGTCCTGCAATATTCTATTACAGTGACTTTTGAGCCAAGGGACGCGAAGATTGAGGCGAACTCCAGTCCTATCACTCCCCCGCCGATGACCGTCAGGCGCTTGGGGATTTCCTTGAGCCTGAGCATATCGGAGGACGAGAGAACTCCGGGAGTTTCGGCTGCTCCGGGGACGTTCAGCCATGCGGGATGGGAACCGGTCGCTATGATTATGCGGTCGGCCGTGTATTCGTCATAGGAGTCAAATTCCGGGGAGAGGTTCATGTCCGCGGCTGATTCGGCTTCGGTCGGCCAGACACGGACTGTGTGCGCGTCGGCTATGCGTGCGATGCCGTGGACTATTTCTACGCCCCTGAGCAGGCTTTCAACTCCGGAGCGGAGCTGTTCCACGACAGCATCCTTGCGGGCGACCATCCCGGCAAGTACATCGGCGGAGGCGGGCGCATGAACATGAGCTAATGCATCTGAGGACTGGTCAGTGTCCAGTTCCGGAGAACCATTTCGCTTATTCAGAAGTTCGTGGAGATGTGCATCGTGGCAGAAGCACTTGGTCGGGATACAGCCCTCGTTCAGGCAGGTTCCACCGAGGGGACCGGCTGTGACGAGAGTGACTTCAAGCCCTTTTTGGGCTGCGGTAACGGCGGTTTCATAGCCACCTGGGCCTGCGCCTATTATAATAAGTTTCATGTCAAAAACTTAGTTTCGGGTTGCGAGCGGCGGAGGTTTCGTCGAGACGGCGTACCGGCGTGGTGTGCGGGGCCGTTCTGAGGTTCTCCGGGTCGGAGGCCGCTTCGGCGGCAATCCTGTGCATTACCTCGATGAAGGCGTCCAGAGTTTCCTTGGACTCGGTCTCGGTAGGCTCAATCATGAGCGCCTGATGGAACAGGAGCGGGAAGTAGATTGTCGGGGCGTGGAAGCCGTAGTCGAGAAGCCGCTTGGCCACGTCCAGAGTGGTTACGCCGGTCGATTTGTCTTTCAGGCCGTCATATACGAACTCGTGCTTGCAGACAGACGGGATGGGAAGCTCGAAACTGTCCTTGAGCGATTCCTTTATGTAGTTGGCATTGAGCGTGGCAAGCGGTCCGACAGCCTTGACATTCTCGCGTCCGAGCATCCTGATGTAGCACAGGGCCTTGAGCAGGACCGCGAAGTTGCCCTGAAATCCGCTGACTCGGCCAAGCGAATCACTTTCAGGCTCCGTGCAGTCGGCAAACAAAGCCTTTCCTGAGCCATCAAGGGCGTCAGACTGTTTTCCTGAGACATAGAAATCCGGCTGAGGCAGATGCTTCACGAGATGCGCCGCGACACCGACCGGACCCGCTCCGGGACCGCCTCCGCCATGAGGGGTGGAGAAGGACTTGTGCAGGTTCAGGTGCATGATGTCGAATCCCATGTCACCCGGGCGCACGACTCCTATGAGCGGGTTCATGTTCGCCCCGTCATAGTAGAGCAGTCCGCCGCACTCATGCACCAGAGCTGCGATTTCCTTGATTTCCGTCTCAAAAAGGCCGAGCGTGTTCGGGTTGGTCATCATGATTCCGGCAACGCTCCCGTCAAGCAGCGGCTTCAGGTCCTCCACGTCGATACGCCCGTCCGGACGCGACTTGACCTGAACGACCTCAAGACCGCAGACGGCGGCTGAGGCTGGATTGGTTCCGTGGGCGGAGTCGGGCACGATGACCTTGCGGCGGCCGAGGTCTCCGCGTGAGATGTGGTACTGCCTCATGACCATAAGTCCGGTCAGCTCACCGTGAGCGCCGGCAAACGGGTTGAGCGTGAATGCGGCCATTCCGGTAATCGCGGAGAGAGCCTGCGACAGGTCCTCATAGACCTTGCGGCATCCGGCGACGGTAGAGACCGGCTGGAGAGGGTGAATCCCGGCAAAAGCCGGCATGGAGGCTATCTCCTCGTTAATTTTCGGATTGTATTTCATCGTGCAGCTGCCCAGCGGATAGAAGCCGCTGTCAACTCCGAAGTTCATCTGAGAGAGGTTCGTATAGTGGCGCACGACATCCGGCTCGCTGACCTGAGGCAGTTCGGCAGGCTTGTCGCGGAGCAGCCCCGCCGGCACCGACTTTCCGAGACAAAACTCTGACGGATAGCCGTTTGACGGAAGCGTATATCCCCTTCTTCCGGGAGAGGAAAGTTCAAATATAAGTTTGTCGTAGTATTTCATATTCCGTTCTCCCCTATTTTTCAAAGATTTCATTTTTCAATGATTTCACGACATCCACGAGCGCGTCGCATTCTTCCTTCGCGTGCTTTTCCGTGACGCAGAACGAGACGAATCCCTCCCCGGTCGCCACGGCACCGAAAAAGCCGGCGTCAAGAAGAGCCTGCTGGAGTTCCGCAATCCCGACAAGCGGTCTGAGCACAAATTCCTTGAGGAACGGGCGTTCCTGCGCGAAAGGCTCGGCGAAAAGTCCTGTTTTCAGCAGTTCGGACCTGAGATAATGCGCTCCGCTGCAGCTGAGTTCGTTGACTTCGCGAAGTCCGTCCGGGCCGAGAAGAGACACATAGACAGCGACATAGAGCGCCATCAGCGACTGGTTCGAGCAGATGTTCGAGGTGGCCTTCTCGCGGCGGATGTGCTGTTCGCGTGCCTGAAGGGTCAGCACGAATGCACGCTTGCCGTCGATGTCCACTGTCTCACCCACAAGTCGGCCGGGAAGCTTGCGCATAAACTCCTTGCGGCAGGCAAGGAAACCGACATAAGGACCGCCGAAAGAAAGCGGAATACCGAGCGTCTGGGCGTCGCCACAGGCAATGTCAGCCCCGTTTTCACCGGCCGTCCGGAGCACCGCCACCGCGGACGGGTCGCAGTACTCGACGAGCAGCGCCCCCGCAGCATGGAGGGCATCGGCATAGCCGCTCAAATCCTCGATTACGCCGAAGCGGTTGATGCCCGGGACGAGAAGCCCGGCAACGTCTCCTGCGGCAAGTTCCCTTTCGGCCGCCTCAAAATCAGTCACTCCGTCCCTTGCCGGAACGACAGTCAGCTGAACGCCATGGAACTTGGCGTATGTCGCAACGACATCGCGCACGGCAGGAAGCAGCGTGTCCGAAATCAGGAAGCGCGTCTTTTTCTTCGTGCAGGCAAGGGTCATGAACATCGCCTCTGCTGCGGAAGTCGCCCCGTCGTACATCGAAGCGTTCGCGACGTCCATGCCGGTCAGCCTGCATATAATCGTCTGCCACTCAAAAATGTAGCGCAGTGTTCCCTGCGAAACCTCCGCCTGGTAGGGCGTGTATGCAGTCAGAAATTCCGAGCGCGAAAGGATGTAGGGAACGACGGATGGGGAATAATGGTCGTAGGCCCCGCATCCGGCAAAGACCTTCAGCGGAACATTGAGCGACGCCATCTCCTCGAAGTACCTGCGGACCTCAATCTCCGACATGGCCGGCGGCAGGTCATACTCCTTATCGTATATGAATTCAGACGGAACATCGGAGTACATTTCCTCAATCCCCCGCACTCCGATCCGTTCCAGCATCTGAGCAATATCTCCCTCAGTATGAGGAAAATAAGCAAACTTGTTTATCTTCTGCATAAAATCATTGCTTTAAGTAATTAAATTAGAAGACGGAGTACAAGGCGCACAGGGCTATCAAAACCGGAGTTACCTTATGGTAATGAGGATTTTGAGAACTCTGTGCAACGCAGTAATCCGCTTATAATTTAATTACTTACATATTTTTTCGTACGCGGCGGCATCCAGAAGGTTGTCCACCTCGGACGGGTCGTTCATCTGCACCTTGATAATCCAGTTTGCGTAAGGATCCTCATTGAGCAGCTCGGGCTCATCCTCAAGCACCTCATTGACCTCGATGACGGTTCCGGAAACCGGTGAAATGAGGTCGCTCGCCGCCTTGACGCTCTCGACGGCTCCGAATTCCTCTCCGGCAACGACCTCGTCATCGACCGACGGCATATCGACATACGACAATTCGCCCATGGAGTGCTGTGCATAGTCGGAAATTCCGATTACGGCGATGTCGCCTTCAACCTTCACCCATTCGTGTGACTCAGCGTATCTGAGTCCTTCAACTACCTTTGACATATTTCTTTAATTTTATGATTATCAAATGTTTATACAACAAGCCACACGCCTGTGCGCCGCAGCCATATTGAATCCTATTTCTTATAATTCGGAGTGTAGAAACGCCGCTTCACGACCTTCCCGGGGAATACCTTCTTACGAATCTGAATCTTCACCGGAGTGTCGAGCGCGGAGTGAGCCTTGTCAACGAACGCCATACAGACGCTGCGGTCAAGCGAAATTGAGTGATATCCGGTCGTCACCTCGCCAATCTGCACATCGTTTTCGTCGAGCACGGGATAGCCGGCGCGCGGAATGGCCTTGTCAAAGATTTCGATGCCGACAAGCTTCTTCGCCACGCCTTCAACTTTTTGACGGACAACGGCTTCCCGCCCGATGAATCCGGGTTTGTCTGTCTTGACGAACATCCCGAGAGAGGCCTCTATCGGGCTTGTCGTGTCGTTCAGCTCATGTCCATAGAGCGGAAGTCCGGCCTCGAAACGCAGGGTGTCCCGGCATCCGAGCCCGCAAGGTTTCACGCCTGCAGCAAGCAGCAAATCCCAGATTTCGACGATTGCAGCGTTCTCGGCATATATCTCGAAGCCGTCCTCTCCGGTGTAGCCGGTGCGGCTGATTAGCAGATGCCGGCCTTTCCATTCGAAGTCGCGGAAGGTGTAGAACTCCAGCGCGGACACGCCTTCAAGTCCAAGAACCTCGGTGACGGTTTTCTCGGCATCCGGTCCCTGAACGGCTATCTCGCCCCAGCTGTCAGACTCGTCCGACACCTTGACATCGAAGCCTTTTGCCTGCGTCTCAATCCATTGCACATCCTTGGCGATGTTTGATGCGTTCACGACCAAAAGGTATGCGCTCTTTCCGAAGAGCTTATAAACCAGCAGGTCATCGACCGTCCCGCCGTCCTCACGAAGCATCATTCCGTAGAGTATCTTCCCGTCCGGAATCCCGGCGACGTCATTTGTAAATATATGATTCACAAATTTCTCGGCTTCCGGACCACTGACAAAGACCTCTCCCATATGGGAGACGTCAAACATCCCGACATTGCCGCGGACGGCGTTGTGCTCATCCGTGATTCCGGTGTATTGAATCGGCATTATGAAGCCGCCGAACGGACTCATCTGCGCACCGAGCGCTACATGACTGTCATAGAGACAGGTTTTCTTTTCAGACGCTGTATTTTCCATTACAAATTTATTTCATACCATAAGTCTCAGACTTGCCAGGAGTCTCAGGCGACCTGTCATCGGAGCAGGAGTCCCCCGCTACAGCCGGTCGTCCGAAGTCCCGACATGACCGTTTATGAACGACGGCTCAAGGTAGCCCCTTTCGATTTCCGAAATTTCTCCGACCTGCGCCGCCGTCAGTTCCAGTTCATTCGTACAAAAATATGAAATAATTGCCGATTTCAATGCCTGAAGGCCTATATTTTTTTCATCCAGGACGGATTTCAGATTCAGGACCCTCTGCTCCACGGAATGAACTCCCTTGCTTTCAAGCTTGGCGCGGGAAGGAGTTATGGCCGACGACATCGTGGCAAAGTCGAGGTTGTAGAGAAAGGTGCCGTGGACTATGCCGACGCCGTTCGGCTTGAGTGAGAACGCGTTACCGGAGACCTTCCTCCCATCGACAAGCACGTCGTTGCGTCCTGAGACTTCCGCATTTATACCGAGGCTGCGCAGGAAGCCGGCGAGTTTTTCCAGATACTCAGAGAAAAGCTCCGCGACGTCAGAACAATGCCTTATGTATGAAATCATTATGTTTCCCTTATCGGCAAAGACGCAGCCTCCTCCGCTTTTTCGTCGGTACATCGCGATGCCGTGCTCTCTGCAATACGGGACATTTACCTCGGCGTTCATGTCCTGATTGCGTCCGAAGATTACCGTGGGGCTCACCTGCCAGATGAAGAACGCCCCGGCATTGTTCCACGCGGTCCTTTCTCCATCCGTGGAACTCTTTTCAGACGTTCCACGCTGATTGGCTATAAGTTCGTCAAGATGCTCCGCGGCATATTCCTCCATCGAGAGGTAGAACACCAGACGGCGGTCGGCGCCGTTGTTGTCAGGAAGTGATAAACAAGTCATTTTCAAACAATTATAATTTCCCCAAGTTGGGGGGGGGATTTTTCCGCGAACGAAAGTTCAGACGTTCCAGATGAACTTGGGAAGGATGCGGACGATGTAGCTCTCGGTGACAACGTGACCCGGAAGGACGTGGTGGGTCATCATCTCGCGGCTCTGGAACAGGCGTTCATAGTCAGCCTTGATTTCCTCGCCCAGAAGCGGGTCGTGCTCGGTGTAGTGGCAGAGAATCCTGTCGGGGAGCATTCCGGGAAAGGCCTCCTCGCCGGTCGGAGTGACGCACTCGTCATTGCCTACGGGAAGAGGCCAGTCAAGGAACTCCTTCACGTCGTCCTCGGTCACGGTAAACTCTGTCGCGCCGTCCGAACGGGGACCGAACCACTTGTTTTTGCCAAGGTGGTTCTGAATTGTCTCATACGGGTTCACCGCCGGGTTTATGACAAGTTCGGGTCCGCGAAAATCACAGCAGACGGCATAGAAGCCGCCGAGCGAGGTGCCGAGAACGGCGGCAACGTCACCGCCGTCCAGCAGCCCGTTTATCTTCGCTATGGACTCTCCGGGATGGTGGTTCAGCTCCGGAGCGACCCAGTCGAACTGAGGGTAGTATTTCCTCAGAAAGTTGACGATGCCGGATTTCGCCGAGCCGCCGAATCCGTGGAGCCATAATATCTTCCGCATTACAACCCGAATTGTTCCTTCATCTGCTCAATCTTCGCATCGGCATTGTCGCCGTGCGCCCCGAAATAGAACTTGATTTTCGGCTCGGTTCCGGACGGACGCACGGAAACGACATCACCCTCGGCGGAATAGAACTGAAGAACATTGGACGAAGGCAGCCCCGTCTGCTCAGGCTTGAGATAGTCGATGACCTTCACCACAGGCGAGCCGGCAAGCGACTTCGGCGGGTTGTTCCTCATCTCCACCATGATAGAGGCGATTTCCTCCGCACCGGCCTTGCCCTCACGCACGAGCGAGACAAGAGCCTCGCGGTAGTAGCCGAACTCCCTGTAGATGTCCTGGAGAAGCTCATAGAGCGTCTTGCCCTGATCCGCCGCCCAAGCGGCGCACTCGGCGACCATCGCGCAGGAAATCGGAGCGTCCTTGTCGCGGACGAACTCCCCTACGTTGAATCCGTAGCTTTCCTCTCCTCCGCAGACGAACTCGCCCTTCCCTTCGTTCTTACGCACAACGTCGGCGATGTACTTGAACCCTGTGAGGACATTATAGACCTTCACACCGTATTTTTCGCAGATTGCGCGGAGCAGCTCAGTGGTGACGATGGTCTTCACGCAGTAGCACCCCTTGTGGAGCGTTCCGAGTTCAGAACGACGGCGAAGTATGTAGTATGTAAGGATGGAGCCGGTCTGGTTGCCGTTGAGCAGCACCATCTTGCCCTTGTCGTCACGAACGGCTATTCCAACGCGGTCGGCGTCCGGGTCGGTCGCGAGCACGAGGTCGGCATTCTCCCTGTCCGCCACAGCGATTGCCATCGTAAGAGCCTCCCCGTTCTCAGGATTCGGAGACTGGACGGTCGGGAAGTTCCCGTCGCTGATGTCCTGCTCGGGAACATGATAGATGTTCTTGAAGCCCACGCGGTCGAGAAGCGCCGGGACGATGCGCACGCCCGAGCCGTGAAGCGGAGTATAGACTATCTTCATGTTGAAATGACGCGCGACGGACTCCGGCGAAAGCATGAGGGTCGTCACCGCATCCATATATGCCTTGTCCATCTCATCGCCCATGAGAGTAATCTCAGCGCATTTGTCGCCCGGTTCAAACTTCACCATGGAAGGGTCGGTAATCTTGTTCACTTCGGCGACGATGTCCTTATCGACAGGAGAGATAATCTGCGCCCCGTCGCTCCAGAACACCTTGTAGCCGTTATATTCCTTAGGATTGTGGGAGGCGGTTATCATCACGCCGGCAGTCGCCTTTTTCGTCCTCACTGCAAAGCTCAGGAGAGGAATCGGACGCAGACGGTCGTAGAGCCAGACGTCGATTCCGTTGTTCGCGAGCACATGGGCCGTAATCTTGGCAAATTCCGCGCTGTTGTTCCTGCTGTCGAAGGAGATGCAGACCGAGTGGTTCTCGCCCGGCACATTCTCAAGAATGTAGTTCGCAAGCCCCTGAGTGGCCATCCCGACCGTATATTTGTTCATCCTGTTGGTTCCCACGCCCATCTTTCCGCGAAGTCCGCCCGTGCCGAACTCCAGCTTCTTGTAGAAAGCGTCCTCGAGGGCGGCCGTATCGCCGGAATCAATCAGCTGATGCACAGCCTCTTTCGTTGCCTCGTCATAATCCCCGAGAATCCAGGATTTCGCATTTTCCATGTAGTCCATAAGTCTCAATATTTTATAAATTCGATGCAAAAATACAACAAATATCAATCCCACGAAAGAGAAATTTGCAGTAAGATTTCTAACTTTGCGCTCATGAATATGTCGTCTGAAAATATGAATCGGCTAGCGGAGTTTATCGCGGAGCATTACGGGGACGACCCGGACAGGCTGGCGCTGCAGAAAGGTAAGTGGCCGGAGATTGATGTGGCGGCTGCCGTGAGCACGCTTGTGAGCAGGCGGAAACTGGCCGGGAAGGCTCCCGTCTGGGCCACTACCGAGGGGCTGGTGCTGCCAAGGACATTGTCGGCGGAGCAGTGCAGCGGAGAAGCTGCGGCACGGCACAAGGCCCGGGCAATCAGGGAGTTCCTGAGGGGAAACAGCATGAACTGCGCGGATGCTTCAGAAATCCTTAATGGGGGTGCGTCGAGGAGTGCTGACGGAAGCGATGCCGGGCAAAATGCAGTAGCGGAAGAATGCCGATGGCGCATCGCGGACCTTACCGGGGGGCTCGGCGTAGATTGCCTTGAGTTCTCGAAGGTGGCGGAGGCTGTGCTCTACAACGAGATGCTTCCTGTGCTTGCTGATGCCGCGGTGCACAATTTCAGGGTGCTCGGAGCCGGAAACATTGAGGTTTGTTGCTTTGAGGCGAGCCCAAGGACGCTCGGTGAGGACGGCAAGGGAGACACGGATGTAAAGGATGCCGACAATGGCTTTCCCCAAAGGAACGGCATGACGGAGTGCGGCAAGACAAATGAAGGGGTATGCGATTTCGACGGAGTCCTTCGGGAAAGGCTTGAGAAATTTCACCCCGGCGTGATTTATCTCGACCCTGCGCGACGGGACGGAGGCGGGAAAAAGGTGTTTCTTTTGGAGGACTGTTCACCTGACATTCTGAAAATCAAGAATATGCTGCTTGAAATTGCTCCAGTTCTGGCAGTGAAACTCTCCCCCATGGCTGACATCAGCATGATTCTCGAAAGGCTCGGGAATGAGTGCCGCGAACTTCAGGTCATCGAGGCCGGAGGAGAATGCAAGGAATTGCTTGTCCTGATGCGGCGGGATGCGGACATCGAACAAACGGAAGTCCTGATTCCAGAGAAACAGTCTGAGTGTCAAGATGTTCTGTCACCGGAAAAGAGGGACGGATGCCAGATAAAAGTATATAACCTCGACATGGTGGAAGGCGACGACAAAGAGGATGAGTTCCCCGTGTTTGAATTCTGGCGCGACGAGGAAAACGACTGCACGGGACTGCGCCTCGCGGATGCGGAGGAAATTGTCCCTGGAGCGCTGCTGTTTGAGCCGGGCAAGGCGCTGATGAAAGCCGGATGTTTCAGGCTCATCGGGAAATGTCTTGACGCTCCCGCACTCGGGCGTGACACGCACTATTATATATTGGAAGACGATTATATGACGACCGGCATTCCTCCCGTGCCGGATGAGGATGAGCACAGCAGTACGGAGGAGCACAACGACAAGGAGAAGAGCCACCTCATGAACATAAGCACTGCAAGGGCAGGTAAACTGTTCCGCATCCTCGATGTCTGTGAGATGTCGGGCAAGGCGCTCAAGGAGTTCGGCCAAAGGCACCCCGAAGCGGAAGTGACCGCCCGCAGTGTCCGCATGACCAGCGAAGAACTCCGCAGACGCCTCCGCAGCAAATCCTCAGACCGCTACCACATCTTCGCCCTCCACGCTGACAAATCCGACAAAAACCTGCTGCTCTTCACCGAGCGGATATAACCCGCTCACCAAGGGGTGAACGATGCATTTTAGGGCGATTTTTTACCCAAATGTACCGTCTTTTGTGAGATTTGGGTAAAAAATCGCCCATCTTTATTTCTATTCCTGATAATAAACACTATATTTGCTGTCGTAAGCAATATTCACAATTATGGTAAGAAGCAAACTTGTCGGCAGGGAAAGGGAATGCAACGAACTCAAAAGAGTCATGGATTCCGACCGTTCGGAATTTGTCATAGTCTATGGGAGGCGAAGGGTCGGAAAGACTTTTCTCATAGACCAATACTATCAGGGGAAATATGATTTTATGTTTGTCGGCGGGCACAATCTGTCCAGACAAAGACAACTCACGAGTTTCGCCAGAGCACTGAAAAAATTCTCCGGCACAAAGGCAGACAAGTTTGACGACTGGTTCGACGCATTTTATGCCCTTGAGGACTATCTCGAATCGCTGGATGCGGGCAAGAAAAAGGTGATTTTCATAGACGAAATGCCATGGATAGACACACAGAAGTCGGACTTTGTCTCCGCTTTGGAAGACTTCTGGAACGGGTGGGCGGCACGTCGCTGCGACATCGTGCTCATCGCCAGCGGTTCCGCTACATCATGGATGGTTGACAATCTGATTGAAAATCAGGGAGGTTTGCACGCACGCATCACCAGCAGCATTTATGTCAGGCCGTTCACGCTGCATGAGACGGAGGAATATCTTCAGAGAAAACACTGCAGGTGGGACAAATACCAGATTCTCCAGTGCTATATGGTTTTCGGCGGCATTCCGTTCTACCTGAGTCTAGTGAATCCCGGCGAAAGTCTGGTTCAAAATGTGGATAGGCTGTTTTTTGCACCGGGAGGCATAATGCGAAGTGAGTTTGACGAACTTTACAACGCCCTGTTTTCCAATGCCGACCTGTATATCAATGTTGTAAAGTCACTGGCAGGTCATCATGACGGTATGTCCCGAGACGAAATCGCCAAGGCCACGGGGGTGAGCGGAGGAACACTTACCCGCGTGCTGACGAATCTTGAGCGCTGTGACTTCATCGCGCGGAGCCGGAACTTCGGACAGAAATCAAAAGACACGATTTATCGTCTGGTGGATTTCTACACCTTGTTTTACTATAAGTTCGTCATGCAGGACACGTCGGGCGACGAACAATGGTGGAGCCACAACTTTGAATCACGCGCCGTTTCCGTATGGCAGGGGCTCACATTCGAGACAGTCTGCCTGATGCACACCGACTGCATCAAACGCGCATTGGGAATCTCCGGGATGGCGACAGAAATATCGGCATGGAGAAAGACTGCGGGCGACGGACAAAAGGGCGGACAAATCGACCTTGTCATAAAACGTGCAGACCGCATCATCCATTTATGCGAAATGAAATTCAGTAAATCGGAGTATCGCATCACCGAAGCCTACGAACAGCAGTTGAGGCAAAGGCTGGAACTCTTCCAAAGTTCTACCAAAACTAAATTTTCTTTGGTAATAACCTTCGTAACGACATACGGCGTAGCCGACGGACTTCATCATAGTCTGGTACATAGCGAGGTGACAATGGAGCAGCTGTTCAACTGATTTGCAATGAGTTGCAAGAACACGACAAATTTTTGCAAATATTTTATAGAAAAAATATAATATTTTTTGTATAAAATGGGAAATATGCCTACCTTGCGGAAAATTATACACTATGGCATCACGCAAACCTCTGAATCCATTTTTTATCGGGACTGACATTCCGGACAAATATTTCTGTGACAGAAAGAACGAGACGGCGGAAATTATCCGTTACATAAAAAACGGGAACAATGTTGTCCTGAAGGCTCCGCGAAGGGTTGGCAAATCAAGTCTCATCAAGCACGTATTGGCTCAGGAAGAGATTACAAAACACTATAACACCCTATATGTCGATGTATTCGGGACATTGTCCGCGTCCGAATTTGAACGCGAGCTGCAGAACAAGTTCATGATGTCTCCATTCGCGAAGCTAACAAAGACATGGAAAACATTAGCGTCGTATGCAAAGGGAATCCAGCTGAACCTCGGCTCCTACAACGGAACGGTGATAGATTTCTCGTCTATCGGCCTTGGAGCCACTCCGAATCCGGTTTTCACAATCAACGAGATTCTGGACGAATATGAGCACGCCGACAAACCGGGTCTCATTGTATTCGATGAATTCCAGCAGATTGAGAGCTATCCGGAGCGCATGGCCGCCATACTGCGCAGCAAGATTCAGGAACTGAATAACACGAAGTTCATTTTCTCGGGCAGTTCAAGACATATCCTCAACACGATGTTCCTCAATTACAACCAGCCTTTCTACAAAAGTGCCCTGACGATGGACTTGGACATTATCGGCAAGGATTCATATATAGACTTCGTGAAATCAATGTTTGAAGCCTATGGACGCGACATTGATGCCGACGCGGTGGAGTTCGTATATTTTCTGATGTCCGGAAATACCTTCAATATGCAGGAGGTGATGAAAGAAACTTTCATGATGACGGAGGGCAAGCCCGGCGCCGGCAAGGAAGATGCTGTGGAGGCAATCCGCTCGATTCTCAACAGGCATGACGAGGAATACAGGGAACAGATTAGCCGCGTGTCAAGCCTCAAGGACAGGAAGCTGCTCTATTGCATAGCAAACGAGGGCATCGCCAAAAGTCTGACTTCCGAGGCTATGCTGAAGAAATATGGCCTGGACAACGCCTCGTCAGTACAACATTCGCTGAACAATCTGACGAGTGAGAAACTGTCCATGGTTCAGAAACTTGCAAAAGCGGCATATATGATACAGGACCGGTTGTTCGAGCTCTGGCTGGCTCTTAAGACCGGGACTCTTGAGAGCAAATTCCGCGGCTGCCGGGCACGGTTTGAGGAAGAGATTGCATGCTCGATGATACCATAACGAGCTCAAAATCAGTTTTGAATGGGAAGAAATTTATCGAAAATATTATGCGCTGCCGTATTGGCGACAGTTTTTTCATCATGTTCCGCAACAAGGCATGTACGGACGGAGTATGCTCCCGTGAAGACGGAATATGTCGGAAAGGGAACACTGGAGACAGTTTTATGCAAGAGTTCGCAGTCTGGGCTCAGCGCGCGGAGAATGTTCGTATATCTTCCTGAAAATTATCACGATACAGAAACGGATTATCCCGTATTATACCTGCTCCACGGAGCAAGGGGAACCGAATCGTCCTGGATTGACAAAGGAAATATCATGCAAAATGTCGACTTGCTTGTCGGTGAGGGCAAGACAAGGCCGATGATTGTCGTGATGCCGAACTGCAATGAGTATGACAACGACGCCGACTATGCGATGGCGAGGCAAAAGCCTCTCGTGGAATCCGTCCTCGAAGTTAATGGTGCGGTGGAAACATATTTCGTTGCGGATGTCATAAAAACCATTGACAGTCTGTACCGTACAATCCCGAACAAGAACGGGCGCGCAATAGCAGGCCTGTCCGTAGGGGCGCTCCAGACCATATTCATCACGGCCCTCAATCCTGACCTGTTCAACTACATAGGACTTTTCTCTCCGATGATCAAGCCGGTCTTCCACTACGGGGAGCACTCCGGATTTTACCGCGACCTCAAGAAAAGACTGGCGGTTCAGTTCACCGTCCCGCCGAAACTCTATTCCATAATGGCCGGGAAATGGGACATCTTCTTCGCCTCCACGGAGCAGTTCAACTTCTATCTCAAGACCCGTGAGTACCAGCACCAATATTACATGTCCGGAGGAGGACACAACTGGCGCAACTGGGAGAAGTACAGCATAATGTTCATGCAGCAGCTGTGGAAGGACTAAGGAGCCTTCTTAAATTTCACATTCGGCGGGGAAGCAAGCTGTTCCTAGACATAGAATTCGCGGCGGTACTTGTATTCTGAACGAAGTTTTTCGAATGAATCCGGATGGAGGCGGAACATGAAGTCGTCGGTGAAAATCGGGTAGTTGTACTGGAAGGTGGCGGCGATTTCGCCCTGGCTCATCCCATCGACATTGAGCTTCAGCGGCTGCTCCTCCTGATGGTCGGAACGGGGATAGAAATTATAGAGCTGCACAATCCCGAAATGCCGGGCTACGGCGCGGACGGCCATCGCGGTGCCGTTCTGCTTGCCCTGATAGGAATAGCCGGCAATGTGCGGTGTCGCTATATCGACCATGTCAATCAGTTCCTCATCGACCTCCGGCTCATGGTTCCACGTGTCTATGATTACGGCGCCGAGCTTAGGGATGTATTCCTTGAGGGCGTGCTCATCCACGACTTCGCCGCGGGAGGCGTTGATGAAGACCGCACCCTGACGCATCTTCGCGAAAAACTTTTCATTCGCCATGAACTTCGTCGTGTCGTCGAGAGGAGTGTGCATAGTGACAATCTGAGAGTTTGACAGAAGCGTGTCAAGGTCGCAGAAGCCTTCCGGGCCTTCGGCTTCGGCGCGGGGAGGGTCGCAGAGCAGGACATTGAAGCCCAGCTTGCGCGCCATGGTCTCCACGAGGGAGCCGACATGACCGACGCCGATTATGCCGAAAGTCGCCCCGTTCAGAGCAATCCCCTTGCGCGAGGCCACTCCGTAGAGGGCGGAGAAAACATACTGGGCGACCCCGCCGGCATTGCAGCCCTGGGCGTTGTGAACCTCGATTCCGTTGGCGTCGCAATAGTCAAAGTCAATGTGATCCGTGCCTATCGTCGCCGTCGCTATCATCTTCACCCTCGTTCCGTCGAGAAGAGAGGCGTCGCAGCGCGTCCTTGTCCTTATTATAATGGCGTCGGCATCAACGAGGTCCTCCCTGGCGATTTCCTTGCCCTCGACGTAGGAGACCTCGCAATAGGGCTCGAACACGCCCTCCAAAAACGGTATATTCCTGTCAGCAACTATCTTCATATAATATTATCCCTCACGCATTTCATATATTCATCAACCCCGCAAACGGGGAAAACTTCTATTTCAGCACCAGCGCCTTCACCGGGTCGGAGCCGTCCGGGGGAAGACCGAAAAACATTGTGTCGGCACGCAGGGCGCGGTTCAGCTCCGCCAGCAGGATGTCCTTCTGGAAATAGAGCTGGTTGCGCACCATCGACGACGAGAGCCCGCAGTAGAGGACACCTTTCACGAAATTCGCGCTGAGAGTGTAGGCGGAAACGCCAGAGACGCTGTTCCAGGCCATATACACCCGGCTGCTGTTCCATCCCGGCATCAATCCCGCGTCACGGAGATAGAACCTGAGCATCGAGCCCAGATTCACTGCCTCACGGCGGCGCAGCGGGTCTCCCTCCGTGGCCTCGCGACGGCGGATCATCTCTTTCGTGAACTCATCCGAATATCCTTTTCCTGCCATAATCCTTTCCTGACTAACCTTGCACCGTCCTAATCATACCCTCACTCCGTCCTGATGAACACTCCCCCGACAGTCTCGAAAAAAGCCCTGTCGTCAGCCAGTCCATCGACCAGCGAGGCAAGGCGCACCTTGTTGCTGTCCGTGATGAAAATCTGCCCGAAATCCTCGCTGGAGACCATCTCAAGCAGGTTCCTTGTCCGGTTCATGTCCAGCTTGTCGAAGACATCGTCCAGAAGCAGAATCGGAGCGAACCCGAAGGCCCTGCGCATGAGGTCAAACTGCGCGAGCTTCAGCGCCAGAAGGAACGACTTCTGCTGCCCCTGAGAGCCGCAGCGGCGAATCGGATAGCCGTCCATCTCGAAGAGGAAGTCGTCCCTCTGGATGCCCACGGTCGTATATTTCATAATCCTGTCCCTCTCCAGAGACTCCTTCAGCAGCTGTTCCAGCGGAGCCTTGCCGATGTCCGAACGATAGCGTATCGAGACCGACTCGCCTCCCCCGCTCAGCCTCCGGTAGTACTCGTTCACGGCCTCCGTCAGCGGCCCGCACAGCTCAGCCCTCTTCCCGTGGATGAAATCCGCGTGCGAGGACATCTTCATGTCCATGATTTCCAGCAGGGTCGCGTCGCCGACCCCGTCCTTGAGCATCTTGTTCCTCTGCGCGAGGAGACGGTTATATTGTTGGATTGCTGAAAGATACTCCTTATCAATCTGGGAAATCACCGCGTTCATGAAGCGCCGTCTCTCCTCCCCCGAATCGCTGACGAGCGATATGTCAGACGGGGATATGATGACCGTCGGAAGTTTGCCGATATGTTCCGAAATCCGCCCGTAAGGCTTGTCGTCGCAGCGAATCTTCTTCTCCTCCCCCTTTTTGACGACAATGGAAAAGCGGTTCTTCAGCGACGAGGGCATCAGGCAGGTCCCCGCAATGGAAAATCCGTCCTGTCCGTGCCGGCAGTTGAAGCCGTCGCTGATTCCGAGGGCGCTCTTTGTCATAGAAAGATAATACACCGCGTCCAGGAGATTGGTCTTCCCCTCTCCGTTGTTCCCCCAGATGCAGTTGATTTTCGGGGAGAACTCAAGTTCCTGAAACTCAATGTTCCTGAAATTGGAGATGACTATTTTCTGAAGAATCGGCATAACTCTCGTCTATAAAACAATATGAAATAACGGCTGCAAAGTTATGAATTTTCCCGTGAATTTGTCTTTTTCACGGAATTATGATTCCTATCTTTTGAAAATTGGACAATTTTTCATATTTTTGCGGGCTAAAACGGATAACCATGTCCGGGAAACACGAATAATATTAAAATTTTATAACAATGTCACAGGTAAACAAGAATGCGGAAAATGCAGAGACGGTTGTCAATGCTGTTTCCAAGACCGACGAGTTCTTCAATAAAAACAAGAAACTCCTCATCGGAATCCTCACTGCCGTAGTCGTCATCGCGGCAGGCTCATACTGCTTCTACAAGTTCTACTGGCAGGCGGCTGTCGAGGATGCCAAGTCCCAGGTGGTGATTGCCGAGAGGAACTTCAACGCCGAGAACTGGGAGGTTGCCCTTAACGGCGACGGTGATAATCTCGGATTCGTGCAGATTATCGACCAGTACGGCACCAAGGGCGGCGACGCCGTCTATTACTACGCCGGAGTCTGCGAACTGAAGCTCAAGAACTACGAGGATGCTATCGAGTATCTCAACAAGTACAAGGGAGGCGACGATTTCCTCGCGCCGCGTGCAATCGCCTGCAAGGGTGACGCTTATGTAGGTCTTCAGGACTACGCACAGGCTCTCGACTGCTTCGAGAAGGCCGCCGCAAAGAAGGACAATGTCTTCGCCGCAGGCTACATCATGAAGGCCGCAGCCGTATGCGAGAAGCTCGGAAACGACGACAAGGCGCTTGCCCTCTACAAGAAGGTCAAGGATCAGTATCCTTATTCAATCGAGGGACGCGAGATTGACAAATACATTTCAAGGATTGAAAACAAGTAGAATTGCATGAAGAGGGGCTTGAGCACCCCTCTTTTTATGCGGTTTTGAATCAGTTTCGGAAAACAGAAAAACACATACTTTTGAAATATGGGAAGAGCATTTGAGTTCCGCAAGGAAAGGAAGTTCAAGAGATGGGGCCACATGGCCAAGACATTCACGAAAATCGGAAAGGAAATCACCATTGCCGTGAAGCAGGGCGGTCATGACGTGACCGGAAACCCGCGTCTTCGCGCGCTGATACAGACGGCAAGATCCGAAAATATGCCTAAGGAGAACATAGAAAGGGCAATCAAGAGGGCGTCAGAGAAGGATCAGGCGGACTACAAGGAGGTTGTGCTCGAAGGACGCGCTCCTCACGGAATCGCCGTTCTCGTCGAGGCCGCGACCGACAACAACAACAGGACGGTTGCAAATGTCCGTTCATACTTCACCAAGTTCGGCGGCTCGCTCGGAACGTCCGGCAGCGTCGAGTACCTTTTCGACCACAAGTCCATGTTCCGCATCAAGGACAACGGCAAGATTGACCTTGAAGAGCTTGAGCTTGAGCTGATTGACCTCGGAGTTGACGAGGTTTTCGAGGAGGAGAACGAGGACGAGGAGAAGGAAATCGTGATTTACGGCGAATACACCTCATTCAACGCCATCCAGAAGTACATCGAGGACCACGGCTACGAGCTGATTTCCGCCGAGTTCACCCGCATCCCTAACTGCGAGCTTGTGGAGGTTTCTCCTGAAGACCGCGCTGAAATCAACAAGCTCATCGAGAAAATCGAGGAGGATGACGATGTGCAGAATGTATATCACACGATGAAGGAAGAGGCCGAATAGAGGCGGTCTGCTGCGTTACGCGGGGGCTTTTGAATCCTCACAACCATCAAGGTTGCTGCGGTTCAAAAGCCCCCGCAAGCCTTGCCGACCTCTTCCATCCAGACGTTTTCAATCAGTTTTTCTTCTATTTTTCTGCCCTTTGTTGCCCTGTTCTGAAAATTAGGTAATATTACCTATTGTCAGGAGAGGGTTCTGTGGATAAATTTGTGCGGTTAAATGAAAAATGATAAAATCGCATAGTTATGAAACAGAAATTTTCCATTCATGCTGCCGGATGTGCAGCGGCGGCGCTTCTTCTTTCTGCGGCATCATGCAACAAGCCTCAGGTCTCTGGGACGGAAGATATTGAGGTTCAGGAAATCGTAATCACGGAGCCAGCCGACGGGCAACTGACGCTCATTCAGGGAGACACGGAGAGAATCAGGTACAGCGTAGTGCCGGAATCCGCAAAAAATGCAAAGATAGAGTGGAGCATCGATGACCCGAACATAGCGTCGGTCAAGAACGCCCGCGTCACGGCAATCGCTCCGGGCGAGGCAACGATTACGGCAAGCGCCGGCAAGGCGACAAAGACAGTCCGCCTGAAAGTACGCGCAATTCCTGTGGAGAGTTTCAGCCTGCCGGCGGAAATGAATGTCTATGTCGGCGCGGAGAGCGAAATCAGCCTCACCGTCAATCCGGAAGACGCAAACGCCGGCTCGTTCGACTGGACTGTCGCGGACGAGGAAATCGCCGTTGTCGAAGTGCGCGAGGGCACGGCTTATGTGAAAGCGGTGAAAGCCGACGGCAAGACGCGCCTTATGGTCGCACCGAAGGAAGAATACGACGACGGGCTTGAGAGTCAGGAGGTTCTGATAAGAACATTTGACAAGCCGGCAGCCATAAAGTACTTCGACAAGGCCGAGCCCGTCACGACAAGCGACCTCATCGCCGTCTCTGACGGGGAAACCGTCGATTTCAAGAGCGTGAAGAGCGTTGACAAGGACGGAAATCTCCAGTTCTGGTTCTCGCTGATCCCGTTCCGCAGCATCGAAGCCTCCAAATTGACAGTCACATCAGGTAACAAGAAAGTTTATACGGTTTCAACCGGCTCGTTCGACAAGGAAAGGGGCATTGCGGTGCTTCTGTCAGAGGGCGAGGAAACCGGAGCAGCGGAAATAAGTCTTTCCTACAGCGACGACAAGGGCGAAGCCACGATGAGCTTCATCGTGAACAAGGGCGGCACGCCGTTCGGCGACGACGCAAAAATCTGGAAATCAACGGCCGAGAGCGTGAAGGCAATCGAGGAGATGTCCCGAAACGCGACGCTCAGGCTTTTCCTCAATGAAGGCTACCGGGCAAGATGGACCAGCAGCAACGAAAAGATAGCGACAATCGAAGGCGTGGAGGCATCCGCTACGGGTTACGCATCCGCCGCCATTGTCAAGACTGCCGACGAATACGGAGAGTCAACAATCACAGCGACCGACGACACAGGAAAGAAGCTCTCGTTCATCGTGAAAGTACGGCCGGCCCACTTCCCGGAAGGGACTAAAATCGGGTATATGACAGCCTCCGGGCCGGCAGGTATCAGTACGGTAACACTGCGTGCTACATACGATGAAAGCATGAAATACCAGCTGTGCCTCATCGACGCATCCGGCAGCAAAATTAGTTTCGACTCTGCAAAATGGGAGGCATCAGGCGACATCCTCAAGCTCTCGCAGACGACAGGCAGCGAGACTGTCCTGAGCGCAAAGACAACAAGAGCGCTATCTTCAGGTGAAACAATCGCAAAGCTCACGGTGACAGACGATGAAGGCAGCGTCATCAAATGTGACGTCAAGATTTTGCAGCCGTTTGTATTCGGCAATCACAAAATCAAAGCCTTCATTGACGACGAAGAAACCACCATGATTGACATCGGTCAGAATGCAAGAATAGTGATATGGAACGAAGACACGAAGGAGGAATTGAAGTCAAGCCTGCTGAAATGGAAAACAGACAAAGAATTCGGCAACATCTTCGACGTCACCCCTATTTATTGGAATGACAACGGAAAAAACATCTACAGATACGATGTCCGCAGCATAAAGAAGGGGAAGACAACCGTCACGGCAATAGACCAAATCGGCAAGGAAATCAGCGCGACTTTTGAGACCGGAGATTTCCACCTGACGAAAGACATGAAGATATACTACAACTACGCCTCCCCTGACCCGTCCGCTTCCGGGTGGAAGGAACTGACAAGCGGGGCATACCTGTACGGCGTCGCATACCTGAAACTCGCGAAGTCGGAGGCCGGCAGCAGTCTCGCAAGACCAGGTTTCTGGACGTTCTCCGAGACGATGAAATATACTTCCGCCGAGAAAAAGAATATGTCGGACTATCATGTCGCCTGCGTTAAATACGAGGGGGACTATGAGACCAAGCTGTTCATCAGCATAAACGACTCGTATTCAAGTTCATCATTATCAACGAGCGCGTATCTCAGAAACAAGACGGTATTCTCGTCCTCACTCATTCTCTATTACAGCACGGATCAGGGGGAGACATGGAAGGAAGAACCGGAATGCAGCAATACCGGAGGCACTGTCGAAATTCAGTTCAAGGGAAGCAGCCGCGCCGTCTCATATAAATTCGCGACGGCGGCAGATGCACCGGGCATGGCCGTAAGCTGGGACGACCCGAAAAGCGCGGCCGGATATTCAAATTTCTCGACATTCAGGGCAGAAAAGAATTTCCACATCTCAGGCACCTACGCATATCTGGTGACTATCATTCCGAAATCAACCGCGACTTTCCCTCTCGACCTCAAGCTGGGCGTGACGGACGACAACGGATACAAGAGAACCTATACTTTCCACTGCCACAAATAAATGAATCCCCCTCCCCCAGCACAAAAACAGAGAGGGAGGGGATGAAGAAAAAGATGGGATGCAAGGCGCACAAAGCCCTCGGAACCGGAGCAACCTTTGCGGTTGTGAGGATTTCGAGGGCTTTTGCAACGAAGCAGACCGCTTTTTCTTCGCCCCGACTATATCAGACCTATTTCAGCTGCATATTTAACGAGTTCAACCGTGCTGTTGATTTTCAGCTTGCGGAAGATGTTGGACTTGTGAGCGTCGACCGTGCGGACGGAAACGCTCATCCTGTCGGCGATTTCCTTGCTCTGAAGCCCCTCGCAGCACAGGCGCACAACCTCCTTCTCACGTGCGGTGAGCTTCGGAAGAGGCTCGCCGGCGGCGTCGGAAGCGGTCTCGATGCTCTCGATGACCTCGCTCAGCACCTTCGCCTCCTTCCGGTTCCCCATCGCCGGGACAAGAGACAGAAGCCGGCTCTTTGCCTCGTCGTTCCTGCGCAGAATCTCCTCCTGACGCCTGCGGCTCCTGAGCAGACGCGCGAGAACGGCGATGCAGACGCACAAAATTGCCGCCAGAGCGGACATCAGCACAAGAAGGACAAGCCTGTTTCCTGACCGCACCTGCTGGAGCGCAAGTTCCTTTTCCGTCTCGGTGGTCCTGTACTGCACCTTGAAGTCCTCCACGGCCATGCGGCTCCGATCCTTGTTGAGCCGGTCGCTCAGCTCCACATAGTCGTTCAGATAATCAAGGGCGGCCTTGGGGTTGCCCGCCATCGCACAGGACTCCGACAGTCCCCGGAGAGCCTTCCTGCGGACATAGTCGCCTCCGTTCAGAGCGGCGATAAGCTCGGCATGGCTGTAGGCGACGACGGCATCCTGCCATTTTTCCTCCTTCGCGTCGATGCTTCCGAGCAGGTTGTAGCATATCGCAAGAGAGATGTGGTTCCCCTGACATGAAAGCACAGCAATCGCCGAATCCAGACAGGCTCTGGCATCGCTGTTCCTGTCAAGGGCAAGCAGCACAGGCACTTTCTGAGACCTGCGGACAGCGGCCTTGACCGCCCTTCCGTCCTCAGTCTCTATGGCAAGCGCCTCATTCACAAACTCAAGGGCCTTCTCCGGATGTTCGAGAGCGAGCCAGATGTCCGATGCGAGGGCAAGGCGCACCGCCAGACGTGCCCTGTCTCCGGACTTCCGCTCATACTCAATGGCAGGCAGCACATACGACAGGGCGGTCTCCGCATCCCCTTCCCCGAGATAGAGAGTGGCAAGGTTGTTCATCGTGGTGCTCATCCCGGCCTCGTCGGCGTTCCTGCGGTCAGTCTCATAGACCCGTTCCATATAGGAAATCGCCTGCCCGAAAAGCCCCTTCCGCTGACAGATTATCCCGAGATTGTTCAGGCACTCCGACACCAGCATTTCGTTCCCTGCCTTCTCGCTTTCCAACAAAGCGCTGAGACCCAGCGAATAGGCCTCGTCGAAACGGTTTCCGAAAAAGAGGTGCGCGGTCATATAGGTCATGACGCAGGCGTTCTGCTCCATATTCCTCGACTTGCCGAACACCATCAGCGTGTCAACATCTCCCTCGTCGAAGAACGTCTTCATCAGACTGTTCGCAATCCTCGTTCTCTCCGCCCCCTTCGCCGAGCTCCATTTGGAAAAGAGCGTGTCCGCCCTGTCGGAGACGATGTCCTGAGCGGAGAGACCGTTCGAGACGGCGAGAATGAACACGAGGAGAAATAATGCGCGTTTCATATAATAAGGGTATATAAAATTACAGGTCGATGAATTTTAACTGATACAAAGTTATAATCTGTCCCCGATTCGGCAAAATAATCTTTCAAAAATGCGAAAATAAGTAATATTACCTATTGAAATCTTCATATACCTTGAACTATCTTTGCCTCCGTGTTCACGAGGACATCGAAATTACGAATATGTCGAAACCGACGGACACCGGGACGTATTATCATATAACCATAATAAACACACGACAAAATGAAAAGAATCATCAAGCCTTCGACGATTGCGGCGCACTGCCTGCTGCTTTTGTCCGCCGTTGCCGGATTCGGCATCGCCTGCTCCTCATGCACGACCATGGAGCCGACATCGCTCGACGAGAGCACAATCTCCACCAAGTCCATCATCTGCGGACATGTGAGGATTGTCGCGCTGGACAAGAACGGAGTTTCTGAAAAGCCTTATCCTGCCGACCCGGGACTGACGGTCAACATCTTCTACGGCATTCCGGAAGGCGGCTCGGTCAAGGCATACGCGGTGAAGACCGCCACGACCGACGCCGACGGATATTTCGAGACCACGCTCGGATGCCCTGTCGGACAGTCGCTTATGGTCAAGGTAGAGGCCGGAGCGAAGGCCGAAAGTTTCGCGATGAACGAATCCGGAAAATATGTCGCCACGGACGCGTATTTCTTCTGCTCGATGGAGAAGGCTGCGGAATGCGGAAAGGCAACTTACTATGCCGTTGACATGAAGCCTGTAGCCAACATAGGCGAAGGCGGCCTCAAAAACTATTGAGAATCAGCAGAGAAATCTAAACCACTTGAATTAAATGAAAAAGTCATATAAAATCATAATTGCCGCCGTCCTGCTTTCTGCATCAGTTGCCGCTTCCGCGCAGGAAAAGCAGGAAAGGTTCAGCCCTCAGGCCGGCGACTGGTCCATCGGCGTCACATTCAACCCCGCGACGCTTGGGTACAAGATGAGCATGCAGCCGAAGAGCGGAGACTTTGCCGGAGCGTTCATCGCCGACAAGGCCACTACGCAGAAACAGATGTTCATCCTCTCCCAGGATCCTCTTGCGGCGTTCCGCGTAAGATATTTCCTCAGCGAGAAATGGGCTCTCCGCGCCACTCTCGGACTCAACGGAAGCCACATCGACTACAAGGAATATGTCCGGGACGACCTCGCGAAGTCCATCGACCCGAACTCGGAGAACAAGGTCGTCGATGACGTGATTTCCAACATGAACAGCGGAAGCCTCGCACTCGGTGCACAGTATCTCGCGGGAAAGGGTCCACTCAAGTTCATGATGGGCTTCAACCTCGTCTATGCAATCGCAGGAGGTTCCCTGAACTTTGACTACGGTAACGCCATGACCGACCTCAACCGCGTGCCGTCGTCCATGCCTATGACCATGCCGCCGGCGTCAGGAGCCACCGACCCGACTCTCAACGACTTCGAGTCCGTTCTCGGCATCGCCTACGGACGCCCGGTGAAAAGGTACAATGTCGGATATGTGCAGGGACTCGGAATCTCGGCGGACATGGGTGTCGAATGGTTCATGACAGGCCGTCTCTCGCTCACGGCGGCGATGACCTTCACCCCGGTGATGTTCATCTGGCAGCCTCAGACCTACGCAGTCTATGAGGGTTTCTCAAGCATCAGCTCCAAGGTGGAGCAGTACAACGCCCTCGTGAGCCCGGGCAGCCGCGCCTGCCTCTACGGAACCGAGAACATAGGTTTCAACGTGGCCCTCAACTATTATTTTTAGAGACATAACTATCATTCTTAGAAACATTTAAACGACATTATACATTATGAAGAAGATTTTATTCGCCCTAATGCTGGGAGCCGTGGCGCTCTTCTGCTCATGCAAGAAAACAAATGAACCTGACGCTCCGCTGTATATGAATCAGTGGATTGGTGAGACTAAGGAAGCCACATTCTATCTGTCTCTTGAAGATAACAACAAGGCTCTCTATGGCATACTTCTTACCGAAGAGACACTCACTCTGCTGAAGGAATTGGCCGCAGCCGAAAGTGATATTCCGGAAAACCTGAAAAAGATGCTGGATGAGGCCAAGCCTAATGACACGGCCGCCGCCGAATGCAGCTACAACATCATTCTTAATGAAGACGGAACATCCGGCACCCTCGCCATAACAATGCTGTTAGGTGACGATGCGAAGCCGCTCACCGAAGCCACCACGTTCAAGGAACTGCTAAAAGACTCTATGACACTTCAGGGTGGAGAAGAGGCAAAAGATGCCCTTAACCTCAAGAGCGCATCATCGTTAGGAATCAAGGCCGGCAAGAACTATCCGGAAATTTTCACAAAGCTTATGATAAAATAGGCAAACCTGAAGCAGATTTTCATCAGAGAGATATGAATCATATCAAATCAATTCTTGTCGCGTCAGCGTTCGCGCTCGTGGCAATGCCGGCGTCAGCCCAGTTGAACAGATTGATTAACAATGCAAAGGACGTGGCAGCTTCCCTTCAGACGACGGGAAAAAACTATTATGTCAGCCCCGCCGGCTCGAACCGCAATGATGCGCTGACTCCGCAGACCGCAGTGAAGGACCTCCAGAAGGCGATTGACCTCGCAGAGGAAGGTTCGGTAATCAACATCGCGGAGGGCAACTACCTCGGCAAGCTCGACCAGGGCTTTGTTGAAGTGAAGAAGTATCTCTCGCTCGTAGGAGGCTGGAACAGCGATTTCTCCGAGCGTAACCCTGTGAAGTACATCACATCCATCCGTCCGGGCGCACAGCAGGTCGGAACAAGCGGCAGCCACGCCAGCCTTGAGGTTTATGTACGCGGAAAACGCGGCTCTACAGTCCTCATCGACGGCATCGCATTCGACAAGGGACAGTACAACAGCTATTGCAGCTATGCTCCGGACGACGCCCGCACAGGTTCTCCTGAGGGCTGCGAGACAGGACGTCTTCTGATTGAGGGCGAAAATCCTCCTGTTCCTAAGGTGGGCGGCGCTCCTATCGGCAAACCGCTCCTCAGGGGCGATGTCGAGGGTAATGTCATCATCCGCAACTGTACTTTCGTGAACGGCTACCATTTCGCAATCGAGATGGGTTGCGTCTCCGGACATTTCGATGTGCATAACAATGTTTTCGTCGCGAACAGAATGTCTGCCTGCGAAATCCGCGGTATGGCACCGGATCAGAACCTCTGCTCCCTTGATTTCCACGACAACACTGTCCTTTTCACCTGGTGCCGTACAAAGGTTCAGGAGAGTATGGGAGTGGGATTCCGCTTTATGACGGGCCTGAAGACCGTGAACGTGCGCAACAATGTCTTCGGATGCTCTAACCTCGGAGCCATCGAGCGCACATTTGTTGACGGAAACGCTTCCAAGGAGGCTGCACGTGAGACTAATGTTACCGACAACCTCTTCTTTATGAACAGGAACAACATGACAGCAGGCGCTGCCGACCTCGTTCTTCCGTCAGGCGGTGGAAAATGGCTTTTCCTCGCTGCGGCTCAGTTCGAGGATGCAGAGCAGCTCAAGGAGTATGAGGGCAACCGTGAAATGGACGCGAACGAGAAGTTCATCGGAGCCATTGACGCAGCCTATCTCAAGGGCTATATGGGCATAAACATCAAGTCGTCACAGAGTTACGACCCTAATTCCGCTGCGAACCAGGTGAACCGTCTCTTCGGCATGAACCAGCAGGGCACTGAAATCGTCCGCGCTTCAATGTTCGCCAACCGCTACCCGTTCGAGAAGGCGTTTGACCTCTTCGGAGCTGTGGAAGGCTGCGGTGCACAGATGCCTCGATAGGATGCAGGTTATTTTCTGAAGGTTTCATAATACTCTGCCCGTGGCGGGAAACTCTCCGCTGCGGGCAAATTCTGTCCAGAGACGCTGCATGACGGCGCTGTTGTCGTCGAACTCCCTGCGGGTCATTCCGCGAAGCATCTCGGCCCCGGTCCAGTCACCGTAGTTCCCGAGCAGGAAAGGCAGCTCGATGCTGTGGCAGGCGCCGAGTTCCGAGCCTTGAGGATGCCAGCCGATGCAGTAGGTCCGAGCCTCTATCCCGGAGGCGCGAAGTTTCGCGGTATAGCGCAGAGTAGGCTCACGGAATATCCTGTCCGTCAGGAATTTGACCAAGGGGCGGCGCAGTGGGGTCTTCCAAAGGAAACCTGTCCATTTGCGGATGTAAGGTGAGGCGTCATCCGCGTTATATCCGAGCAGAATCTTGAAGCGGCCTTTCCCGGGCGCGGCATCTCGGTCCGGCTGTCCGTAGGAGCTGACCACGGCATCCAAGTCCGGCTGTCCGCCATTGCAGTCGCTGCCCACGGACAGCGCCCCGACATGAGGAATCCTCATATAGTCCTGAAGTACAGGCAGAAATACCAGTCCGAGGCGCATTGACTTCACGGCATCCTGCGCCGCGATAATCTGCTCAAGCGTCACGCCATTCCCCGTGATTGCCGCATAAAGACACCTTTCCCTGCGCTCCCGAACCGTTTCTCCCGGTTCGTTTCCAAGTCCGGCAATTTCAGAGAGTTTGTCGAGAAAGGCATCCGTAACCTTAGCCGCAGCTTTCGAAGTTATCGTGTTTCCGAGCGGAGGAGACTGGAGTATAGCCCTGTGGAACAGCGGCTCTCCCCCGAAGCGTGGAACATTCGTAACAGGTTCCACATCGTCCGCCGAGGCAATCAGCGAAGCTATGGAGTGCGCCCCGGCCGACTGCCCGAAAACGGTGACGTTGTCCGGGTCCCCGCCGAAGGAGGCGATATGCCCGCGAATCCAGCGCAGCGCGGTTTTCTGATCCTCCAGCCCGAGATTCGCGATTCCCTTTTCCGGCAGCCACATATATCCCTCAGCCCCGAGACGATATGAAATCTTCACCACGACGACATTCCCCGCCTGCGCCAGTCGCGAGACTTCATAGCGATGGTCCTCGCTTCCTCCGGTAAGATAGAACCCGCCGTGAACCCACACCATCACGGGCAGAAGCCCTCCCTCTTTTTTCACGGTATTATCCCCGGCCTCCCCGGAACGCGCTGAATCACCAGAAGGAGCAGTCAATTGGCAATTCATGGATGAATGAGGCACGGTCACGGACAGGCAGAGTTCCCCCTCACGCATTTCCAAGCCGGAATCCTGGCCGAGCTGTCCCAGCAGATGCGACAGGTTCTGGGGGCAGACGCAGCCATATTCCCGTGCGTCATACTCCACGCCTTCGTCATAGTCCTCCTCCACGGGCATCCCGAACCGCGCATACCGCGCATAGACAATCCCCCGGAACACCGCCGTCCCGCTCCCCGTTGTCACTCCGATGAACTTCCTGTCAGCCGTGGCGACGGCTTCCGTTAAATCATCGACGGCTTCCGTTAAATCATCTTTTCTGATGTCTGTACGAATGTTCATAATCTAAAATTTGGCCTACAAAATTACATAACTGTTTCGTAAACGCGAAAAAAGTTTTACCTTTGAAGATTTAATCGGGATTTACATTCCAAGATTTAATTGAACCTGACATGAGCATCCAGACTGAAAAGATAAAAGAACTCGTCGAAAAAAGGAAGGTCGCCCGGCTCGGCGGCGGACAGGCGAGGATAGATGCCCAGCATTCCAAGGGCAAACTCACTGCCAGAGAAAGAATTGCACTGCTGCTTGACGAAGGCAGCTTTGAAGAATACGATATGTTCGTGCACCACCGCTGCCACAATTTCGGGATGGACAAGGTTCATTTCGACGGGGACGGTGTCGTGACCGGGCAGGGAACCATCGAAGGAAGGGTCGTATATGTGTTCGCCCAGGACTTCACCGTGACCGGAGGCTCGCTTTCGGAGACTATGGCTCAGAAAATCTGCAAGGTCATGGATATGGCCGTACGCAACGGGGCTCCATGCATAGGCCTCAACGACTCCGGAGGAGCGAGGATTCAGGAAGGAGTCAGTTCACTGGCCGGATTCGGGGAAATTTTTGAGAGAAATATCCTGTCCTCCGGCGTGATCCCCCAGATTTCAGGAATATTCGGTCCGTGCGCCGGAGGTGCGGTCTATTCGCCGGCACTGACGGACTTCAACATAATGGTTCAGGACACGTCCTATATGTTCCTCACCGGTCCTGCGGTCGTAAAGAGCGTCACCGGGGAAGTCGTCACGCAGGAGCAGCTCGGAGGGGCGTCGGTCCACGCGACCAAGAGCGGCATCGCGCATTTCGCCGCAGAAAACGAGCAGGAGGGGCTGCGGCTCATCCGTGAGCTCATCGGATTCATCCCTTCGAACAGCCGCGAGCACGCGCCTGAAAGGCCGACTGACGACCCTTACAACCGCGTGGACTACAGGCTCAACGACATAATCCCGGACAATCCCAACAAGGCATACGACATGTACGGAGTCATCGGCTCCATCGTCGATGACGGACAGTTTCTCGAAGTCCACAAGGGCTGGGCGAAGAATATAATAATAGGTTTCGCGCACATGGGCGGCAAGTCCGTCGGAATCGTGGCGAACCAGCCGAAGATACTCGCGGGCGTGCTCGACATCAACGCATCGCGCAAGGCCGCGCGCTTTGTCCGCTTCTGCGATGCCTTCAACATCCCGCTCGTCACCCTCGTCGATGTGCCGGGATTCCTCTGCGGAACCCAGCAGGAGTACGGCGGCATCATCGCGAACGGAGCCAAGCTCCTCTATGCCTACGGGGAGGCGACCGTGCCGAAGATTACGGTGACCCTTCGCAAAAGCTACGGAGGGGCGCACATCGTGATGAGCTGCAAGCAGCTGCGCGGAGACGTCAACTATGCCTGGCCGAGCGCGAACATCGCCGTGATGGGAGCGGACGGGGCCGTTGAAATCCTCTACTCCAAGGAACTCAAGGCGATCGAAGACCCGGCGAAAAGGGCTGAACTCAAGGATGAGAAGAAAAAGGAATATGACGACCTGTTCTGCAATCCGTACTACGCCGCGTCGTTCGGATACATCGACGACGTCATCGAGCCTGCGAACACGCGCTTCAGGGTGATACGCGCCCTTGTGCAGCTTGAGAACAAGAAAGTGGAGAATCCGGTGCGCAAGCACGACAATCTGCCGATGTAGAAAGAAAAAGGCTTTGTGACATGAAATTCGGACTCATACTTACGCTCACCTCCGTTCTGGTCGTCTTTTTCGCGCTCACCGTGCTTCATTTCTGCTACGCGGGGATAGGCAAGGCGCTGAGCACGGACTGGAAAGGCAGATTCGGCAGGCGCGGGAAGAAGACGGATGTCGGAGGGAATATGCCCCCGGAGGTCGCAGCGGCGGTGGCAATGGCGCTCGAAAGGGAGCTTACGACAGAGGATGAGGTCGCGGCCGCGATTTCTATGGCTCTTGAGGCCGAGGGATATGGAGATGTGCATGACGTCGAGAGCTATGTGATAACGATACGGAGATAGAACGGTCTCCGACGGAACGAAGGATACGGAATGAATATAAACGCAACGGTTTATGGGAAGATATAATTTCAGAATAAACGGACACGACTACGATGTCGAAGTAAATTCTGTGGAAAACGGAGTGGCCGACGTGACGGTGAACGGAACCGGCTATAAGGTCGAACTCGGCTCCGCGCAGGCGGTCTCGGCCGGGGATTGCGGGAAAATGCCGCAGCCTGTGCATAAGGCTGCCTCTCAGACCGCAGCCGGGACTTCCGGGACAACGTCCGCACAGCCAGTCGCACCTCCAGTGCAGGCTCCGTCCCCACATCCGTCGGGCAAGGGCGAAACGGTAACCTCGCCCCTCCCCGGCGTGATTCTCGACATAAAGGTCAAGGTCGGTGACAGCGTGAAGGCCGGTCAGACCGTCGCGGTGCTGGAGGCGATGAAGATGGAAAACGAGATTGAGGCAACCGTCAGCGGGACAGTCACGGCAGTCAGTGCGGCAAAGGGTGACTCGGTTCTTGAAGGCGCGGCTATCGTTACGATAGGATAAAATGTAATAACTGAATAAAGCGGACGGAGCCCATGCACGAAATCATCGACAGCCTTCAACAGTTCTGGAGCTATACAGGATTCTACAACTGCACCTGGCAGCATCTTGTCATGGTGGCCGTTGGAATTACTTTCATAGTCCTCGGAATCGTGAAGAAATGGGAACCGCTGCTGCTCGTCCCGATAGGCTTCGGAATTGTCGTCGGCAACATTCCGCTCCCCGAGGGGATGCAGGTAGGCATCTATGAGGAAGGCTCTGTGCTGAACATTCTCTATCAGGGAGTTGTGAAGGGATGGTATCCCCCTCTGATATTTCTCGGCATCGGAGCGATGACGGACTTCTCCTCGCTCATCTCCCAGCCCCGGCTCATACTCATAGGCGCTGCGGCGCAGATGGGCATTTTCGGAGCTTTCCTGCTAGCCCTTTGGCTTGGGTTCACCCCTCAGGAAGCCGGCGCAATCGGCATAATCGGCGGCGCGGACGGTCCCACGGCCATATTTCTGAGTTCAAAACTAGCGCCTCATCTTCTGGGGGCAATCGCCGTTTCGGCCTATTCCTACATGGCGCTCGTGCCCGTAATCCAGAAGCCGATAATGCTTTTATTAACCACAAAGAAGGAAAGAATCATCAGAATGGCTCCTCCGAGACAGGTCAGCCAGAGGGAGAAAATCATATTCCCGATAGTCGGATTCATACTCACGGCGTTCATCGTGCCGTCCGGTCTGCCACTTTTGGGAATGCTGTTCTTCGGCAACCTTCTGAAAGAGAGCGGAGTGACCAGAAGGCTCGCAGAAACCGCCAGAGGACCGCTTATCGACGTGGTGACGACCCTCATCGGACTCACCGTCGGAGCCTCAACTCAGGCGGACCAGTTCCTGTCGCCGCAGTCGGTCAAGATCTTCATTCTGGGGCTGATTTCGTTTGTGATAGCCACTTTTTGCGGTGTGCTTTTTGTGAAATTCATGAACCTGTTCTGTAAGGAAGGACGGAAGATAAACCCGCTCATAGGCAATGCCGGCGTGTCGGCCGTGCCGGATTCGGCAAGAGTTTCGGAAATCGTGGGAAGAGAGTTCGACAGGGACAACCACCTGCTTATGCACGCCATGGCGCCGAATGTGGCCGGGGTGATAGGGTCGGCCGTGGCTGCCGGCATATTGCTGAGTTTTCTCGGATAAGCAGGATATGATAGAAAACATTGACACACAGATAAATATATAAAACAAAATAAAAAAATTACGAACAATGCAGAACAAATTGCAGGAACTGACAGAAAAGCTCTACAATGAGGGACTGTCAAAAGGAAAGACTGAGGGCGAGGCTCTCCTTGCCAAGGCACGTTCCGAGGCGGACGCAATCATAGCGGAGGCGAAGAAACAGGCTGAGGCAATCGTGGTGAAGGCGCAGAAGGATGCCGATGACCTTAAGACAAAGACGGCCGGCGACATCGCGCTCGCGTCAAGGCAGGCGGTCAGCGAGACAAGGCAGGCGGTCGAGAATCTTGTCATCGCCGAGGCTGCCGACATGAAGGTCAAAACAGCCCTTTCGGACGACGAGTTCGTCAAGACGATAATCACTGCCGCAGTCAAGGCATTTGCCGACGGAAAGGACTGCGGAATCGAGCTCTGCCTTCCGGAATCGGCCAAGGAGACTCTCGACGGCTTCGTGAAGAACGAGGTCGCAAAGACTCTCAAGAAGGATGTGGAAGTGAAGTTCAGCAAGAAAATCGGCGGCGGGTTCACCATCGGACCGAAGGACGGCGGCTACTTCATCAACTTCACCGACGAGGCCTTCAACGAACTCATCGGCGACTATCTCCGTCCGGCGACAAAGAAAATTCTCTTCGGGTAATCATGAAGAATTACGAATACATAATAGCTGGATTACCGGTCATCGACAGCGGATTCAGGTTCACGGACACGACCCCGGACCAGTTCATCGCGGAAATACGCGAGCAGCTGGATTCGAGGGACAACGCGCTCGTGGACTTCCTGATGAAGGGATATGAGGAGGAAAACCTCACTCCCGAGTTCTACGCCGAGGCGGTCTCGCACAGGAACCATTTCCTCCGCGAGTACTTCCGCTTCGACCTGAATCTGAGGAACGCGAAGGTCAGATTCCTGAACAAGGCTCTCGGAAGGCCGGCCGACAAGGACCTGATGGTTCTCTCCGGCAAGGACGGGGAGCCGCTCGTACTGCCGTTCGAGGAGGCGGACGCCGTGGATGCGATACTCCGGGGCGAAGACCTGCTCGTGCGTGAAAGGGCGCTTGACGACCTTGTGTGGGACAGAATTTCGAGCATGACCGTATTCGATTATTTCGATATCGAGGCCGTGCTCGCGTTCATAACCAAGATGCAGGTCGTGGCGCGCTGGTACAGGCTCGACGAGCAGAGCGGGCGCGAAATGTTCCGCAAGCTGGTCGATGAGGTGCGCGGAACCTTCAAGGGAGTGCAGTACAACGCCGGGCAGTAGCGCCTGCAGGCGCGGAAGAGCGGCAATTGCAAAATATGAATAATAATTTATAATAAAGTATATCAACAACATGAACAAGACTACAGGAAAGGTGACGGGCATCGTCTCAAACCTTGTCACTGTCGCGGTTGACGGTCCGGTTTCGCAGAATGAAATCTGCTTCATCGACGTTGACGGAACCGAGCTCATGGCCGAGGTGATCAAGGTCAACGGCTCGAACGCGGCCGTGCAGGTGTTCGAGAGCACCCGTGGCCTGAAAAACGGCAACAAGGTAGTTTTTGAGAACCGGATGCTTGAGGTAACGCTCGGCCCGGGACTTCTCTCAAGCTGCTATGACGGACTCCAGAACAATCTTACGACGATGACCGGAGTGTTCCTCAAGAGGGGCGAATACACCGAGCCTCTCGACCACGGGAAACTTTGGGACTTCACCCCTATTGCAAAGCCGGGCGACAAGGTCGGCGCCGCTGACTGGCTCGGAGAGGTGAAGGAAGGCTGGCTGCCTCACAAGATTATGGTGCCGTTCGCATTCAAGGGCGAATACACCGTGAAGTCGGTTGCGCAGGCCGGGCAGCACAAGATTGACGACACCATGGCGGTGCTCGTGAACGAGGACGGCGAGGAAGTGAAGGTCACGATGACTCAGAAATGGCCTGTCAAGGTTGCCGTCAAGGGATACAAAGAGAAGCCGAGGCCCGCGAGAATCATGGAGACGGGAGTGCGCGTAATCGACACCCTCGACCCTATCGCGGAAGGCGGCACGGGCTTTATCCCGGGGCCGTTCGGCTGCGGAAAGACTGTGCTCCAGCACGCTATCGCAAAGCAGGGTGATGCCCAGGTCATCGTGATGGCCGCCTGCGGAGAGCGCGCGAACGAGGTCGTGGAAATCTTCACTGAGTTCCCTGAGCTGATTGACCCCCACACGGGACGTCACCTGATGGAGCGTACCACAATCATCTGCAACACCTCCAACATGCCGGTGGCGGCACGAGAGGCATCCGTCTATACGGCGATGACAATCTGCGAGTACTACCGCGCCATGGGCATGAAGGTTCTCCTGCTCGCCGACTCGACTTCAAGATGGGCACAGGCCCTCAGGGAGATGAGTAACCGCCTGGAGGAGCTTCCTGGAGCGGATGCGTTCCCGGTCGATCTTTCAGCCATCATCTCGAACTTCTACGCGCGCGCCGGAATGGTCGTCCTGAACAACGGACAGACCGGTTCAGTCACCTTCATCGGAACTGTGTCCCCTGCGGGAGGTAACCTCAAGGAGCCTGTCACCGAATCGACGAAGAAGGCGGCACGCTGCTTCTACGCTCTTGAGCAGAAGCGTGCGGACCAGAAGAGATATCCGGCGGTGAACCCGATTGACTCATATTCTAAGTATCTCGAATACCCTGAGATTCAGGAATATCTCGAAAAGACCATCGCTCCGGGTTGGGGTGAGAAAGTCAATAAGCTCAAGAACCTCATCCGCAAGGGACGCGAGGCACAGGAGCAGATCAACATCCTCGGCGACGACGGCGTGCCGATGAACTATCACGAACTGTTCTGGAAATCCGAACTCATCGACTTCGTCATCCTTCAGCAGGACGCCTTCGATGCGATTGACGCCCTCTGTCCTCTTGACAGGCAGAAATATATGGTCGAGATTGTGCTCGGAATATGCGACCGCACATTCGAGTTCGAGGACTTCGAGAAATGCCGGGACTTCTTCAAGGAGGTCATCAACATTCTCCGTCAGATGAACTACTCAGAGTTCCGGGGCGAGCAGTTCAAGGCATTTGAAAATCAACTTAATACACTCCTGAGCAATGGCAAATAAGGCATATCAGAAAATCTATACGAAATTGGAAGGCATCACCAAGGCCACAGTTGCGCTGAAGGCCGACGGCGTTGCCAACGATGAGCTTGCCGTTGTTGACGGCAGGCTCGCACAGGTCGTCAAGACCAAGGGAGATCTCGTCACGCTTCAGGTGTTCGCAGGAACGGAAGGCATCCCTACCGACGCCGAGGTCATGTTCCTCGGCGAGCCGCCTGTACTTCATGTCAGCGAAGAGCTCGCGGGACGATTCTTCAACGCATACGGTCACCCTATCGACGGAGGCCCCGAGGTTGAAGGCGAGGTCCGCGAAATCGGCGGCCCGTCAGTGAACCCGTACAAGAGAAAGCAGCCTTCGGAGATTATCCCTACGGGAATCGCCGGCATCGACCTGAACAATACGCTCGTCTCAGGGCAGAAGATTCCGTTCTTCGCGGACTCCGACCAGCCTTACAACAACGTGATGGCCCAGGTTGCCCTCCGTGCGGACGTCGACAAGATTATACTCGGCGGAATGGGGCTCTCGAACGACGACTACCTCTACTTCAAGCATGAGTTCGAGGCAGCCGGTGCGCTCGACAAAATCATATCCTTCGTGAACACTACCGAGCAGCCGCCTGTGGAGCGGCTCCTCATCCCGGACATGGCCCTCACCGCGGCAGAGTATTTCGCCGTGGAGAAGAACGAGAAGGTGCTCGTACTCCTCACCGACATGACGCTCTACGCCGACGCGCTCTCTATCGTGTCGAACCGTATGGACCAGATTCCGTCAAAGGACTCCATGCCGGGCTCGCTCTACTCGGACCTCGCGAAGATTTACGAGAAGGCCGTGCAGCTGCCTGACGGAGGCTCGATCACAATCATCGCAGTGACGACGCTCAACGACGGCGACATCACCCACGCCATCCCGGACAACACCGGATACATCACCGAGGGACAGCTCTTCCTCCGCGCGGATCCGGATTCCGGCAAGGTCATCATCGACCCGTTCCGTTCCCTTTCTCGACTCAAGCAGCTCGTTCAGGGCAAGAAGACAAGGGAAGACCACTCGCAGGTGATGAACGCCTCCGTCCGCCTCTACGCCGATGCGCAGAACGCTAAGACTAAGCTCGAGAACGGCTTCGACCTCTCGGACTATGACCACCGCTGCCTCGCGTACGCTAAGGACTACGCCACGAGAATCCTCTCAATCGACGTCAACCTCTCCCTCGACGAGATGCTCGACACCGCATGGGAGCTCTTCGGCAAGTACTTCTCCAAGGCGGAGACCGGCATCAAGCAGGCGCTCATCGACAAATACTGGAAAAACTAAAAGCAATGGCTATCAAATTTCAATATAACAAAACTTCTTTAAATGATATAGGCAAGCAGCTGAAGATGCGCCAGAACGCCCTCCCGACGTTGAAGAACAAGGAGAGCGCCCTGCGTCTTGAGGTTCGCCGCGCCAAGGATTATTCGGAGAAGCTGATTGAAGATCTTGAAGCCGCCCTCAAAAAATACGACTATCTTGCAGCCCTCTGGAACGAGTTCGAGCCGGGCCTGATTTCCATCACCGACGTTGACCTTGTCACGGTGAAGGTGGCCGGCGTGAAGACCCCGGAGCTCAAGGGCATATCCTTCGAAATCCACGAGTTCAACGCCTTCGCCAAGCCGGCGTGGTATGCGGACGGAGTGGCAATCCTCAAGGAACTCTCGCGTCTCGGCATCGAGTCGGAGGTCTATAAGGAAAAGAGCCGCATTCTGGATTTTCAGAGGAAGAAGACCACCCAGAAGGTGAACCTCTACGAAAAGGTGCAGATTCCGGGTTATCAGGAAGCCATCCGCAAGATAAAGAGGTATATGGAGGACGAGGAGAACCTCTCCAAGGCGGCATCCAAGATTGTCAAGCAGAGACACGCGGAAGAGGAGGACGCTCAAGATGGTAACTAAGATGACAAAATACTCCTTCATCATGCTCTCTGAGCAGACGGAGGAATTTCTGGCTAAGCTGCAGGAGCTTGGGGTCGTCGATGTCACGCGTTCCCTCAAGCCGGTTGACGAAAAATCATCGGAGCTGCTTGCGGAAGCCGACGAGGCGAAGAAGGCCATGGCCGTTCTCAAGGCCTGCAAGGGAGAACCCGAAGCAGGGTTCAGCTTCGACGGCTGCCCGATAAAGGCTGTTCTTGACACTCAGGAGCAGATTGCGGAAACATTGGCTGAGATTTCCTCCGCCAAGAAGGAAGTCTCTGTCCGCAGGCCTTGGGGCGAGTTCAGCAGCAAGGACATTCACTCGCTTGAGTCCCAGGGACTTAAACTGAGGTTCTACAGCTGCCAGAAAAAGAAGTTCGACCCGTCATGGAGCGAGCTTCAGCCGCTCGAAGTCATCAGCGAGACCGACACGACCGTCTATTTCGTGACTGTCGCTCCCGCAGACGCGGACTACAGCTTCCCGATTGAGCCGATTGCGGCTCCTGAGGGTTCTGTGAACGAGGCCGAGAAGACCCTCTCTGAACTTCAGGACAAGCTCGCGGGCGAGCAGACCCGGCTCGGGAACCTCAAGTCATGCGGAGACGAAATCCGCTCGGCCTACGAGGAAAAGCTCGGCGAGCTCGACCTCTACCTCGCCGGGGCGGCTACTGAAAAGGCTGTGGATAACTGCGTGACGGTTCTCACCGGCTTCGCTCCGACATCGGACGACGAGAGGCTGTGCAGTGAGTTCGACTCGATGGATGTCTATTACACCCACGAGCCGGCAAAGAAGGAGGACAACCCGCCTATCAAGCTGAAGAACAACTGGTTCGCGAAGAACTTTGAAGTTCTGACCGGAATGTACGGAATGCCTGTCTATGACGAGTTTGACCCGACTCCGGTGCTCGGGCCGTTCTTCATGCTCTTCTTCGCAATGTGTATGGGCGACGCCGGCTACGGAATCGTCCTCATGCTCATCGCCCTCTACATGAAGCTGAAGATGCAGAACACGAGCCTCGGAAAGATGTACCGTCTCATCGGGTTCCTCGGCGGGATGACCTTCGTCGTGGGACTTGTGCTCGGGACATTCTTCGGAATGAGCATACTCGAAGCGTCATGGGCGCCGAAATGGCTCAAGGCTCTCTGCATCGACGGATGGTTTCCGGACGCGAAGATTGCCGGATTCCCTGTTCAGATGGTCCTTGCCGTCGCGGTGGGCGTGTTCCACATCTGCCTCGCGATGATAATCAAGACCATCAACTTCACGAAGAGGTTCGGATTCAA
>CAKUPC010000004.1 GCA_934675095.1 uncultured Bacteroidales bacterium | reverse complement strand
ACAGCGAGAAGCTCGCCGAGATGGTGAGACTCCACAACACTCTGAAGGACAGCGGAATCGAAGACTGCGTCGAGACCGTCCTTCAGAACACCAAGGACATCGCCTCGAACGCATCACTCATCGCGAAGAACGCCGAGGCAATCCGGAGCAACGCGGCTGCAATCGCGCAGAACGCCTCGGACATACAGGCTCTCTCGGCGAGGCTCGACGCGACAAGAACCGAGATTGTCGAGGCCTACACCGCTGCCATCGCCGAGGCAATCAGCGACTACGACGGCACGATAACAGCGAAGCTCGCCTCGGAGATTTCTAAGGTCGAGGAAAAGATAGTCGGTCTGAAAACGGAGGTGGAATCGGTCAAGTCAAGGGTGGACGCCCTTGAGGACAGGGTCGCACGCCTTGAGGAGATTGTCAGCCAGATAACATCCATATCATACATTCCAAGGTACACCGACGGAGCGGAGCGCGTTGAATACACCCGCGACGCGCTCGACATAATCCCGGGTGATGTCACCCTTCGCTTCGACGTGCATCCGACATCCGCCGCCTCCGAAATCGCCGCCAACTGGGAAGCCGTCCTCTCCGCCCGTGCCGTCTATACCCGCACCAAGGCCGAAGCCGGCGACTTCGTCGACCTCAAGGTCAAGGGCGCGACCGCCGAGAACGGAGTTCTGTCCGTAACAGTTTCAGGCGAAGGCCTGAACAAGGACTTCATCTTGGGAAACATTTCGGCATCGATAAACATGAAGGTGACGGCGTCCGGCAATAACACCGTATCCGATTATGTCCGGTTCATACCTGTTTGCAGTGACTTGCAGTTCGTCAGGTATCTGCTGCAGAATTTTGACACCGACAATGACGGCATAGTCGAACTCGAAGCCGTGGCTAATGCCAAGGAAGTCAACATCTCCGGAATGAACATAACAACTCTCGACGGAGTTGTGGACAAAATGACAAGCCTTAAAAAGCTTAATTGCAGCAACAATCTTATAACGGATATTAACTTGAATCAAAATATAGAACTTCGGGAACTTAATGTTTCTGGTACGGCTCTCGTAAACCTTGACATTTCAGACAATCCTTATCTTACTGTGCTTCATTTTACAGAGGGGCTCTCAATAACTTCTGGTTTTGATATTGGAAGGTATATCAATGTTAATGATGTTGCTGGTGTGGCGTTCTATTGCGTAGGGACTACAATTAAAATAATGTCTGTAGATGAAGCCACAAGGGAATGGGGATACTGGGCTCGCGGCGTAAGCTCAAAAAGCACTGATGATGGTAATGCAAATACGAACATTATTGTGTCGGAATCTCCTGCGGCTCAATGGTGCCGGGCAAAGGGTGCTGCTTGGTATCTGCCTGCCATAGATGAACTGGAATTAATTTCAAGTGCAATATCAATTTTGAATTCAAGCTTGTCTGAGATGTCTGAAACTCAAATAGGAACCGATTCTTATTGGTCCTCGACAGCATATGGGAATATATATGAGTCATACAACTTGTGCTTATATACCGGTCGTAGTTCTTTGGATGATGACAGGAATACCAACAAGAAAGTGCGGGCAGTACGTGTGTTATAGCGCTTAATGCATTGCCCCTAATCGATTGTTGCCAAAATGAGTATGAAATATGCGAGTTCATCATTCTTTCACTACGCCAAGAGTTTGGCATCTATCAGGAATATATTTGCTGGTACGTGAACATTAGCATTAGGGGACGCCCTTTTTAATGAATCAATAGATGAAAGCGCATTAGTTGCGTCAAGAATTGAACGTTGAATAAATAGGAAAATCAATGAAAACGATAACACCAATATTGAGTAATGCTCAAAAAAAACAAATGCGGGGAAAGAATGTTGCTTCAAGTTCCGGGATTCTGGTGACATCTTTCAGTGCTCTACAACGTGAGGTAGCAGAATTGTCGTGCTTGAACAAACGTTATGTTCTTTATTTCAGAGGCCAAGGATATGATTATCTGTCGGGGAAGAAGTCGGCTTTATATCCGACGATATATAGAGGAAACCTATACAAGAATACTTATAAAGCACGTTGGAATAACTTGGAGAAAGCCTGTGAACTGTTGGTTGCCAAATTGCCATCATCTAGAGGTGGCTCCCAAAACTTTGGGCTCCTGAAAAGAAAACCATTGCTGCAATGGAGCATATTGCAGCACTATGGGGTGGTCGCCACTCCATTGATTGATGTAACTCAATCATTGCGTGTCGCATGCACATTCGCTCAGCTGGACTGCAAGGCCGGTGATACCGAGGCCTATGTTTATGTTGTAGCCTTGCCGTATGTTTCTCATCGGATTCATGTTGATTCTGAAGAGTATATGACTGTCATAAGGTTGCTGAGCATCGCTCCGCCTAATGCCTTGCGTCCATATTGCCAGGATGGTTTCCTTGTTGGTGAAGATGTAATCCAAGAAAAGTATCATGATAAGACGGAACTGAACTTAAGCTGTCGCCTTGTCGCGAAGTTCAAGATACCGGCAAATGATGACAGTGGTTTCTGGGATACGGAATCACCGATGGACAGGAATATGCTTTATCCAGCCTCGGATGAGATGCTAGACATCTGCAATGAGGTTAAAAGGGAATTGGAGATTTGGTCTAATAGCAATAAACAAAAGTAAACTAAAAATTATAAAACAATGAAAGGTAAATTATTGATGTGCACTATTGTGCTAGGGATTCTTTTGAGTAATCCGTGTTTTGTGTATGGAAGAAATGACTTTTCTCCGGAAACACTTACTGCGGCTCAGGCAGATTGGTCGTATTTAGGTAAGATTACATACTATTACGAAGAAGGTGGCCATTATTACTATCGTAATAATGCAGAATTGTATGTGAAAGTGATTTCTGGCAAGACATTCTATCAAGTCCGTTTTTATAGTGAGGAATATACCGTGGTTAAAGGAAGTTATCAACATGGCGGCAAGTATTATAATGCGAAGTTTGGTAATGGCAATTATTTCAATTTACCGTAATTTATAAGCCTACAGAAGGAAAGTCTTATGTTTGATTTTCTTGGGGGTACAAGTCGTTTGTGATATGTGGCTGTTTGTTCAAAGATGATTCGCGCACCTCATTGCAACGGCATATATCGGCAATATCTGAAGCTATATCATTGGGTAGTACCAATTAGGCCTTTCTCTTTAAAGGGGAGCGTAAACTCCCAAATAGATGCTTCGGCAGCGGTTTGTCGAGGCGAAAAAGATGCTGGTAGTACTAACGTAGTATCAGGTTAATTCAAAATTTAATAAAATGAAAAATTTTATTTTTATTTGAACAATCCTATGCATTCTTAGGGACATAATATTCTTGATGTGTGGGATTGGCGGCTTTTGAACCGTGATCGATTTGATTGCAAATGTTCTGTCAATTGTCGTAAGCATTAAAGAGATTAAGTCAGAAAGTGATGCATAGCGCATTTTTCTCCCCATCTGGGTTTCAAGGAGACTCCGATGGGGTCTTTTAAATACCTTGTGTTTCTGTCAGAACAGTTTATCCGATCTAATCGATAGGAACGCTTCGAGCGGGAGGGATCCGCTGTCGACAATCATTGGTGTATGAGGACAGTACTTTTATCGTGATTCATTCTCTATATTTTCAACAATGCGCGAAAAATGTAGGGAGAAAAACGGCCATTGATAAATATCTCCTGAGTTTTGACGCTCACTACGACCTTGTCACGATACATCCGTGGGCCGATGGTAACGGCCGGATGGCGAGGCTGCTGATGAATATGATTCAGTTTGAATTCGGGCTGGTTCCGGCGAAGATTCGAACCGAAGACAAGTCGAGGTACATAGAGGCTCTCGTCAGAACCCGTGAGCAGGACGACAAATCTGTTTTCCGAGACTTCATGCTTGAGGTGATGATTGAGAATCTGAAGGCTGACATAGAGGCATACGTCGAGTCCACCGGTGAAGTGTTTCCGGCAGTCAAAGGAAAAGAAAAAAGTAGGGAGAAAATCGTCAGATTGTTGGGAGAAAACCCGAACATGACCACGGTTACGCTCGCTGAAGCCATTGGTATAAGCCCCAAGGGTGTCGAGCGGCATTTGGCCAATCTAAAAAGAGAAGGTGTCATAATCAGGGTCGGTCCTGACAAGGGCGGACACTGGGAGGTGGCGGGGTAGTTGTTTATCTTAATAAACAGATTTTGTTGATATTTGTTTATTGGAATAAACAACGTATAAAATTCCTCTATGGCATTCGGGTGTCTTTATTAGCGGAGGTCATATATCGTAATGCCTCTCGCGAAATGTTAAATGGCGTGAAGGACGCATGACAAATGATGAATGTTTCCCCAAAAACAGGAAATATTTCTAAAAAGTCTCCTGTTTTGGGGGAAACATTGTTATTGCATCTGAAAAGGACGATGCGGCCGTTTGAAAGAGTGTCATATTATCTTGGGAAGACAGAATGCGACTTTGTCCTGCAGCGTGAAGATACGGTGTCGGAACTGATTCAGGTGTGCTGGGACATGTCTTCTCCGGAAACACGAAGTCGCGAGGTCGCCGGTCTTGTGGAGGCATCAGAAGTGACAGGGTGTGATAATCTGACGATAGTCACGAACGGCGAGCCTTCGGAAATGGTAAATGAGGGGAAGACGATAAGGGTTGTCCCCGCATGGAAGTGGCTGTTGACGGCGCTACTATGAAAATCATCATTACGGTCGCAGGCAGCCTATCGGGACGACATAAACGCCGTCGCTGCGTTTGTAGGCCATGTTTCCTACGGCTGTCAGGACCATCTTGAATGATGGGGCGTGCATTTTGTCCGTGTCGATTCTTGTTTCAAGGCAGTTTAATGATTCCGCTCCTTCGTCGATTAGTTTCTGACCGCCGAGCTTCATTTCCACGAGGGCATACCTGCCGTTACGGAGGTGAATCACGGCATCGCATTCGAGACCGTTGCTGTCGCGGTAGTGGAAGACGTTGCCGTCCAAGGCATCCGCATAGACGCGAAGATCCCTTGCCGCCATCGTTTCAAAGAGCAGCCCCAGAGTGTTGAGGTCATTTTTCAGGTCGGCCGGCCCGAGCCCCAGGGCGGCGGATGCAATGGACGGATCCACAAAATAGCGTGTGTCGCTTGTCCGGATTGCCGCCTTTGAGCGGAGATTGGGATTCCATGCTTCCATATCCTCAATTACAAAAATCTTTTTGAGGACTTCGAGATAGGAAGATACCGTTCCCTCGTCAAGACTGTCCGTATCATTGGCCGCCATGTCGTTCTTGATTCCCACAATTGGCACCTGTGTCCCCTGATGCCGCGCAAGAGACCTCATTAGCCTTTTAGTTCTGGACGGACTCCTGTTGATGCCATCTACAGAGGAAATGTCCGTTTCTGTGACGGCATCGTAATAGGCACGGGCTGTTTCGAGAGCATACTCTTGCCTGAGGCTTGTCGCGATGGGCCATCCTCCTCGGCAAATCAGGAATGATATGTCCTCTATCTTCAGAGCGCATTCTGCCAATATCCCAGTCGATGCATTGTCGAAAAGAGCGGAGAGACTGATTGCTCCGTTAGAATCCCCGGATTCAAAGAGGGACATGGGCCTCATCCGGATTCTGGAGATTCTTCCTGTTCCCGTGTGGTGGATTTTCGCCTTTTCATCACCGCTCAGCGGGACGGCTGAACCCGTGAGTATGAACTGCCCGACTTGCTTGCTTCTGTCGATTGAATATCGGACCGCGTCCCAAAGCTGTGGGATTGCCTGCCATTCGTCAAGCAATCGTGGCTTTTCCCCATCAAGCAATGAATTGATATCCATGTCCGCCAAGATGAGATTTCTTGCATAATTTGCCGGGTCGGAAACATAGTTCACGCTTTGGGCCATCTGCTCGGCGCTTGTTGTCTTTCCGCACCATTTGGGTCCTTCAATGACGACAGCTCCCGTGGAGTGGAGTTTTTTCTCAAGCAGTGCATCTGCAATCCGCTTCTTGTATTCAAAAGTCCCCATCTATGTCTAATTTTTTTTTGTATCGGACAAAGATGGGGATAAATATTTTGATAATCAAGTAGTTGTTCTGAAATTCGGTGAAATGTGGAAAATTTTTCGGTGAAATGTGGAAAATTTTTCGGTGAAATGTGGATTTAGAACGAGAACTTGTAGCCGACGCAGAGGGGGAACTCGTGCTTTGTCTTCCAGTAGAGGCTCTTGAGTACCGTCCCTTCCTTATTCGTGTCGATTTCGAGGGAATGAACCCAGTTGTACATCAGCGTGAACTCGATGCTGTGCGCCCGCGTGATGTTCCAGTCGAAGCCGGCGGCGGTGCGGACTCGGTTGAGGTAGGCGTGGCTGTAGCCGAGGAACTTGTAGGTCGTGTAGGCCGCCGAGGTTTCACTCCATGTCGCCGAGCATTTCGGGGCGTTGAAGATGTTGCGCAGCTCGACATAGATGAAAGGTTCTATGTGCCTGAATCCCTGATACTTCACTGTAAAGCGAGATTTCAGCTGGAGCGCGTTCGGCGTGTCCTGAAACTCGTTGAGGTCGTAGGCGTGGTGCGTGAGCTGAAGTTTCTCGCGGAGGGAAAACTTCCAGTTTCCGGCGTCGTACTGGCCGGTCAGGTTAAGGGAGAAGCGGTGACGTGGCTTGAAGGTGTCCGCGGAATTGAAGTGACCGATGAAGATGTATTCGCCGCCGACCTTGAAATAGTTGCAGACCTTGTATTCGATTCCGACGGAGGCCTGATGCCGTTCTACTCCTGAGAGCGAGTTTTTTGTCCTGAGTTCATATCCGGCACTGAGATGGAGTCCCTTACGCACTTTCCAGTCCACTTCCGCAGATGTTCTCACGCTGACTCCAGCATTCTGGGCGGAAGCGTCAATTTTTGTCAGCCATGCCGCCGACAATGCAAGGACGGCAGCTGCTGCCGCCTTGAAGATTTTTTCCGTCGTTTTCATCATTCTTTTGTTTATATGTGTCGTGCCCGGCCGTTTGCGCACGAGCCGCAGGCAATGTATAAGACGATTATGATTGTGAAATGTTATGCGCCCCGGGTCATTTTTCCCGGAGATTCCTCAAAAGGTCTGATTCTCAACGAACTGCTTGCGCCTGACGACCCCGTCCATCGTCGATGCCGATTTTCCGTCCGTTTCGTAATATATCTTTATATATGCGGAATCCTTCAGAAAGTCAATGTTTCCGATTTCGACGTCGGTCGGGACTATGCCGCAGCGCTGATGGATGTCGGCGAAAAGTTCGTCGCGGCGTTCGGGGACGATGAGGTCGATGCGGTCGTAGAGAATGACTTTGGACGCGCTCCGACGCAGGCTGCGGCTGCTTTCAAGAACCCATATCAGGATGACGGACAGCGCGTTGGCCGAAACTGCAACCGCGAGGTCGCCCCAGCCGAGGGTGTAGTGCGCAGTCGCTTCGCCCATTCCGACCATTCTGAAAAGAGGGGTGAGTCCGTTGACGGCGGAGAGGGCTATGATGATGAACAGGTAGGTCATCTCGCGAATAGGAACTGTCTCCGTGCGGTAGCGGATGACTCCGAAAATCGCGAAGAGGCCGAGGGTGAGCCCCACTCCCACATCAACCCTGCCCATTGCGTAGAGCAGCAGGAGCATCGCCGAGGAGAAGGTCAGGAACGTGAACACATAGTCCTTGCGGCGGCTTTTCGGGTAGTAGAAGAAATGCACGAGAGTCCAGCAGACGAGCAGGTTGAGGAAGAACCTCAGGGCGAGTTCTCCGAGGCTCTGTGTCGTCGTCATCGTCGGTTCCACGAGCGTCTGAAGGAGCTCGCTCTCGTCTAAAGCGGCTGCAGTATAACAGGTTTGTAACATCTTAAATAAAAGTTTTTGTTAATTTTCTCTATTGTTCTCATTTTTTGCTTGAACCGTCCCGGATGCACGCCGGAGTTCGTCGAGACGATGCCTATGCAGTATTTGCTGACCCTCACCGGCTTCACCCTGTATCGCAGCAGGATGTCCTGCATCTCGCTGCGTAGCCGTCCGTCCTGCTTCAGCTCGATGATGACAGCCTCTCCGATGTCCGAGACCGTCCCTGTCCTGAGATTGCGGAACGAGACCGCGACGTCTATGGTCAGACGTTCGCTCAAACCGCTGTTCACCAAGGTGATGCGGCTGAACGAGGTCTCAAGGGACGGGGAAATGGACATCGCATCATAGTCCGAATGTCCCGCCAGCCATGAGCAGACCTCTTCATTGCCGCGAAAATCTTCAAAGAGCGCGGGAGGAATTGCTGTACGCTTCTTTTTTGTCCTCCCGTGGTTGTTCTTGCGCTTTACTTCGAGAAAGCATAGTCCCGATTCGACATATTCCCGTGTCCGCACTTTCTGTCTCACCGCCTTTCCGCGCCGGTGCTCAGTGAACATACGGAGCGCCGGGGTGTCGAAGTAGATGCTGTCGTAGCCGTGCAGCCTTTCGCCGCCCTGTTCAAAGACTCGATACCCCCGTGCGGCTGCATCTTCAAGCAATGCCTTGAGCTCCTGAGTGTCAGTGAGATACTTGCTGTCAATGCGGTTCATCAGCCTGATTGAGTCCATCTCCTCAAGCGTGATGGGCGCGAAGGCGGAAAGCAGCTCTCCGAGGCCAGATGGACTGCCATGAACGATGCCGTCTGCTGCGACGGTGGTCATACTCTTGACCGGAGTTGTGTCACTTGCCTTCTCCGGGGATATATTCATAGACCTTGTATCGCTTGAGCCTTCCTTTCGCGTCATAGACATATTCCGTTTTCTTGCGTCCGAACTCGTCGAATTCGAATTTCCTCACATTGTCGAGCTTGTTCGCGCCGTTATAGACGAGTTCGCGGACAATTTTCCCGTTCGGGCCGATTTCATATTTTTTCCTCCATTTTATTCCCTTGCTGTCGTACTCGATTTCCTCGACTTTCCTTCCGTTTTCGTTGTAAATCGTCACATGATCGAGGACTTTCTGGTTCGTCGCCGCATCGACCTTCCATTCCTTTACGGTCATATTGCTTTTCGACGGTTTCGTCGTTTCCTGCGCCGTCAGCGAAATGCCGAATGCCGCGAAAATGAGTGTTGCGAGTAAAAAATTCCGTTTCATATAGTTGTATGTTAAATACTAATGCCATCCGTGACCACCGCCGCCAGGAAATCCACCGCCTCCCGGGCCGCCAGTGCTTCCGGACGAAGACATTGATGCCGTGACAGTCGAACTTGACGATCCTGTTTTGAGAGTGTAGCTGCTGCCGCTCACGAGGTCGGGATGCGAGAGGACAATGCCGTTTCCTCCCTTTGCCGGTGCCGTGAACTCAAGCAGGACGGTGCCCCCGTTGCAGAGGGTGTAGGAGGCATTCGCCGTCCAGCTTGTGACATTCACCACCGCCTGCGTGATGCTTGCCCCGGACTCTATGCCTCCGAACGCCATGAGGGAACCTCCGCTGATGTAGAGCTTGTAACCTCCCTCGGTGTTCGCGTCAAGCGCCACCTCCGGGCTGCCCGAGCCGACCGCGTAGATGTAACCTCCTTTGATATACATATTTCCGTTCGCATCAAGTCCGTCGTTTCCGGAAGAGAAAGCATAGACATTTCCGCCGGTTATGGTCATGTCCGAACCTGAGTTTATCGCGTCGTCGCTCGAAGTTGCGCTGATGTTGCCTGCGGAAATGCTGATTGTGCCCTTCGCTTCAATCGCCTCGTGTGAGGCTGCGGATGCCGTGACATCGGCTCCGTCAAAGTAGAGGCTGCCCTCGAACTTGATGCCCTTTGCGGCTTTCGAGTTCGAGTCCGATGACCAGCCCCATCCCGGACGCTGACTCCCACCGCTGCCATAGTTCGAGCCCGTGGCCGTGACTTTGACGGCGCCTCCGTTGAAGTGCCCGTCCCCGTCGCAGCTTATGCCCTTCGCACCGGTTCCGCTGACGGTGACTTCGAGAGTTCCTCCTTCAATTGAGAACGCCGTGTCCGCCTTGATTCCGGCCGCTCCGGTGAGCTCGTTATCAACCGTTCCCGCCGGGCTTGACGAAATGATGCTCACGCTTCCGGCTGACTGACAGAAATTCCCGTCGGTGCTTATGCCTTTCTTTCCGGTTCCTGCCACTGTGACCGCTGTTGTACCGCCCTCAATCACGACTTTCTCCTTGCCCCGGATTCCGTGCCCGGCCTTTGATGAAACCGAGACTGTAGGGTTTTCCGTAATTCTGATGTAGTCGTCGCTTGTGATGCCCGCCTTGCCGACTGCCGTCACCGTGAGGCTTCCGTCGCCGCTGAAGATGAGCTGGCCCTCGCTGAAAAAGGCCGCCTTCATGTCCTCGTCGGAGCTTTCGTCGTTGTAGTCGCCTGAAGAATTGACGCTGCCGTCCGCGAGGGTGTTCGTCCCGCTGACGATGACGGAAGTGTATTTGTGGCTCTGGTTGTTGATTGCCGCCCCGTCAGGATTGGTGAGGTTCAGTCCCTTGAGGCTGATGACCTGCTTCGCGTCGCTGTGCAGTTTGAAGAAGCCGTCTGACGCCGTTCCGCTGAGTTCGTAGGTGATGCAGTTCTCCGAGGTGTTTATGACCGTGACGTCGTTCCCCTCGACGCTCACGATTCCCAGTTCGTCCCCTGTGACCGTCGCCCCGCCTGAGGAATAGACTATGCTGATTGTTCCGTCAACGACGGTGATTCCGCCCTCGTCTTCGGGGTCGTCAGTAACCGGGTCGTCCGTGACCGTAATCCAGTTGCCGCTGCAGGCGGAGAGCATCAGCAGCATCGTAATGTAGTAAAATCGCTCCATTCCCAAAGATAGTTATAATAATTCAAAATGCAACTACCTTTGACACATGAACTCCCTAATGGCTTAATCGACAAGCTTGCGAAAACGCCGAAATGGCTGTCGCATAAAAATAAATGTGAGAAAAAGTTTATTAACTTTGCAAGGTTTATGCGGTCTCTGCCTTGAGGTCGCCTGTTAATGAATCGGCAAAATAATTTCGATAAGCGAGAGCAGTCCAAATGAATTTTAGACTGCCGAGCGCAGAAAAGTGGCATGTAAAAATACGGACTGATGTGTTGTACCCTATTGGAATACAGAGTTTTTCGGAAATCCGTGAAGGCGGATATGTTTATGTGGACAAGACTGCGGCGATTTATGGCCTTGCCTCTACAGGGAAATATTATTTCCTGAACCGTCCTCGGAGGTTCGGGAAGAGCCTTCTCATTTCCACGATGGAGGCGTATTTCAGCGGGAGGAAAGAACTTTTCAATGGCCTGGCGATAGACGGCCTTGAGAAAGAGTGGGTGGAATATCCTGTTCTGCGTCTGGATTTGACGGGAAGCAGGTATATGTCTGCGGAAGATCTTTTGGAGAAACTTCACCAGCACCTGATGTCCTGGGAAAGCCGATATGGCATTGAGAATAAGTTTGATGAACCCGCAGCCAGATTCGGTGCTGTGATTGATGCCGCCTGCGAGAGGACAGGCAACAAGGTCGTCATTCTCATCGACGAATATGAAAAGCCGATTATAGATAACATAGACAATCCGGAACTGATGGAGCAGTTCCGTCGCGAACTTCAGGGCTTCTACAGTGTCATCAAGGGCAAGGATGATTTTATCCGCTTTGCGTTCCTGACGGGTGTGACGAAGCTCGGTAAGATGAGCATATTCAGCGGACTGAACAATCTGAACGACATTTCTATGGACCTGAGTTTCTCTGACATCTGCGGTGTGTCGGAGGCAGAGCTGAAGTCATATTTTGACGAGAGCGTCACCGTTCTTGCGAAAGCCTGCCGGATGAGCCGGGAGGATTGCTATGGAAAGCTGAAGAAGATGTATGACGGCTATCATTTCTGCGAGGATGCTTCCGGGGTCTATAACCCGTTCAGCCTGCTGAATACTTTCAAGGCGAACCGTTTACGTATGTACTGGTTCGAGACAGGCACTCCGACTTTTCTTGTCCGCTATCTCAAGCAGGGACGATATAACCTCGACAACATATCGAAGAACAAGGTGTCTGAGGAAACGCTCACCGGAGCAAACTATGTGAGTCCGGCCCCTATAACCCTTATGTATCAGGCAGGCTATCTGACAATTACCGGCTATGACAGGCGTTTCAATGCCTACAGTCTTGACTATCCTAATGAAGAAGTGAAGGCGGGATTCCTCAATTCGTTGAGCCAGCTTTATGCCCCGGCTCTGGTTAACAGCGAATTTTCGGTATATAATTTTGTCGATGATATTGAGCGTGGCGATGTGGAGTCTTTCATGAACCGCTTCACAGCCTTTCTCTCAGGCAATGACTACGAAATTCAGGGCGACCTAGAACTCTATTTCCAGAACACGATGTCGGTGATGCTCAAGATGATGGGACTCTATGTCAAGACCGAGTACCACACTTCAAACGGCCGGATTGACATAGTCTTCGACACGGACAAGTATGTCTATATCATTGAACTCAAACGCGACTTGTCTCCTGAAATCGCCCTCAAGCAAATAGAGGAAAAGGGCTACGAAAAGCCGTTTCTCGCCAGTGGCAAGCAAATCATCCGTCTCGGCATCAACTTTTCGTCAGAAACCCGCACCATTGACGGCTGGGTCGAAGCCTAAGATTATGCTCCCCCCACGAAAGGGGGAGACGGGGAGGGGGATTTTACAAGGCGTGTGAACGCCGTGCGGAGAACAGCGAAGCGCGGGTATGTGCGATAGTGCGCACGTAGCACGACTTCCCCCGCAAAAGGGGGACGGGAGGGGGATTTTAAACAGTGCTTCGGACGGGAATCGAACCCGTACGGACATTTCTGTCCACGGGATTTTAAGTCCCGCGTGTCTACCAATTCCACCACCAAAGCTGCCTCCCGCAGGTCTCGGAAAGGTACATGACGCACCTTTTCGGGTGCCTGCGGAACTGCAAAGATAATAAATATATTTGTAAAAATGGGAAAGAGATTCTAAATTAGCGGAGTCGAGGGCAACTGAATCGTTCGGAGGTTGCCGGGAAACAGTTGAAAACAGAAAAACTGATGATATGGGACTATTGAGCAATAAGGTCGCGCTGATTACGGGCGCGGCAAAGGGAATCGGAAAGGCGGTGGCTCTGAAATTTGCGGAGGAGGGCGCTGACATCGCGTTCACTGACCTTGTAATCAACGATGTGGCCTTGCAGACCGTCGCGGAACTTGAGGCGTTCGGAGTGAAGGTGAAGGCATACGCCTCGAACGCCGCCGACTTCGAGCAGGCCCACGAGGTCGTGAAGCAGGTTCACGCTGACTTCGGGCACATCGACATTCTCGTGAACAACGCCGGCATCACGAAGGACGGGCTTATGCTCCGCATGACCGAGGCGCAGTGGGACGCGGTGCTGACGGTGAACCTCAAGTCGGCGTTCAACTACATCCATGCCTGCACCCCTGTAATGATGGCTCAGCGCGGGGGCAGCATCATAAATATGTCCTCGGTGGTCGGCGAGGCGGGAAACGCCGGGCAGTGCAACTACTCCGCGTCGAAGGCGGGGATGATAGGGCTGGCCAAGTCGATTGCCAAGGAGATGGGACCGAGGGGCATCCGCGCGAACTGCATCGCTCCGGGATTCATCATCTCCGACATGACGGCGGCGATGCCTGAGGAGGTCCGCAAGTCGTGGGAGAAGACGATTCCGCTGCGCCGCGGAGGGACTCCGGAGGAAGTCGCGAAGGTGGCTCTGTTCCTGGCGAGCGACCTGTCGTCGTATGTGAGCGGACAGGTGATAGATGTCTGCGGCGCCATGCACTGCTGACATGAAAATGAATCTCGGAAATGTGCTGACGGCGTTGGCGGACCTGTTCCTGCCGAGGCTTTGCTGCGTCTGCGGCGGGGAGCTGGGGCGCAACGAACGGTACATTTGCCTGAACTGCCTGGCGGATATGCCGTTGACTCTCAACTGGCTGGTCCGGCGCAATCCTATGGCGGAGCGGTTCAATGCGCTGATTGCCGGGCACGATGCTCAGGAGACGGAGGCGTGTCCGCCGGATGGGACGAACGAACTCATATCCCCGGAATCTGATGCGTCGGCGGAGGATTGTTTTTCGAAATATGTCGATGCCGTCGCGCTCTTCGATTTCGTGAAAGACGGAGAAGGCGGGAATACCGGGGGATACAGGAATATAACATATCGCCTGAAGTATTCACGCGACGTTCGTGAGGGGCGTTTTTTCGCGGCGATGCTCGGTGAACGGGCCGCCGCTGCGCAGTGGCTTTCGGACGTCGATACGGTGGTTCCGGTTCCGCTCCATTGGACGAGACGGCTCCGGAGAGGGTACAATCAGGCCGAGGTCATCGCTTCGGAGGTCGCAAAGGCACTCGGGGCGCGTCTGAGGACGGATATTCTGGAGCGGCGGCGACGCACATCGACTCAGACTAAGCTCGGCGTCGAGGAGAAGGCCCGCAATGTCATGGGCGCGTTCGCTGTCAGCCGGAATTTTCGCAGGCGTTTTCATAAACCAGAAACTGCCGATGGCGCATCATCTCCAGACAAGATTTTCGCAGAACAAAATCCCGTGACAGTCAGGCATATACTTCTCGTTGACGACGTGTTCACCACAGGTTCGACGCTCTACAACTGCTGGCGACCGCTGCATGATTTCTTCGGTCCGGCAGTCCGCATCAGCATCGCGACGCTCGGTGTTGTCTGACGGCTTTCACGCGGCGCGTTGTCCGACCGCTTTCACAGGCCGCACCGTCAGTCCGATTTCACGCATCGCAGGGAACCATAAAACTCCGTGTCGTGGAGTGCTGGCTGTGTCCCGGAGAATTTGAGGTACTGAAAATATATGACATGCACATTGCCCTCTTTGTCCTTTTCTCCGCAGATGTAATGCCCGCCCTCGGAAAATTCCATGAGCTCTCCGTCCGCGCCCTGCCTGTAGCCTCTGGCCGGGAGGAATATCCGTGTCGCCCGCGTGCTGTATGCTTCCTCTCCGGAGAACCATCGTCCCCTGATGCCATCGACTTCCTCAAATTCTGAGTAGCGCGTGCACAGCCGGCTCATCTCGGACCGGGTCGGCGCACGCCATCCATCCGGGCAGGCCGCGAGAGCCCCGTCGTATTTGTAGAGTTTCCCATATGGGTTTGACTCGTCGATTCCGCAGTTCTGCTTCGCCCATCTTGCCTCGGCGATTATCACATATTCGGAGTCTTTGCCCTGCACTACCTTCAGGTGTGTGTCGTCTGCTCCCGGATATGTCAGGACAATTTCAAATGTCCTTTCCTCTCCCGAACTGTTCTGTTCCACGGAAAGGTACAGTCCTTTTCCCGTGTTGTAGAATTTCAGCCATTCAGGCGGATTGCTCCCTGCTGCATCAGGAGTCGCGTCGGCAACGGGATTCGTGACATCGTATGCTACCATAAGGCTCTGTTTCTGATTGTCGAAGACCACGGACGGGTTGTCAAATATGATGGCGGCCTTCAGATAGTCCTGTCTTATGACGGCCGTTCTCTGACACGCGTCTCCGTAAGAGAGGGTGATTCTTGCCTCCCTCGGCTCCGTCCGGCTGAAGTTCTCCAGGACAGAGACCGTCGCCTTTGTCCTGTTGTAGCTGTTGATTGTAATCCATGGGGCGTCGCTCGTCACGATGAGCCTTTCTCCCGGGACATGATTTCGTATGTCGTAGCCGATTTCTATTTTTCCTCCCTCATAGCCGACGTCGAATGTTTCCGAAATCAACGAAAATTCAGGGTCGGGTGTCTGTTTTCCGCATGAGACTGCTGCTGCGGCGATGATTCCTATAATGATAAAATGTATCCTTTTCATTGTCCTGATGCAAATTATGATGACTGTCGGGCCTGTCTGTCTATTTATTGGTTCATGACGCAGCGCAGAGAACCCATGTAATCGAGGCTTTGATATTCAGTGCGTATGTCTATGATAGATTTTTTCTCGAAGCACACCGCTATGGACGAATTGTTGTTGTACCCTCCGCGCAGGCCGCTTATGTAGCAGCCGCACTCTTCAAAGCGCTTCAGTTCTCCGCCTTTCCGGTATCCTCCGGCCGGGAAGAACACCGCCGGGACATCTTCGGAATACGGCTTTGAACCGGAGAACCACACTCCCTGCAGTCCGTCCACCGTCGTCCATCCTGACGTGTGTTTATAGAGAGCCTGCAGCTCGCTCCAGGTCGGTGCGCGCCAGCCTTCCGGGCAGGAGAACAGCGTCATTTCGTGGCTGTAGAGCTTCCCGTATGGGTTCTCCTCATCAGTCCCGACATTCTGCGTCGCCCATTTAACACCGTCGATGAACTCATAGTATGATTGGCTTTCCTGAATGATCGTGAATTGCGCGTCCTCCGCTCCCGGATATTCTAAAATGACGGTGAATATCCTGTCTTCTCCGGACGTGTTCTCCGTCACCGAGATGTCGAGACTGCTCTCAAAGTCGTTGCCCGAGACGGTGATTTCAATCCATTCCGGGATTTCCGTGTCTTTGACCGTCGGCCAGCGTCCGATCAGATGATTGCGTATTTCATAAGGTATCGACACGTTCTGCGCATGCAGGTCTATTGTCGCCTCTTGGGTCAGGAACACGACGGCGGCATGAAGGTAATCCTGTTTCAGAAGAAAGAGCTTCTGAACTTTGTCTCCGTAGGTCAGCGTCAGCCGAGCCTCCCGCGCTTTCCATCTCACCGTGTTCTCGGTGACCGAGACTGTGGTCCCGTCTGTCCCGATTTTCTTCACCGTGACCCAGTCGGCGTCGGCCGTGACGGAAATTTCCGCATCGTCTGCGGGATTGATGATGTCGTAGCTGAATTCAATCTCCTGCGCGGCGTAGTCGATGCTGAACGCCTCTGTCATCAGCATAATGTCCGGCTCTCCGGTTTCCTTCGTGCATGACAGCGTCGCTAACAGGGCGGGGATAATGAGACATAACTTCTTCATTGTCTGATTCTTTTGAGAGTTCAAATTGGGGGGTTCAAAATTAGCCTGCGCATTTGTCAAATCAACTATTTTTGATGAAAAATACCTTGGAAACCTTCAAAAAATAACCGTCCTCGTCTTCCTGCGTATGCAATTTTCCCAAGTTTGAAGTAACTTTGCGGGCGATATGAAAGATTTTGCAGCCATAGACTTTGAGACGGCGAACGAGTGCCGCAGCAGCGTGTGCAGCGTCGGGGTCGTCATTGTGAGAAACGGAGAGATTGCCGACAGTTTCTATTCCCTCATTCACCCGGAGCCGGAGCACTACCAGTGGTTCTGCCAGCAGGTGCACGGCCTGACCCCGGAGGACACTGAGGATGCCCCCATATTCCCGAAGGTCTGGGAAAAGATTGCGCCGATGGTTGATGGACTTACACTTGTGGCGCACAACAGCCCCTTCGACGAGGGCTGCCTGCGCGAGGCTTTCAGGACCTACAGCATGGACTGGCCGGGCTACATCTTCCGCGACACCCTCGCCGCTTCCCGCCGCATACTCGGAGATCGCATCCCGAACCACCAGCTCCAGACGGTGGCGGCATGGTGCGGCTATGACCTCGTCAACCATCACCACGCCCTCGCCGACGCCGAAGCCTGCGCCGCCATCGCCCTGAAGCTGCTGTAGGTCAGTTTCTATTCTGTTCGGTAATATATTTTCGTAGGTTATGCGTATATTTGCCGTTGCTTAGGAAACATGAGGGTTTCTGACTTTTGGACAATGAGTATATTACTGAACAGATATATCTGGATTTTCCAGACGATACAGAGGCGCGGGCGCATCAGCTTCGCTGACCTCAACAGGGAATGGAAGGAGGCTTCCACCGTGAACCCGTATGGTGAGGACCTGAACAAAAAGACCTTTCAGAATTACTGCAAGGGCATTGCGGAGACTTTCGGGGCTGAGATAGCCTGCGACAGGAAGGACGGTTATTCCTACTATGTCGCCCAGGGCATAGATTCCGGCAACAATCTCATCCGCTGGCAGTACGAGTCCCTTGCGGTCGCCAACATGATTGGGGAAAGCCGCGACCTCAACGACCGTATCATGTTCGAGGACATTCCGTCCGGAGGCGAGTTCCTTTCCAACATCATTGACGCGATGCGCGAGGGCGTGACGGTGAGCATCACCCACAAAAGCTTCTGGCATGACGAGGCCGCGACATACGAGGTCGCGCCCTACGGGCTGCGGGTAATCGAAAGACGATGGTATATGGTGGGTCTCAACGAGTACGGGAAAATACGGATATGGGGACTTGACAGAATCCTTGACATTGACATCACCGAGCATCATTTCGAGCGTCCCAAGGACTTCAGCCTCAAGGAGTATTTCCGTGACAGCTACGGGGCCATAGTCAGCGAGGCCGACGCTCCTGAAACTGTGCGTCTCCGTGTCTATGGCGGCCAGCAGGACTACCTCAGAACCCTTCCTCTTCATCACAGCCAGAGGATTGCCGCGACAGAGGAGGGCGCGACGGTGTTCGAGTACCGCATACGTCCGACAGTTGATTTCCGAAACCGCATTCTCGCCCTCGGTCCCGACGCCGAAGTCCTTTCCCCGTCCTCCCTCCGCGACGAAATGCGCGAATGCATCAGCGCCATGACCGCAAGGTATAAGGACTGAAACTTCGGATCACCTTGTTTTATTCCTTAAAAATCCGAAATCTCGACGATGTGGTTGAGGATGGCATAGACGGTGAGGCCGGCGATGGAGTTGATGCCGGTCTTGCGGGCGATGTTCTTGCGGTGGGTGACGACGGTGTTGATGGAGATGAAGAGGTCGTCGGCGATTTCCTTGTTGGTCTTGCCGTGAGCCACCGCCGCGAGGATTTCCTTCTCGCGCTGGGAGAGCACCTCGGTGTCATCTTCGCCGTCCTGCAGTTCATCGCCGTCCAGAAGACTGGAGACAAGCGGGTTGAACAGCTTTTCCTCGACCCTCATGTGGTTGCGCATATCCGCCTCCATCGCGAGGAGATGGTTCAGCATACTGTAGCGAGAGGCGTTCGCCCCGTTGTCCGGAAGATATTTTATCACAATATTTTTCAGGTCATCCAGCTTTTCAAGGAACTGGCTGTGACTCTCCTCTGATTCGGCCTCATAGTTCCCGCTTCCGATGCTGTTGAATATCCTTTCCTCGTGCTCGAAATGCGCATTCAGCTTCTCGACGAGCTCGTCGAAGAACTTGTTCAGGGCATCGGCGAACGATGTCCCTGCCTCACCGAGCATCGTGTGTATGAGTCCGTGGAGATGGGGCACCGACACCTCGGAATAGTACCTGTGCGACGAGCGTATGTAGTCGGCGAGCAGGGCGACGTCGCTCCGTCCGAGGCGCGAAAGGTCCGGGGAATATTCCGGGCTCGCGAAAACATTGGATATTTCCACAAACAGCTCGGCCGGAAACGAATGGTTCCTGCACACCTCTGCGATAGTCGTGTCCCCGAACCCGAGCCTGAAATGCAGCCGTTCGAGGACCGAGAGCATCCTGTTGTCCGAAAGAATGTCCACCATCTTCATGTTCTTCGAGTATGGGAGTCCGTCATTCATAATCTCTTATGTTTATAAATCATTCAAGGCAACCCTGCGCGGTTCCAATCCGCCGCCGGGCAAAAACCGCACAAATATACTCAATTTTCGGCGTTATGCGCAAGCCTCATTCGTACTGCGCGGCGGCATTCCGCAGTCGGCTCCGGATCGACCGGAGCAGCGACTTGGGCTGTAGAACCTTTACCCCGTCGGCAAATTCCAGCAGGGCCTTTTCGAGTTCGAAATTGACGCAGACATTCAGCTGAAACGTGACTGAGCCGTCCTCGTGCCTCTCGGCGACCATCTGCGAGCGATGGAGCGGCTTGGTCTCGATGTACGGGGCGAATTTGGGAGAGGCGCGGAAGCGTACCGTCGTCTCGCGGTCCATAGTCCCGGGAATCTTCGTGACCCCTATCATGTCGCGGAAATATTTCTCCGGAACGAACGACGGGTCCTCGATGAACTTCGCGCCGTCCGCGTTCTCCACCGCCTCGATTCTGTCAAGGGCGAGGTTCACCACGAACCGGTCCCTCTCCCCTCGTCCGAAGACAAACCAGCGGTTGCGGTATTCCTTTAATATATATGGGCTGAACACGAAGGTGCGCCCGGTCTCCGACTTGAATGAATGGTATGTCAGGCGGACGGGGGATTTCGAGACTATGGCGTCGTAGAGCGGGGACATGAATTCGAGTCCCTTCAGGCGTTCGTTGGACTCAAGGTATATCGCCGGTCTCCGCACCTTGCGGACGGCATTCACATGGTCTTCAAGCCGGCCGACGATGTCCTCCATTCCCGAAAACCCATCGAATCCCGAAAGCTGTTTCAGGATGCCGACGGCCTCGCGCATCCGGGTCAGGTCGGAGTCGGTCAGGGGCGTGCCGGTTATGGAATAGTCCGGGTCGGAGTAGCTGTAGTACTTCCTGTCCTGCACGACTATCGGCGCGTTGTAGCCGAGCTCGTCCGAGCGCATTTTCTGGATGTCGAGCTGTATCGTCCTGACTGACAGGTAGTCGTCCTTGCCGGAATACTCATAGAGCGCGTCCGAGCAGGCCGTCACGAGGTCTTCGAGTGTCCATCTGCGGGAACGGTTCCGCAGGCATTTGTCAATGGTCTTATAGCGCAGGAGCGCATTCTTGTTCGCTGGCATAGGTGAAAAAATTTCAACAAAATTGGTAAAATTTTTTAACTGCGCAAAAAGATTGCGTACTTGCATCCTTACTTTGCGTCGGAAAACAGAAAAAGGCCGGGGTTCCGGCATACATTAAAAATTATATTGCCATGAAAGAGATGCTTATAAATGACACGCCCGTGAAGATTTGGGCGAACACCGTGGATCCGAAGGCGTTCGGACAGATATACAACCTCTCGAAACTTCCGTTCGTGTTTCATCACCTCGCCTTCATGCCGGATGTTCACGCCGGAGTGGGGATGCCGATCGGAGGAGTGCTCGCGACAAAAGGAGTCGTGGTCCCGAATGCCGTGGGCGTTGACATCGGCTGCGGAATGTGCGCGATAAAGACCAATGTCCGGGTTGAGGAGCTTACCCCGGATATACTCCGCAAGGGGTTCATGCGCGGCATACGCAAGAGGATTCCTCTCGGGATGGAGCGCCACAAGACCGCGCAGGACGAGACGCTCATGCCGCAGGGCTTCGACATCGACTCGATGCAGGTCGTGCGGAACCAGTACGCCTCCGCGCTCAAGCAGCTCGGAACGCTCGGCGGGGGAAACCACTTCATCGAGCTTCAGAAGGACGGCGACGGCTTCATGTGGATTATGATTCACTCCGGCTCGCGCAACCTCGGCAAGCTCGTCTGCGACCGCTACAGCGAGATTGCCGGCAGGCTCAACGCCATGTGGTTCTCCGGCACTGACCCGGACAACGGGCTTCCGTTCCTTCCGATGAAATCCGACGAGGGCAAGGCATACTGGAACGAGATGAACTACTGCATTTGTTTCGCGCTCGCGAACAGGGAGCTGATGATGCAGCGCATCTGCGAGGTCATCAAGGACAGCATCCCGGAGGCCGAGTTCGAGCCGATGATTAACATCGCGCACAATTACGCGGCATGGGAGAACCACTTCGACGAGGATGTCATCATTCATCGCAAGGGAGCCACCAGCGCACGCGAGGGCGAGGTAGGCATCATCCCGGGGTCGCAGGGCACGCGCTCCTTCATCACCGAGGGCCTCGGCAGCCCGGACTCGTTCCGCTCGTGCAGTCACGGGGCCGGACGCGTGATGTCCCGCACGGAGGCCGTCCGCAGCCTCAATCTCGACGAGGAGATTCGAAAACTCGACGAGAAGGGCATCGTCCACGCCATCCGCAGCCAGAAGGACCTTGAGGAGGCTGCCTCTGCCTACAAGAACATCGACGAGGTGATGGCCTGTCAGAGCGACCTCACGAAGATTCTGGTGACGCTTGAGCCGATTGCGGTCATCAAGGGCGTATAGAAAACTTTTTCTGCAAAGACGCGGGGCGGCAATCCGGCCGCCCGTTATTTCTTCGCCCTTTTGGGATTTGCCGGAAACCAGCCCTTTTCGACCCGCCTGCGCTGTGCGAACAGTTCGTGGATGCTCCAGAAGCTGGAAAACGCGAACACTCCGAGAATTGTGGAGATGATGATGTCCACGATGAAGAGAGAAGCGACGGCCGCGGCGAGTCCGACAACGAGGAATACCCACCAGCAGCCGGTGCCGAAATGGTATTCAGCCTTGATTACAATCGGGTGAAACAACCCTATCATCAGGAACGACGAGATTCCGATTATCAGTCCGGTAAGGTTCATGCAGATAAATTTGCCGGCAAAAATACGACAAATCCGCGTCTGTTGCAAGTCATAACAGAAATTCGGCAACCTCGGCCGGTGTGATGCACTCGAACTTCGCGTCGGGATAGGCTTTCGCGAATTGTTCCGGCATCCTGACTTTCCCGCCGCTCTTTCTCTTCATCTCGAAGCCGGTCATCATCCCGTCTTCGATTTCTATCAGGTCTATCTCCTTTTTCTGCTGTGTTCTCCAGAAATAGTGCTGCACGAATGTGCGTCCCGCGTATGTGTTTCTTTTTATCCTTTCCGTAATGATGAAATTTTCCCATATATGCCCCTGTTCCTCAATTGAGCGCATGTTGTCCTGCGCACCATCTCCCTCAAGGAAATCCGAGTCCACTCAATGCGCCCGAAAATGCGGTGCGACAATAATTATTTTTGGCGGAAACGGCACAGAAACACCCCGTTTCCGCCAAAAATAATTTTAGATTTCTGCCACTGAACTGCTTTCAGCCTTGATTTTGTCGAGCGAGTGTCTCAATGTGGCTGATGTTATCAGAGGGGTGAATGACACGGGTGAACAAGGGAACCCAAGCAGGACTCAAGTAGAACCTAAGCAGAGCCCAAGTTCTTCACTTATTGCAGAGTTGGTCTCCGTTATGTCTCTCGGGTATTGTACGGTTTCACAGTTTATGGAAATATATTGTCAGTTTTCCTGACAGTCCACCAGCCCCGCGATGAGTTCCTGACTCATCTGGAGGAATTGGAACATACAGATTTTGGAACAGATGTGGCGGGAGAATGTACTTGAAACCTTGTTGTCGTCTTTGAGAGTGACTTTCTTTTGGCTAATGTCTTCATGCCAGCGTTCGTTGTCAGTATAAAAGATGTATGATGTCAGGTTCTCTGCGTTGGACTCAAGTGTATAGGTGTTGACAAATGGCTGTGACTTTCTTTTCAGAGCTTCACATACTTTCGGCAGGTCGATGTCCTTAATGAAGTCGAAAGGCTCCGACCAATCGATGTAGTAAAAGCTGAACAAATCCCATTTGGTTTTCTCCTTGAGTTCATCAAAAAGTGCATCATAGGTTTTCTTATCCTCGGCACGAAGATTCCAACGCTCGACAGTCTTGCTTAGCCGCGCATCTCTCCCTGACTGATGGAATGCTTTCAGTTTATCCAAATCAATGAGATTATCGACGGAGGAGCAGTGCACTGTTAATCTGAAATTATGAATATCATCATTGAGCACATCGACCTCATCGCGTATCGATTTGATTTTTTCCTTTAGCCTGAAGTAGTCTTTGCGTTTCGCGTACATCTCGGAGATCGAGGCAATGGAATCCCGTAACAAATGCCAATCGCGTGTGACCGTTGGCCTTGTAGTCTCGGCTGCATTTACCTCTTGTACGCTCTCGGATTCCCGCTTTCTGGCAAACAGCCGTTTTAAGAAATCTAAAAGCCGTTTCCAAAAGCATGGATTTTTTGTCGTAGGCTCTGAACTGACAGGGGTGACGGCACCATTGGCATTGCTTTCGCATTGACTGCGGATATATCTTTTGAACCGTCCTGTTTGGATGAATCTTATCAATTCGTTATACGCGAAGACATTTTCCTCTAGTTCCGTGCCTTCAAAATCCTCTCTTTCAGCATCTTCTACCAAGTATTCCTCATAAATCTGATGGCGGTCAATATACTCGGGATAATCCTTCTTGGCCTGTTCCGTGGCTGTAGTTACGGTGAATCTGCCGATGTCGACATTGTTCTCTTCCGCAATGGACATATATCTGTCAGCCAGCTCTTCCTCGCCCATGGCATCATGGATTAATCCGTTGTCTTTCAGGTGTTCAATCAGTTTCGACTTTGTCGCGGCTGCATCTTTTTCAGCAGCGGCAGACAATGCCTCTTGCCTGATTCTGATTATGTCCTCTTTCAACGAAATCACAATGTCATCAATTGCCTTGTCAATTGAGCCGGGACGGGTATCAATGGGGATGTTATATGGAACTTCCTCGTAAACAGGAGCGAGGCGCCTCTGCCTGTCTTCAAGCCCTACGGGATGCCGGTTGAAGTCCATAGACTCTTCGCTGTCTGCCGTCTCGAGCATATAATTGAGAAGGTCTCGGCGACCGGCCAAATCATAGTATCTGAATACATCGTCGTGGTAGTACATACACTCTGAATAGCCGACGGAGAACATGCGGTTTGGGCCTCCGATGGCAGCGGAAACATTGTACGAGTCGTCTTTATTTGACAGCAGCATCATAAAATCGCACAGCATGCGCGGAATCATGATGTCATGCTCCGCCTTGTTCAGGCACATCGCGGCACCGCTGCGGTTCTGATTGTCTATGTAAAGTATCTTGGAGAGGAAATCATCCGAGTCGTTGAGATTTACACTGGCAATCTGCCTCAGAATCATTTTGGATACCTGCCTGTTTACATCCGTCGGCTTGTCAACATCGTATGAGAACAGTACGCGGATGAGTTGGAAATTGGTGGCTTTATGACTGTCATATACTGCCCGGATTTCATCAATCAGCCAAGAGGCTCTCTCAAAGTCCGCGTCGGTTATAGGATTGTCAATAAGGAATATATTGATTTGCTCCCCTTCGTTCTCACAGACATTGAGAAATTGGGCTATCTGGTTGGAAAACAAGTTCCTCGGAATGTCCGACTCCACGGTTCGGGATAGCGCATCGTCAGTGCCGTCGTCTCCGGTATGCTTCGAGAATGTTGTATACTCATAAAGATATTTATCCTCTTCCTCCTTTTTTATTTTTCCTGTAGAGAGGCGTGTAACCACATCGGGATTATGTGGACGGCAGTCTTTTATGCCGTCCACAATCCAATTCAGATTTTCCTTTACACTTATGACAACAAATGCGGACATTCTTGAAATCAGTTGGTCATTATGGCGATTTCCTGATTAACCAGATTTAAGACAGCCTTGAACTTAGGGTCTTCAAGATTGGACTGTTCGAGCGGGCTCAGGTTCGCATATTGTTCAAGGTATGACTCATCATCCTTGATTTGCTGGATCTTCTGGTTGATTGCCTCGTTACCATGACGGGAGATTTCCGTGTTGAGCAACTCTTCAATCTCGTGATAGAGGCCTTCTGTCTTGAAAATATCGAAGGCGACATCCCTCTGCTTGTTCAGATTGAACCGGTATTTATGAATCGCGTCTCCTCTGTTCTTGGAGCGAATCCAGTAATAGTTCGTTTCCGGATCGAAATGAATATAGCCGAAGACGAACCCCCATACCCAAAGCTGAAGAATATTATCCTGTTCGATTGTAGGCATCACGTCGAAGTTCTCAGAGATTATGCGATTGTTGAGCTTTTCGTCGAGATAGGCAGCCATCGGATAGTTCTGAGCCTGTTTTTGTTCATAGTCGCTCTTGTATGCAGAGTAATTGTTGACGGCATAGATCGGCAGCAGGTCTTCGACAACAAGAACATAAATTCTGTCATTCTGATATGTTGATGCAAAGGATGCATGGCTGCCGTTTGTGTCGAAAACGGTATTATACTCGGGACTTGTTTTAATGATGCTCGTGTCACGATTCCCGACGCCGACGATGACGAATTTGTCAAGAGACAGCTGGGTCTGGTTATATCCTTGGGTGTTGTAGGACCAGAGAGGAGATGCAAGAACCTTCAGCTGTTCAAGATAATTCTTTACTGTGTCAGGCTCCATCGCCTTTAAAACATCATCAATGGATACGCCGGTCGCCTTCTGGACGGGAGATGTCCTTTTGGCAAAATTCCATATTTGAGCGTCAACCTGTTCCTTGGAGAGGGACAGCCACTGAAGAAGGCCTCCGGCGTTTGAGAAATAAGTGTGGAAGTCAGCCTTAATGGAATCGTCCATGCCATACTGAGATACCTTATATACATCAGATTGATGCAGGAACAGTTGGAACTTTGATGTCGAGGATGCCAGCTGCTGTTGCCGGAGGAGCTCGTCAGAATACTTGTCATGGATTCCGTTCAGATGAGAATGCAGGTTCTGCAATTGTCTCTCAAAACCGGAGACTGTCATTTCAAAATCGTTATAGAAGCGGACTGCCCATAGCCTTCTCTTTTCTTCGCGTAGATTAGTCACATGGTTCGTCAGCTTCTGAGTCAGCATCTCAACATTGTCCTCGTCTGTCTTGGAACCGAAGACTGCCCCAATTCCGGTTCTTCGGATGCTCTTGAGGTCAGCCTCCCATTGCTTAGGGATTCCGTTCTGTTCGTTGAACGCCTCTTGTTCTCTCTCCATCTCGTTCCGGCAAAGTCCAATCAATGTCTTTAAGGAACGGATGAACTGAAGTGCGGCGCCTACACATCCGCTGTTTGTCGTGTCCATCAGATTGCTGAGGAACATCTCAAACTCGCGATTCGTGTTCTCCGTCTTTCTGGAGAGACTGCTCTTCAGTTCTTCGTCAATTCTCGTCCCGGAATTGTACTCTATGTAGGCATTGATGTCATTTGTCGTCGTGTCCAAGTCAATGGTAAGCACATATTCCGGAGCGGGAGAAATCAATGCGTCAATGACATCGTTCCGTCCGTCATTTTCGCGAATCAGGACATTCTGACTGTCAACGAACCTGTTTGCCTCCTCAGTCCCGTCAGTATGAGAATTGCTCATGGAGTCGCATAATAAGGCTGCAACGCGATATGCATACGCTCGTCCCACGGCTTGATTGTCGTAAATCAGCTCCGCGCTGCCTGTGGAGGCTGCCCAGGCTTTCTTGTCGAGTATATTAAAGCTGCCGCCATTCTGGTGATGCCGGATGTTGTCGAATGGAGAGCTGATTTCATCTCCCATCTTGTTAGCCGGCAAAAAGGCACTTTTGGCGACGACATCAATCAAGTCCCCGATCTTGTCGAAGGCGACACCTGCCTGATTGAGATTATTTATGACAAATGCGTAATCAAAGAGCGGTTCTGAAATGGTTGTGTAGCCAAAGTTAATCGCAGGGTCATTCGGATCAAGATGCTCGATGTAGTCCAAAGAGCGTATCGCTCCATAGGCATTATAGCGGACATTTGCCATAGCCGGGCCGCTGCTCATGGACTTGAAAATCTCCGGAAGGACAATCCATGGGTATAGGTTATACGGTAAGGCCAGTTCTTTCATGGATTTGTTCACCAGGCAAAGAGTGTCTATGAGCATCCCGCTTCCGGTGCCGCCGGCTACCGATGCGAAGACATTGATTGTGGTGGCATATTCTACACCGTCCTTGTTGGTGTCGATTGTATATTTCGACGTATTCGGAATGAGTTGGTGAATCTTTGTTATTGCTGAGGAGATGTTGGTTTGGATAGTGTTGAAATTGTAATACGCAATGAATCGGCCATTTGAACGGACCTGACCTGCACCTAACCCGGCAATGTTTCTTAAATTGTTCACATTCTTTGGCGGAACCCAATCGTAGGCTGCCGGATTGCTCCGATATGTAGGGAGCGCGTTCTTTACCGTGCAGACAAGAAGCTCGCTTGGATTCAAGCGTATGGTGGAGCCGGAGTTGCTTGTCTCTTCCTTGCTGAATGCAGCAGTGTCTGTATCTATTGCCAGAAAACCAATCATAGGAGGAATTTCTCCGTAACTGTCGATGAAGCATTTCTTGACTTTCAGCAAAGCAGAGACTCCAGTGCCTCCGAGACCGATGTATAAGGTCTTCTTGAGCTTAATCTTAGCCTTTTCCATAGTTGATGTACTTGTTATTGTAAACTGATAATTAATTTCTTATCCGGAGCGCTTATCTCTGCGGTTCCGCTCTGGGGAATGGGATTGGGATTAAAGAAATACCCTTTCCCCTTGGCCATGGCTTTTTTCTTTTTTCGTGGAATGAAAGTGATAGGCTCTTCAAAAACGGGATTGACAATCGTATGAATCCTTCCGGTAAAAAGCCTGTTCAGTGCACTCTGGTGCTGTTTCTTCGCTGCAAAGACAACTCGTCTTGCGCCTTTGAAATTGCATGAGAACTGAGCTGCAATGGCACCATTCTTCTTTACTGTCACCATTTTTCTGAATTTGGGGAATTTGGGATATCTGATTGGCCGGATGAGAGTAAACCATAAAATCAGTGCCGCAGCAATGAGAATCCCGAGCCACATGAGCGTTTGTGCCAAAGGGTTCATTGTCTGCCTGTTATAGACAGTCCATTGGAAGGCGTCCGCCGTCTGACCGGAACACTCGTCGCTGTTCAGCCTGTGCAGATTATGATTGACCAATCTCAAATATCCCTGATGCTTTCCCTTTTTCGCGCCGGCAGGAAAAGAAATCTCGATGTTAACCTTTTCTCCGGAAGAAGGGGTAATGCTGAATCGATTGTTGTCAAGGCTCTTTCCATTGACGGATACGGTCATGTCTTTGGGCGTGACAGGTATTCCCTTGTTGTCAACAAATGCAAACTCGGCAAAGGTGTTATTATTGGCCTTTGCATCTGAGTTGAACGAGAAGTCTATCGTATGATTGACTGGTACAGTCTTGCCGGGGATAAAAAGGAACTTATCATAATGAGAGACCTTTCCCAATTTCTGTCTTCCGGTGGGCGACGACAGGACAGACTCTTTTTTGTTGTTGCATTTGACGGCCACTTTGTCTGTGACAAGAAAATCAAATTTGCCGGCATTTGAGACAGATATGGATAAATTATGCGTTGATGATGTGGGCATATAGGACGTATTTCCGATGACATCAATGCCTACAATAAGTTTTCCGTCCTTCACTTCGCAGTTCTTGACCTTCATCCCGGATTTCTCGGGAAGCGAGGCCTTGAATTTCAATCCGCGGCACTTTCCCGAAATAGGAATCTTGATTGCGTCGTCATTTCTGACATTGAATACGGCATAATTGTCAGGACGAATCAGATTTATGTTAATGTCCGCCGTCTCGACTTTCCAGAGATGTTCCTGATTGTCAATGATTGATGCAATGGCGTCGTCTTTCGCTTTGGCGTTCAGCATTACATAGAAACCATAGACATTGGAATCGCCATATTTCCCGCCCCATTGTTTCAGAGCGCGTGGAAAAACGGATGTGTTTTTATTCTCATCGCGTCCGTCGGTCATCAGGAAACAATATGTGACCTTGCCTGACGAAACTCTATTGCTGTAGAAATCATTCAGCGGCCTGTCAAGATATGTCATCGTGTTAGTCAGGGGCGTGAACCCTTGAAATCCCTTGATGACTTTCTGCTTTCCCGCTGTTGTCGCGTAATCATGCCATGTTTTTAATTCGGTTCCACCGTTGCCCCCAAATGCAATGACGTAAATTTCAGTAGTCTCGTCTTCTATGGCGTTGATTGCCTTTTCCAGGTCGTTTCTTACCGGATTCCATAATTTCGAAGGGCTTATCATTGAATATGTGGCGTCAAGATAGTAAACGCGCCTCTCCCCAATGATGTTCTGGGCATCTACATCAATTGCTGAGAACAACAACGCCGACATGAAAAGTCCCAGATAAAATGCACGTATGTGTCTGATAGACATTGCGACTGATATTGGTCGTCCTTATTCCGCCGTGCCCATGCGGATGCCTAATAAAAAGAAGTGTGGGCCTCTTAGCATCTCACTCTAAGCGGGCTCTGGACTGCCGTACAATGAATAAGATTCAGCTCACACTCCCGCTATCGAGTGGGCTGAACCCCAATCAAAATAGCCGGTGCAAGCGTTCATCATTATCCCTATTGTACTATGGTGTCTTACGACACGCGAATTGTCCAGATTCGCTTAAGGAACAAACTAAACGCTTCCTATTATGTTCGTGTTGTCCAATGACAACCGTGCAAATCTACAAATTTAATTTGAATTAACCACCTAAAAATATTTGTAATCTTTCAGGGAAGGATTCTTATCTTTGCCGTCCTAAATGAGAAAGTACATAATACTTGGAAATAATAAGCCTCCCAGGCGCGTCGTGAGACAGCATACTTGGGAGGCGTTTTAGTTTTACGGACGCATAGACACTCTAACTTCGCAGCGTCCGCATGGCGTTGAGGACTGAGACTCCGACGTTGGCGAAGACTGCCATCCACATCATGGCTCCGTCCGGCGGCTTCGCCATCTCCCTCAAGGAAATCTGAGCCCAATTGTAGGAAATAATGGGGTTGCACCAAGAACAAATCTTTATAACTTTGTGGGGACAAAGAATATAACGATTATGACTATTGCCGAAATACAGGAGCTTATCCGCAAAGATGAAACAAGAACTCTTGAACTGAAGAAGACCACGGGTGAACTGAAGGAAGCGATGCGCACGGTATGCGCATTTCTCAACACCTCCGGAGGACAGCTCCTGTTCGGCATAGCACCGGGTTCTTTACAGGCAGTAGGACAGCAAGTTACAGACAACACTCGCCGAGAGATTGCCCGCGAGTTGTCCAGAATAGAGCCGGCGGTATCATTGGATGTGAATTACATTGAACTGGACGGGAAGCCTGACTTCTATGTCATCGTGATTGATGTGCCGACCGAGCCAAACAGAAACCGCCCGTATGTGTATGATGGAAGGCCGTACTACAGGATTGAGAGCACCACCTCAGTGATGCCGCAGTCGATGTATCAGGAACTTCTTCTGCAAAGGGATGCCCGCAAGATGAAATGGGAAGAGGAAATCGACTCCAAAGCCAGTGTGGACTGCCTTGATGAGGAATCCGTAAGGCGGCTTGTTGCCTCCGGCATTCAGGCCGGAAGGATTCCGGAAAGTATGAGAATCAAGTCCATTCCGGAAATCCTTGATAAGATGAAATTGAGCGAGAACGGACACATCAAGAATGCTGCGGTAGCTTTGTTTACCAAGGAGGATTACGCACCCATTCAACTTCATATCCGGTTGGCCAGATTTAAAGGCACGAACAAGAGGGAGTTCATGGACAATAGGCGTTCAATAGGAAATATATTCCGCCTCTACGATGACGGCATGGCATTCCTTTTTAAGCATCTGAACATATCGGGGACTTTTGTTGACGGTCAGCCGGAGCGGGTAGAGTCTCTGACCATACCATACAAGGCCTTGAGAGAGTGTCTTCTGAACGCTCTTGCTCACAGACTGTACGATTCACCTTCAGGCTTCGTGAGCATAGCAGTATATGATGACCGTGTTGAGATTGAAAATCTCGGGACTCTGCCGGCCGGCTTCACTCTGGACGATATGATGAAGCCGCATATCTCACACGCCCAGAATCCGCTTATCGCCCAAATCATGTACTACGGGAAATACCTTGAGACTTGGGGCCGCGGCATTGAATTGATGAATGATGAATGCGCACTCGCCGGTGTCCCGAAACCGGAATTCGAGATGTCCGGAGGATCTTTCAAGGTGACTTTCTATAGGAACGACTATGTCGCCATTGCGTCCGGAGGGGTGAACGAGAGGGGTGAACGAGGGGTGAACGAGAGGGGTGAACGAGGGGTGAACGACCTTACTGAAACGGAAAGGCAGATACTCTCCATCGTTTCCGCCAATCCGTCAACCTCAATATCCAAAATCGCGGGAGCACTGTCGCTGTCAAGAAAGAACATCCACAAACATATGACCGCCTTGAAAGAAAAGGGAATCATTGAAAGAGTCGGTGCCAATTTCGGCGGCATGTGGAAGGTTAGGTAACATTAACTTCGCAGCGTCCGCATGGCGTTGAGGACGGCGAGGACGGTGACTCCGACGTCGGCGAAGACTGCCATCCACATCGTGGCTAGACCGAAACCGGCGAGGAGCAGGACCGCTACCTTGACTGAAATCGCGAACCAGACATTCTCGTCGGCGATTTTCAGGGTGTGGCGGGCTATGCGGACGGCAGTGGCTACCTTCGACGGCTTGTCGTCCATCAGGACCACGTCGGCGGCCTCGATGGCGGCATCGGAGCCGAGACCTCCCATCGCTATGCCGACATCCGCGCGGGCAAGCACCGGGGCGTCGTTGATTCCGTCGCCGACAAAGGCCAGAGTCGTGCCGGCTGGCTTTTCCTCAATCAGCTTCTCTACTGCGTTCACCTTGTCCGCCGGCAGAAGTTCCGCGTGGTATTCGTCCAGTCCGAGTTGTGTCGCAACGTCCTTGCCTACCTCCTCGCGGTCGCCCGTGAGCATCGCCGTCTTCTTCACTCCGAGCGCCTTCAGGTTTGCAATCGCGGCGGCGGAGTCGTCCTTCACCATGTCCGAAATCACGATGTGCCCGGCATAGACCCCGTTCACGGCGACATGGATTATCGTTCCTACCTTGTGGCACGGATGCCACTTCGCGCCTATGGAATCCATCATCTTCGTGTTGCCGACGCAGACCGTGTCTCCGTTCACCTTCGCACGGATTCCGTGTCCTGAAATCTCCTCCACGTCCTCCACCGTGCAGCCGTCATGCTCGTTCGGATAGGCGTTCTTGAGCGAAATGGCAATCGGATGGGTCGAATAGCGCTCGACGTGCGCGGCAAGGTGCAGGAGCTGTGTCTCGCTGAAGTCGTCGGGATGCACTGCGTTCACCTCGAACTGACCTTTGGTGAGAGTTCCGGTCTTGTCGAAGACGACCGTGCCGAGCTTCGAGAGGGTGTCCATGTAGTTCGCTCCCTTGACGAGAATGCCGTTCTTCGACGCGCCGCCGATGCCTCCGAAGAATGTCAGCGGAACGGAAATCACGAGGGCGCACGGGCATGAGACAACAAGGAAGGTCAGCGCGCGCTGGAGCCATACGGGGAAGTTTCCGGAAAAATCGCCCGAAAAGAGCGGCGGCAGGAAGGCGAGGACAAACGCGAGCGTCACCACAATCGGGGTATATACCTTGGCGAACTTCGCTATGAAGGTCTCGCTCTTCGACTTGTTCTCGCCGGCGTTCTCAACGAGATTGATGATCTTCGACGCCGTGGATTCGCCGAAAGTCTTGTTAACTTTGATATTCAGCAGCCCTGAGATGTTGACGCATCCCGAAACCACGTCATCTCCCGGAGCCACGTCGCGCGGAAGGCTCTCTCCCGTGAGCGCCACCGTGTTGAGGCTTGAACTGCCCTCCAGCACGGTTCCGTCAAGAGGAATCTTCTCTCCCGGCTTCACCACTATGGTCTCGCCGACGGCCACCGTGTCGGGCGCCACCGTCGAAACCTCACCTCCGCGAAGCACATTGGCCGTGTCGGGGCGTATGTCCATGAGGTGTGAGATTGATTCCCTGCTGCGCCCCTCGGCGTAGTCCTCGAAGAGCTCGCCTACCTGAAAGAACAGCATAACGAACACTGCCTCCGGGAACTGTGTCTCCGCTCCCGGAAGGAATCCGATGCAGAGGGCTCCGACGGTGGCGATGCACATGAGGAAGTCCTCGTTGAAGAGTTCGCCGTGAAACAGCCCCTCCACGGCCTCGGCAATCACGTCATATCCGATTAAGAGGTAGGGTATCAGATAGATGAGCAGCAGCTGCCACACCGGCAGGCTCATCGTCTTTTCCACCGCGAACGCCCCGGCAAGCAGCACGGCCGCCGCGATGATTCTCCAAAGTTTTTTCTTGTCCATATCAAATCTCACCAACTTGTTTTCCATCCGTGCGGTCTTTCACGAAGAAAGCCGCTGAAGGTCTCTTCGACCATTCAACGGCTGCAAAGGTATGGACTTTAGGGCGCAACCGGGTTGCAGTTGCCGCGCCGGCGCGAACCTGTCGCCCCGTGTCCTTTGGTTCCGGCATCCGGCCGCCGCTCATTTCCGGCATTCCGGACAGATTCCCTTGATGACGAACGAGTAGGCGAGAGGCTCAAACCCCTCCGGCACCCTCACCCAGTCAAGGTCGATGTGCTCCATGCAGTAGGATCTGTGGCAGCGCTCGCAGTAGAAGTGGATGTGCGCGTCGTGATGGTCGCAGTGCCCCTCCTCCGGGCACAGCTCATAGTTCACCACCCCGCGCCCGTCCTCGAACGAATGCACGATGTCTTTCTCTAAAAACAGCGTCAGCGTCCTGAACACGCTCGACTTGTCCATGGAGGCAATCTGTGCCTCAAGGTCGGACAGGCTCACCGGCCTTCCGGCCTCGACAAGCGCCCTTAGCACGAGAATCCTGTTTGCCGTGGGTTTTACCTCCCGTCTTTCCAGACGAAGTTCCGCTTCCTGAGATGTCATGTCTTGGTGTTAATTTGTCACAAAAGTAACGGAAATATCCCTATGCCGCAAGAATTTTTCGCCTCGCCGCATGTTTTCTCACAGCCACGACCGTCGGCAATGCCGTGCATTGCGCTTACTTGACAACCCCCATAATGTCCGTGAGATAGCCCTCTGTCGGAGCTTCCTTCAGGGTCTGGAAATTGTGTCCGCTGTCCCTCAGTATGCCGCCGGAGCCATTCCCCGACGTTCCGCCGTTGGTCTTGAGGTAGTCCCCGCAGATGGCGAAGTCCCAGTCGGTGCGTTCCGCCCATTCCGCGTCCTCTTCTTCAGAAAAGAATGTACTTGAGCCGACGGTCGCCCCGTCCTTCACAGAGAAATAGACCCACCGCCCCTCTTCAAGGCCATGTATGGTGACTTCCGCCGCAACCGCAGGCTCATGCCCGCCGCCGCGGTTGCAGCCACAGCACAGCCCGCAGACAATAAAAAAAGACAAAATTATTTTATATGTTTTCATATCACTCAAATCTTAAGCTACCGTCGGGAGCATAGACATACTTCAGTCTTATCGTTCCGTTCTCCCTGTCATAGTCGGAGAACCGGAGCTTGGCGTATTTCCCGTCGGCTGTCTTCAGCACAAGAGGAGCCGCAGCCGGCTGCCCGGCCGTTCCGAGCCACTGTACCGGTGAGAATGAAGTCTTCTTAGCCGCCACGGTCTCGATGCTGAACACATTGTTTCCGCTCTGGATCTCCTTTCCGGCAATGCCCTCGCAGGTGTAAACCGTCGGGTGCTCGCGGTTCTTGCGGTAGTCATAGACTGAAAAGGCAAGCATCTTGCCGCTGCCATAGACCTTTCCCCTTTTGTTGCGGCAGACCGTCAGAAAGAACTTCGGCTCAGCCGAGTCGTCGATGTTCCCGGCGTATGAACTGAAGTCGAAGGCGAACTCAATCTCGGAACTCGCGCCGTTGCCCTGCATCGGGTAGTCACCGCCCTGATAGTTCGCAATCGGCACGGCGTAGTCATTGACAGGAACGCTGTCGGATGCCTTGTTGGAGATGCCTATCCTGAACGCGAGGTCGTCCCTTGAGCTGTAGTCCAGCTTCACCCGGAACACGACTTGAGGCTCGCGGTACTCCACGTCCGTCCCCACCATGTCCGCGCCGAGCGCTCCGAGGTCGCGGTTCGCCTGTTCCCAAAACCAATAGGGGAGGTAGAAGCGCCCGCGGTCATGCTTGTAGTAGTATGTGCCCCAGGTGTTGCAGACTATGAATGCTCCCTTGCTGAGTGTTCCGTCCGGCGCGTTGAACTCCACGAGGTCATCGTAGCCGACTATGGTCATCGCGTGCGCACCGTCAGGGGCGAGCTTGGTGAGCAGCGCCTTGTAGCCGGTCTCGGAAGGCCCAGAGTAATTCGTCTCGATTGTCCAGCCGCTCGAACGTGACGAGAAAGTGACTATCCCTCCCGTCTTGCCCGTCTCTCCCCGGTTCCACAGATAGCGGCGGACCTCATCCACTCCCTCGCGGCTCAGCACATTGAAGAAGCGTATCTTCGTGACCCTGTGGTGAATCGCCTTGAGATAGTTCTCATATCCGCTGGTCCACTTGAACTGCGAACTCGTATATTGCGACGGAAAGTCCGCCTCCGTGGCGATTCCTCCCTCGAAGGCAATCTGGAGACCCTCCACTCCGAGCGAGCCCTCGTCCTCGCCTCCGTTTATGAAGTTCCACGTGTAGAGGTAGCTGAACTGATTGTCCTTGCTCGCCGAAGCGTCCCGCTCGAGCAGACGGTTCATCTCGTAGGTGAACATATATCCGATGTAGGATGCCTGTGCGCAAGAGCCCCCGATCTGGTCAATCAGCGGAGGAAAATATTTCAACGTTGAGTTATCTACAGCCGACGGCATACTCTCCTGTGCCGACGAGTCAAGGCCTCCGGCGGCGCAGGCAAGAATGGAAGCTGCCGCAAAGAACTTTCGTAAATATGCTACTCCCATCTCAGTCTCTTTATCGTTTTCCTTATCTCCCTGACCACGCTTTCGGGCGCATCAGTCTCGTTTTTAAGCACTTCCGAAAGCGCCGCGATTATCCTTTCGCGACAAACCGACTGCCCGTACCATCCGAGTGTCTCGCAGGCCACCGTGCGGACATAGCTGTCGTCGGATGCGTCCCCGGCTATCCCGAGCAACGTGTCAACTGCATAGACGCTCCTCGCGTTCCTGAATGTCCTGATGTCGTTCACCCTTCTCCCCGCCGGTCTGGTCCTGTCCGCGGCCCCGACGACGCTCTTTCCGTAGTGTCCGGCATTCGTGAGTATCGCGACGGCATCCTCGGCGGCATAGCCCGACGCCCTCACCATCTCAGGATGAGCCTCGCTGAATGCCCTGACGTCGGCCACGAGAGTCGTGTCTCCAAGAGCCGCCGCCATTTTCACTGAACCGCGTGCCACAAGTTCATAGATGTCGTGCAGTCCCGCCCGCACAATTCCGGCGAAATCCGGAGACGGATCCGCAGCGAGAACATTGAATGCGTGAATCCTCACGGTCCACGACGGGTCTGACATCATCTCCGCCGCCCTTGCGTGGGCTTTCCTCGCGTCTATGTAGCCGAGGTGCGTGATTCCGGCACAGCGCAGCAGGGAATTGCCGGAATGCGTGTATTTCTCCCAGACGGACGGAACATCTTCGTTGAACACGAGGTCATGGTGCAGTTTCCCGCACATCTTCTTCTCTACCTTGTCGTGCGGCGCGAACCTGAATGTCGGGTCACCGATGAGGTGTGATTCAAGATACGGAACTTCCTTCTGCCACATCCCGACCCTCTCTCCGATTGAGAGATAGCCCATCAGCTTGTCTTCCCACTTGTCCTGAAGCACGTTCACGGTGTTGCCCTGCGCGACCACGCAGTCTCCGTCGCCGAATACATGACATCCCGCCACATATCCATCCGGATTATGGAACGAACCGTTGTAGCAGGCATTGAACACAATCATCCGTGCGTTGCTGTGCCCCTTCATTATGTCGTCAAGGAATATGTTCGCGCCGGCAAACTCGACGGAATCCGCAACCGCGTATGCGGCAAGAGCCGAATCGGAGACTACGCTTCTCGGAAGACGATATGCCGAATCCACCGCTTCATGGAGAAAATCCTCACCATATCCACGGCCCTCGTAGTATTTGTATGTCTCGGCGACCGTCCTCTTCAGGAAATCTATGTCCTCGTCAAGATTCGTGGCGACCTTGGTCTCATTGATATACTGTGTGTCATACGCCCCGTGTTCGCTGAAGACGAAGAGATCCACGTCCTCCCGCGCAACTTCGCCGAGAAGATTCCATTTCATCTGACGGTCCTCGCGGAAATTGAGGAAACGGCCGTGCGACGCCCTGTCGAACGCATACGGAAAATATTCCCTGAAAACCACGGGCTTCTGACGCCATATCGTAAGGCAGTCGGAGTTATATCCGTGTCCCGCGAAATATGTGATGTCGTCGAGAATATTGCTCTCCCTGTGGGCCTTCACCACCTTGCGGAGATATTTTCTCATCGTCTCATATTTGTCTCCCTTCATCACCCCGGGGACCTTCATTCTCGCCGAGTAGATGTCCGGTCGCAGATGCTGCGCACCCTCTTCCGAAAGGCGGTAGTAGAACACGTCGGTATCCACAGTGTCGCGGCGGATGTAGTCGAAGCGGAGGTCAAAATCGTCGTAGAAACGGTCTGACGCGACGGAAGACTCTGCCATCGGCCAAGTCTCCTCGTTCATCTTGAACGCGGTCGTAAGATGCTGTCCCTGACGGACTTTCACAATGGGGATGTCCCCGGCGAAAACCACTCCCTCCAGTTTGGGCTTTCCTGCCGCGAGGGACAGAATCTCAGCCTTGACCTCATCGGGACCGGCCCAGTCAGCGCTCACGATGTAAGTTCCGAGTCCCTCTTCCTCAAGAACGGTCTTGTAGGCATGGAACTCGTCGCGGCACTCGGCCAGCGTCCGGCTGTCTGTGAATATGGCGAACGACGTCGGAGACTTCACTCCGCACTTCTCTACGGTGACCTGCGCCGCCGACGGAAGCGTGATGCCGCAGAGGAGAACCGCCGCAAGAATTGTCTTTGAAAATTTCTGTATCATGTCCATGTTTAGAAATGTGAAAGAAATAATTTGGCTCAGATTGAGTGTTCTCACTTAGTGTAATATGCAAGACGGCTTCTCGTCTTCACAAGTTCCTCCCTTACGGCAGCCGGAATCTCATTCTCCGAATTCAGATAAACATCAATCCCGCAGATTATCTCCTTCCTGTTCCATGCCCTCACGAACCATCCGAGCACTTCGGCGCACTGAATCCTCGTCGCCTCGCTCTCGTCGGCGTCGCGGACAATTTCAAGCAGCTTCCCGGCATACTGCGGATAAGGCTGGTTCCTCATCCCGCTGATGTAGAACTCCCTGAACCTGTCGGAACGGTCATCAAGAGCCTTGCCTGTCGCCGACTCTATTGAGAAAGACTGTCTGAACTGCCTTTCGGCCTTCTCCCGGAACCTTTCGCGGTCGTAAATCCATCCGGCCTCCGCAAATTTCCTATCGAAGTCCTTGAGGAACAGGCTGTCAGGGAAATGGGCGCAGACAAAACCGACATTATGCGCCACGCGCAGCGAGTTGTAGTCGCGGAGGTAGAGTTCCGCAAGCGCGTCGGCCATCTCCGGCGTGCCGACCTTGCCCATGTAGTAGGCCGACTTGCGGCGTATGAACTCGTACGGGTCGTCGGCGCCGTCCTTCAGAACCTTTTCGTAGTTTCCGCCCGCATAGTGGGCGAGCAGGTGGAGGCACTGGAGGCGGAGCATATATTCGCCGGACTCCTGCCATGTCCTGAAAAGGAGCGGGCTCATGTCCTTGTAGCCCAGCGAGAAGAGTTTATGGAGCGCGAGTCCCCTGATGTCGCAGGGGTATTTCTCTCCGGTGTATTTCAGCCAGTAGCGGCAGCTTGTGTTTCCAAGGTCCGGACGGACCGCGCCCTCCGCTGCCGTGAAACGGAACGTCGGGTCGCCGAGTATGTGGGATTCGAGGATATTGACCTGCTGCATCCATTCCCCGACCCTGTAGCCCTGCGCGAGCATTCCGAGAAGGTCGGACGACGACTTGTCCTGAAGGACATTCACGGAGTTGCCTATGCCGACGAGCGCCTTGCCGCCGGAGAAGATGTAGCGCGAGGCTATGCAGTCGTCCTCCCTGAAATCTCCGTTGTAGCAGGCGTCGAATATGGTCACGCACACGTTCGGGGCGGTTTCCGCGATGTCGTCGAGCATTATTCCCGTAGCCGCGTCGTAGAGCGAGTCCTCGACGGCAAGCTTCGGGTCTGCCCAGTCATCGACCCATTCACGGGTGAGGCCATATTTCCCGACAATCCCTGCCTTCACCTCCTCCGCGTCCTTCCCCCTTTCGACCGCGCTCCTTATCTGCTGCCGGATGCGGTATCTCGCGTCCTTGTAGTAGCCGTCCATCTCGTCCGGGTGCGGCGTGTCCGTGACATACTGTCTTTCCGGGACACCGTGCTCGTGGAAAATCGCGAGGTCGAGTTCGTCGCGCACGATTTCCTTCAGAAGGATGTCCTTCATATTCGGGTACATCGCAAAGACATAGAACTTCGCCCCGTCAGAGCTTGTGAATGCCTCGGGAATCTGCTCGTGGAGGGTTATGGTCTCGTCCTTCCACGCCGTGAGGCTGTTCGAGAACGAGCCGCTCCCGCTGTACGACATCAGATGATCGAGCCTGTTCCGCTGCGACTTGGCAGCGGCCGCCTTGAGCAGGTAGCGGGAGATTTCCCCGTACTTGTCGCCCCTTTTCTCCGAAGACTTGATGCGGCCGGTGTAGATGTCGCAGCCGATATGCTGCGGCGAGTCGGGTGCGAGAGAGTAGTAGAAAAAGTTTGTCTCCACGCTGTCGCGTCCGAGGCTCCTGAACTTTAGGTCGAAATCGTCGTAGAACCTGTCCGACGGCACGGAGCAGTCCCTCATCGGCCATCTCCCTCCCTCGTCCATCTTGAACGCGGAGGTGAGGTGCTGTGCACCGGTGACCATTGCAATCGGGATGTCGCCGATGAACACCGCCCCTTCGAGAGCCTTTGTCTTGTGATAGTGAATGAGGCTGTCCCTCAGCTCGTCCGGACTTGCCCAGTCCTTGGCTGCAATAAACGCGTCAAGTCCGTCTGAACAGACGGACTTTCGATATGCCTCTATTGCCGGGCCGCAGTTCTTCAGCGTTCCGGCGTCGGTGACGACCGCAAACGAGTGCGGCTGTGCCGGGGCGGCGGAGGCGGAGAGGAGTATTGCGGCATAAGTCAGTAATATCCTGTTTGACATATAAATTTTTAAAATAGTATTCCGAATGATGCGGAGCATACCGTCCTGTCCTTGCCGAGTGCCACGGCCCGGATGTAGTCGGCTCTCGCGCCGAGCGTCCAGCTGACCTTCCTGCCTTCACGGATTGTCCAGTCAATGCGCCCGCCGGCCTTCAGGAAGCTTGCGTTCAGCCAGTTGGCCTGATCGTTGAGCATGGCCTCGGGCGTGTCGTAAATCTTCGTGCTCAGGCAGTTATACCCTGCGCCGAGTCCTGCGGCATAGCCCGCTTGCAGACCCAGAACCAGCGATGACTTACGCATCCTGAAATGCTTGTCTGCGAGCACTCCTCCATAGACCCTCATCGTGTTGGAAGTCGAGGCGGGGGAGAGGTAGCTCTGGTCGAACAGGTCGAAGCTCGCCTCGGCGCCGACCTTCCAGCTGTAGCCCCTCGGGTCGGCCGCACCGAAAAGGTGGTCATATCCGAGCTTCGCGCTGATTCCGGTGAAGGAGGACATCTCGTTGGTGCTGAGGACCATCCACTCCTGCTGGTAGGCCGCCGTGTTCAGCTTCTGGACATACTCAATTCCGTCCGTGAGGCTGCACAGCGCGTCGAGGGAAAGCTTGTCGGACTTGCCCTTTCCGAAAAGCCATGCCGCGTTGAGCGTGATGTCATTCTCGCTGATGGAGCCGAGCTTCTTCGGCAGCTCCGGATTCTCGATTCCGAGGGTCGTGCGGTGCTCAAATCCGGTCTCGATGAAAAGGACTTCCCCGAGCGAGTACTGAAGCGCCCCGCCGTAGCGGTGGGTGCGGTAGGTGTGAGCCTTCATGCCGTCGTTTCCTCCGACCTTGTTCTGGGTGCTTTCGCCGAGTCCCCGGTGCTCCCACACCTTCGGGTCTTTCCAGTTGTTATTGTTGGAGACCTCGGCCCTCTCGAATCCGTTGGTGTAGAACCCGCTGATGCCCAGGATGCTCCTCCCGAGACGCACCGCCACCGACGGGGTGACCTTCACGCTGTACCTGTAGGTCTCCCCGCGCGGGTCGAGCTGCTTCGCGCCCACCTTCGTCGTGTAGTCGAAATTCAGACCGAACGCCACCCTGTCCCAGAGCACGGGGGAGGACAGTCCCGCGTTCAGCAGGTACTCCTGCCTGTTCCATCCGCTGGACTTGTCGTCAATCGGGTAGTAGGGCATGTTGTCCTCAAGCTCGTACATCAGCACGTTGTAGAGCGCGTCGCGGTCGAAGATGTTTCTGAAAGAGAACCCTCCCGTAGCAAGGAACTTCCCGATGTACGCCGATCCGGACGTGTTCAGGGAAATCTCCGAAGTCGTCTTTCCGACCCCGTTTTTCCGGAACTCCCCGAATCCTCCGTCATAGCTGAGGTCGAGACTGTTGAATATTCCATAGGGCGTGAATGCCAGACCGGCTGCTGAGGAACTTCCTGCCCAAAGGGCATTGCGTTCGGCCGTCTCTTTCAGGACCATGTTCCTTGCCGTGCCCGCCGGCTCGCCTGCCCGGGCAGTTAATGCGCCCAGACAGACGAGTATGGCGGATATTGCGATAATTCTCTTCATTTCAAAAAGAAATCTATCCTCGAAAATACTTCCAAATATTAATGTTACTTAATCCAAGTATTCCAAGACGGAACCTTCGCACCGTTCCTCCTGACCTGCGGGTCGGTCTTGACCTCGAAGTCATTTGTCGTGTTGTTGGTGTCCTGATATACGATTGTGCCGTCCTCGCGGGTCTCCTTGATTTTTCTCGCGATGCTTTCCCCGACATAAGAGCCTGAGCACCATATTCCGCCGGCGTCAAGCACGGTAGGCAGACCGAGCAGGTTCATGCCTGTCTCGCCATCGACTGACTGGACTGCGTCGATGACTTCCGCAATCGGTACTTCACGGGCGTTTGACGCGCCATAATCGTCGTTTGTCGGTGTCAGGAAATCCTCATTCTTGAGTTTATGGGCCGGTCTGAAGAGGACGTATCTTGCGCCTCCGACAGGAGTAAGCCATTGCGGGGTGTTGTACCCTGAGGCATTGACGGCCATAGCCATATTTATTGCATTGTTGTCCGTCAGCACTATTCCGTCCCATGTCGTCCCTTCTTTCTCCAGCGCTTCGAACTCGGCTCCGCTCAAATCCACCGGAGAATGACCGTCCGTGAGAGTCTTTGCCTTATGGTTCGTTCCCCATTGTGCTATAACGATTGACTCGCCCGGCTGTATCGGATATTTTGTACCGTCCCCCGGAATCTGCCATATCTTACCGGTGAACACATACTGATCCGGATTCTTTATCGGCCACTGATACACGAGGTTGTCGGTGAAATCGCTGGCGTAGATGGTAGTGCAGATGCACAGGCTGTCAGCATATACCACCTCGGTGCTGTTGTTGTAAATCTCGTAGAACTGGTCGCGGAAATAGGTGCTTGTCGCCTCCTGCCCTGTCTCCTCATCTATTATCGGCTTGCCGGTAGCAGGGTCTATGTTCGGGAAACTGCATCCCGTGTAGTAAATCTCCTTGAAAACGAGCGCCGCTTCCTTGACGGCCTCGACGGCTACAGTCACCTCGTCATTGTCGTTGAGCAGGCTCACGTTGCTGTTTGCGCCCGCAATGGTGTAGTTGAAGCCGCCTACCACCTGCGCACCGCTGGCAGTCACGCTATAGACTCCCGGCACGATTCCCTCTGCCGTTGCTATCCCGTTCTCCGTCTGAACCTCGACGACCGCTCCGGTCGAGAAGTTTGAAAGTTTAACATCATAGCTTTCAGGCGCAGGCACTCCTGCAGCCTCAAGCTTGGCCTCGTCAATCTTCACGTTGACGCTGATGGTTTTCGTCCCGGTCTTCTGGCAACCCACTGCCGCCAGAACCGCAAATGCCAATACGGCGATTGCTGAATGTTTCATAACTTAATGATATTTAACCGATAATAATTAAAACTTTGCCTATTTGATTGCCACCTTGAACTCGAATCCGAAGAAGATAGGAATGCCCAGTTCGTCGTAGCTTCCGTCACGCTTCGATTTGTAGAGCGGTCGGCTGTTGAACATATTGTTCACATAGAACGACGCCGTGAAGATTTCCCCGATTTCCTTGCTCACGTTGAGGTTGAAGAGCAGGGTAGGGAAATATTTTTCCGCGATGAACCTGTTGTCGTTGAGTGTCGGGAACATATAGGAGAACTCCTCGTCGCCCTTGAGCGCAGGGTCGAAGTCATGCACCTGACCGTCCTTGCGTGAGATGTATTTGATGAACATAGTGTCGTTCCCGTACTCCGTCCAGTACTTGCTGTACCAGTTCACCTGCCCTGTGAGCGTCACGGCGAGCCCAACCTTAGGGATGTTGTGAGTTACTCTCAGAGTGGTGTTCAGCACTTCAGAACAGTTCTTCCTGAGCTCCTTTTCGTAGATGCCGATGTTCTTCTCCGGAGTTCCGGTCTTTACTCGTGTCCCGAACGAATAGCCATTGTTCGTACTTGAGCTGCGCATCCATGCTCCGTTGATGTAGAACGATGTCCTGATTGCGTCGAACCTGCCGAGGTCAATCTCGTACTCCACTCCGCTGTTGCGCGACTTCACGTTGTTCAGCGGCTTATAGACCGTGTAGAACAGGTTGTAGGTAGTACCCTCCTTCAGCACCGGGCGCTGTCCCTCATCCTTGTGATCGACCTCGTATGTCGTCGCCTGATACCAGATGAATGAGCTGATGTCGGTGCCGTAGCCGTAGCCGTTGTCCATCCGCTCGTCGTAGGCCGTCACGCTGATTCTGTAGTGTCCTCCGAAGTTGAAGTCAAGTCCCAGTTCGGCCTTGCGGTTCACGGCGATTTCAAGATCCGGGTTCGTCGCGTCATAGATGTCGGTCTTCGCTATGAGCAGCTGCTCGTTCTCCGGAAGGTCGGCCTGCATTCCGTTGTAGAGGATGTAGTCGTGGTAGGACTTGTTCGGGTAGAGGTAATATGAGGTCGGAGCCTTCGACGTGAGTCCGTATCCTCCGCGCACGGTTGCCCACGGGAATATGTCCAGAGAGGCGTTGATTCGCGGAGCGACGGAACTGAGACCGTTAACGTTGTCGTAGCGCACGCCGGCGACGACATTGAGTGCCCTGTCCGCGAAATTCCAGTTGAAGTAGTTCTCGGCGTAGAGCCCGAACTGGTTGATGAACGGGATTTCGTAGTACGGCCTTGCCCTGTAGCCGGACTCGGCGTTGTTGATGTTGCGGAACGGAGGGTAGTCCTCGTCATAGACCGAGCCCCTTCCGAGGTTGCCGTCCGTCTTGAAGTCCGCTCCCACGAGCAGCCTCTCGTTCACTCCTCCCCAGCTGTGCGCGAAGTCGGCGTTGACCTTGGCAAAGGCGTTGACTTCCTTGCCGTAGATGTCGTATCTGTAGAGGTAGCTGTACGGCAGCACCACGCCATTGACGGGACTGCCCTCCGGCACGTTGGTGATGAGGTTGCCGTCCGCGTCATATATCTGTCCTCCGGCGATGTTGCTATAGACCTCCCCGCTTGTCATTGACTTTGAGTAGAGGTTCATCGCGTTGATTGCGGTGTCCTCAAAGTGGGATTTCTTGTTGTTCAGGCTTCCCGAAACCAGCCAGTTGACGCTGCGCAGCCAGCTGCCGTTTATGGATGCCCGGCCGTTGGTGTTGAACGCTATGCCGAGGTCGTTGGCGTAGGACTGCCTCCTTGAGGAAGCGTCGTCCGGGTTGAGCTTGCTGCGGTCGCGTCCGAAGCTCATGGTGAGGGATGTCGTCTCGCTGACCCTGTCGCCGGCCATCACCGTCCAGAGTGCCTTGGCGCTGGCACGCTGGTAGAACGCATGACTTTTTGTCAGTGAGTTCCGGCTGTAGGCGTAGTCTCCGGAAATGTTGAGGTCTCCGGCCTTCTTCCCGAGGGAGAATCCCTTTCCGGCGGACGCCTGATAGATGTTCGGGTTGGTCTTGAACCGCACCGTGAGCGGAGACTTCCCGGCCTTCGACTTGACAATCACCGCGCCGGATGTCAGGTCTCCGTATTCTGCCGAAGGGATGCCTCGTATGACTTCTATTGATTCGACATTGTCTGTCGAGAGCGACCTCACGTCCATTCCTCTTGCCGGTGTGCCGGATCGGCTTTCGTCGCCGGCGCTTCCGCTCATGACCGGGCTGAGTGCCTGAAGGTTCGCGTTGTTGGACATAGGGGCGCCATCGACGATGACGGCCGTGCCGAGGCTGTTCATCACTGAGGCGGAACTCGGGGTCTCTCCGACAATAATCGGATCTGCCGTCCTGATTGTGAGTGACTGCGCCCCGGAAAGGTTCGGGTTGGTTATCGCCACCCCCGGCAGCAGTGCCATCGCGTCCGCCAGCGAACTGGTCTGCATATGGTCCATGGCCTGGCGCGAGATGTTGGACGCGGTGCTGCTCCCGGCCTTGTTCCCGGTCGCCACGACCACGACGTCGTCGAGCCTGAACGAAGTCTCCTTCATCTTGAGCCTCAGGCTCACGACCTCCCCCGCAGAAGCGCGGAAAGTCGTGTCCTTCTCTTCCATCCCGTAGAACTGCACGCTGACCGTGACTGTCCCCGCCGGTATTTCTCCTATTGAAAAGCGTCCTTCGCTGTCCGTCATCGCATAGAGCTGCGACGGGGTCACGACTACCGACGCGAAATCGACAGGCGCTCCGCCCGAGGCGGACACCACCTCACCATTTATTGTGAATGCCTTCTTGGGGGGGGCAGCCTCAACTGATGTGCTGACACAGGCAGCGGCGGCAATCACCGCCATTGAGATTAACCTACACTTACTCATTTTCCATATATGATACCGGATGCAAATGTAGGGGATTGATTTTACATTTCAAAATGAAACCTATACCAACAAATGGTGATTTTTGCGTATGCTATCCTCTGTTGTGCGTATGGCTCGCCTGTCTCTTCGCTGTTTATTACGGATTGCGGCAAGTTTCCTTTCAAATTGAAAGTGAAAATTGCCGCAAGTTTGCAGAATGTAAATTCGAATATTTTTCGCCTATTTCACGCTGAAACGGTAGATGCAGGTCTGCGTGTAGGTGTCGCCCGGCTCAAGAAGGGTTGTCGGGAAGTTCGGGTGGTGAGGGGAGTCCGGCCAGTGCTGCGTCTCAAGCGCGATGGACTCGCGGTAGCGCAGCGGCTTTCCGTACTTTCCGCAGGTGGTGCCGTCGAAGAAGTTGCCGCTGTAGAACTGGAGACCCGGCTGGTCGGAGAAGACTTCGAGGAAGCGGCCGCTCTTCGGCTCATAGACGGAAGCGTTGAACTCCACTCCGTTCTCGGTCTTGCGGTCGATGCAGAAGTTGTGGTCGTAGCCGGCTCCGTGGGCAAGCTGCTCGTTTTTCTCGCCGATGCGCTCTCCGATCGTGTGCATCTTCCGGAAGTCGAAAGGCGTGCCTTCCACCGGCGCAATCTCGCCGTATGGAATCGAGTATTCGTCAATCGGAATGTATGCGGATGCGTTGATGATCATCTCGTTGTCGAGAATCGTCCCGTTGCCCTCGCCCTTGAGGTTGAAGAACGGATGGTGCGAGATGTTGAAATATGTCGCCTTGTCGGTCGTCGCCGTGTAGTTTATCACGAACTGGCTGTCGGAGTCCAGAAGATAGCTCAGGCGTATGTCGATGTTTCCCGGGAAGCCGTCGAGTCCGTCCGGATGCAGCAGATGCATCACGATGCTCGAATCCGTCACCTCGCACACATCCCACACGAGCATATCCACGCCCTTGAGTCCTCCGTGAAGCGTCTGCCCGTTGTTGTTCTTCGGGAAATTATAGACATTGTCCCCGATTGTGAATGTTCCGCCGGCAATCCTGTTGGCGTATGTGCCCACGACCGCCCCGAGGAATCTTTCCCCCGGATTGTGGATGTAGGACTCTATGTTGTTGTAGCCCAGCACCACGTCCTCGAACGAGCCCTTCTTGTCCGGAGTCCAGAGGCTCACCACCCTTGCCCCGAAGTTCGTGACCTGCATGGTGATGCTGCCCCCGTGGAGGGTGTAGAGCGAAACCGGCTTCCCGTCAATCTCCGTCGCGAAATTCTCCTCCGGAATCAGTTCCACCGTGTGCTTGCCGCAGCATGACGCGAGCGTGAGCGCCGCCGCGATGAAAATCATTGTCTTTTTCATGTCGTTATCAGTTTTTTGTTTTACTTTTCCTGTCTATGTATAATCTGTCTGTGTATATAAAGGTGTACCGTTTATTGTTTCTCCCGTCCGGTAAAATTGTCCGATACAATCCCTGCCCTTATCGCTGATAATTTAAAATGCCACAGCACGACTCCGGCTGACACCGAGACATTCAGCGAATGCTTCATCCCGAACTGCGGAATCTCCAGCGAAAAATCCGATGCGTCAACGACTTCCTGACTCACGCCATCGACTTCGTTCCCGAACACAAGGGCATATTTCCTCGTCGTCATATTTTCCCGTGACGCCGTATCCTCCCTGTCTTCAGCATGATATTTATCCCTGTCTTCAACATGACATTTGTCAATGCTCCCGGAAACATCGCCGCCGTACGGATGAAATTTGTCGAGTTTCACGGAATTTACCGTCTGCTCGACGCTGACGACCGTATATCCCTCATTCCTAAGCCTTTCCACGGCTTTAATCGTGTCTTCGCAATGTTCCCATCCGACGCTTTCCTCCGCCCCGAGCGCGGACTTGTGAATCTCGGCGGAAGGCGGAACGGGGCATATCCCGCAGAGAAAAATCCTGTCAATCTTGAAGGAGTCGGCGGTCCTGAACACGGAACCGACATTGTGGGCGCTCCTGACGTTGTCCAGCACCACGACGAGCCCCGAATCCGGCAGACGACGGTACTCCTCGGCGGAAACCCTGCCCAGTTCGATGTTCAGAAGCTTGCGGTCTTTGCCCTGCATACGAAATATTCTTACCCTTGTTGATAACTTATTTGCCACGCAAAGGTAGTTAAAATAAAAATTAAGAGTAATTTTGTGGGGATAAAATTACGGAATGCTGCAGCTCTGCGGTCTGCGGCTCGGAAAATACCTGAAAACACACGATTATATATGAAACAGGACATATCAATTTTTGAGCTTCTTCGGGAAGAGGAGGAGCGTCAGACATCGGGACTTGAACTCATAGCCTCTGAAAACTATGTCAGCAATCAGGTGCTTGAGGCGCTTGGTTCAGTCTGCACGAACAAATATGCTGAGGGCTATCCAAATGCGAGGTATTACGGCGGCTGCGCGGTCATCGACAAGATTGAGCAGCTTGCCATCGACCGCCTCTGTCAGATTTACGGGGCGGAATATGCGAATGTCCAGCCTCACTCCGGTGCCCAGGCGAACATGGCCGTTATGATGGCCTGCCTCAGGCCCGGCGACACCTTCATGGGGCTCGACCTCGCGCACGGCGGCCACCTCACCCACGGCTCCCCTGTGAATATGTCCGGCATCCTCTACCACGCCGTTTCCTACGGTCTTGACGAGCGCACCGGCAAGATTGACTACGACGCGATGGAGACCAAGGCTCTCGAAACCCGTCCGAAGCTCATCATCGGCGGCGCGTCCGCCTATTCCCGCGAGTGGAACTACGCGAGGATGAGGGAGATAGCCGACAAGGTAGGCGCGATTCTCATGATTGACATGGCGCACACGGCGGGCATCATCGCCGCCGGCCTGCTCAGCAATCCTGTGAAATATGCCCACATCGTGACCTCCACCACGCACAAGACCCTGCGTGGCCCCCGCGGCGGAGTCATCCTAATCGGCAGGGACTTCGACAACCCGTGGGGACTCAAGACCAATAAGGGCGAGACCAAGAAGATGTCTCAGATTATCAACTCGACGGTATTCCCAGGAGTTCAGGGCGGCCCGCTTGAGCACTGCATCGCCGCGAAGGCCGTGGCTTTCTTCGAGGCACAGCAGCCGGAGTTCGTTGATTATCAGAAGCAGGTGCTCGCCAATGCCTCCGCAATGTGCGACGCCTTCATCCGCAGAGGCTACAAGATTGTCTCCGGCGGCACGGACAACCACCTGATGCTCATCGACCTGCGTACCAAGTTCCCTGACCTGACCGGCAAGATGGCCGAGAAGGAACTCGGCAAGGCGGACATCACCGTGAACAAGAACATGGTCCCGTTCGACTCCCGCACCCCGTTCTCCACCTCCGGCCTCCGCATAGGCACTCCCGCAGTCACATCACGCGGCTTCGTTGAAAAGGACATGGAATGGATGGTCGAGCTCATCGACACCGTCCTTGACAACGCCGCCCGCCACCTCGACCTCCTCACCGGCAAGACCGAGGAAGGCCGTTCCGACTACGAGGCCGTCCTCAACTCCGCCGCAGACAAGGTTCACAAGATGACCCACGGCATGCCCCTGAACAGGTGGTAGGCAGTAAACTGCGGCAATAGCATAGTCTTTACCTGACATTCAATTATTTAAGGTTAGAAACCTTCAAAAATAACCTGCATCATCTTTTTCATCCTTTTCGGTCTATATTTCTTTTCTCATCAGTCGTGTACGTCCAGTACACTCCTTCTTCCAAAAGAAATCTATACTCGAAAATCCAGGACAAATCTGATGCAGGTTATTTTTTCATTGTTTCTTAAATAATGCGATGTCTCGGATTTCGGGGATCGGACAATCCTCGTCCCCATAGGTTTAATTTTCGGTATCACATTTGTAGGGCGGTCGGGAATGGATAGATAGTTTCTTAATTTTAACAGATATTTTATGAAACGCATTATTCATTCCCATTGCGGGCGTAACCTAAAGACCGGAGCGGCGTTGCTGTTCGTGCTGGGTCTCTTTCTCACAGCCGGGTTCCCGGCAATGGCCGCCGGCGTATCTTATTCCACAGAGCAAGTACCACGTCAGATTGAAGTAAGCGGAAGCGTAAAGGATGCGCTGGGCCCGCTCGCCGGCGTAGGCGTTGAGGAGAAGGGAGTCCCCGGCAACGGCACGGTCACCGAACTGGACGGCAGTTTCTTGTTGTCCGTGCGTGAGGGCGCGACCCTGTTCATATCCTGTATGGGGTATAAATCCATTGAGGTAAAGGCCGTCGAGGGACAGCTCCTTGACATCATGCTTGAGGAAGACAACCAGTCGCTGAACGAAGTGGTGGTCGTCGGCTTCGGCGCGCAGAAGAAGGTCAACCTTACCGGTGCGGTGGGGATTGCCACGGCGAAGGAAATAGAAGCCCGCCCGGTAGTAAGTGCCACACAGGCATTGCAGGGCCTGGTGCCTGGACTGCAGATTACAACAAACACCGGAGAGCTGGGAAAGAGCATGTCCGTCAACATCCGTGGCAACGGCACAATCGGAAGCGGCTCCAGCGGAAGTCCTCTGATTCTCATTGACGGTATGGAAGGGGACATCAACACCGTCAATCCTCAGGACATCGAAAGCATATCCGTGCTGAAGGATGCCGCATCGTCTTCGATTTATGGCTCCCGAGCACCGTTCGGAGTCATTCTCGTGACCACAAAAAAAGGCAGTACGGGCAGGGCTGCCGTCAACTACAACAACAGTTTCCGTTTCAACAGCCCCGTGAGCCTTCCTGAGATGATGGACTCTTACACCTTTGCAAACTACTTTAATGAAGCGGCCCGCAACGGCTCACAGACACCTTCGTTCACCGACGCGGTGATGCAGCAGATGCTTGATTTCCAGACCGCCGGCGGCAGCAACCGGGGAGGACTGCCTACGGACGGAAAGACATGGGGAAAACCGGCCGGGGATCCTTTCACAACGGCTTATGCCAACACCGACTGGTTCTCTGAAATATACAAGTCCTACTCTTTTTCGCAGGATCACAACCTCAGCGTCAGCGGAGGCGGCGAAAAGTACAACTACTATGCGTCACTCGCTTATCTGAACCAGAACGGTCTGCTGCGCCACGGCTCGGACAATCTTCAGCGTTACAATGCTGCGGTCAAATTCGGGGCGGATCTTGCCGACTGGGCGAAGTTCAGCTACAGCCTGCGTTATGTCCGTCAGGATTTCAGTCGTCCGACAGCCTTGAGCGGAGGCCTTTATGACAGCATCGGACGTCAGACATGGCCTAACCTGCCGGTGTATGATGAAAACGGCTATTATTTTGACGAAAATGCCGAGAATCCTGCCATGTCACTCGCGGAGGGAGGCGTGCGGGACGCTCAGACAGACAAGACCTACCATCAGGCGGCTCTCGTCTTCGAGCCTGTCAAGAACTGGGTTACCAACGTCGAATTCAACTACAGCATCAATTCCGCCGACACCCGGCAGACTGAACTTCCCTGCTACAACCATGATGTCAACGGAAACATAATCGACACTCAGGGAACCACCGGCCTGTATCAGGACTATACGAAAGAGAACTACATGAACTGGAACATCTACACCACCTGGTCCTTCACCATGGGCAAAGACCATAACGTCAAGATTATGGGAGGGTTCCAGTCCGAGGAGATGCGCCAGAAGTTTTTCAAGGCCAAGGGCTATGGGCTTCAGATGGAGGACTTGCCCGAGCTCGACCTGATTTCCAACATTGACGGCCTTGGCAAGGACAAGGCTCCCGAAGTGGGCGGCTACCGCAACCAGTGGACGACCGCCGGCTTCTTCGCGCGTCTGAACTACGACTACAAAGACCGCTATCTCACGGAGGTCAATCTTCGCTATGACGGCACTTCCCGTTTCCGCCGTGGGAGCCGCTGGCAATTGTCCCCGTCTGTCTCTCTAGGCTGGAACATTGCCAACGAAGGCTTCTGGGACGGTTTTGTGGATGTCTGCAATCTGCTGAAGCTCCGTTTTTCCTACGGCGAGCTCGGCAACATGAACACCACCGGATGGTACCCGACCTACAGGACGATGACGCTCGGGCAGGCCAACGGGCAGTGGCTGCAGAACGGGCTCAAGCCTAATACCGCCTATGTCGGCGGCCTCATAAGCACGGCCTTGACATGGGAAAAGGTAAGGACATGGAATTCCGGACTTGACTGGGGATTTTTCAACAATCGCCTCAGCGGCTCCGCCGATGCCTATGTCCGCTATACTGACAATATGGTCGGTCCTTCCGAGGAATTGCCGGCCACGCTGGGCATATCCGTGCCGAAGACCAACAACTGCGACTTAAGGACCATGGGATGGGAACTTACGATTGGGTGGCAGGACCGCACGGGCTTCGGTCTGGATTACGGAGTCAAGTTCAATGTTTCCGATGCCCGTACCTATATCGACAGGTATCCGGGCAACCCGACAAATTCAATCGGGACCTATATCGCAGGCCGCGAGATCGGTGAAATCTGGGGCTTCGAGACAGTCGGCATCGCCAAGACGGACGCCGAGATGCAGGCGCATCTTGATAAGGTCGGCGGGCAGGGGGCGCTCGGCTCCGGAACGTGGGGAGCGGGAGACGTCATGTATGCGGATCTCGACGGAAAGCCGGGCATCACCAAAGGTGCGCAGACCCTCGAAGACCATGGGGATTTAAAGGTCATAGGCAACAACACGCCGCGCTATGCCTTCGGTCTCGATTTGAACATAGGCTACAAGGGATTTGACCTGCGCCTTTTCTTTCAGGGCGTGATGAAGCGGGACTATTGGCAGGGCTCCAATTATTTCTGGGGCGTAGGACAATGGGGGCAGTGGTGGTCCATGGGACTCAAGGAGCACGAGGACTATTTCCGTGCGGATCCCGTCGGACTATCCGGGCATGAGATAGCTGCCAACACCGATGCCTACTATCCGCGTCCGAGGTTCGACAGCACTCAGAACCAGGCGGTTCAGACCCGGTATTTGCAGAATGCGGCATATATCCGCCTGAAGAATTTTCAGTTCGGCTACACCTTGCCGTCCTCTCTTCTGGGCAAGATGCACATTTCAAACCTCCGCATATTCGTGTCCGGAGAAAACCTCTGGACCGGAACAAAGTTGAGACGGCTCTTTGACCCCGAAACCATCAGTGGCGGCAATTCCGGCGGCGCCGCTCCGGTCAGGAGTGCCGGCAATGCCTATCCGCTTTTGAAGACCTGGTCTTTCGGAATCAGCGTGACGCTTTAGTCATAGCATCTTAGTCATAATGTCTTAACGAGCATAAACATCATGAAACCAATCAGATATATCCTTAATGCGCTCATGACTATTTCCGCGTTTGCCGGGGCTGTGTCATGCAACCGTTTTCTTGACAGGGAACCCATGTCAAGCGTTTCCCCGGAGGTTTACTATAAGACCGCAGCCCAGCTGGAGGCGGATCTGAACGATGAGTACCCTAATATCCTCCCGTCATACGGACAGTGGACCTACGGCATCTTCGGTGAGGATAGCGGCACGGACAACCAGATAGGGGCGGATGCCAATGACCGTTATACGTCAGACCGCTGGAAAGTGCCTCACAGTGAAGGAAGCAACTGGAACTTTGAGCGCATCTATCGTGTTAATTTCCTGCTCTCCAAGGCTCTCCCGAAATTCGGCGAGAACATGAGCGGTTCGCAGAACACGATCGTCGGAGACGTCTCCATCGTCAAGCATTATATAGGCGAGGCGTATTTCCTGCGCGCTTATGAATATTTCAAGAAACTTCAGCTTTTCGGGGATTTTCCGATTATAAAGGATCCGCTCACTGACGACAAGGAAGCTCTCCGTGAGGCAAGCAGACGCTATCCGCGAAACGAAGTGGCCCGCTTTATATTGTCCGACCTTGACAAGGCCTGTGAATATATGGACGATACGGACATGGCGACCACACGAATTAACAAAGACGCCGCCCTGCTGATAAAGTCGCGTGTGGCTTTGTTTGAAGCCACATGGTTGCAGAATTTCAAGGGCACGGCATTCGTCCCCGGCGGGGAAGGCTGGCCCGGTGCGGCTCTGTACGGCAATTACCAATATCCGAGCGGAAGCCTTGAGAATGAGGTGAAGTATTTTCTTGAGCAGGCGGCAGAGGCGTCCAGGGCTGTGGCCGAGAAATACAAGGGCAGCCTGACGGAGAACACAGGAGAGTTGCAGCAGTCACCGGACGACCCTGTCAATCCCTATTTCGACATGTTCGCTCAGGAGAACCTTTCCTCCGTCAAGGAAGTGCTCCTGTGGAGGCAGTATGCGCGGGGACTTTCCACACACAACATCAATTCGGCCGCAGGACGCGGAAATTACCGCATAGGACTGACTCGCGGGTTTGTGCAGAACTTTCTGATGAAGGACGGCTCTCCTGTCTATACTCATGGAACCTATGCGGACGGTGACGGCTATTATAAGGGTGACAAGACGATTGCCTATGTTCGTGCCGACCGCGACCCCCGTCTCAGCATATTCCTGAAGGAACCGGGGCAGAAGAACATCCTTTTTGAGACCGATAACAACGAAGGGACGGAGGCTGTTATGTTGGAGCCATATCCGGCCATAACGAGCGGTGACGGCGAGCGCGGCTATGCCACCGGTTATGCGCTGCGCAAGGGCGGCTCATTCAACCGAAAGTACTACGCCAATGGCGGAGGCTATACGGCGGCCGTATGTTTCCGTGCGGCGGAGGCACTGCTGAACTATATGGAGGCAAGCTATCTTCTCAACGGTTCTCTTGATGCATCGGCCCGCGAATATTGGACTCTGCTTCGTCAGCGTGCCGGCATAAGCGCCGACTTTGACAAGACCATAGCCGCGACCGACATGAGCAAGGAGGCTGAAAATGACTGGGGCGCCTACACTGCGGGTCGCGTTCTTCAAGATGCGACCTTGTATAACATCCGTCGGGAACGCCGCTGTGAGTTTCTTGCCGAAGGGCTGCGCTATATGGACTTGCGCCGCTGGCGTTCCATGGACCAGCTCATCTCTTCGCCAAGCCACCTGGAGGGAATTCACCTGTGGAACACCCCGATGGAGCAATGGTATCTTGACGAGAACGGAGCGAGCACTCTGATTGCGGACGGAAGCGAAGATTCCAATGTCTCTTCCGAATCGCGGAGCGAGTATCTCCGCCCGTTCGAAAGGACTTCCACTCAGGCCGCCTTCGACGGATGCACCTGGAAGATGGCTCACTATCTCAGTCCGATTATGGCAAAGCAGTTCCAATTGACTGCGGCTTCCGGGTCGGACATATCTACCTCCGTCCTTTACCAGAATCCGTATTGGCCGAAAGCGGCGGATCAGCCTGCCGAGAAGTGAGTTACCACCTGTCGTAGTGAATCTTCGTCGGATCCCACTTGTCCTTCGGCTGGAAGTCGCCGTCCGGATGGCCGACAGGAACCACGCAGAGCGGGTGGATGTATGACGGCAGGGCGAGGGCTTCGCGGACTATTTCCGTGCGCTCTCCGTCCGACGCCGCCGTCCATACCGCCCCGAGTCCCATTGCTTCTGCCGCGAGCAGCAGGTTCTCGGTTGCCGCCGAGCAGTCATGCGTCCAGAATTTCTCGCTGACGGACGTGTCTCCGCAGACTACGATGGCGAGCGGGGCCGTGTCGAGCCGGGCATAAGGCATCTTCTCCGCCATGGACGCGAGCTTTTCCTTGTCAGTCACCACCACGAACCTCCAAGGCTGTTTGTTCAGTGCGCTCGGGGCTGCCATTGCTGCCTTGAGCAGAGCCTCGACCTGTTTCTCGGAAACCGGCTCGGAAGTGAACTTGCGCACGGACTTGCGCGCGAAGATGTTGTCCAGAACCGCGTCAGTGTTTTGGACGGTGGAATTGTTGCTGCATGATGTCATTGCGATAAATGTTGCGCCCGCCGCCGCGAGCAGTTTTACAAACTTTTTCATATACCTTATAATTCATTTACAGATAGTTTCAGACCTATTTTATTACACTCCTCAATATAGAAATCCGTGACCGGCAAAAATATGGATTCACTTTTAGAAAAGCAAAAAATATGCGGATTTTCACTTTTGCAAAAGTGAAAATTGTGTTGAAATTAACTTTTGCGAAAGTGAAAGTGACAAATTGTCAGTCTTTGGCCGGTGGCACTCTCTTTGTCCATTTTATCGTCGGCTCCACGAGGGGCATTATGAAGTATAACACTTAAAAATACTATATTATGATAAAGCCATTGGCAGACAGAGTGGTCGTTGAGCCTAAAGAGGCGGAGACCAAGACAGCTTCAGGACTCTATATTCCTGACACAGCGAAGGAAAAACCGCAGCAGGGAACCGTAATCGCGGCCGGCCCGGGCACGAAGGATGTTGAGATGGAAGTCAAGGTCGGAGACGTCGTTCTCTATGGCAAGTATGCCGGAACCGAGGTCACCTTCGAGGACAAGAAGTATCTCATCATGAAACAGTCAGACATTTTGGCAATCATCTAAGCCTACCGGGCGTATGTGACCGATGAAAAGGCGGATATAGACAAAAAGACGAGCAAAAAATTTTTAATTATGGCAAAGGAAATAAAATTCAATACTGACGCACGTGCCCAGATGAAGGAGGGCGCTGACGCATTGGCTAACGCAGTGAAGGTTACGCTCGGTCCTAAGGGACGTAATGTCGTAATCGACAAGAAGTTCGGTGCTCCGCAGGTAACAAAGGACGGCGTCACCGTGGCAAAGGAAGTCGAGCTTGAGGACAGGTTCGCCAACATGGGCGCACAGATGGTCAAGGAAGTGGCTTCCAAGACAAACGAGCAGGCCGGTGACGGTACGACCACCGCTACCGTGCTCGCGCAGGCAATCATCAATGTCGGTCTGAAGAACGTCACCGCAGGTGCTAACCCTATGGACCTCAAGAGGGGTATCGACAAGGCTGTCGCGGCTGTGGTTGAGAATCTTAAGGCACAGTCACAGGAAGTTGGTGACAACTATGCGAAAATCGAGCAGGTCGGTACCATTTCCGCCAACAACGACAGCTACATCGGAAAGCTCATCGCCGACGCGATGTCAAAGGTGAAGAAGGACGGCGTGATTACCGTCGAGGAGGCAAAGGGCACTGAGACCGAGGTCAAGGTTGTCGAGGGCATGCAGTTCGACAGAGGCTACATCTCTCCTTATTTCATGACCAACGGCGACAAGATGGAGGCCGTGCTTGACGCTCCGAGCATCCTCATCACGGACAAGAAGGTTTCGACGATGAAGGATCTTCTTCCTATCCTCGAACCGATTGCAAGGGAAGGCAAGTCACTCCTGATTATTGCTGAGGATGTTGACGGCGAGGCGCTTACGACCCTCGTTGTGAACAAGCTCCGCGGCACGCTCAAGATTGCGGCCGTCAAGGCTCCGGGCTTCGGCGACAGAAGGAAGGAGATGCTTCAGGACATCGCGACCCTTACCGGCGGCATCGTAGTGTCAGAGGAGAGGGGATTCACCCTTGAGAACTGCACTCCAGATATGCTCGGACACGCCGAGAAGGTTGTCATCACCAAGGAGAACACTACAATCGTGAACGGTCAGGGCGACAAGGAAGCCATCACCGAGCGCGCTAACCTCATCCGCAAGCAGATTGAGGGCACGACTTCGGACTACGACCGCGAGAAGCTTCAGGAGCGTCTTGGCAAGCTCGCCGGCGGTGTGGCTGTCCTCTATGTCGGCGCGACGACCGAGGTTGAGATGAAGGAGAAGAAAGACCGTGTCGAGGACGCTCTCAACGCGACCCGTGCGGCTGTCGAGGAAGGCATCGTGCCGGGCGGCGGTGTTGCATACATCCGTGCTGCCGAGGCTCTGAAGAACCTCAAGGGCGACAACGAGGACGAGACCACCGGTATTCACATCGTGGCCGCCGCAATCGAGGAGCCTCTCCGTCAGATTGCAGCCAATGCAGGTCTTGAGGGCAGTGTGATTGTCAACAAGATTCGCGAGGGCAAGGGCGATTTCGGATTCAACGCCCGCACCGAGGAGTATGTGAATATGTTCGAGGCCGGCGTGATTGACCCTACCAAGGTTTCCCGCGTGGCTCTTGAGAACGCGGCCTCAGTTGCCGGAATGTTCCTCACCACCGAATGCGCAATCGCTGACATTCCTGAAAAGGAAGCTCCTGCGATGCCGGCAGGCGGAGCTGGTATGGGCGGCATGATGTAATTGGCGGAGTTGCCTAAACGGCACGCTTGCTTCGTTGCCGGCGATAGACATAATCCCCACAACCGGGAGGTTGCTCCGGTTATGTCTTCGCCTTGCGCCTTGCAATCGCACCATTTATACAACTCCTCTATATAAGGTACATAAAAAGAAGGCTGTCAAGTATTTTCCTGACAGCCTTCTTTTTATGCTAATTATTTGTACCTTTGCAATGACATGTTTAGTCACTGATTTGGCGACAATAAAAGGCGCTTCGGTTCCCACCTGAAGCGCCTTTTTTTATAGTATTCTCTCAAACGGGTCAAGCGAGAATCCGGCGGTGAGCGCTTTTTGTGCGGCGGCCTGTGCCCCGTCAAGGGAGAGGTCTCTGTAATTCCCGCACTGGATTTCGTTGGCGGCAGGGATTTCGGTCGCCTCAAGCACATCGTTCAGGGCGGCGACGAGGGCGTCCCTCATCTCGCGCACGTCCCGCTCACCCCATGCGGTCACATAGTAGCCAGTTCGGCATCCCATCGGGCTCAGGTCAATCACTCCGTCAAAGTGCCTGCGCAGGTTCTCTGCCAACAGGTGCTCCAGTCCGTGCAGAGCGGCGGTTTCCAGAGCCTCCCTGTTCGGCTGGCAGAACCGCAGGTCGAACTTCGTCACCTTGTCCCCGTGCTGTCCGTCCAGGACGCAGCACCGTCTCACATAAGGAGCCTTCACCTTCCTGTGGTCAAAGGTAAAGCTCTCGACTTTCACTTCCTTTTCCATATTCTCCATGTTATTCAGATTTCTCGACTCCATTTCATTTCAAGTTCCCTCAGAATCGCCTTCACCTCATCCCAGGTCTCGTCCTCCGAGTGGCGGATGCTGTGCTCGTACTTGTCCAGACACAGATTGTCGCTCACAATCTTCACCGCCCCCACCAGCGGAAGCGGAAATGCCGCCATATAGTTCAACTCCATGTCGAACGCGCAAGGCTCAGTGATGTCAGTCTTAAGGACGAAACAGTTGCTCGTGTAGCACGGAACCCCGTCCGCGGCAAGTTCATATCCGTTTCTCCAGTCCTCGAACTCCACCACATTGTCCATCAATCTCCATGTCCTCGACACCTTCACCACAGAACCGACCGGAATCGAATTGCTCCCGCAGAATCCCACGTTCACAATCCTCTCCTCCTGAATCCCCTCACGCACCAGCAGCTCCGAGCACACGCGAATCACATTTCCCGCGCCCACGCCCGTCCTGACAATCTCATATCCCCCGAGGTGCCTCTTCGCCAGCCTCAGTTCGTCTTCCGTCGCAACAAGTATAATCATATATAGAGTATAATTTATTTCTACCAGCCCTCCGGTGGCAGCCCGTGCTGTCCACCTGATTTTTTCGCGTACAAAAGTAATCATAAAAAACAGGCTGACCAAAACAATTCGGCCAGCCTGCGGCAATTACTGAAAGAGTCTATCGACCGCTTTCCTCATACCTCACCCAGACTTCCATACGGCCGGGTTCGCGGTTATCCCATGCGTAGTAGGGGATGAACTTGAGCTCGCCGCTCTTCTGATGCGCGGTGACGGTGGTGACTCCGCCGAGCAGCTGCTGGTCAAAGGCGGTTTCGAGTGCCGCGTCCTCCTCAAGCACCGCATCCGCGATGGCCGGGTTGTCGGTCTCCTCGAGACAATAGACGAGCGGGCCGCGCTGAATCGCCCTGCGTCCCTCGTCGGCCTTTACACGCGGGTCGGCGGCCACTACCTTCGGGGTCATGTCAAGAGAGAGCGAAATCTCGTCGCCCTTCCTCCATTTTCTGGAAAGCGTCACATATCCCTCGGCAAGCGTCGCCGGAACCGTCTCCCCGTTCACCTTAACCGTGTAACAGTCCTCGCTCCACTGCGGAATTCTGAGCCTCACGCCGAAAGTCTTTGTCCGTTTCGGGCTTATGGCGATGCGGATGTCGCCCTTCCATGGATATTCCGTCGTCATATCCACTCCGACACTCGTGCCTCCGACCTTCACCGCAGTAGAACTGCCGATGTAGAGATTCACCCAAAGGGCATCGGGCGAAACGGCATAGACATAACCACCGACAGAAGGCAGAAACCTTGAAATCTGGCTCGGGCAGCAGGCTGTGCCGTACCACGGCTTCCTGTGATGAGCACCGGCCGAGGCGAGCGGGTTCACGTAGAAGAACCTGTCGCTGGAGAGGGATATCCCGGCGAGCGCCCCGTTGTACATCGACCTTTCGAGCACATCTACATAGCGCCCCTCACCCTTGAGCATATTCATCCTCTGGTTCCACATCACCATTCCCACCGAAGCACAGGTCTCGCAGTACGCATCCTCGTTCGGAAGGTCATAGTCGGTCGTGAAGCCCTCGTTGTGCCGCGACGAGCCGATTCCGCCAGTGATGTACATGTTCGCCCCGACGACATTGTCCCAAATCCTGTCAAGTGCGGGGATATATTCCTCCGAGCCGCTCTGCGCCGACCAGTCCGCCATTCCGGTGAGCAGATACATGCAGCGCACCGCGTGCCCGCAGATTCTCGTCATGTCCGCGACCGGCTCGGCGTCCACATAATAGTCCGTTCGCTTGCCCCAGTCCGCCTTGCCGCGTCCGCGCTCCTCAAGCAGGAAATGCGCGAGGTCTAGATAGTCCCTGCGGCCGGTCTCGCGGTAGAGCTTCACGAGGGCAAGCTCAATCTCCGGATGCCCCGGCACCCAGTCACGCTTTCCGGGTCCGAAATTGGCGAGAAGGTGGTCGGCGAACTTCTGCGCCACGTCGAGCAGCGTTCTCTTCCCGGCCGCGTCGCGGTAGGCAATGGCAGCCTCGATGAGATGCCCGCAGCAGTACATCTCGTGCTTGTCCATGTCCGTCCAGCGCTTGTCGGGCTTCTCCAGTATGTAATAGGTGTCTAGATAGCCGTCCGGGAGCTGCGCCGCCGCGATGATGGCAACTATCGAGTCAATCTTCGCCTCAAGCGCCGCATCCGGTTCGTTCTGAAGGGAGTATGCCGCGCCCTCGATGGTCTTGTACAGGTCCGAGTCGTCGTAGAAAATTCCCTTCCACTTTCCTTCGGCGAGCCCTGCCGCCACTGCAAAGTTGTTCACCCGGCTGGTCTTCGTGCAGCACTGGTCGAGGCAGAACGGAACCGTCGTCTCCGAAAGTTCCCTGATTCGCGGCTGCCAGAAGCCGTCCGTCACCTTGACCTCCGAGAATTTCACCGGAGTGTTCTTTGAAATCCCCTTGTCATGCTGTCCGTCTCCGCACGCGCAGAGCAGCGCCGCCGAGGCCGCAGCCATAAAGATAAGTCTTGTATCCATTAGTATTGGTCTTTTTAGTAAGCGTAAAAAATTAGTTGAACTAAGAAGCTAAAAATACATCTTCCTGTTCCCGGCTGCACGCACGGGGACTGATGCAAAATTCACGATTCCGGAGCAAATCGGATAGAACAATAGAAGCATTCTCTATAACGCTCAAATCACGCGGTCGGAATATTTCGCGTAAATCTCCCCGCATATGTCAATCTCGTCTCCGTCCGGTTCCGCAGCATACTTTTCCTTTCCGAATGTCCACTGCCACTCCCATTCGCGGACGCTCTTCCCGAAAGCCTCGCTGTCGAACTTCTCCCCGAGTTCCGCGGCCTCGGTCACGGCGTCGATGAGCCGTTGCCAGCGCGGCGCATAGAATCCGCTCACAAGCCCTGCCCAGTGGCGGTAGGCGTAGTCGTGGATGCTGCAGTCCCTGCCTCCCCAGAGGGTCACGAGGTCGCGTGCGTTCTGCTCGAACTTGTCCGCCTCGGCCTCGGTCGTGCCGTAGGCCCTCGCGTCGGCAATCCACTTTCCGAGCAGGAACTCCTTCCGTGTCGAGAGCAGCCTGTCAAGGTCGGCCATCAGTTCCATAAGTTCCGAGGCCCTTGCCGCGAAGCCGCTCATGTCTCCGGCATCGTGGCAACGGCACATCGCCGCATGGACGGTGTTCGCATATTCCGTGAGCACCTGACGGGTGACATCCACAAGGTCGTAGCGGAAGCCGTCGTGGGCGCGAAGCCCCTCCGAAGTGCAGGCCGCGCGGAAAAGCTCCCTCCACGCCGAATTGAGCGGCTTCACATATTTCTCCGTATGGTTCTCCGAAATCCTGTTTCTCCACACCGAGAGCGTCGGTCTGCCCGTCACCACCGACGGCACGCAGCCTCCCGAGAGGCTCTGGTCGAACACCGAGCCGTTGAGCAGAGCCCATGCCTGTTCCGTGAGCGGCGCGTCCTCCCCGTACCTGTTCCGCAGGTAGCCCGTCATGAACTCGGAAACATCCGTCGGCTCATCCTTCCACACGTTGTCGAACATCAGCGCATAGACCGAAGGCATCTGCTCGATTCCCTCCATCGTCACGCCCAGCCCCATCATCTTCTTCCCGCGCGGGTCGGCCAGGGCTGCGGAAGGCCCGGAAGCCACATTCGCCACATTCCCGTTAAAGTCCGGGTTCTGCCCGAAATTGTGCAGCATGCACCACACCCAAGGCTTCCCGTAGTAGCCGTCCGTGCGGTTCCACGCCGGCACCCTCTCGCTCCAGAGGTCCAAAAGAAGCATCTTGTCGTCCGGCACTCCCGAGAAAAGCGCCCTGATTTCAGGCTCCTTCCAGAAAGCCCCGTTGTAGTAGAACAGCCAGCCCTGCATCACCCATACGGCCTCCGGGTCATACTCCGCCATCGACTCATAGACTTTCCGTCCCATGCCGCTGAGATAGAGCGAGTCACGCGTCGGGGGAGTGTTCTCGTTGAAAGTGTCCGCCGAATAGAGGTGGTTCGTGCCGTAGGTGCGGGTCTGCTCCTCCATGAACATCCGTCCGATGACCGTGAAGAGGCTGTCCTCCGGGTCGAGTATGCTCACCGGCTCGAATCCCTCCCATGATGTCCTGCGGATTTTCGCCGAAGGGAACTTTTCTGCAAAGGCCGGCGGCACGTGACCCGTGAAGGCCGGCAGAATCGGGGTCATCCCCAGCCTGCGCTCCTTTTCGAGTATGAATTTCTGAAGTTTCTCGTGCCTGTCGATGAACGACTGCGGCAGCGGCCCGCCCCAACCGTCGAGGTTGCCCATCCAGAACCAGCTGAAATGCGTCGGGGCGCAGAAAAAGCTCTCAAGGTCAGCGTCGCTGAGTCCCAGCCGGTTATAGACCCTCTGCCAGACGCTGCTCTGCCCCGTCACCGCGAGCGGAGCGTTGATTCCGTTCATCGCCATGAAGTCAATCTCCTTCTGCCACCTCTCCTCCTGCCACCAGCTCATCGTGTAGTTGAAAGTGCAGTAGTTCAGATAGTAGCGGTATTTGTATGGCGAAACCCGCGTCACCTTCTCCTTGGGAACGGGCAGCGGCTCGGGCAGCGCGAGATTGCTCCCGCACCAGCTCACCTGACACCGGCAGCAGTCCTCCAGCCATGCCTTGAATGCGCTCGCGACCGAGATTCCGTTGTTTCCCTCAAGCACAATCCGTCCGTCCTCCCCGTAGAGGCTGAACCAGTCCTTCCCGTCCTCGCGCGGCTCTCCGATGCGGATGTCAAACGCCCCGTAGCGGTCTCCGATGGTTCTGCGTATGAGTTCCCGCGCCTCCCTTTCCTGCTCCGTGCCGCTGTAGCTGTCCTTCAGATTCGATGAACACGAGGCCGCGAAAAATGATGCGGAAAGAAAAGCCGTCGCGAAAAAAGTCGCTGAAAGAATGTCTCTTCCGAAAATGGATGCCTTGTCTCTGAAAAATCTGCCTCTAAAAAAATTGTCTCCGAGAAAATGGATTATCGTTTCACGTGCATTCATATATGGATATATTTTCATTCGTGGTTATATATTCCCGTGTTCCCTGACATTTCGTCGTCGATGCAAAGATAATCCGATTCATACATATAAATATATATCCTCCGTCTCATTTTATCGCAAAAACGGCATGATACGGATTTTCGTTTTTATGATACGAATTTGTCAGAATGCCCCGGCGTGTCCCTCTAAATTTGCAGCCGACAAGCGGAAGATGCCCCATGCGGGACTCCGTCGAAACCGCACCGAATTATTAACAAACAATAACCAAAATTTTCTTCGTTTATGAAAAAGATTTTCAGACTGGCAGTTCTTGCCTTCACGACCGCGGCTCTCGCTGCCGTTTCGTGCGCAAAGGAAAGCGAACCCAACAAGGAACCCGAGACTCCGCCGGAGCCGGAAAATCCGAAGCCGGCGCTCGTGAACGCCGAAGTCACCGTCGCCCCTGACGGCGAGACCAAGACCTATCAGCTCGTGGCCGCGGAGGACTGGTACACTCAGGACTGGCGCATCGAGGAGGGCGAGGATCAGGCATGGCTTTCAGTGAATCCTACTTCCGGAACCGGCGACGCCGAGATTTCTCTCTTTGCCGAGGGCAATGAGAGCGGCAAGGCACGTTCCGTTTCACTCTATGTGAAAATAGGTGACTACGACGCGGTGGAGATTTTCGTCTCACAGGCAAAGAAGGAGTCCAATGTCAACGAGAGCGACCTCGAATTCCTCAAGGCAGTAGTTGAGGGCAATATGCTCGGTGAATCGACGCCTACAGTTGAGGATTGGTATAATGTCGATCCGGGCGTATTCCCTGGAATCGGCATGACCGACAAGGATGGCAAGTTCTATGTTACTGGATTCGACGGCGCTGCATTTACCAATTTTCCTGAGAAGATGGTGCTTCCGGAGCTTACTGTCATCAATATGCGCGGTCAGAAAGGGCTTGAGGGCAAGCGTCTTCCTAAGGAATGGGACACTCCGAAACTCACCTCTGTGAATCTTTCCGTCTGCGGTCTCGTAGGCCCGATTCCTGACGGTCTCGCTGCATCTCCGCTTCTCAATACGATTTACATTGACCAGAACCACCTCTTCGGCGCTCTCCCTCACAATTGGGCATCCAAGGTTCTTGAAGTTGCAATCTTTGCAAATGTGAACAATGTAGGCGCAAGCGCGACTCTCCCTAAGGGGACGGATGACAATGCGAAGCTCGGCTATATGGTACCTGCATCACTCGACGTAATCTTCAATCAGGACCGCAAGGCTCAGGGCGACAAGACACAGATGAAGCTCGGAGGCGCTACCGAATGCACCTACATCGGCTTCGAGAAAGGTTGGGGACAGGCGCGTTATGAGAAGTATGACCCTGAGGCAAAGAAGGGCGACACTGCCGTTTGGAGTGATTTCCGCCTTCTCTGCGGCTCGACTGCCGAAGGGTTCGACCCTGAACTTGACAACTGGGCATGGTATTTCTCCAATATGGGCTATCCGAATATGGGCGAGACCATCCCTCACAAGATGCTCGACTGGGACCAGGCCGCCGCGGATGCCTACACCGCAAAGTGCGAGGAAGAGTACAAGGCGTCCCTCCAGTAATCCACTCAGAGAACATTCAAAAGAATTTGAATTTTCATAAGGAATTGTGTTAGCTTTTGACAGGGATTGTCCTCTTCCGGGCAGTCCCTGTCTTGACATTACAGGCGGAAAATGCTAAATTTGACAGCGTAAACACACATATACGCAGTCCATAATCTCGAAGAAACCATGCCGAAGACAGCCAACGTCCTGACATCCGGAGTCATTGTGCACAAAATCATGGCAGCCATTGCCGTGACTATGCTCCTGTTCCAGTCCCATCCTGCCCCTCTGGCCGCGGCTCCCTACAGCGTGAAGTCGCTCAGCGTCGATGACGGGCTCTCGCAGAGCATGGCCTACTGCATACTTCAGGACAGCCGGGGCTTCATCTGGATCGGCACGCAGGACGGGCTCAACCGCTACGACGGCAAGAGTGTCAAGACCTACCGCCACAACCCCGACCTGCCCGGCTCACCCGGCAGCGACCGCTACTTCGCCGTCTGGCAGGACTCCGACTCGCGGCTCTGGTTCGGCACCGAGGCTGGCATCTGCATCTATAATCCGGAACTTGACCGTTTCAGTCGCTTCGGCAGCCTCGAATCGGGAATCCCCGCTCCGGAATCCGGAAACTCCGGGACGGCGGCTCCCTCGGGCGGCGGGATTAACTTCTGCGTCCGCCACATCTCCGGAGACGATGAGGGGAATGTCTGGATTGCCGGAGACGGCGCGTCGCTCCTGCGCTTCGACCGGAAATCCGGGACACTCACCGATCTGAACCTTCAGGACTGGGCATCCTCTCGCGGACTCGACCCCAATGCCTTGTCGGTAAGGGATGTCGTTCCGGACACTACAGGGGGACTCTACCTTGCCACCATCGGTGCCGGGCTGCTCAGAATGAGCCTTGAGGACGGAAGCGTGACGGCTTTCATCCCGGTGGGGGGGGGTAATCTAAATGAGACAACCTGCATCATTCCCTATATGCAGGATTGCCTGCTTGTCGGCACTGCATCGCGCGGCGTGCTTTCCTTTGACAAGAACACCGGAAAGTTCAGCGGATTCTTTCCCGAAAACGCATCTGTCTCCGAAGCGTCCCGGCAGCACGGGGCATCCGGCACGGCGGCCGGCTCGCTCTATGTCCGCTGCCTGCTCAGGGCCTCCGACGGACGCATCTGGATAGGAACCGAGTCCGGAGTTCATGTACTTGACCCGCGAGACCGCTCGGTGGAGACCTGGCGTCAGGCCTACGGCGACCCCTACTCCCTCTCCGACAACGCCGTTCACTCCATGACCGAGGACCGTGACGGCGGCGTCTGGG
>CAKUPC010000003.1 GCA_934675095.1 uncultured Bacteroidales bacterium | reverse complement strand
GGGATATACTGACCGCTGAGTTTCCGGGAGTTACGGATGTGCAGCTGTCGCGCTTCGAGGCGATGGACGGTCTTTACCGGGACTGGAACTCGAAGATAAATGTTGTGTCGCGCAAGGACATCGACTGCCTTTATGAGCATCATGTTCTGCATTCGCTCGGGATTGCGCTGTATCTGAAATACCGACGTCCGGAGGTGTTGCGCTCATGGGGCGGGGAAACTCTGCTCGGCGACGGCACTGTCGGGAATCCTGTCGGCGGTAAGGCTGACGGCGCGGTTTCGGAAGAACTCGCCGCAGAAAATGTCTCCGTGCTGGATTTGGGCTGCGGAGGGGGATTTCCCGGCATTCCGCTGGCTACGCTTTTCCCGGACGTGAAGTTCACGCTCTGCGACTCAATCGGGAAGAAGGTGACTGTGGCGCGCGAGGTCGCCGCCGCCCTGGGGCTGAAGAATGTCGTGACGGTGAATGCACGGGCGGAATCCCTTCCCGGACCGTATGACTATGTGGTGTCGCGTGCCGTGACCTCGCTGGAGAATTTCCTCCCGTGGGTGAAGGGAAAGCGGCGCCGGGACATCTTCTACCTCAAGGGCGGAGACCTCGTCGAGGAAGTCGCGCGGGCTATGGGACGGTTCCGGCTTCCGAAAGGTTCTGTGGGCGTGTGGCCGATTTCGTCCGTGCTTCACGGAGAGTTCTTCACGGAAAAAATGGTCATAGACATCCGGAGGTGAAACTGTCGGGTTATTTTTTGTTGGCTTCTAAAATGCCGTGGCAAAAATGTTTGGCAAAAATAGCAAAAAACTTTGGCGGATTGAGCAAAAAAGACTACCTTTGCAGTCCGTTTTGTGAAAATTGTATTCCTAAGCGTGCTAAACACCAAGAAAATATAAAAAATAGATAACATGAAGAGAACATTTCAACCATCAGAGCGCAAGCGCCGCAACAAGCACGGCTTCCGCGAGCGTATGTCCACACCGAACGGACGCAGGGTTCTTGCATCCCGCCGCCGTCACGGACGTAAGAAATTGACAGTATCATCTGAGGACAGGTTCTAAAGTATCTTCCTCATTCGGTACGGATGAAAGTAAGATGTCCAGTTGTCTGGGCATCTTTTTTGTTTATATTTGAGTGTCTTTTGGGGCATATTCTCCCGTTTTGTTCGTCGTTTAGGCGACTAAACTTCCTCCCAAAACAGAAGAATCTGCCTCCAAAATCCATCTCAAAATACTTCGGTTTCTTTGATAGCTTGGCTGGCTGTTATATTAAAGATAGATGTTTTATGGTTGATAGTGCGAAAGTTAATGAGTTGTTCGGAAAATACTCCGATGAGGGACGCTCCCTGATTGCAAGGGCGTGGGATATTGCGGAAAAAAGCCTCGCCGGGCAGACTCGCGGCAACGGGCACCCGTTCATCGAGCACCCGGTCAATGTCGCGCGTATCGTCAGCGATGAAATCGGACTGCCGGCGGAATGCGTGGCTGCGGTGTTCCTTCATGAGGCGCACAGGTTCGGACCAGAAGCGGAACCGTTGAAGGATTTCCCGGCCGATGTGCTCGCCATGGTCGATGGACTGGACAAGATAGCGTCCATAAAACCAAAGGACACCAGGCTTGAGGCGGAGAACTACAAGCGGCTCATAGTCTCGTATTCCCGGGATCCGCGGGTCACGGTCATAAAGCTCGCCGACCGTCTCGAAATAATGAGGTCTCTCGACATATTCCCCAAGTCTTCAAGGGAACGCAAGACGCTCGAAACCCTCATGCTCTACATTCCGCTCGCGCATCAGCTTGGGCTCTACAACATGAAGAGCGAGATGGAGGACATCTATTTCCGCTATGCCGACCCGGAGCAGTACCGCGCCATCACAAACAAGCTCAAAGCCACCGAAAAGGACCGCCGGAGGCTCACGAGCCAGTTCATCGAACCGCTCAAGCAGAAGCTTTCCGACGAGGGCATCCACTATAAGCTGAAAATCAGGACGAAGACCGCATGGTCGATTTACAACAAGATGCGCAAGCAGGGCGTGCCTTTCGAGGGCGTGTATGACGTGTTCGCCATCCGCTTCATCATAGACTGCGAACCTGACAGGGCTCTTGAACAGGCTCTCTGCTGGAAGGTTTTCATGTATGTGACGGAGGAGTACGAGCAGGACAGCGACCGGCTGCGCGACTGGCTGTCGAACCCCAAGCCCAACGGCTATGAGTCGCTGCACATCACGGTCAAGAACAAGGACGGGGCCTACATTGAGGTGCAGATAAGAACCGCGCGCATGGACGAGACCGCCGAAAACGGCCTTGCCTCCCACTGGTCCTACAAGGGCATAAGTCATGAGGCCACTCTTGATAAGTGGCTGAAGTCCGTGCGCGGCATCCTCGAACACCACACCGACACCTCCGAGTTCTACGAGGATGACCTCCCGGCACCTCCGAGCGGGGAAATCTTCGTGTTCACTCCTACGGGGGAGCTGCGCAAGCTGCCTGCCGGGGCGACGGTGCTGGACTTCGCCTTTGACATCCACACCAATCTCGGCATTAAGTGCTCAGGCGGAAAGGTGAACGGCAAGGCGGTGCCTATCCGGGAACGGCTCAAGACGGGAGACATTGTGGAAATCATCAGCAGCAAGAACCAGAAACCGGCGGCGGATTGGCTGAACTTTGTCGTCAGCTCCAAGGCAAGGGCAAAGATTAAGCAAAAATTGGCCGAGGTTGAGTTCGAGCAGGCTTCCGAGGGCAAGGAGATGCTCGCGAGGAGGCTGAAGAACTGGAAGATAGAACTGAGCGACGAGATGCTTGCCGCGCTGATGAAGAAGTATCAGAAGAAGACCCTGAATGCCTTTTATGCCGCCGTGGGCAAGGAGGAGATTGACGTGTTCGACATCCGCGACTTCATTCTTGCCGGGGGCGAGGCTCCGAAGATTCCTGAGGGCAAGGCTCAGAAGACCTCCGTCGAGCAGCAGTCTTCCGGAAAGGGCGGCGACGACATTCTCGTGATTGACGCGAAGAATGTCCGCGGTCTCGACTACAAGATGTCAAAGTGCTGCAACCCGGTATTCGGCGACGACGTCTTCGGCTTCGTGAGCCGTCTGGATGGAATCAAGATTCACAGGATGTCCTGCCCTAACGCCGCAAGGCTCATGACGCAGTACCCGTACCGAATCCAGAAGGTCCGCTGGAGCGACACCCCGTCATCCTCCAATTTTCAGGTCGCGCTGAAGGTGAGCGCCGCGCATGAGCCTTCGGTGGTGAACGAAATCATGGATGTAATCAACGCCTTCCGCGCCTCCATGCGCTCGTTCAGCGTCAATGACAACACCCGCTCCGGCACCTACGACATCCTCCTGAAGGTCGCCGTCCCGAGCAACCTCGAACTCGACAAGGTGATTTCCCAGATACGCGCCCTCCGCAATGTTCTCAAGGTCAGCCGAGGCTGAGACTTCACTTTCAATAAACAGTCTTATCTATGGAATTGGGATATATATTCATTGCAGTGATCGGCGGGCTTGTTGTGGGACTGCTTATCGGGTGGAGCATCGCGCGGAGGGTCTATCGTGACATGATGAAGGCGCAGGAGAGCCGGTTCGATGAATCATTGGCGAAGGTCAGTGCGCAGCTCCGGGCGGCTACTGAGGATATGCTGAAACAGCGTCAGCAGGAATTTTCGCGTTCGAGTGCGGAGAACATCGGACAGATTGTCAGTCCGCTGAAGGACACTATAGACAGGATGAAGCAGGCCATGAGCGACAGCACTCTCAGACAGACGGCCATCAGCGGCGAAATGAAGGCAGGAATCGAGAACATGATTCGGCAGAGCGAGGCCGCGAGGAAGTCCGCCGATGAGCTTGCCCGCGCCTTTCGCCACGGAAACAAGGTGCAGGGCGACTGGGGCGAGGCGGTGCTTGACGAACTGCTTTCCTCCCAGGGGCTTACGCGCGGTGTTCACTACGACGTGCAGACCACCCTGCGCGATGCCGAGGGACAGACCCTGAAATCCTCCACGGGCGGAACCCTCAGGCCGGACATAATCCTGCATCTGGACGAGCGGCGTGACGTGATAATCGACTCGAAGGTCTCCCTGACCGCGTTCATGGACTATGTGAATGCCGAGAATGACGAAGAGCGCAGGCGTTTCCTCGACGCTCACATAGCGAGCCTGAAGGCTCATGTGCGGGAGCTGTCAGCCAAGGACTACTCCTCGTATGTGCGTGCGCCCAAGCAGCGGATTGACTATGTGATTATGTTCGTTCCCAATACGGGCGCGTTGTGGACGGCACTGAACGCCCAGCCGGATCTTTGGCGCAAATCAATGGAGATGAACGTGTTCATCGCCGATGAGCAGACCCTGTTCGCGGCTCTGCGCATTATAAACATGACATGGAGGCAGATTGCCCAGGTGCAGAATCAGGAAAAGGTATTTGAGCTCGCGAACGAGCTTATGGACAGGGTCGGGCAGTTCATGAAGAAATACCGCGAAATCGGTGATGCCCTTGACAAGGCCCGCAAGTCCTACGACGACGGGGAGCGCAAGCTTCAGCCTTCCGGCCAGAGCATACTCCAGACCTGCGCAAAGCTTGAGCGTCTCGGCGCTTCCCAAAGCTCCAGAAATCCTCTTCCTCAGCTGTCCGACGCGAATCTGACTGACAATTAAGTTCAGCTCGGATCGACGTCGATGGTTATGTGGGTGTCGTATTTCCTTTCTGAAGCGAAACCGCGCACAATCCTTCCTATTGCCGCCTTGTTCGCGGAGAGCATCCTGTCTTTCGGCAGGCTTATTCGGATGATGCGGATATATTCGTCGCTGACCTTATCTACGGCCGGAGCATACGGAGGCGTGACCTCGACCCCCTTTCCGGGAATCGCCCCCGCGCTCCGCAGCATCAGAGAAAGGGTGCCGGCAAGCCTGTCAAGCCTTTCCGCCATGGGGTCTTTGAGAACGATGTTGATGATTCTGGTGTATGGCGGGTAGCGGAATGTCTGCCTTTCCTTCAGCAGTTCTGTCCTGTATGCCGAGGCAGTTTGCGCCGTCGCCGCCGAAACTTCCCTTTCCGCGGAGTCTGCATGAGGACGACCTTCGCCCAGAAGCATCTGATATACAGGGTGCTCCGGCTGCGCCGTCTGAATCACGAATATTCCTTTCTGACCTCGCCTTGAGCATCTTCCCCTGAACTGTTCGAGGAGCTGCAGCGCTTTCTCGTCGGCGCGGAAGTCCTGCTGCCCGAGCAGCGAGTCGGCCTGCAGCACGGCCACGAGGTTGAGGTTGTCGAAGTCGAATCCCTTTGTCAGTATCTGTGTGCCGAGCAGGATGTCTATCTTCTTGTCCGCAAAGTCCTTGAGCACCTTCTTCTGCCATCCTGCCTTTGCGCTCGTGTCCGAGTCGAGCCGCGCGACGGACCGCTCGGGAAATATTGCCTTCAGCTCTTCCTCAATCCGTTCCGTGCCGGCGCCGAAGGCAACTATCTGCCCGTCGCACTCCGCGGAATTGTCCGGACGCAGGTGCGGGATGTGCTCCGACCATGTTCTCACATAGCCGCAGTGGTTGCAGACGAACCGCCCGCGCGACTTCTGCCAGTTGAGGCTGACATTGCAGTGGGGGCACCTGATTATTGCTCCGCATTCGCTGCACTGGACCGTCGTCGCGTAGGATTTCCTTGCCCGCAGGACCATTGCCTGTCCGCCGGCGTCGAGGGTTTCCTTGATGAGACTGATAAGTTTCCTTGATATGGAGCCGACCATCCCCCTTTTCTTCCGCTCCGCGGTAGTGTCTATGACGACGACCTCCGTTTCTTCTCCGTCATGGAAGCGCTCGCTGAGAAACACCTGACGGAAACGCCCGCAGGCACAGTTGTAGAGGGACTCGAACGATGGGGTCGCCGAGCCGAGGAGTATGTTGCCGCGCTGGAGGCCGGCGAGCATGAGCGCCACGTCGCGGCCGTTGTAGCGCGGGGCGGGGGAGTCCTGCTTGTAGGAAGTATCGTGCTCCTCATCGACGATGATAAGCCCGAGGTCATGGTGCGGCAGGAAAAGCGCCGAGCGAGTCCCCAGTATGATATATGGCTGGCTTCTGTCGGCAACTCTGCTGACGACTCCGGTCTTTTCGGCTGCGCTCAGACCCGAGTGGAAGCATTTCAGGCACATGAAGAAATGCTTGGAAAGCCTCTCCTCCAGCTGCCGGCTCAGCGCTATTTCAGGCACGAGGTAGAGCACGTTCTTTCCGAAGAGCAGCGTCTCCTGAGCCAGCTTCATGTATATTTCAGTCTTCCCCGAGCCCGTGACCCCCTGAAGCAGAGCCGGCCTGCCTTCGCGGAATGCGGCCTTTACGGCATCGTATGCCGCTGTCTGCGCCTCCGTGAGGCTGATGTTTCCGGAGAATGACCGGATTTCTTCCCATATCGGAGATTTCCCGTCCGCGTCGTCTATTGACTTGAAGAAATCCTCGTCCGGCGCCGGCGCTTTTTTGAGATCCTCCTCTTCCGTCAGATAAAGAATCCTCTCCGCGATTTCGTCAATTTCTGTCTGAAGCCGCTCCTTGACCCGTTCGAGCCTTGCCCGCCCGAGCTGCTCCTGTTTTGCGGCCAGACGCGCCTCAAGCCTGTCGATTTGTTTGAGCCTGGACTCCCGCGCCTTTTCCAGCTCCCGCTCCACAGCCTTCTGCCTTCTCGCGGTTTCCGCTTTCGTGCGCCTCATGTCCGCGGCTGCCATCCTGGCGTTCTGATAGGCCATCTTATAGACCTCCCCGACGCTGCACATATAATAGGCCGCGATTTTCCTCCAGAGTTCTATCTCCTCTTCCGAAACTTTCGGCAAGTCAAGCACTTCCTCAATCGGTTTCACCTTCTCCAGCGCGGTCGTCGGACTCGCGTTCACACCGCTCACCACGCAAAGATATTCCTTCCCCGCAAATCTCACCTTCACCATGCTCCCCACACTCACCCTCTCTTCCCGCAGGGCATAGACCGGCTCCCACTCAAGTCTGAGCGGCACTATGACCGATATGAATCCCGTTTCCAACATCAGGACAAATATACTCAAATTATCGTAAAGAAATCGATGAAACCAGCATGGAAATTTCATTTTTCGCTCTCGACGACAGCAGGGGGATTCTTGTGGGAGGAGAGGGACGCGCTTAGCCCGGAAGGCTGGCTGTCAGGAGCTTGTAGATGATGACAATCAGGGGCATATAGCGCAGGAGGTATTCGCGTATTTTCTTCATTGCCGCGGACAGCTGGTTGCGGACGACCTGCTCGCCGATGCCGAGACTTTCAGCGATTTCACGGGCGCTCATCCCATCTTCTCGGCTCATCCGGAAAATCTGCCTCTGGCGCGGTGTGAGGCTCGCCTGAGCCTTGCCGATGCCGTCGATGTAGGCGTCGTAGTCGTAGGAAATGCGTGATTCCACGCTCACCGCTCCGGCAAGTTCCACCCAGTCGTGCACATTCGGGTTTCGGAGCTGGCGACGCAGTTCCTTGATGAGCGAGTTCTTGCAGGTGGTGAAGAGATAGGCCCGGACGGAGCGGTTCTCGTCGAGGCTTTCGCGGTGCAGCCACAGCTTCACAAGCGCCTCATGAGTGATTTCCCGCGCCGTGTCGGACGACTTCACATAAGAGAGGACAAATCTGTAGAGGGGGGGGGGAATAGAGTTCATAGAGAGTCCTGAAGCCGGCCTCGCCTCCGTCCTCCCCGTCCCTGATTTGTCTTATGATTTCCTTGTCTTCCATCATTCCCGCTCCAAAGTTAGGAATTTTTTACCCGAAAGGGTTGATTTAATTGATTATTTTATATATTTGTACCCGAAAGGGTTGATTTTATCCTTTGTTGTTCAGGTTTCTACCCGAACGGGGTTATTTTGATGGCTTATTTTTATGGGATTAGGAGAATATATCCGTAGCAAGCGGAAGACTTTCAGGCTCACGCAGGTTGAACTTGCGGAACGCTCAGGTGTCGGCATCCGTTTCGTCCGTGAACTCGAAGCAGGCAAGGCCACGGTGCAGATGGATAAGGTAAATCAGGTTCTCGGGCTCTTCGGAGAGGAACTTCGTCCGGAAAAGATTGCTGAATGATAATTTATAATCTGAGGTATGACAAGGGAAGATTTCTTTAATTTGCTTACAGAAGAGGTGAAGACATACAAGGACTTTCTGGAAACAGAAAGTAATGAATGGATAGTGAAGGGGTTTATCGATTCTGAAAAAAAGAGTCTATACTATTGCCAATGATACGAAGGTGGTTTCTAAGATTATAGAGATTCTGCTGATACCCAAACTTGACAGATTTGCCGCAGAGCATGGTTTGCAAATGGAACTTCCGACAAAACAGAACTATTATCCTGACCTTACATTTAAGGATAGTGACGGACATTTATTTGCTGTTGATTTCAAGTCCAGTTATTATGTCTCGGATACTGTAAACGGCCTTACTTTGGGTTCATATTGGGGATATTTCAGAAATCGCGACAAAAAGATGAGCATGGATTATACATATAATTCTTATTCATCACACATTGTCCTTGGTATGCTGTATAAGCAACGTGAAGAATGCGCCAATGAACGTAAAGTCTTTAGCTTGGATGAATTGAAGGATATTCATTCTGTGATAGAGAATTTCATATTTTTTGTGCAGCCCAAGTGGAAAATCGCAAATGATATTCCGGGAAGTGGAAATGATTCAGCGTTCCGGGCTGGATCTTGACCATACCAATTGGATTGAGCCATTCTTCGGTACAGGTGTTGTCGGGCTGAATGCTCCTGTCGGGGGCTATAGGTATGTTGGTGATACAAATCCTCATATAATCAACTTTTATAATGCTTTGCTCAATGGAGATGTGTCTGCCATAAAGATGCGGGAATATCTATATAAGGAAAGCGAGTTGTTGAAGTCTTCGGAAGAAAACGGATATGCCCATTATAGGGAGGTGAAGAACCGATTTAATAAAGAACATAGTTCCTTTGATTTCATATTCTTGTCAAGAGCCGGTTTTAATGGTATGATGCGTTTCAACCGAAAGGGGGAATGGAATATCCCCTTCTGTAAGAAACCAAACCGTTTTGCTTCCGCATATATAACAAAAATATGCAATCAGATTACATCTGCCCAGCGCATAGTCCTGACTAATCATTGGGAGTTTCATAATCAGAATTTCATTGATACGATTTGTCGGGCTAAATCCGGAGATTTGATTTATTGCGATCCTCCATATTTCGGACGTTATGTAGATTATTATAACGGATGGACAGAGGATGATGAACGGGCTCTATATGAGGCATTGTCAAATACTCCAGCTCATTTTGTGCTTTCAACATGGCATCACAATGAGTTTAGGGAAAATGATATGATGAGCAGATACTGGAATAAGTTTAATGTTGAAACCCAGGAACATTTTTATCATGGTGGAGGGCATATAGAGAACCGTCATCCTATGGTCGAGGCCTTGGTATTTAATTTTGATTTGCATAATACAATACGGGCGGTTCCGCAGCAACTGGAGTTGAATTTGGGTTAGGGGCTTTCGCACTAAAAAAGGGCAGCTTTCGCTGTCCTTTTCTAGTGCAGGCAAATCCGTAAGCCGGGTTCTGTTTTAATCTGTCATTTATCTTCGCAACCTACCCCTCGGCAGCGGGCGGGCAGCCCTTGATTACCGATATATTTGGTCTTGCAGGTCCCGGACCCGTACCCCGGGCGCGTCGCCGCGGCCGGTCGTGAGCTCTTGCCTCACGTTTTCACCCTTGCTGCGGTCGGGCCGTTCCCGTAGGCGTGCCCGTGCCTCTGATGCAGCGGTTATTTTCTGTTACGACGGTCATAAAGTTACCTCCATCAGTGCTTTCCACTGCGGGATGCCCTTCCCTGCCCGGACTTTCCTCACCCTTTCGGGCGCGACAAACCGATTTACCTGTTATTTCTTATAACCCGCCTTGCGCTCGCGACGGTCGTTGCGGGCCTCGATGCGGTGAACTTCGCGTTCGAGGGCAGGCGTGATGTCCTGGCAGTGCTTGTGGCACTGGGCAGAGAGCGTGTACATTCGGCCTATGCAGAAGTTCGAGTGCGTGCAGCCGCTGCAGTGGTTCTCGTCCGCCTTGAGCTTGTTCACGAAATCCGGGTCTTCGAGCACGGCGCGTCCCATCTGGAAAAGAGGGAATCCGTTTTCAAGAACCTTGCGAGCATCTTCTCCGGTGGTCACGCCTCCCACATAGATGAACGGATAGTCCGGCATCGCGGCCTTGAACTTGAGAGCGTCCTCCATGAAGAAGAGGTGCCTGAACGTCTCGGTGGGGCAGACAGCCCATGCGCCGAGGTGCAGGCCTATCTTGAGCCACCAGAAGGACTTAGGCATATAGTGCGCGATGGCCTTGGTCGGGAACTCCCCGCGCATCACGTACATAGGGGCGCGGCTCACGAAACCTCCGGAGAGCGTGATGGCATCGACCCCGAGTTTGCGAAGTTCCTTTGCCACCTCGATGAGCTCGTCAACTTCCTGACCGCCCCTGAAGCCGTCGCGGGTGTTGAGCTTGGCCGTCACTGCAATCTTGCCGTCCGCCGCCTTCACCACCTCGCGGATGCACTCGCGCATGAAGTTCATGCGGTTGTCGAGGCTGCCGCCGTAGCGGTCGTGGCGGTGGTTCGTGTAAGGGGAGAGGAACTGCGAGATGAGGTAGCCGTGTCCGGCGTGAATTTCAACGCAGTCGAAACCCGCATTCATTGCGAGCCTTACCGCATCGCCGTATGACTTCACCACAAAGTCGATGTCCTCCTGCTTCATCTTCCTGTAGAAGGTGGGTGAGTAGAGGTTGAACCCGTTGACTGCTCCGATCGGGGTCTGCCCGCAGGTGCGCCTGTGGGTCATGTTTCCGCAGTGGCCGAGCTGGATGCTGGCCTTCGCGCCCTCCGCGTGAACCGCGTCCGTGAGCTTTTTGAGCTCCGGAACAATCTCCTCGCGCATCCAGAGCTGCGAGTCGAAGCTGATTCCGCTCCGGCACACCGCCGCGTATGCAACGGTCGTCATTCCGATTCCGCCGTGCGCCACAGCCTTGTGGTAGTTGAAAAGTTCCTCGGTCGGGGCGTTGTTCCTGCCCATCCCCTCGAACGCCGCCGAACGTATAGTCCTGTTCCGCAGCTCTATCGGCCCGAGTTTATAAGGCGTGAAAATTTCACTCATATTTTGTAATTTATCTCAATCAATTTATCTCAATCAATTTATCTCAATCAATCCTTAGATGATTTGAATCAGATTTTTGAGGATAGATTTATTCTTGAAGAGGGAGCATACCGGGGTATGTGACCGATGAAAGAATAAATATAGACCAAAAAGATATTCAAATTACCATATATATGGTATAAGATTTTTCTTATGGAGAGAGGTATATTCCTCCCCGAACTCCTCCTCATATTTTTCCGTCAGCGACTTCGCCCTCGGCCCGAGGTTCGCGAACGTCCACACCGCGAAGAGCAGACCCGCCGGCGACCACGTGAGTATCGCATATCCTATCCATTCGACTAGTTCTCCGAAATAGTTCGCGCTCGTGACGTATTTGTACATACCCTTTTTCGGAATATAGTGCTTCGTGTCACCCGGTTTGCGAAGATTGCGGATGACGTGGTCCGAATTGAGGTTTATCGCCATTCCGGTGAAGAAAATTACCGTTCCGATGATGAAGCGCGGGTCGCGGAACCATGCGGGAGTGTAATATCCCTCCGGTGCCTGTGCCTCCATAAGCCCCGGGATTCCGAAAATCCAGCCGGCTATGAGAAAGGCGTTTATGGTGTTGAACACCATGCCCATGAGCATTATTGCAACCGGAGTCGTGCTCTTTCCTCTCATAAGCAGAGGGAATATGAACGAGCGCTGGAAATAGTGCAGCAGGAAAAGCCCCGCCATGAAATAGAGCACTCCGGTGCAGTTGCCGTTCACGATGCCGTCAATCCCTGCGCCCGCTCCCGGACCGTCAAGCGCGAACTTGAGCGTGTAGAACAGCAGGTAGAAGAAGGACGGGGCCTCCATGATTATCCACGCGGCCTTGTTGGGAATCGTCGGTCCCCATTTGCTGTTTGAAAGGTAGCCGTAGCCGGCCTTGAAGTAAAAGAGCATTATGAACACGAAGACAGCGAGAACTGCCATGACGGTCATAACTGTGTAATACAAATTCATAATCAGATGCAAAATCGTGCAAAGTTAATAAAATATTTTGTTATGCACCCGTGGTCATGAAAAAGCCCCTCACGGATAATTCGTGAGGGGCGGTGGCGTCACTGTTTCATTTTGAGGCAGCGCACGGGGAGGAGATGCCCCCTCACGCCGAATTTCCATGACGGATTCCCGGTCGCGTCGGCGTAGAGGTAGGGCGCGTTGAGAACTGCCGTGGAGCTTGTCCAGTACATGCACCAGTAGCTTTCGTTGGTGACTGCCGTGGCGGCCTCCTTGGCCGAGGAGACGAATCCGGCTGCGGGGAAGTAGCTGGTGGACTTGCCGGTGTTGAGGATGAAGCCGTAGTACTTGTCACGGTCGGCTGCCGCGAGTTTTCCGGAGTTTAGCTGGAGAAGTGCGTCCATGTGGCACAGGTCGGGTACGCGGTAGCCCTTCGGACACGGGTCGAACGCTGTCTTGACACCTTCTGTGCGGCGGTTCTCGGATGCAATCTTCGTAATGTCCGCGCTGGCGAACCTGGAGCCCCAAAGGTCGTTGATGTAGGTCATGAGCCAGTTGCAGCCGCTTGAGAGCACATACTGCCGTGCGGTCGGGTTCTTGAGCGTGTAGCCTATGGAGCCTATGACATTGTCGGTGCGCTTCACGGATGTGGCAAGCGCGAAACTGCCGCTCTGGCCGCGCGTTCCGGTGCTTACTGAACGCGGGAACGGGTCCTTGCGTCCCCATTGGTAGAACATTCCGAATGAATTGCGTATTTCGGACTCCTCGCAGCGGGACTTGTCAAGGGCGGAAGTCGCGCCGAGGTTCCTGTCCATAAGCATGAAATCACCGTCTTCCGCGCTGCTGCACCCGATGTCCGTGATGTCGCTGACCCAGATGTGGAACGACCAGAGGACTTCTCCGCTCTTGTCCTTGAGCGCCACCACGGCGTTGCCTGCCGTGCCGGTGAGAGACACCGTCATGAAAAGCTTGTCTCCTTCTTTTTCAATTGTCGGAGCTGTCCCGGACGGAATGACGGTTCCGCGGTTCGATGTAGCGGTCAGGTCGGAGAGCGGGCAGCCATGCTCCTGCTGCCAGAGAACGGCGGCTCCGCCGACTGCCTCGGCGGCGTTTCCGACGATTATGCCGGAACGCTCGAAGCGCTCGCTGAAGGAGCAGTAAGGGGTCACATCGAACTTTACGGAACTGTCACCGGGCTTTGCCGTGATGCAGTTGGAACTGCCGTAATAGACCGTAATCGGGTGACGCTCAAGCTTCACGACGCTGCCTCCGCCGACTTCCACAGGACCGCTGGCGAACGTGTAGCTCAGGCCTTTCGTGTCGGTCACCGTCACGTCGAAGCCTTGCGGATAGCTTCCGGCGGGTACGAAGAAGACGAACTGGCGGGCGTGCTTGGAATATGCCGAACCGGAATGGGTGCTCCATGAAGTCCAGCCGTAGCTGTCTATGGAAACAGGCTCCTTCAGTTCCCTCGTCGCCGATGAGCCGCCGCTGAAGCCTACGGGCTCGCAGTTGTCGAGGTCTATCGTCGCATCTCCGCCTATTGCCTTGCCGTCGCGTGAGGTGAGCGTGATGCCCTTGACGTCAAGGCCGAGTCGGGCGTAGTCATAGACCCTTATGCAGACGGCTCCGAAAAGGTTTCTGAATGAAAACAGGCTGCCCTCGGACCTTGCCGCCATGGGCAGCGCCGAGACGACGGTCTTTTCCGAAAGTGCGGTGTCCTGCTCCATACCGGAGTCAAGGGCGGAACTCATGGCCTCCGAAAGGTCGAGCACTGCCGTGGCCTTGCCGCCGTCGAGGCTGAACGACTTTACTGCGGATGCCGGATAGACGGTGTAGCGCGGAGAGCCGCCGACCGGAGTGTCTGCGGAAAAGACGGCTGCCGAACGGTCGTCTGAAATCTCCGAAACCGAATACGTCACGCCTTCCAGGCACTCGGAGCTGAAAATCTTCACTTTGTCCTCCCTTTCCCAAAGGACCTTCAGCGACTCGCTGAGAGTGGTCTTTGTTGTTGTACCCTCATCGGTGCAGCAGAGAATCTCGCCGTCCGAAAGGCTGCGGGACATTAACTCGGACGCTGATGCCCGTGGTTTCCTGTAGGTCAGCAGACCCTCTTCGCGGAGGGTTTCGTGAACCCTTCCGGCCCAGTATTCCGCTCCGTCGGAACTCGGATGCACTCCGTCTCCAACAGTCTCAAGCGTCATGCCGATGCGTGTGCACGGCAGCCCATAGTGTTCCGCGATTGTCTCGATGGATTCACCTATTGCCTTGTAGGTCGGCGTCAGCAGAAGGTCATTAACGACGCAGACTATTTTCGTGTCCGGATATTTCTCCATTATTGTCCTGACAAGGCAGATATATGCCTGCCTGAACTGAAAGCGGTCAAGTTCTGCGGTCGGGGAATCGTAGTCATATTCGCCGACGAGTCCGGAGGAAACGCAGGGACGGTCGTTCGTGCCTCCGGCGATGATTATTATGTCAGGGTCATCGAACAGCGTGCAGCGGGTGACGAAATCGTTTTCATCAACATCCGGCTTCGTCGTGTCCGGCGTCTTGTTTTTCGTTACCCGTGTCCTCGCATAGGAGAGGTTCCTGTCCAAAACGGCATCGGGCATGAGGTTATAGACGAGCCTATGCCACCATGTCTGCCCGACCTGCGTCAGGCTTGCCTTTGTCCCGGTGTATGGATAGAACGTGCGGTAGCCTTCAGGAATCCATCCGTCGAAGGTGGAGATTGAGTCTCCGAGTATGCCGACCTTCACCGGCGAGGCTCCCCATGACGGAGTCGCCGCGGACGGGACAGCCACGCTTTCGCCCGGCTTGTCCTCCGGTTCGGTCTTGGTGCAGGAAATGAAAAGTGCCGCGAGGGCGGAAATGACGGAGAATGCCGAAAGTCTTGATTTCATTATGTCAAAGATTTGTTTGTGTTTATATGTATCTTCTTCATGTATTCGGCGGGTGCGCAGCCGAAGTATTCACGGAAGCATTTCGCGAAATAGGAGGTGCTGTTGAAGCCGCAGGAGTAGCATACGTCGCTGATCCGGTCCTCGCCCTCGTCGAACATCTTGCGGGCAAGGAGCAGGCGCTTTGTGCGGATGTAGTTGTTCGGGGTGGTGTTCAGCAGCCTGCGGAATTTGCGCAGGAGGCTCGAACTGCTCATGTTGACCTCCGTTTCGAGCTGTTCGACGGCCAGGGCAGGATCGTTGATGTTCTCCATAATCACCTTGTCAATCCTGCCAAGGAACTCCCTGTCCTGCCGGCTGAGCGAAAAGTCTTCCTCCTCGCTCATGGAAAGGCTGTTGCGCAGGGCCTTCTGCATCATGTTCTTCTTGTCAAGGAGATTTGCTATGCAGGCTCTGAGATAGTCCATGTCCAGCGGCTTTTCCATATAGAGGTTGGCTCCGCTTTCCATGCAGGCGAGCTTGAGCTTCATGTCGTTGCGTCCGCTTGTGAGTATTATCATGACATGAGAGATGTCCATGTCCTTCCTGATTGTCCTGCACAGCTCGACCCCGTCCATCTGCGGCATCGCCACATCCGAGACCACGAGTGCTATGTCCTTTTCCCGAAGAAGTCCTATCGCGGCTAGTCCGTCCTCTGCCGTGAACACGTTGTAGTTCTGTGCCAGCTGTGACGCGAGGTAGCCGCGCAGTCCGTCATTGTCCTCGGCAACCAGGATGTTGACCCGGTCAGCCCTCGCTGCCTGCACTGCGGCGTCATTGCCGGCAACCTCTCCCGGCTCCGTGCCTGCGGTACTCCCGTCGGCGGCTCCTGCTGTTTCCGCCGGCGTCACGGTCGGGAATGTCAGCCTGAACTCGGTAATCCCGGGATTGTCCGCAAGCACGAGACTGCCGGAGTTCATCTCCGCCAGCGACCTTGCGAGCGGCAGCCCCAGCCCGATGCCGTCCACCTTGTTCAGTTTCACTCCCGAAGCCCTCATGAATGGCCTGAAGATTCTTTCCTTCCATTCCTCGGGGATGGGTTCGCCGTCGTTGCCTACGGTCAGTGTCACGCTGTTTCCGTCAGTATCGAGACTTACGAAAATCCTTGAACTGCAATATTTTATCGCGTTAATCAGCAGGTTGTTCACGATTTTGTTGACCGCCGGCTTGTCCGCGCATATCCACACCGCTTCGGAAGGAATCCGCGTCTCAAGCACGATGCCCTTCGCGCCTGCCGTCTCCGAATAGTTGAACAGCAGTTCCTTCAGCTTGTCAGTCAGGTTCATGCATCCCTTTTCAAGGATATATCCTTTCTGTTCCACCCTCACATATTCCAGAAGTTCGTTCGACAGGGATGTCAGGTAGCTCGCCGAATTGTCTATTATCTTCAGGTCGTTCTGAATCCCCACGTCGTCCGGGTGAGTTTTTCTGATGTTGCTTACGGGCGACTTTATCAGCGTGAGCGGTGTCTTTATCTCGTGGACGACATTGGACAGGAACATCATCTTCTCCTTCATGTTCTCCATGTCAGTCTCAAGTCTTTCCTCAAGCCGCCTCCGCTCGGTTTTTCTTGCAGAGAGCCTGAGGGCGCAGAATACAATGAGGGCGACAAGAAGGATTCCGCCCGCGATGTATGCGAGTATGGCCCATGCTCTGAGGTACAGCGGTGGCCGCACGGTAATCTCGATTTCCGGATGGGTGACGCCGGCATTGTCCGGATTCTGTCCTTTCCTTATTTCGAGGGCATATTTTCCGTGAGGGATGTTCGAAAAAGACACGACTCCGTCGGATCCGGTCTCCGCCCATTTGTCGTTCCACCCTTTCAGTCTGTATTCGATTCGGTTGCCGCTATATCCGGCCTTGAGCAGGGAAACCTTGAACGCGAAGGAGTTCTGCGACGGGTTGAGCGTCACCTTCCTGACAAGGTCGATGTTCCTGTCGATGGGCGAGCCTGAATCACCGGGGGACACGCGGAGTCCGTCGATGAGGAAGTCCGTGATGACAATCCGCGAATTTTCCGGCGCGGCGGTGAACTCGCCCGCGTTGAACATAACGATGCCGTCACGCGAACCTATCATGATGTCGTCGTTCGGCAGATGGATGCAGGAGAACACCGCATATTCGTTGTTGAGGAAGCCCTGTCCGACAGTGTAGGGGCAGACTCCGTGCGTGGCCGGATTGAAGCGGAGCAGCCCCCTGTAGGTGCTTATCCAGAAGAACCCGCCGTTGTCCTCGACGATTTCGTTGGCGAGGTCGTTCGTGAAGTCGGGACCGAGGTTGTGGCTGTTCCATGTCGTGAAGCTCCCGTCGGGATTCATCCGTGCCAGTCCGCAGCCGAATGTGCTGAACCAGATTGAGCCGTCCGAGGCCTCCGTGCACGAGACCACGCGGTCGCAGGCCATGCTGCCCGGGTCGTTGTCGTCGTGCGGGAACGAGGTCGTTTCTCCGGTGCGCGGGTTCCACCTTATCGCCCCGTCCTTGTAGCAGGACAGCCAGACTTCGCCGGACGAGACCTCTGTGACGTTTTCTATGAATATGTCCCGGAACTCCTCAATCGGTTCGAAGCCGTCCCTATTCTTGTCATACTGAAAGAGTCCGTTCTTGGTGGCGAGCAGCAGCCTGTCGTTTCTCGGCACCTTGCAGATTGCCCGGCATTGCCTGAGAAGGTTGCCGTCGAGCGACCGCCGGTATTCCCGGCTCCGGCCGTCCCGGAAAATCCGGAGCAGCCCGGTCTGCGTCCTCACCCACAGTTCCCCGTCAATGCAGTTCATTCCCAAGATGACACGCGGCAGCGCAGGGTGGGAGAAACGGAAAAATTTTCCCTTTGACATATCATAGTAGAAGACTCCGGCGTTTTCCGTGGAAACCCAGATTTTCCCGTCATTCCCCTGTGACACTCCGTTGACGAATGACTGCCGGAGCGGAACCCCGTCGGCGGAAGTGAAACGTCTGAGCCTCAAGCTGAACCGATCCGCGTAGTTCACTCCCGTGTCGGTGGTAATCCAGATGTCTCCCTCCGCTTCGAGGAATATCGAGGAGACTCTGTCGTCGCTCAGGGAAAACGGGTCATTCTCGTCGTGCCTTATATGGAGCGTCGTCCCGTTGGAGACGTCGTGGACATATATCCCCAGATTCGTCGCAATCCAGAACCTTCCCCGCGAGTCGATGGTCACATACCTTATGAATATATCCCTGTTGCCCTTCCCGAATCCGAGGGTTTTGGTGAGATAGTTCTTCCGAAAATTCATCAGCGAGTCCTTGGCCTCGAAGATTCCGGTCTCCTCTGGGACGAAGCGGTCGGAGCGGAAATCATATCGGCAGGTCCCGTCGGTGGTCTTGACCCACATCCTGCGGTCCTTGTCGAGGCAGAGATCGAGTATCACGGAGCCCGGAAGAGAAAGATCCCCCTTGTAGAACGGTGTCATGGAATGCCCGTCGAACCTGTTCAACCCATTGGTTGTCCCGATCCAGATGAATCCTGTGCTGTCCCGTACCACGCAGGTGGCGAAATCGTGGGAGAGACTGCTGTTCTCCATATTGAGGTGCCTGAACTGAAAGCCGTTCCCTTCGGCGGAAATATTCGTCGCAAAAATAGCCGTCGGAAGGATGGTCAGGATGATGGCGAGGGTTATGATTCGTGTCTTGGACATTGTTTCCTGTGGTTTATGGATATATATCCTGTGACTGCAAATATAGCCATTTGAACGCAGTCTCCGCAGGTTTGACGGAAATTTGTCGGGATATGAAGAAAATGTGCGCGGAGAGATGCCCGGGAATATGGAAATTTGCATCGTGAAATTCCGCCCTGAAGACCGGCATGACTCTCCGGCGGACTTTGATGAACCCATAATTAATAATTACAATAATTACATGAGAAGAAGCATTAAAAAAATCTTCGTTTCCGCAGTTTTCGCCGCGTTTCTCTGCATCCCGGCATTGGCTCAGGACAGCAAGGGTGTCAGCGGCACTGTTACGGACGAAGTCGGGACTCCTCTTCCGGGAGTTGTGGTTACTCTTCTGAGCAACAAGGACTATGTGATTACGGACAATGACGGACGCTATTCCCTTCCGAACGCTGTCCGGGGAAATGTCCTTGAGTGCTCCTGTCTCGGAATGGAGAATGCGAGGGCGGTGGTCGATGGACCGGTGACGGACATCCGCATGACAGCGTCAAAGTATGTCCTCGACGAAAGCTCCGTGGTCAGCATCGGCTACGGCGCGGTGAAGAAAAAGGACCTTACGGGAGCCGTCGCTTCTGTTTCCGGCGAGCAGCTCTCCTCATTTGCAACCAGCAGCGTCTCTCAGGCTCTTCAGGGACGGCTTGCCGGAGTGGAGGTGCGATCGGTGACAAACGAGCCGGGTTCTACGGTCAGCATCCGTGTCAGGGGAACCAACTCCATCAATGGAGGAAACGACCCGCTGTGGATTATTGACGGTTTTCCCGGTATGGCCGCAATGCTCAACACCGCCGACATCGAGAGCGTCGAGGTGCTCAAGGATGCGTCGGCTACGGCGATTTACGGTTCCCGAGGTTCAAACGGTGTCATAATCGTCACCACAAAGAAAGGACGTGAAGGCTCGACATCCGTAGATTACAACGGAAGCGTCGGCGTAGGATTCGTCAGCAACAAGCTTGACCTGCTCGACGCGTCGGAGTATATGCAGTATCAGAACATCCTTCAGAAGAAGTCGGTCTTCTCTCAGGAGGAGATTGACGCCGCCGGAAAGGGAACGGACTGGCAGGACCTCATCTTCAGGCCGGCTGTCACCAACGACCATTCCGTGCTCGTGAAGGCCGGGACTAAGAACACCAAGATTGCCGTGGGCGGCAGCATACTCGACCAGCAGGGAATCATCCCGAACAGCTCCTACACGAGGATGTCCATGAGGACTTCCATAACCCACGCGATTTCCTCCACCCTCGACCTCACGGCCGGGCTGATTTACACGAGGACCCACCACAACAAGCAGAGCGGCATACTCAGCTCCATTCTCATGGCGACCCCGACCCTTCCGGCCTATCAGGAGGACGGCAGCTACACCTCCCTGCGCGACTACTACACCTTCTCCCCGTCGGGGCTCAAGAACCCTATGGCGCTCGTGAACGAGAAGGAGTACAAGTGGGTCTCCAACCGGACAATGGCAAACATGGCGCTCACATGGAAGCCGTTCAAGGGATTCTTCCTGCGCGGGGCATTCAACGCCAACATCAGCAACTCGCGTCAGGACAACTATGTGAGCACCAGAATGCCCGACTCGCTCGGCGAAATCTCCATCTCCACTGGCGATGCTCACGACATCACGGGTGAGGTTACTGCCAACTATTCCGTGAAACTGGGCGGTCACAGCATCTCTGCGATGATAGGCTCGACCTACGAGGAAAGCGTTTCCCGTTCGACCGCGATGTCCGGTTCCGACCTTACTTCCGATGTTGCCAAGACCTACGGAATCGCGAGTGCAGGCAAGTTCGGCACCCCTTCTGCCGGATATGCCAAATGGGTGATGCTCTCCTTCCTCGGGCGCGTGAATTACAACTACATGGACCGTTACCTCGCCACGGTGAACTTCCGCGCCGACGGTTCCTCCCGCTATAGCAAGGGACACAAGTGGGGCGCGTTCCCGTCCATGGCACTCGCGTGGAGAATCTCCGAGGAGGAGTTCATGAAGAGCGTTTCAGTAATCAACAACTTCAAGCTCCGCGCCGGCTGGGGAATGACCGGAAACACGGCCATCAGCCCCTATGCGACGCTCGACCTCCTCACTCCGGAAAAGACTGTCTTCAACAAAGAACTCTACACGATTTATCATCCGTCCAGCAAGTATCGCTTCGGACTCGTCTGGGAGACCACCGAGCAGTGGAATGTCGGGTTCGACTACGGGATGTGGCGCGACCGTCTGAGACTGACCGCCGACTTCTACTGGAAAAACACCTACGACCTGCTCAACACCGTGGAACTTCCGGGCTCATCCGGTTACACCGACGGTACCAAGAACATAGGCACCATGCGCAACTGGGGCGTGGAGCTGCAGATTGACGGGCGTGCCGTCGAAACCCGCAACTTCAAGTGGGACATCGGCGGAAACCTCTCGCTCAACCGCAACAGGGTCATCGAACTCCCCGACCATGAGGATGTCTATGGAACCAAGAGGAGCATCACCATCATCAACGACTACATCAACCTTCTCCGCGAGGGTAAGCCTATCGGCGTGTTCTATGGTTATGTCGAGGACGGCTACGACGACAAGGGCCGAGTCAAGTACATCGACACCGACAAGAGCGGAAAGATTGACGAAAAGGACAAGCAGGTCATCGGTGACCCTAATCCTGACCTTACCTTCGGACTCAATACCGCCCTCAGCTACAGGCGCTTCACTCTCAGCGCATATTTCCAGGGTTCTGTCGGCAACGACATCTACTCCCTCAGCATGGCCTCGCTCTGTTACAACTACGCCGGCGCGAAGGGCATCAACACCATGAAGGCCGTCCTTGACGACCACTGGACAGAGGATAACCCGGACGCGGCCTTTCCGGCGCTCACCCCTGCCGCGACCGCATCGCTCAAAATGTCCGACCGTTTCGTTTATGACGGCTCCTACTTCCGTCTGAAGAACCTTGAACTGTCCTACGACATCCCTGTGGATAAGGTTCGATGGATTAACAGGATAAATGTCTATCTGAGTGCGCAGAACCTCTTTACCTTAACGAAATATCCGTTCTACGACCCTGATGTCAACTCCTACGGCGGAAGTTCTTCCGTGAGTCAGGGAATTGACTATTTCTCCTATCCTCCGACGCGGAGCTACACCTTCGGACTGAGGGTAAGTTTCTGAGTTTAAATTTCTGAGTGCCATGATTTTAATATGTGAATGAATATGAATACGAATATATGTCACGGCGGCCTTGCGGCTATTGCCGCCGCACTTCTTCTCTTTCCGGGATGTTCCGCGTTTCAGGACATGGAGTGCCTGAGGGAACAGCCTGTCAAGGAGGCTTCGGAAGGATTTATGGACAATGCCGAGAACATCGAGTCCGTGCTCTTCTCCTCCTATTACCAGCTCAAGCGCTACAACTGCTTCAGCCGCTACTACCCGATAATCGTCGAGGCCATGTCCGACTACTGCAACGGCAACGGTTCCTACGCTTCCGCCAGCGACTACGAGGGACTTGACCCGACGCTGACAGCGAGAACCAATGATGCCTGGGCCTGCATGTACAGGGCAATACGTTTCGCGAACATCGTGATACTCAACGCTCCTGACGCACAGCAGGCCTCATCCGAGGAAATTGAGCATCTGGTAGCCGAGGCAAGGTTCATCCGAGCCTTCACCTATCTGCACCTTGCTCAGAATTGGGGAGCGGTTCCGCTCGTCACCGAGGAGAACATGCACCAGAGCGGAGACATCAACTATCCGCGCACCCCGGTGAAGGACATCTATGCTCTCTGCGAGAGTGACCTGCTCTATGCCGTCGCTCACCTGCCTGACAAGGCGAAGATGGCAGGCCGGCCGCAGAAGATGGCGGCGAACACGGTTCTGACCGAGGTCTATCTTCTTGAGGAGAAATGGACGGAGGCGGCAGCAGCGGGAAAGGCGGTGATTGACTCGAAGAACTATTCCCTCGTCGAGGTCAGCGTTCCTGATGACTTCTACAATCTCTACAGCCCCGACCTCGTGTCAAGCACAGAGGAAATCTTCTACCTCAAGTACTCCGACTCCTTCGACAAGTCTTACGGTTCCTGCTTCGCGGCCATGTACCATCGCGGAGGCCAGTACTTCAACGGGTCTAACTATTACGGTATATACGCCACCTACGACAACCCTCGCATCGCCGATTGGGACGACGCCGACCTGCGAAAGGCGTTCAATATCTATGAGTCCGAAGCCGACGGGGAAATTTGGGTCATGAACAAGAAGTTTACCGCGACAAAGGCCAACGGCGACGCTGCCGGGAACGACTACCCTATGTACCGCTACGCCGACCTGCTGCTCTACTATGCCGAGGCCGCCTGCCGTGCTGCGGGCGCTCCGACTTCCGAGGCTCTCGAAGCCCTGAACATGGTTCACAGACGCGCCTACGGCAAGCCTTCAACGACAGCCGACCCGTCTGTCGATTACAGGCTGGCAGATTACTCCACTGCGGACAAGTTCATCGAACTTGTGCTCAAGGAACGGCTTTACGAAACCTGCTACGAAGGCAAGCGCTACAACGACCTCAAGCGTGTCGGAAAGCTCGCCGAGTATGTCCTTGAGGCAAAGGGCACTATAGTGAAGGACGGTGGTTACTGGTTTCCGATTCCGAACGATGAATTCCTCTATAACAAGGGGATGGATGTTTCCAAAGACCAGAATCCGGGATATTGAGAACAAAAATATCTGATTATATGAAAATTAAGAAGAATATGATTCTTTTGACTACATTCCTGACGCTTTCGGCTTTCACCGCCATTGCCTGTCAGAAAACACCTCCTCAGGGCACAGACGACGTGAAGCCGACGGCGAAGGTGCACCGCATCTCCGACTTCAACCTCATCGACGAGGGACTTGATTCCCACAGGGGAGTTGAGAGCCACAGTACGCTTGAACCGATATATGAGTTTCAGCAGACCATCCCGACCTCGGTGCTCGGATGCACGAAACCGATATATCCGAGAGTTAAGAAATGCGCCGACGGCAGTTTCATCATGTTCTATCAGCAGGATCAGATTGCCTCGACGATATATTACACCAAGTCCGACGACCTCCTTTCGTGGACTCAGGGACGCAGGGTATTCAGCCCTTATGACGTCACGACGACCGCCGGCATCACCGACAACCGTCGTTTCTCATCCGCCGATGCCGTGGTGCTCTCCGACGGGGACATACTCGTGGCCGTGGCTTTCAGGGCTAACAAGGCCTACCGCACGAGCCCTGCCGACAACGGCATCATGATGCGCCGCTCATCGGACAACGGCGAGACATGGTCGGACGAGCAGGTCATCTATCAGGGTTCGACATGGGAACCGTACCTGCTTGAACTGCCTTCCGGTGAGGTTCAGTGCTATTTCACCGACACCGACCCGGTTCTCAAGAACTCGGGGACATCAATGATTGTCTCTCAAGACAAAGGGCGGACTTGGACTCCGACCGGGTTGAGCAACCCATGGAAGGTCATCCGCCAGTACAAGTACGACAGCGGCACCACCCCGATTTACACCGACCAGATGCCGTCAGTGCGTCTGCTTAACGACGGACACACCCTGCTCGGATTTATGGAGGCGAGGCTTGAGACCAGCGCGACCAGCGGCGACACCAGCTACTGGATGTCCCTTGTCTATGGAAAGGACGAGTGGAAGCACCTTGGTGATGGCGAGGTCGGCCCGGAGGACAGGCAGAGCAACCTCTTCAAGGGAGCGGCCGGTTATGTGAGTCAGTTCCGCTCCGGCGAAACCCTGATTTCCTGCAACATCAGCAGCATTTTCAGCATGAAGCTCGGAAGCTGCGACGGGCGCACTTTCAACGGCTCCTCATGGACATCGGACTGGATTCAGCCGTTCCCGGGCAGGGGTTTCTGGGGCGCGACCGAGGTAATCGGTCCGCACGAGGTTCTTGCCGCCATGCACACCTCCGCAGGTGGAATCCAGTTCGGCAAGTTCTACCTGAACCACAGGATTCTTGCTCCGGAGACATCCGTGGCCGTCGATGGAAACAACGGCGAGTGGACTTCCGACCAGGCTCTCTTTCTCGGCAGCGTCTCTGATGAGGATCAGGCGGTCATAAGGGCCGCGCATGATGCTGAAAACCTTTACATCCTTGTCGAGCGTGCCGACGACTACATAAGTGTCGGGGACGACGTCAATGTCTATCTCGCCTCAAAGGACGGCAGCCTTGACCGGGCCTTGAAGATTACAGCCCGCACAGACGGGACATCGGTCGTCACGGGGTACAGCCGTACCGCCGGATGGAATGCGGCTTCGTCCGTTTCCGCAAAGTGCTGCGTGAATGTGCTCGGCACTCCTGATGACGGCCGGTCCGACGAGGGAATCATTGTCGAGATATCAGTCCCTCTCTCAACTTTCGGAGACTTTGCTGATGCGGTTCTCCTCGACGCCGAACTCATAAAGGGCACGACGAGAGATTCCTTCACGGGAGCAACGAATCTGAAATCGGAGAATTGGATGATGATAGAAATGAAATAACACTAATAACTTTATGGATATGAAACATTTATTTTTCAAGAGCCTTGCGGCCATAGCATTGTGCGCCGCAGCTGCTTCCTGCCAGAAGGACACCGAAGGCAAGACTGATGACCCGAACACTCCTGCAGGAGGGAATATCAAGGTAAACATTGTCCTTGACAATCCTGTCTCAGAGGCAAAAACCCAATGGTTCAACGGCGATGTCGTGTCCCTGTTCTCAAAGAGCGGCGTCACGACGCTCAAGGCCAAGGGCGACGGAAAGGCGGCGGATTTCTCAGGAACATCAATTGCCGGCGACAAGTTCTGCGCGTTCTATCCGGCGGCATCCGGAGCGACGGTCACTGACGGAAAGGTGAAACTCAGTTTCCCTCAGGAGCAGACATATTCCGAAGGCGCGCTTCCTTCTGACTTTCCTTTCGGGGGTACAGGAAGCCTCAGGGACGGAATCGTCATGAAGCCTGTCGCGGCGGTTCTTGCCGTCGTCGTTAACGGCAACGCCACCGTCTCATCACTTGAAGTGGGCGGAACCGGTGCGGACGGTGCGGCGGCACAGATGTCCGGAGACATGACTGTCGGGGTCGAGGACGGAAGCGTTGAGGTCAGCGGAAACACCTCGGTGAAGCTCAATGTCGGCAATGCCGTCGTGAGCGGAACAAAGACCTTCTTCATGTATGTCCCTGCCGGAGACTATAAGACTCTTGCGGTGAAGCTCGCGGACAGCGACGGCGAAGGCAAGGACTTCGGCTTCAACGACATCGAACTCAAGGCCGGCGAGGCCAAGACTGTGGAAGTAGCCTATTCAACTGCAATCAACCTCTCTGCGAACGGGACTGCTAACTGTTATGTCGTCGCGTCTGCTGGGACCTACAAGTTTGACGCTAAGACCGTTGACGGCACTGCTCTCGTAGCCGATGGCGCCGACTGGCTCTGGAGTTCTGTCGAGTGCGAGTGGACCGAGGAGGACGACGGACTCACCGAGGTCGTGAAGGCAGTGGAGCCGATGAACCCGTCATGGGTCATCTCCGGAGTCAAGTTCGACAAGGAGAAGTCTCAGGTGGAGTTCACCGCAAGCGGAAATGTCGGCAACGCCGTGATTGCTCTCTACAGGGAAGTCGGCGGAGCACGCGAGATTGTCTGGTCGTTCCACATCTGGAGCACCGGCGTGAGCCTTGAGGAGATGGCCGTCGCGAATTGGCAGAGCCTTCATCTCGTGAATGAGGACAAGAGCTTTACATGGCTCGACAGGAATCTCGGCGCACTCAATACGAAGAACACCGACAACGCCGGCATCCACGGCAATGTCTATCAGTGGGGACGCAAGGACCCGTTCCCGGGAGCGAGCCGCACCGGAATCGGCACTCTCAAGGACGGCAGCACGTCAACTTTCAAGACAGGCTTCGCGGCAAAGGAGGATGAACCGTTCACGACCTGCACGATGCCTTGGATTGCAAATGCTGCCTTCGGCGAGGGATTCACCGCAACCAAGGAGATAGCCTCTGTCGCTGAGACTGCAAAGACTCCGATGAGTTTCTGCTCCGACGGCGCCAACTGGGCCAATGACATTGATGTGACCGCATGGGGCGACGGCCTTGCACCTTTCGACACATGGAAAGGCTGGGCACAGGGAACCGATGAGAAGGAAACCTATGAGACGACGAGAAAGGCTGCCCTCGCGAAGACCAACAATGACCCTTGTCCTGTGGGCTACCGCGTCCCGACCTGCGAGGAACTCTGGAACTCATTTGCCGGCTGGACAGCCAACGGTTACACCGAAATCTGGAGCGAGAACATCACTACAGGCCGCAGCAAGCGTAACTACGGTCGTCTCATCCGCACCTACACCGACCCTGACAACATCAACACCCGCATTCCGTGCACCGGTCACCGTCAGGACGGCAAAATGGCTCAGGTCGGCGAGTCCGCCTACTACTGGACTGCAACCGTCGATCCAGCCCAGTACAAGTCCGGCAAGCTCTACGGCTTCCGCTGGCTCGTCGGCAGCAACCTTCGCATAGAAGGCTCCGGCAGCACCGGCATAGCCCGTCCCGTCCGCTGCATCAGGCAGTATTGACGAAAAATTACAAACAAATGGATAAAATGTGTATGGCGTTGTGGCTGCTGATTCGGAAATTTGCAGTCTGAACCAAGAAACTGTTTAAATTTTTTGTTCAGTTATTTTGAGATGTATTTTTGAGCCGGATCTTATCGTTTTAAGAGGAGTTCAGCGGTGCTAAATGACGAGCAAAATGAGAAAATATGGCCAAAAAGACACCAAAAGAACGAACACATAAAAATAAATGTGAGAAAAATTTAAACAGTTTCTAAATAACACTGATTTCACTTAATGAAAAAGACAACAATGATTTTTGCCGTTCTGGCACTTGCTCTCGCGGGAGTTTCCGCGGGGGCGCAGAACGGGCCGGTGAAGGCCTGGGAGGGCACGATTGACCTGCCGACTTACCGCGTGAACGCCCCGGAGAAGGCTCCTCTTTTCGAGCGGGACTTCGCCTACCAGAGGGCAAAGAGGGGAGTCTATCCCTACGCCATGAACGACAACCCGACCAACGAGAAGGTGGATTCCACCCACAGGGCGATCTTCATCGAGAACGACTATCTGAAGGTCTGCGTGCTTCCGGACATCGGGGGACGGCTCTTCTATGCCACCGACAAGACAAACGGCTATGAGATATTCTACCGCCAGAGCGTCATCAAGCCGGCCAATGTCGGGATGCTCGGCGCATGGATAAGCGGCGGCGTGGAGTGGAACGTCTTTCACCACCACAGGGCGACGTCGCAGTACCCGATAGACTACACCATTGTCGATAACGGCGACGGCAGCAAGACCCTCTGGGTCGGCGAGGTGGAGAACCGCCACAGGATGAGCTGGGCTATGGGCATGACGCTCTACCCGGACAAATCCTACATCGAGGTCACCGGCCGCTTCTTCAACAACGCGCAGGACCGCAACTCCATGCTCCACTGGAACAATGTCGCGACCCACGCCAACGAGAACTACCAGATTGTCTTCCCTGAGTGCACCGACTTCGGTACATTCCACCACAAGAACAGCTTCCTGCGCTGGCCTGTGCCTGACGGGGAATACTGCGGAAATCCGGACTATGCCGGAGTCGATATCAGCTACTGGAAGAACCTCCCGGCCCTCATGGGTGGCTCCGTGTTCATCTATGACCAGAAGGACGACTTCCTCGGCGGCTACGACTACGGCAAGAATGCCGGCACGATGCTCGCGGGCAACCACAACATCAACAAGGGCGGCAAGTTCTGGTCCTGGGGACACATGAACTACGGCCACGCATGGGACTGCGAGACCCTCACGGACAGCGACGGCGCTTATGTCGAACTGATGACCGGAGCCTACTCCGACAATCAGCCGGACTACTGCTGGATAAACCCGCACGAGACCAAGGAGTTCACCGCCTACTGGTACGGCATCCGCGACCTCCGCCATGTGAACCGGGGCAACGAGCTTGCCACGCTAAACATGGACATAGACCCGTCCGGGAAGATTCATGTCGCCGCGAATGTCACCCAAATCCGCAACAACGCCAAGGTTGAGGTACGCAAGGCAGACGGCACGGTGCTCTACAGCAAGGTGGCCTACATCGCCCCTGACAAGCCTTTCGCCGACGACTTCACGACCGACTCGGCGAATGTCAGCGAGCCTTCTGAGGTCACGATGACAGTCTATTCCGCGGAGGGACAGGAACTTCTGAGCTACCATCCGTACAAGCTCGACCGCACCAGACCGCTTCCTGAGCCTGTCGTGCCGCTAGACCCTGACCCTAAGTCGATTGACAACATCGAGGACCTCTACTACCTCGGAATGCGTAACCTCCAGTTCCATCAGGCTCATGTCGATCCGAACATCTATTTCGAGGAGGCTGTGCGCCGTGACCCGCTCGACGTCCGCAGCAACACCCAACTCGGAATATATTACCGCAAGGCGGGGGACTACGAAAAGGCGAAGTCATATCTCCGAAAGTCTCTCGTGCGCCAGACCTCTTCATACACCCGTCCTGCCGACGGCGAGTCAATGTACAATCTCGGACTCATTCTCAAGGACGAGGGAAAATATGCCGACGCAGTCGATACTCTCTACCGCGCCGCATGGGACTATGAATATGCGTCAGCGGCATATTACCAGCTCGCGCAGATTTCCTCGACTCTCGGAAACGCGAAGCAGGCCGCGCAGGAAGCCGGAATGGCGGTGGCATACAACGGAATGAACCTCGACGCGAAGAACCTCCTCGCCACGCTTGAGCGCAAGGCCGGCAACACTGAAAAGGCCGCGGAACTTGCTGCGGAAGTCCTTGACATCGACCCTCTCAACTACTACGCTTCGGCAGAGCAGGTCGCTCTCGGCGTGAAGCCTCAGGCGGAGTTCGCCAAGCTTCTGCGCGGAGTGAGCGAGTCCTACATCGAGCTTGCGCTCTACTATCTTAACAACGGCTTCGCATCCGATGCTGAGATGATTTTCAAGGATGCCGAGAGCATAAGGCCTTATCCTACAGTCGAGTACTGGCTCGGATGGTTCGCCGACAGAAACGGCGACAAGGACGCGGCCGCAAAATGGTTCGCCGCAGCCGAGGCGGGAGACATGGACTATGTGTTCCCGTTCCGTCTCGAAACCGTGAAACCGCTTGAAAAGGCGATAGAGTACGCTCCGGACGCAGTCATGGCATGGTACTACCTCGGCAACCTCTGGTATCAGAAGCAGCCGGCAAAGGCAATGTCCTGCTGGGAGAAGGCCGTTGAGCTCAGGCCCGATTTCGCGATGGCCATGCGCAACCTCGGATGGGGCTGCCACTACTTCACAGGCGAACTCCGCAAGGGTGCCGACTGGTACAAGAAGGCAATCGCGGCGGACAAGGACGGCAATGCAATCTTCCTCACCGAATGCGACGAGATTCTTGAGCAGCTCAACGCTCCTGTTGAGGAACGCTATGAACTCTTCGCCGGCAGGGAATCCCTTTACGAGAAACGCTACGACTCCGAAACCCGCGCGATTAAGCTCCGCATTCTCAAGGGCGAGTACGAGCAGGTGCTGGACAAACTCCTGACCCGCTTCTACTCCCGCCGCGAGCACATCGAGGATCTTCACGATATCTATGTCGATGCGTGCATGCTCTCCGGATTCCGCGAGTGGAAGGCCGGTAACAATGCCCAGGCTCTGGAATATATGCTCATGACCGACGAGTACCCCGCGAACCATGGGTATGCCCACCTCGAATACTACGCGCGCGACGCGCAGGTATATTATAATATAGGTATGGCATACGAAAAGGTCGGTGACGCGGCGAAGGCACGGGAGTATTACGAAAAGGCCGCTGCCGTAGAGGTGAAGCCTGTCGATTGTGCCTATAATTACGAGAAGGCGCTTGCTATGCTCAAACTCAACCCTAAGGCCAACGTGAAGCCGATGTTCAGGGAAATGCTCTCTTATGGGGAAAACAGCGTCACCGACTATGTTGAGCGTTTCTTCGAGAGCTTCGACTACGGTCCGCGTCCCGAGGACGTGAACACCAAGGCCTATTACATCCAGGGGCTTGCATGGAAGGCTCTCGGCAAGGAGTCCAAGGCACGTGGGGGCTTCGAAAAGGCTCTCGACCAGCGGAACGACAATGTCTGGGCGAACTACTATCTTAATAATATTAAATAATTAGATATATGGAAATCAGGAATATACTTTTGTCCTTCGCCGTCGTCGCAGCCCTTTCGGGCTGCTGCGGCAAGGCCGGGAGCGTCGGCCGCTGGTCCGAGGAAAAGGCCAACGCATGGTGGGCGGAGCAGGAATGGCCGGTCGGCTGCAACTATGTCCCGTCCTACGCCATCAACCAGTTCGAGTTCTGGCAGCCGGAGACCTTCAATCCCGAAATCATCGACCGCGAGCTCGGATATGCCGAGAGCATAGGCTTCAACACCCTCCGCATCTATCTCCACGAGATGCTCTGGTATGCGGACAAGGACGGCTTCAAGTCCCGCATCAACCAGTTCATGGACATAGCCGAAAGGCACGGCCAGAAACTCATCATCACCTTCTTCACCAACGGCGGCACCTTCAACAACCCCAAGCTCGGCCCTCAGCCACAGCCGATTAAGGGCGTGCACGGCTCGGGTTGGATTCAGTCGCCGGGAGCGCAGAACGTGAACAATCCGGAGTCTTGGCCAAGGCTGAAGGAATATGTCCAGGACATCCTGCGCACCTACAAGGACTGCGACCGCATCCTCTACTGGTGCCTCTACAATGAGCCGGAGAACCCCAAGGAGGGCGCCTACAGCCTGCCGCTGCTCAAGGAGGTCTTCAAGTGGGCATGGGAGGTGAACCCGTCGCAGCCGTGCTCCGCGCCGATCTGGATTCGTCCGGGTTCGGCAGGCACGCGGACCAAGCTTGAAATGGTCAGCTGGATTTGCGAGAATGTTGACATCCTCACCTTCCATTGCTACTATGACAAGGAACTTGAGACATTCATAAAGATGCTCAAGCCTTTCAACCGCCCGATGGTGTGTCAGGAATATATGGGACGTCCGCGTTCGACCTTCGAGGGCAGTCTCCCGATTCTGAAACGAGAGAAAATCGGCGCAATCAACTGGGGACTCACGACAGGAAAATGCGCCTACTATATGCCTTGGGGCAGCAAGCCGGGCGACCCGATGCCGGAAGTCTGGTTCCACGACATCTTCACCGAAGACGGCACCCCATACAGCCAGTCCGAAATCGACTTCATCAAGTCGCTGACACTAAGTAAATAGACGATTACCATTCATTTTTTTTTAGCCTCGAAGCCGAACTCTTCGAGGCTTTTTGTTCAGATTTCTTTCTGAACCAGACTGTTGAGCTTCTCTATGTCAACATCCGGAACCACGCCCAAGTCATCCCCCGCCCGTATCATAAAGCCCATATATAAAGGAAGGGTGAGGATGCCTCCGTTGCGTCCTACATTATAATTCCCTAATTTCAGGGCACTGTCGATGTGATATACCTTGCTGTTCTTCAGCACCGTGTTGAGGCTCTTGCTCTTTCCTGTTGTCGCCTTTACCTCAATCGGAGTGCATTTGCCGCCTCGGCGTATCAGAAAATCGAGTTCCAGTCCGCTGTCCTTATGAAAATAGTAAAGCGGAGTGCCGGATTTGCAAAGAAAGTCCGCCATCAGATTTTCAAAAATCGCCCCCTTGTAGCCTCCGAGATTCCCTTGCAGTATGTCCGCCTGCGTCCCGAAATCGAGCATGGCGATGAGCAGACCGATGTCCTGCACATAGACCTTGAAGCAGTCTTCGATGGCATTCCCCGTGAGCGGGAGCTCGGTAGTGGTGACATTGTAGCATCGGCGTATTATTCCCGCGTCCTCCATCCATTGCAGGCAGCCGGAATATTCCGAAGCCCTCGCCCCTTTCCTGATGACTGAGTATTGGAACTTTTTGTTTTCTCGCGCGAGCTGCTTCGGTATTGACTCGAAACATTCTCTTATGCGCGGCTTGTCGGAATCGTCGGCATATTTGACCATGTCGTCTTCATATTCGTCCAGAATTTCCCTCTGTACCTTATACACTTGGCCGATGTCCTTCGTTTCTAAAAATTTATTCACGGCGGCAGGCAGACCTCCGACAATGATGTACCTGTGCAGCAGCGTGGTCATGGCATTATGGATGCCCTCATGAACCGGAACCTCATTCCTCAGGCTCTGCGAAACTGACTCCAAGACTTGTTCATTGACGCCATTTGCCCAAAGAAACTCCTCAAAGTCAAGCGGATACATTTCCACAATAGTTTCGTGTCCGACAGGAATTGAATTTTTTGCTGTCATTCCGGAGTCTTGCCGTTTCTCCCCATATCCTTTGACTCCCAAAAGAGAGCCTGTCGCAATGACGTCGAATCTTCCGTCTTCCTTGAAGGATTTGAGGGCTGTCCTGGCTTCCGGGCAATCCTGTATTTCGTCGAGAATGATGCAGGTCTGTCCGGGAATGAACTTGGATCCCGGAATCATGGAAGACAGGCTCAGGATAATCGTGTCTATGTCCTTGTTTCCCGAAAAAGCCGTGGCCTTGTCCGGTTCGAGTATGAAGTTCATATATACTACACTGCGGTAGTTCTGCCTTGCAAACTTCTTGACGATGAATGTCTTTCCGCACTGTCTTATTCCCTTGATGACGAGCGGTTTCTTGTCATTTGCGTTTTTCCACTCCAACAGAGTGTTTTCCATTTTTCTGCGTAACATCTTGTCTCTTATGTTATTCGCCTGCGAATATACACTTTTTCGACCGAATAATTACCATTATGTTACATTTTTTCGACCGAATAATCATCGTTCCGTCACACTTTTTCGACCGAATGGCGGCGTCTGAGAAAAATATGTGCCGGAAAAAATTTGGCGGGAACGGAAAAAAGGCGTAAATTTGTGTCCCTGTTAGCAGAACTGCCGACAGGTTTTTTTTTTCTCTATTTATGAACACAAAGTACGTTTTCGTCACAGGTGGTGTAGCATCCTCCCTCGGAAAGGGAATCATTTCCGCATCTCTCGCAAAGCTTCTTCAGGCACGGGGTCTGAAGGTAACAATCCAGAAGTTCGACCCTTACATCAACATCGACCCGGGTACGCTCAACCCTTACGAACATGGCGAATGCTATGTCACGGAGGACGGCGCCGAGACCGACCTTGACCTCGGACACTACGAGAGATTCCTCGGAGTCTATACCTCGAAGGCGAACAACGTCACCACCGGCAAGATTTACAACACCGTGATAAGCAAGGAGCGCGAGGGCGCGTATCTCGGAAAGACCGTGCAGATTGTCCCTCACATCACCGATGAAATCAAGCGCCGCATGATGCTGCTTGCAAAGACCCGCGACTACGACGTCATCATCACCGAAATCGGCGGAACCGTCGGCGACATGGAGTCGCACCCGTTCGTCGAGGCCGTGCGCCAGCTCCAGTGGGAGCTCCCGGAGGAGGACTGCGTGACGATACACCTTACTCTCGTGCCTTACCTCAGGGCCGCCAAGGAACTCAAGACAAAGCCGACCCAGCACTCCGTGCAGATGCTCCAGCAGAGCGGTGTGCAGCCGGACATCATCGTCTGCCGCACCGAGTACGACCTCTCGCCGGAACTCCGCAAGAAGGTCGCCCTCTTCTGCAACGTGAAGCCGGGCCATGTCATCCAGTCGATTGACGCCGACTCTATATACAAGGTGCCTCTCAAGATGAAGGAAGAGGGACTTGACAAGCTTGTTCTGAACCATTTCGCCATCACCGACGCTCCGGAGCCGAACCTCGACAAGTGGAACGACTTCCTCCGCAGGCTTGACAACCCTAAGCACGAGGTGAACATCGCCCTCGTCGGGAAATACGACCTTCAGGATGCCTACAAGTCCATCCGCGAGGCTTTCGTCCATGCCGCTGCTGCGAACGAGTGCAGGGTCAACGTTCAGTATATCCATAGCGAGAACCTCAATGAGGCGAACGCGGAGGAACTGCTCGGCAAGATGAACGGCATACTCGTCGCTCCGGGATTCGGAGAGAGGGGACTCGAAGGCAAGATTGTGGCGATAAAATATGCCCGTGAGCACGGAATACCTTTCTTCGGAATATGCCTCGGAATGCAGATGTGCGTCGTGGAGTTTGCCCGCGATGTGCTCGGGATGGACGGAGCCTGCTCGACGGAGGTTAACCCGAACGCGACATTCCCTGTCATCAATCTCATGGAGGACCAGAAGAGCACCACGTCAAAGGGCGGAACCATGCGTCTGGGCGCATACGACTGCGAAATCAAGCCCGGCTCGCTCGCCGAGAAGATTTACGGCACCACCAAGATTTCCGAGCGTCACCGCCACCGCTACGAACTCAACAGCGACTTCCTCGGGCTCTTCGAGAAGGCCGGCCTGATTGCTTCCGGACGCAACCCGGACACCCGTCTTGTGGAAATCGTCGAGCTTCCGACCCATCCGTTCTTCATCGGCGTGCAGTTCCACCCGGAATACAAGAGCACCCCGGAGAACCCTCAGCCGATTTTCGTCGCCTTCATCAGGGCCGCGATGAAAAATGCCGAGGGCACCGCGAAAAAGTCCGAGCCGAAGACAAAATAACAAATAATTGCTATCTTTGCGCCGCGAAATCCAGAACATGATGTTTCGCGGCGCAATTTTGTTGAGGCTTTTTGTTGTGCAGAGACTTTCGTGAATATGAGGATGAATTGTAATTATATGATTACGAATATGTTGAAAATTGCCTTTCTCGTCGTCCCGATTCTTCTTGGAACAGGTTGCCGGGACAGGCAGAAAAAGTCGGCTCCGGTGGTCGAGGCGACGCGCTGCACCGTTGAGGTCGTGAACGAATATCCCCATTCCACGGAATCCTACACCCAGGGACTGTTCTTCCACGACGGCCGTCTCTACGAGAGCACGGGGCAGTACGGGCATTCATATTTCTGCGAGGTTGACATCCCGACGGGGGAGCGCAGCCGCAGGTTCGACATCGACCGAAAATATTTCGGCGAGGGCTCGGTGATTTTCGGAGGCAAGTTGTACTATCTGACATGGCGGAACTATGTCACCCTTGTCTATGACGCGCAGACCTTCAAGTTCGAGCGGAGCATCGTCAATCCTCGCGAAGGCTGGGGACTCACAACGGACGGCAAGTCATTGATTATGAGCGACGGAAGCTCGAACATATATTTCCTCGACGCGAATTTCTCGGTGCAGCGGCGAATCGTCGTGAAGAACGGACGGAAATCCGTGGGGCTGCTGAACGAACTGGAATGGATTGACGGAAAGATTTGGGCGAATGTATATATGAGCGACTACATCGTCGTCATAAATCCGGAAAACGGCGTCGTCGAGAAAATCATCGACTGTCGCGGACTGCTTCGCGAAGACCTGCGGACACCCGAGACCGACGTGCTCAACGGCATCGCGTATAATCCCGAAAACGGGAAGATATACATCACCGGCAAGCTGTGGCCGCGTATGTACGAAATTAGGGTAAAAGACAAATAAATAGCGGGGGTACTTGAACCGGGCGACCGGTTCAGGTTGAGAGAGTCCCATTGAACCTGATGCGGCCAATACCGCCGAAGGGAATGCACAACTCCAAAAGGACAGAGCGCAGGTCTGCGCAGAAATCCAGCCCCCTCGTATAGTATTAATTTTTAGTTAATTGCTTTATGCGAGGATTACTTTTTTTTGCGGTGCTCAGCACCATGCTTCCGGGACCGGGCGTTCCGGAAAACAACGCTTCCTTTGATGAGGACGGAAACAGAATTGAACGGATTGACAGCGTCGTAGTCGTGGCCTCACGTGCAGGTGAGAACACACCTGTAACCTACACGATGGTCGGCCAGGACGAGCTTGTCCGCGCCAATCCCATCAACTCGCTTCCGATGAACCTCAGCCTCCAGCCTTCCGTGATTTCGACCAACGAAGGCGGAACGGGTCTGGGCTACTCCAAGATGACGGTCCGCGGCAGCAAGGGCTCGCAGATTAACGTCACGCTCAACGGCATAACCTTGAATGACGCCGAGTCACAGGAGGTGTTCTGGGTGAACATCCCGTCGCTCTCCGCGCTCCTTTCCTCCGTCCAGCTCCAGAGGGGACTCGGAACCTCGGCAAACGGCGCGGGAGCATTCGGCGCGAGCGTGAACATGAGCACGGCATCGGTCGGAACGCATCCTTTCGCTACAGCTGATTTCGGCTACGGTTCCTACAACACCTTCACCTCAGCAGTCGCGGCAGGTACTGGACTCTCGAAATCCGGCGTGTATTTCAATGCCGCATATTCCCGCAACTTCACGGACGGATACATCCGCAACGCGAAGGCAAACGTGCAGTCGGCGATGGCGACCCTCGGGTGGATGAACGCGAACAACTCCCTGAAGCTCACCTGGCTCATGGGCAATCAGCACACCGGCATCACATGGAACGGCATCGACCTCGACACCTATGCCGTTGACCGCCGCTACAACAGTGCCGGCGAGTACTACGACTATAAGCGCAACCCGGACGGAAGCTATGTCCTCGACGCCGACGGGAACAAGATAGTGAACTCGACACACTACTACGACAACGAGACCGACAACTACACCCAGCATCACCTTCAGCTCAATTACACCCGTCAGTTCGCGAACGCCCTCAGCTGGAGCACGACCCTCAACTACACCAAGGGTGACGGCTGGTACGACCAATACAAGACCGACAAGAAATTCAAGAAATACGGCATGGCGGACTATGCTCCGGCAGGGTTCGGGACCTCGGACTTCATCATCAACAAGTGTATGGACAACTGGTATTTCGTAGCCAAGACCGATCTCAACTGGAAGTCTGACCTTCTGAACATTGTCGGCGGACTCAGCTGGTCACGCTACGACGGCGGACATTTCGGGAAGGTCCTCTATAGCGATGTCCTCGGAACTGACTGGCAGGCAGCTGACGGAATGACCTACGAAAAGTTCAACGCCAATCATGTATGGTACTACAACAACGCCCTCAAGCAGGAGTACAACGCCTACATCCGTGGCGAATACACTCCGCTTGAATGGCTCACTGCCTATGTCGATCTTCAGCTGCGTGACGTTGACCTCCGTATGTGGGGAAGGGGAGACGAGGACAATCTTGACATGGCCTACAGCAACAACTGGCTGTTCTTCAACCCTCGCGCAGGCGTGACCTTCCACAAAGACGGGCACAAGGCATACATCTCTGCCGCACAGGGACACCGCGAGCCTGGACGTCCTGACATAAAGGAAAACATTGAGGCAGGAAGCAATATGGGCGTGCGTCCCGAGGAGATGGTCGATGTGGAGCTCGGATATGAGTGGACTTCGTCGAAGCTTGCCGTTGGTGCGAACTTCTATTTCATGGAATATTGGGATATGCTTCTTGAGACAGGCCGTCTTTCCGACACCGGCTATCCTATTAAGGACAATGTGAGCCGTGCCTTCCGCCGGGGTGTGGAGGTCTCCGCTGCCTATGACCCTTTCAAATGGCTCTCCGTTTCAGGAAACCTCACCCTCGGCCTTAACAAGGTGTTGAATTACAAAGAGTCGTTCCAGTTGTATGACGGCGACTATGAGCCCGTATATGACTCGGACTGGAAGCCTGTTCAGAAGGAAGTAGATTTCGGAAACACAACTATGCTGATGTCTCCGTCTGTCGTGGGAATGCTCCGCCTTGCCTTCAAGCCTTTCGCGACTGTCTGCCGCAACTCTCTCAAGACCACAACGCTCGCGCTCGACGGAAAGTATGTCGGCAAGCAGTATGTCGATAATACGCAAAACAACGACCGCTCGATTCCCGGCTATTTCGTGTCCAACCTTGCGCTCACCCATGAGTTCTCCTTCGACGGACGCTATGGAACGGCATTCGCGCACGGCGGAGCAATCCGTCTTGGCCTCTATGTCAATAATCTGCTGAACAACCTCTACTATGTTGACGGCGTATGCTGGTACAAGGGCGTCATGGAGGACGGTGCGCAGATCGGCGGTATAGGCATCTATCCGCAGGCTCCGGTAAATTTCATGTTCAAAGTCGGTTTTACATTTTGACGGAACACCTTGCCTTTAGCCCCGCCCTGTCATTTTTCAAAAGATTTCTCGCTTCGCTCGAAATGGCAGTTAGAAATTTTATTAAATTTGCAGTTCCGTCTTTTCCGGAAGGCGGGACTGCTTTTTTGATAAATATATAAATTCACATAATTATGACGAAAAAATATCTCGACATCGCGTCGAAATTTGACTTGAAAGGCGAAGTTCGTGAAATCAAGCCTCTCGGAGAGGGATTCATCAATGACACACTCGTCGTAAAGACGGAGGGTGACGCTCCCGACTACATTCTTCAGAGGAAAAATAAATCAGTGTTTCCGGATGTTCCGGGAATGATGGAGAACATCTGGAAGGTCACGAACCATATAAAGAAAAAGGTCACTGACCCGATGCGCGAGACGCTGACCGTCGTCCGGGCAAAGGACGGAAAGCTCTACTACGAGGACGCGGACGGTGAATTCTGGGCTGTCTGCGTGTTCATCGGCGACACCCTGTCATACACACAGGCGGACACCCCCGGACTTGCATATCAGGGCGGAGTCGGAATCGGACGCTTTCAGGCACTGCTCGCGGACTTCCATGAACCGCTCGTTGAGACCATCAAGGGATTTCACAATATGCGCTGGCGTTTTCAGCAGTGGGACGAATCCGTTGCCCGCAACGCTGCCGGACGTCTGGACTCCTGCCTTGAGGAAATAGAATGGATTGAGAGCCGTCGCAAGGAGATGCTTGATTTCGCGACGCTTGTCGAGAACGGCACAATCCCGTGCCGCGTGACACATAACGACACGAAAATCAGCAATATCCTCTTCGATGCAAAGACAAAGGAAGTTCTCTGTGCCATTGACCTTGACACTGTTATGTCGGCTTCCGTTCTCAACGACGTCGGCGACGCCCTCCGCTGCTACACCAACACCGGCGCTGAAGACGCTCAGAATCTTTCGACCGTCTCGATGTCCCTCGAAATGTTCACCGCCTACATCCGCGGCTACCTTTCCGAGATGGGCTCCTCGCTCTGTCCGGCCGAACTCGACTACCTCGCCTTCTCCGGCCGCTACATCACCTTCGAGCAGGTTCTCCGCTTCCTGATGGACTACCTCGACGGCGACACCTACTACAAGACGAAGTACCCGGAGCACAATCTCGTCCGTGCCCGCGCCCAGTACAGGCTCCTTCAGTCCATGGAGGCACAGTTCCCGCAGATGTGCGAAATCGTCTCCGCGCTCCGCTGACAGCAGGCACGGAGTGGGTGCTTGCTCCCTATTCCCCCGGCTCGATGGTGTTTCATCCGGCTAAATCCTGTTTCAATTTCGCAAAAAATCAAGAAATACCTTGCGATTTTGCAAGAAATACCTTGTGATTTAATTTTGAACCGGATATATTTGCCCCCGTTTTCCGAACGGGAGCAAGTTGTTGTATGCTAGTATGCATCTCTTTCGACGAACTCCTTCCGGATGCTGCCCACGACACAGCCGGAAGGAGTTTGTATTTCCCGGCCTGCTGCCATGTGCGGTATTGATTGCATGACAATAAACAACATTAACATTAACACAAGTATGGAAAAGACAGTATTAAAAAGCATCGCGGCCGTTGCCATCTCATTGCTGGCGCTGGGCTGCAACAAGGAGCAGGTTGCCGTCGATGGCACGCCTGACGGACAGGAAGTGACCGTGGCATTCACGGCGGGACTTCCGGGCACACCGGCCACGAAGGCCATCGGCGACGGAACAACGGCGAAGAACCTTACGGTTGCCGTTTATGAGGATTACAACAACGCAGCCGGCAACCATCTCAACTTGGACCAGACGGCGACATTCACCGACCTCAAGACGACGGTGAACTTCAGCCTCGTGAAGGGCAAGACCTATCACTTCATCTTCTGGGCGCAGGCAACCGGTGCTCCTTACACCTTCGACAAGGACGCTAAGGAAATCAAAATCAGCTACGCAGGCACCGCCAACGACGAGTCCCGCGACGCGTTCTTCGCAGTCAAGACCGTCAAGGTCACGGGCGCGATGAGCGAGCCGGTCGAGCTTCACCGTCCGTTCGCGCAGGTGAACTTCGGAACGGCGGACTATAATGAGGCAGTTGCTGCCGGCATTGTTCCGGCGAAGAGCGTGGTCGAGGCCACCGATGTCGCAACGAGCTTCCTCCCGTTTGAAGGCAAGGGCGTGAATGCCGGAACTGACACTAAAACAAGATTTACGCTTGCATCCTTCCCGACAGACCCTGCGACAATCACGGTAGAGGGCGAGGACTACAAGTACCTTGCAATGAACTACTTCATTCCAGCCGGCGAAATCGCGACAAAGCACGTCACCAATCTCACCGCGAAGTTCTATGATGAGCAGGGCAATCAGGTGGGCGAGGACGTCAATGTTCCGAGCGCTCCTGTTCAGGCCAACTGGCGCACCAACATCGTCGGCAACCTCTTCACCGACCAGGTAGTCTTCAACGTCGAAATCAAGCCTGCGTTCGAGGATGACAACAACATCGACCTCCGGAACATCAGCACCACCGCAGCCCTCAAGGCACTCTTCGCCAACGGCGGCTCAGCAAAACTTACTGCTAACATTGAACTCGAAAGTGGGCTTATTCTTGCTGCCGGGAAAGATGCGGCGATTGACCTTAACGGATTTGATATCATCAACAAATCTACAGATGCAGCCATTAAGGTCGCTGGCAGCCTTGAAATCAATGGTGACGGAAACGTTGACGGCGGTCATGGCGGAGACAATGTCGCTGTGTGGGCACTTGCCGGTGGCAAGGTGAGACTTAATGGTGGTCATTATAACGTGGGTGCCGATGCGAATGGTAAAGCAAATACCTGCATTTATAGTACAGGTGGCGACATCGTAATCAATGGCGGTTATTATCGTACGGAGCTTGCTTGGAATGGCAGGTATTATGTCCTCAACTTGCAGAATGGTCATCCTGGCTCAATCAAAGTTTATGGAGGCCAATTTGAGAATTACGATCCTAAAACAGGTGACGATGTTCTTGGCGGCAGTTTCCTTGCTCCGGGCTACAAGTCTGTCAATGTGAACGGTTCCTACTATGTGGCGAAGGATGACGCTCCTGTTACAATCGGCGTTTCCGGACAGGACGAACTTGACAGCGTAATTTCCGGTATCCCTGCCGGGGAAACAGCGGAAATTACTCTTGTGGGGGGGGGAACATATAAGCTTCCGGAGCTCTCGGAGGGCATGACAATCGGCGGACAGACAGGAAATGAGGTCATTGACTGCGCTGCCACGACAACGGTATCTGCCAAGGATGTCGCAATTTCCAATGTGATTGTCAAAGGAAACGGCGCTAATACAAATGGCTCAAGCCTTGCCATGAACGGAGGCAATTCATCTGTTACGGGCTGCACATTCCAGAACGGTCGCCAATATACCTACGGCAGTGACCTGTCCGTTAGCAACAAGGCCGGTTCTATAGCAACCGTCAGCGACTGTGATTTCAGAAAGTCAGGATTCCGAGGCGTCATGATTTGGGATACCGGTGACGATGTGAAGATTGACAACTGTCTGTTCGACAACACCTATCCGTTCAACTGTGATGCCGGCACCGGAAAAATCACCGTTACGGACAGCGAACTCAAGGGCTGGACTTCCTACACCAACACCCTTGAACTCGTGTCTTTCACGAACTGCAAATTCGGCAAGAGCACAAGCGGCTATGCCTATCTTGTTCCGTACAGCAAAACTGTTGTCAAGGACTGTACCTTCTCCGCAGATTTCCTCGTCTCTCCGAGCGGTGCAGCGGCATTCACCGTCGAGTTCATCAACTGCAAATACGAAGACGGTACAGCCATCACTTCTTCCATCATGGACTCAGACGCAGACAATCACAATGCAATATGCATTATCGATGGTGTGACCTACAACTATTGATAGAACAGGGAATTAAATACTGAATTAAATACTGAATCCAAAACCGGCCTGAGGGACAAAACGCCTTCAGACCGGTTTTTTCAGTTGTTGCTTGCCGAAATTGACTGCAGTTCATCCAAGTCTACTTTATGCCAATTTGTTCAAAATAATTGCTGTAACGGATAAAAAAGGTTACTTTTGCCTCATTATGGATATGAGCGAATGTACCTGTAATCATAGGCGCGGAGAAGAGCCGGAGCGTCAGGAGAGAAAAGAATGGGCGGTTACGAACGCGAGGGGGATTATCGCGCTGTCGCCGGTGATGGTGCTGTTGGCGGTCTATCTGGTGTCCTCACTGCTGGCGGGAGACTTCTACCGCATCCCGATAGGCGTGTCCTTCGTCGTCGCGGCTGTCTATTCCATACTCATCAGCAGGGAACGGCCTTTTGCCAAGAGGGTGAACCTTTTTTCTGCGGGCGCGGCGGATTCCAACATAATGTATATGATATGGATATTCGTCCTCGCAGGGATATTCGCATCCTCGGCGAAGGCGGTCGGGGCCGTTGACGCCACCGTCGCGCTGACGATGCGGCTCATCCCGTCTGCCTATCTCCCGGCCGGCATATTCCTCGCGGCCTGCTTCATATCCATGTCCATAGGAACATCGGTCGGCACGATAGTCGCGCTCGCGCCTGTCGCAATCGGACTTTCGGTGGAGATGGGAGCGGAGCTTGCATTTATGGTGTCGATTGTCGTGGGCGGCGCGTTCTTCGGCGACAACCTCTCGTTCATTTCGGACACCACGATAGCCTCGACGCAAAGCCAAGGATGCCGGATGGGGGACAAGTTCAGAACTAATCTCGTCATTGTTCTTCCGGCCGCGCTTGCCACGCTCGGAATTTACATTTTCAGCGGTTTCTCCACAGATTATGTGTCTGATGTTCCGGACGCGCCGTGGTATCTGGCGATTCCATATATGGTCGTGATTGTAAGTGCATTGTGCGGAATGAACGTTCTCAAGGTGCTCGTACTCGGGATTATTCTTACGGATGTCATAGGCCTGTGCAGCGGAACTTCAGCACTTGCGCTGTTCGAGGCAGCAGGCTCAGGACTCCAGTCCATGTGTGAACTGATTCTCGTGACGCTGCTTGCAGGCGGGATTATGAACATGGTGAAGTCCACCGGCGGATTCGACTGGCTCATCCGCGTGATGACAAGAAGAATCGGCAACCGCAGGGGAGGAGAGGCGATAATTTCGCTGCTGACCGCGCTTACAAATGTCTGCACAGCGAACAACACTATTGCCATAATCACTGTAGGCGGCATTGCAAAGGACATATCAACCCGTTTCGGCATCTCCCCGCGCCGCTCGGCAAGTCTCATGGACACGACTTCCTGCTTCGTTCAGGGCATACTTCCTTATGGCGCTCAGCTCCTTATGGCCGCCGGTCTCTCCGGTCTTTCTCCTCTGGAGATTATCCCGAGGCTCTACTATCCTCTGCTCATCGGGGTGATGGTCGTTCTGGCGATTGTGTTTCAGCTGCCTAAGGTGCGGGAGGAGAAAACAAAATGAAAAAGGAGGTCTCGAAAAATCGAACCTCCTTTTTGATGGAATTTGGTGGAGATAGACGGATTCGAACCGACGACCCTCTGCTTGCAAAGCAGATGCTCTAGCCAACTGAGCTATACCCCCTTTGTCGTTCTTTTGAGCGTCTGCTGCGTCAGACTTCGCATCGTCGAGCGGTCATTACCATAAGGTGACTCCCTTCCTCCTCACTCGTCTTCCTTGCATCCATCTCAAAATAACTTCCAAAGTCTAAGGAAATCTTTTGAGCGTCTGCTGCGTCAGACTTATCTCAAAATAACTATAGATAGTTAAAAGAACTTGTGGGAGCAGAGGGAGTCGAACCCCCGACCCTCTGCTTGTAAGGCAGACGCTCTGAACCAACTGAGCTATGCTCCCTTTCAAAAATAAGTCAAATCAAAGAACTTGTTTTCCCCCTCGTTTCCTAAACGGGATTGCAAAGGTAGGCAAAAATTTTTTATCTGCAAATTTTTCGATGAGAAAAGTGCAAAAAAATACAGGCTCCTGCGCGGAGCCTGTCAGATTATAGTTTCTCGATGAGCCTTGTGAAGATTGTGGTCATCTTACCGGCTGCGGCGTCGGCGGCCTCGATGATGGCATTTTCGTCGGTGACATAGTCGTCAGGGTTGCTGTGCGCCTCGTCCGTGATTACCGAGATTCCGAAAACGGAGAGACCGCAGTGCCTTGCCGCAATGACTTCCGGAGTGGTGGACATTCCGACGGCGTCGGCTCCGATGTTCCTGAAGAAACTGTATTCCGCAGGGGTCTCGTAGGTCGGGCCCGTGCAGGCGAGATAGACGCCTTTCCGGACGGGGATGCCTTCTTCCGCCGCGATGACCTCAGCCTTGCGGATGAGCCCGTGCTCGTAAGGCCTGGTCATGTCCGGAAATCTCGGGCCGAATTCCTCGAAGTTCGGTCCTATGAGCGGATTCGGCAGGAGGTTTATGTGGTCCCGGATAATCATCAGGTCTCCTATGCGATAGTCGAAGTTCACTCCTCCCGCGGCGTTTGAAACCAGCAGCGTGCTGATTCCGAGCACCTTCAAGATGCGCACGGGGAGCACGACCTCCTGCATCGGGTACCCTTCGTAGCAGTGGTAGCGTCCCTGCATCGCTATTACAGCCTTGCCTCCGAGCTTTCCGGCTATGAAGTTGCCCTTGTGCCCTATGGCCGTGGCCGCCGGCATTCCGGGCACCTCCCCATACGGCACAGTCACCGCCTCCTCAATCCTGTCCGCCAGCTTTCCCAGCCCGCTTCCGAGAACAATCCCGACCTCGGGCTTCAGCCCTCCAATCCGTCCCTTCAGCACCTCCGCCGCCAGGACTATTTCCTCATATCTCTTGTCCATACAAATCAAATATTTTTTTAATCTTCATCTACGCAAGTGCAGTCATAAATTTGTTCTGATTCTTTTCTCGCAGCCCATAAGCTATTCCAAACAATATAAAAAGACGGAGTGCAAGGCGCGATGGGCAACAAGACGCATGAGCGTCGTGCGGAGAACAGCGAAGCGTTGGCCTGTGCGATAGTGCGCACGGAGCACCACTTCCCCTTCGAGGGGACGGGAGGGGTCAAATTAGATGGTGAGGATTTGAAATCCACACGCAACGAAGCAATCCGCTTTTTATGCGCCCCGCTATAGGGAGAGGATGAGTCTTTCGAAGAGAATACTCATCCTCTCCGCAGCCGCGTCTGCAGCGCGTACAACATCGTCGCCATCGTTAACATAGTCCTCCGCATAGTCGTCGTGCGCCTCATTCGTAATCACCGACATTCCGAAGACCGGAATAGAGCTGTGCCGTGCCACAATCACTTCCGGAATCGTGGACATTCCCACGGCGTCGCCTCCGATGAGGCGGAAATACTTGTACTCCGCCGGAGTTTCGTAGGACGGTCCCGTGCCGCCGACATAAACTCCCTTCTTCAGGTCGATGTGCAGCTCGGACGCGATGAACTCCGCCTTTTTGATGAGTCCGAGGTCGTATGGCCTGGTCATGTCGGGGAACCTCGGCCCGAATTCTTCGAGATTCCGTCCTATGAGCGGATTGGGAAGCAGGTTTATGTGGTCGCGGATAATCATCAGGTCGCCGACCTTGAACCCGTAGTTCACCCCTCCTGCCGCGTTCGACACGAAAAGGTACTGGATGCCGAGCACTTTCATCACGCGGATAGGGAGCGTGACGAGCTCCATAGGGTAGCCCTCATAGTAGTGGAAGCGTCCCTGCATTGCGACCACGAACTTTCCTCCGAGCTCGCCGGCTATGAAGTTGCCCTTGTGCCCGACCGCCGTTGAAACCGGAAAACCGGGAATTTCCTTGTAAGGAATGACAGTAGGGTTCTCAATCTTGTCCGCGAGCTTTCCGAGGCCGCTGCCCAGAACGATTCCCACGACAGGCCTGCGCCTGCCGAGCCTCGCGCCGATGTACTCGGCAGCACCGTTGATTCTTTCTATTCTTTCGTCCATAAAGTATCTGTGTATTATAGTGTTATTATGCACCGGAATCTCCGGCAAAGATTATTTCCTGAGCTTTATCTGCGAGAGTACCTTGCCTGCGCCGTCGAGAATCTCGCGCTCTCCTTCCACCTGCCTGTGCCTCATTACGAAACGGCCGTTGCAGATGAGCGAGTCTATGCAGTCACTGTGCGCCGAATAGACGAAATTGGCAAGAAATGTGCCCGGCGAGAGGAAGTTGTAGTTGTCGGTGTCGATGATCTGGATGTCCGCGATTCTTCCCTCTTCAAGAAGTCCCGTGTTCAGCCCGAGCGCGTCGGCTCCGTTCACCGTCGCCATCTCGACGATTTCGCTGAGCGGGCAGACCGTCGGGTCGAACCTCCAGCCCTTCTGCATCATCGCCGAGGTCTTCATCGACTCAAGGATGTCGAGGTTGTTCGACGACGCGCACCCGTCAGTCCCTATGCAGACCTTGCATCCTGCATCTTTAAGTTCCTTATACATAAAATGATAGCCGGAACTCAATTTCAGGTTCGAGTTTATGTTATGGACGCAGGTCACGTGATTCTTGCCCAGAAGCTCTATGTCGTTGTCGCTCAGCCAGAGCGTGTGCGCGGCGATGAGATTCGGCCCGAGCACCCCGATTCGGTCGAGATATTCCACCGGAGTGAGCCCTCCGTGCGCCTCCTTGCAGTCCTCCACCTCCTTGCGCGTCTCGGAGAGATGGATGTGAAGCGGCAGCCCGTGCGCCCGTGCAAATTCCGCGGCCCAGACCATCATCGGCTCGCTCACCGAATACGGCGCGTGGAAGGCCATCGAGAACCTGAGGTTCCTGTCGCCCCATTGCTTTGACGCCTCGTACATCTTCCAGCAGCGTATCTTCTCTATCTCATTCTCCGCATCCGTCATCTTGTTTATGACAACGTATGACGAGACCGGCCTGATGCCCATCTCCACGGCCGCCCTGTGCCCCACGAGCGGAAACCAGTAGTGATCGTTGAATGTCGTCGTCCCGGTCTTTATCATCTCAAGGCAGGCGACCTTTGTCCCCCAATAGACAAACTCCTCGTCGAGGTTTGCCTCTATTTCCCAGACCTTCGCGAGCCATTCGTGAAAGGCTATGTCCTCGCCGACTCCGCGCAGAAGCGACATCGCCGCGTGCGTGTGCATATTTATGAATCCCGGCATCGCCGCCTTCCCCGTGCAATCGACGGTCTCCCGCGCCTCAGGACACGCCTCGTCCCCGGTTTTCACAATCCGTGAAATCATGTCCCCGTCAATATATATGTCGGACCTGACGTCGCCGACGGCGATATTTTTCAGAACAATGTCGTGCATATCATATTCAAATTTGTCAAAGATAGGAATTTTTCTTTGAAAACTTCAATATTCTTCATATATTTGCAAAGTGGGTAATACAATGTGACGTTATGCTGGACAATGTCAGACAACAATTCGTGAGACTTATTTCCTTGTATGAGAAGGAAAGGGGCGAATGCATACGTCTGAGGGAAGAAAACAGCCGGCTGTCGGAACTTTGTGAAACCCGCGGGAAACAGATTGCTGAGTTAGAAAAGAAAATTGATAACCTGAATCTCACGACTGCGTTTGTGGGATCTCAGACGGATCTGTCCGAGCCGAAGAGGAAGATAGAAAGCCTCATACGGGAGATTGACAGGTGCGTCTCGCTGATGGAGGGATGAGGAAATGGACATTGTAAGGAACATAAACGTGACCATTCTCTCCCGGTCGTTCAACCTCAAGGCGACTTCCGAGAGGCATGAACAGCTGATAAGGGTTGCTGTCGAAAGCCTGAACAAGATGGCCAAGCAGTACTCGCAGAACTATCCTGACAGCGATGAGTCTGACATACTGCGCTTTCTCGCGCTGAACGTCTGCCTGAAGAACCTCAACTACAAGGAGGAGATTCTCAGGCTACAGTCCGAGGCAGAGACGCTTGAGAGGGAGATTTCCGGTTATCTTGACAACATTGATGGAAAATAATCCGTTGGTTACTTACTTGCTGAATTCAACGTTTACTAAGTAACGGAGCCGGCTCGCTGATGGGATGACGGACCTATGTGACCCTTATGGGGATTCCGGTTTTGCCGGGACGGAGGATGTCTGAACTTCGCGGAACTCAAATCTTATTTTATAAGGTTTTCTGTCAATTTAACCGACGGATTTTTTTCTTTTACTGACGATTTTCCCTGACAGAGAGAATTTTTTACAGCGGTCGTTTCCCTATGGAGACGGCCGCTTTTGCGGATATTTGCGGACATTTTTTAATAATATATAAAAATATGGAAATAGTTTTTTACATACTTTCAGCTCTTTTGGGCGCGGCCGTCGCACTCTGCGTGTGGATTGCCGTGAGACGTTCCATGCTCAAGGGACGCAAGGAGGAGATTCTTGAGAAGGCCGAGCTTGAGGCCGAGAAGATAAAGCAGGAGAAGATATTCCAGGCCAAGGAAAAGTTCATGCAGCTCAAGAACGAGCATGAGAAGACCGTCAATGAGCGCAACTCCGCAATCAAGGAGACAGAAAGCCGTCTCAAGCAGAAGGAGAACACCCTGAACCAGCAGACGGCGGAGCTCCAGCGCAAGCAGCGCGAGGCCGATTCCATCAGGGAAAACCTCAAGGCGCAGGTCGAGATTGCCAACAGGAAGGCGGCCGAGTACGACAGACTGAAGGACGAGGCGAACCGCCAGATTGAGAACATCGCGGGAATGTCTGCTGCCGAGGCGAAGAACATACTCATGGAGAACATGAAGGCCGAGGCCCGTACCGAGGCGCAGTCATACATCAACGACGTGATTGACGACGCCCGTCTCAACGCGACTAAGGAGGCCAAGAGAATCGTCATCAACACGATTCAGAGGACGGCTTCGGAGACCGCAATCGAGAATGCCGTGACCGTGTTCAACATCGAGAGCGACGAGATTAAGGGACGCATCATCGGTCGTGAGGGACGTAACATCCGTGCCCTTGAGGCCGCGACGGGAGTGGAGATTGTCGTGGATGACACTCCGGACGCCATTCTTCTTTCAGCGTTCGACCCTGTCCGCAGGGAGGTGGCGCGCCTGGCTCTCCACCAGCTTGTGGTCGATGGACGAATCCATCCGGCCCGCATCGAGGAAGTGGTCGCGAAGGTGCAGAAGCAGCTTGAGGAGGAGATTCTTGAAATAGGAAAGCGTACCTGCATAGACCTCGGAATCCACGGCATCCACATCGAGCTGATAAAGCTCATCGGACGCATGAAGTATCGTTCATCTTACGGTCAGAACCTTCTCCAGCATGCCCGTGAGGTAGCGAATATCGCCGCCACTATGGCTTCCGAGCTCGGACTCAACGCCAAGGCAGCGAAGAGGGCCGGACTTCTTCATGACATCGGAAAGGTTTCCGACGAGGATCCGGAGCTTCCGCACGCACTCCTCGGAATGAAGCTCGCTGAGCAGTACAAGGAGAAGCCGGAAATCTGCAACGCAATCGGCGCGCACCACGAGGAAATCGAGATGACCTCAATCATTTCACCTATCATTCAGATTGCCGACGCCATTTCCGGTGCACGTCCGGGCGCACGCCGCGAGGTCATCGAGTCATACATCAAGAGGCTCAAGGATCTTGAGAACATCGGACAGTCATATCCGGGCGTGGTCAAGGCCTACGCGATTCAGGCCGGCCGCGAGCTGCGCGTGATTGTCGGAGCCGAGCAGGTGACCGACTCGCAGGCGGAGACGCTTTCCGGAGACATCGCGAAGAAGATTCAGGATGAGATGACTTATCCGGGTCAGGTAAAGATTACCGTGATTAGAGAGACAAGATCTGTTGCTTTTGCTAAATAGTAATGCAATGAAAAGGTTTATTGTTATGCTGCTGGCGGTATTCGCCTGCAGCATTTCTTCGCTTTTGGCGGGGAACATTGACTGGACAGTGACCGCGGCTCCGGCAGGGGAGAGCGGGGTGTGGATTCTGAACTTCACGGGAGTAATGGGTGAGGGGATTCACAGTTATCCGCTCTCCGACCCTTATTCCGCTCCTGAGGTAGAGTACAACTCGCTCGGAAACTGTGAACTTGTCGGTTCTTTGACAGACAGGAGTGCAGTTAGACGCGAGAACGGCCAGGATATTGTCTATGGACAGCTTGTGCTTGAACAGAAAGTCCGTATCAAGGACGCTTCCTCGCGGGTTTTTGTGAACGGTACCGTCAGCGCGTCATGCTGCCGGGACGCCGAGTGCTATCCTCCGGAATATCATGATTTTGAGATTGTGCTGCCGGACGGCGGGGCTGCGGCCGCGTCTTCCGGAACTGAGGACGGAAGCGACGTTAAGAAGGAGTCGGACGGTGCCGCGGCTGCCGGAGCTGAGGGCGTAAATGACGTGACGAAGGATTCGGACGGCGCCGCGGCTGCTGCGAACAAGACCTCCGCCCCGTTTGACTGGGGGCTTGTACTGCAGGCGATTCTCTGGGGCTTCGCGATGCTGCTCACCCCGTGCGTATTCCCGATGATTCCGATGACGGTTTCGTTCTTCCTGAAAAATTCCGGAAACGCGCGCAGGGGACGCTTCCACGCATTCATGTACGGTCTTTTCATCGTGCTGCTCTACACTGTCCCGATTTCGCTGATAATCCTCATCACGTGGATTGCAGGCGGGGATGCCGTCACTGCGGACATATTCAATTGGCTGGCAACGCACTGGCTGCCTAACATCCTGTTCTTCATAGTGTTCATGACTTTCGCCGCGTCTTTTTTCGGCGCGTTCGAGATAACGCTCCCGTCCTCGTGGGTCAATAAGGCTGACGGAAAGTCCGACAGGAAAGGGCTGATAGGCGTGTTCTTCATGGCGCTTACCCTCGTGCTCGTCTCGTTCTCCTGCACCGGGCCGATTGTCGGAACCGTGCTGATTCAATCGACTTCGGGACAGTTCTGGATGCCGATAGTGACGATGTTTGCCTTTTCCGTGGCATTCGCGCTTCCGTTCACTGTCTTTGCGCTCTTCCCGTCGCTGCTTACGAAGCTCCGGAGCGGGAGCTGGCTGGGCAGTGTCAAGGTTGTGCTCGGATTCATCGAGGTCGCGCTCGGATTCAAGTTCCTCAGCGTCGCCGACCAGACCTATCACTGGGGACTGCTTGACAGGGAGGTCTATCTTGCAATATGGATTGTAGTGTTCTCGCTGCTCGGGCTTTACCTGCTCGGGAAGATTCGTTTCGCACACGACGAGAAGGTCGAGCGGCTTACGGTGACGAGGCTCGCCCTTGCAATCATTGACTTCACTTTTGTCGTCTATATGATTCCGGGAATGTTCGGCGCTCCTCTCAAGGCACTGTCCGGCTATCTCCCTCCGATAAGTACACAGGATTTCGTGCTGGGAGCCCCGGCCGCGCAGCCGGAGAGCGCGCTTGAAAACCGCACGGTCTCCCTCTACGGCGAAAAATACGGCCTGCATCTGCCTCTCGGTCTGGACGGCTACTTCACTCTTGAAGAAGGACTTGCAGCCGCGAAGGCCTCCGGGAAGCCTGTGTTTGTCGATGTCACGGGGCACGGCTGTGTGAACTGCCGCGAGATGGAGGCTCGCGTGTGGAGCGACCCGCGTGTGCTTGAAATGCTCAGGGACAGGTTCGTGATTGTCGCGCTCTATGTCGATGACAAGACAAAGCTCGACCCGGAAGATTGGGCACGCACTGAGAACGGGGATGTATATAAGGAAATCGGGCGTGCCAACGCCTACATCGCACGCACCCGTTTCGGAGTAAACTCACAGCCGAACTACATCCTTCTCGACAGCGACGGGAAACAACTCGCGCCGGCACGCGGCTACAGCCTTGACGTTCCGGGATTCATCGACTTTCTTAATGTTGCCTTGAAATAGGGGAGCCGCTTTGAAGCGTTCGGCCTGACGGATAATCACCCTCACTCCTCGACTATGGATAAGGGCGGCTCGTGCCCGGACGATGTGGCCGTGAGTGTCTTTCTGTATTCCTCAAGCCGCTTGCGGAAGGCAGCCTTCCGCAAGGACTCTTTCTTTCGTTTCCGTTCCAGATACTCCTCGTAGCGGTTTTCAAGATAGTTGTCCGCCATGACAGAGAGCCTTAAAGTTCCTCGAAGCTGACTTCCGAGCTGTAGTCTCCGTCCCCGGTCTGAGGCGCATTCTTCTTTATATATGCGAGAGCCTCCTCAAGGCCTTCAACGAATTTCTCGAAATCTTCCTTGTAGAGGAAAATCTTGTGCTTGTCGTATGTGAAGCTGCCGTCACGCTCGATTTTTCTCTTGCTCTCGGTGATGGTCAGGTAGTAGTCATTGCCCTTGGTCGCCTTCACGTCAAAGAAATAGGTACGCTTCCCGGCTCTTACCGGCTTTGAGTACACGTCCTCACCGTTACGTTCCTGAGCGTATGCTCCATCATAATCCTCACTGTACATCTTGTGCGTTTTTTTATTGGTAAATCTTCGCAAATATAGGTTTTTTTATCAAATCGTGTGTATCTTTGCAGGAAATATTGTTTTAAAATTATGTTAAACCGTCGAATTTTACGAATCAAGGCCTTTAAGGTGGCCTACAGCGCCGCGCTGTGCGGAAATTTCTCGACAGCGGACGCGGAGGCCGAGCTGAAGGAGTCATGTGAGGCGACGAGGGACCTGTTCGTATTCATGTCCGGAATCGTGGCGCCTCTGACACGGACCGCACGGGAGAGGATAGAGTCGCTCCGTTCCAAGTTCAACCCCACCGAGGAGGAGCGCAACCCGAACATGAAGTTCTGTGACAACCGTCTCGCGCAGATTCTTGCCGATGACGAGGACCTGAACAAGCAGCTCAGGCAGAAGCATTTCTCTTGGGACCAGTATGACATCTTCCTCAGGAAGGTTCTCGACTCCATATATTCAAAGAAATATTTCCACGACTACATGAACTCCGGCGACCCTTCGCTCGACGAGGACTGCCGCCTGTTCGTCCGCATATTCGAGGAGGAATTCGTCGATGTTCCGGAGCTTGAGCATATCCTCGAAGATATGTCGCTCTTCTGGAACGACGATCTCGCGTATTCGCTGACTTTCTGCTGCCGGACTTTCGAGGACATCGCAAAGGGCGGCCGCTGGACCCTTCCGTACCTCTACATGAGCCAGATGAAGGGCGCGGCGTCGGGAATGGAGGATGACCAGGCCTTCGTGAAGAGGCTTCTGAGGCTCACGCTCGTGAACTATGACAAGTATTCGAAGCTGGTCTATGACTCCGCGAAGGGTTGGGATGCCGACAGGCTTTTCCTCTCGGATGTTGTCCTCGTGGTGATGGGACTCGCCGAAATACTTGATTTTCCGACGATTCCTGTGCGCGTGTCGATGAACGAATATGTCGAAATCTCGAAGTTCTACGGAACTCCGAAGAGCCGTGTCTTCGTGAACGGAATCCTCGACCGGATTGTGAAGAAACTGACGGAAGAGGGCCAGATTACAAAACAGTTTACAAAGAAATAAACATTTTAAAGAAATATGATTATGAATTTTATGACATTATTGCAGGCTGCCGGCGCTCAGGGCGGGGCAACCGGTGGCTGGACCATGTGGGTGATGCTTCTTCTCATCTTCGTCGTGATGTGGTTCTTCATGATTCGTCCGCAGCGCAAGCAGCAGAAGGAGCTTCAGAAGTTCCGTGACGGTCTCCAGAAGGGCGACAAGGTGGTCACCGTGGGCGGTATCTTCGGAACCGTGGTGGAAATCAAGGAGAAGTCAGTGCTCATCGAGGTGGACAAGGACGTGAAGCTCCGCGTGGACAAGAACTCCCTCGTGAAGGACTACTCTGAGGCCGCTGCCACAAAATAGCGCGGCTGCGGAAGTTTCCGCGCCCCGTGATTCATAGAACTTTGAACCGGTTTCCGAATTGAGGCAGTTTCTAAATAGAATGCTTGAGTTTCTGAAAGTCAACAGAAAGGATCTGACAGTTTTCCTGCTCGCCTTTCTGTTGGCTTTCAGCATCTGGTTCATACACAATGTCTCGCTGCGCTACAGCGAGATTCTGACGGCTTCCGTGACCGCGGAATCCAACATCACGGGCAGGCGCGACAGGACATCCAATGTCTGTAGGGTCGTGGCGCGATGCCGTGCGACCGGCTACAGCATCATCCGCAACAAGATTTTCGGAGGGGGCGCTCCGGTGATGATTCAGTTTGACGCCGCTTCGCTCCGTCACAGGGACGGGGACGTGTTCGCGTTCATTCCCGAGTCCATGCCTGAGTTCGGAAAGATGGTCTTCGGCGGTTCTTCGGTGGAGTACTACCTCACGGACACTCTTCTGTTCGTTTTCCCGGTGGAGAACAGCCGCAAGGTTCCTGTGGCTCCAATCTCGGACATCCTGTATGCTCCGCAGTACATGAGCGTGAAGGGCATGGAAGTCCGTCCCGATTCCGTCTATGTCTATGGCGACCCCTCGCAGATTGACAACATATCCAAGGTGTTCACAAAGAATGTGACTCTCGGGGAACTTTCCTCCGATGTCCACGGCTCGGTCGGGATAGAGCCCATAAAGGGCGTGAGGATGTCGCAGACGAGCGTCGATTATTCGGTGAGCGTCAGGCGCTATGTCACGGAGACGGTCAGCCTGCCGGTTCATGTGCGGAATCTTCCTGTGGGGAAGGAAATTGCGGTCTATCCTTCCAGTGTGGACGCAGTCGTGGAATGCCGGTTTCCTCTGGCCGTTGAGCCTGCTTCGGTGGATGTGCTTTATGTTGATTATCATGACTTTGAAGTCTCAAGAAGCGGTAAGTGCATCATTCGTACGGCGGCTCTGCCGGACGGCGTGCTCGGAGTCCGCCCTGAGGTTGAGGTCGTCGATTGCGTCGCCAAATAGGGCGTACCGCCGCATAAAATCATGTAATAAAAGAATATAAACTCATATAAAACAAACGATTATGAAAACAGATCTTTCAAAGATACTTTCAATTTCCGGCTATCCGGGACTTTACCTCTACATCGCGCAGGCCCGCAACGGTGCCATTGCCGAGTCCCTTTCCGACAAGAAGCGCAGCAATTTCCCGCTCACGAGCAGGATGACCACCCTTGCCGACATCTCGATTTACACCTCTGAGGGCGAGATGAAGCTCAGCGAGGTGTTTCTCAAGCTGAAGGATGTTCTCGGCGGGGGAGAGGCTCCGTCCTCAAAGGCTCCTGTGGATGAAATCAAGGCGCTTTTCGCCAAGGCCGTTCCGGACTATGACGGAGACCGCTTCTATGTCTCTCACATGAAAAAGGTCCTTGACTGGTACAACTGCCTTCTCAAGTACGCTTCCCTCGACTTCGAGACTCCAGAGGCTGAGAATGCGGAAGACGGGGCAGAAGAGAAATAGTCAGCGGATATGCAGAACGGCGGAAAACGAAGGCTTCAGTCGATAGTTCGCGGCTGTTCCAAGAATACGGTTGATACGGAGCATGTGCTTGCCCAGCTGGAGACCGCGTATGAGATATGCGGGGAGAACGGCTGCGGCGACGGCTATGTCGATGTCGTTCTTGTGAACACCTGCGGCTTCATCGGCGATGCCAAGGAAGAGTCCATAAATACCATACTTGAGGTCGCTCAGAGAAAGAAGGCCGGGAAGGTGGGGAAGATAGCGGTCTTCGGCTGCCTTTCCCAGCGATATGCCTCCGAACTTCCGGGGCTTATTCCGGAGGTTGACCTGTGGCTCGGGGCGAGGGACACCGACGAGGTCGTGAAGGCTCTCGGAGTTGTGCCCGACCCGCGTCTCGGACATAGGCGGCTTGTCACGGAGGGGAACGGAAGCTATGCCTACCTTAAAATCAGCGAGGGCTGCGACCGCCGCTGCTCCTACTGTGCCATCCCGCACATCCGTGGGGCGCACCGTTCCGTACCGATGGAAATGCTGGTGGAGGAGGCTGAGAATCTTGCCCGGACAGGAGTACGCGAACTCGTGATTATCGCGCAGGACACGACTTACTACGGGCTTGACCTCTATCACCGCCGGGCTCTCGGGGAACTGCTCGAAAGGCTCTCGGAAGTGAAGGGCATTGAGTGGCTTCGCATCCACTATTCCTATCCGGCGGACTTTCCGGAGGACGTGCTCGACATCATGGCGAACAACCCTAAGGTGTGCCGCTATATGGACATACCGCTGCAGCACATCTCGGACAAGGTGCTTGACAATATGCACCGTCACGTCAGCGGCCGCTGGACGCGGGAGCTCATCTCCAAGATGCGCTCGAAGGTTCCGGGAGTCGTGCTGAGGACGACGATGATTGTCGGGCATCCGGGAGAGGGCACGCGGGAGTTCCGCGAACTGCTCGACTTTGTCGCCGACGCGAGGTTCGAGCGGCTCGGGGCGTTCACCTATTCCGAGGAGGAGGGAACCTACGGGGCGGAGCATTTCAAGGACAGCGTGCGCAGCTCGACGAAGCAGAAGCGCCTTGACGAGCTGATGGAACTCCAGAGAGTGATTTCACTTGAGTATAACCTTTCCCGCGTCGGTTCTGTTGTGCGCGTGCTCGTGGATTCCTGGTTCACGGAGCAGGATATGCTCGTGTGCCGCAGCGAGTTCGAGTCACCGGAGGTGGATGGCGAGATTCTTGTAAAGTATAGTCCGGATTCGTTCGGGGACATAGATCCGCAGGCGCTTGTCGGGCATTTCATCGAGGTGCGGATCACCGCCGCGGACGACTATGACCTTACTGCGGATTTTGTCCGGACATTGGAATAGAATAGACAGATTCCGGGGCCGGACGCTCCGGAATTTTTTATATGAACCTTTTCGATAAGCGAGAGCAGAGCCAAGCTTGCTTGAGCTATGCCGAGTGTAGAAAAGTGGCGATTGAAAATCGGACTGTTATGAAGACTTTTAAGGTATGCTTGAGGACGTTCGCTGCCGTTGCGGCGGCGGTGTCGGTGCTGGTTTCCTGCTCTCCGCAGGTATATAACATGACAATGGAGATGAGGTATCCTTCATCGTCCGGTCTCAACCTGACAGGCAAGACTGTCGCTCTGGTCTATCCCTACGGACTCACTCAGGAGGAGATGCAGCTTACCGGCTCAGTCGCCGGCGCGCTTGCCGACAATCTGGACGCGGCCTATCCGGAGAGCGATTCGACTCAGCTCTTCACCGTCCAATACACGGATGACTTCGCGAAGATGGCGACTCCTGACTCTCTGGTGAATCTGGTTCTCAAGACAGACGCCGACGTGGTTTTCCTGTTCGGGCATCCTTCTGAGTTCGCGGACGGCTATCGTCAGGGCGGCATCAGGCTTCCCCTGTGGTGCTACGATTCCCTCGGCGGGGAGAAGGCCGCCGTCAAGTCATTCACGATAGCCGCCGACGCCGGAACTGACGCCTCCGTTTCAGGAAAGAACATCGGCAACAGGATTTCCTCGTCGTTTGTGCCGACATGGAGAGAGGAGGAGTTCGGAATATGGTACAGCGAGGACAGCGCATGGAACAGTGCGCTTATGAAGGCTCTCGACTTCAAGTGGGATGCCGCGGTAAAGGACTGGATGTCAATCCTCGACACCACGAAGGATTCCTATTTCCGTGCCTGCCTCGAATACAACATCGGACTCGGCTGCTTCATGATGGGCAACCGCGAGCTCGCTCTTCAGTGGCTCACTCAGTCTTCAGCAGAACGTAGCTCAGACATGACCACCGCCCTGATAGCTCGCGTAAAGAAATCTGAGTAGGAGTAACTTTGCAGAAAAACTGAAATAAAGGGATTGAATAAAAAGATGGAGTGCAAGGCGCACTGGGGATTCCAATACCGGAGCAACCTTGTGGTTGTGAGGATTTGAAATTCACATGCAACGCGGCAATCCGCTTTTTATTCAGTCCCGCTCGCCTTTTGAGCGCCAATTGAAAATTTTAAGAAACCGCTCATTGCGCCGGTTGCTGATTTTCTGCGCAATCTCGCCCTCGAACTGCTCGAATGTATGCGGCCAGCGGAGTTTTATCCGCGCAATCTGTTCCTTGATGAACGAGTCGATGTGCCTTGCGCGCTTGTCGTCATATATGTCATTGAAATCCACGAGGATGCCCGTCTCCTCGACATCCCCGAACTCGTCGTTGACGGCGGTTCCGAAAACCTTGAGCGACGGAGATATTCCCATATATGTGTTCACCAGCGGCGGAATGTTCTCACCGAGGGCGCGTATCTCACGGTTCAGTATTCGGTAGTCGGTCTTGAAGTCGTCTTTCGTCAGCACGGCGTCCATCTTTTCCGCCGGAGTCTCGATTACTACGGGATTCTTTGTCGTCACAAGACTCTCGTAGTCCGGGAAATGCTTGTGAAGGAAATGGAGTATGAGGTCGCGCCCGTAGCGGTTGAACGACGGGTACATAGTCATCTTTCCGAAATACCATTTCATCCCCGGGCGCAGCATCATAAGCGCTCCGAGTCCGTCCCAGAGGTTGTCGAGGGCAAACAGGGCCTTGGTTCCGGCCTGAATCCTCTGGTAGTTCTGAGAAATGAAGGAGCGTCCGAGCTCTATGGTGAACGGAAGATATTCCCTGATGAACTTTTCCGAGAAATTGAAGAGGTGGGAGGTCGCGAGTATCGGCTGCCCGTTTTCGTCGAGCCTCACGTCCGTCCCGAATATGAAGCGGTAGCCTCCTATGATTGCCTCGTTGTCCGGATCCCATACAATCAGCTGCATACACGGCGGATCCATCGTGTCGAAGCTGTCGATGTCCATCTCAAGCCCAGTTCCGCCTCCCGCGGCTCTGAAGGTTTCCTCGCGGAGACGGCCGATTTCCTTCATGACATTAGGCGAGTCCTTGTCGGTGACGACGTACAGCTCGTTCCCGGCCTTGTTCGTGTTGCGCAGCTTCTTCTTTGGCGTCAGCTCCGATTTCAGCAGATTGACATCAACCGGCGCTATTATGTCCTTCATATCTTCCATATATGCTTATTTCTCATGAAAAATCATTTCTCTGCCAGAATCCTTTCCCGGCTTGAGGTCATACACGGCCGCCCGTACTTCCTGCGCCCATTCCTTGGGGCTGCGACTCCTGTCGAAAGACTGCCATGGAATCGGCTTTCCGAAGACCACGCGGAAAGTCTTGCCCTGCGCACGATAGAGCTCGTCGGGGAGAAACGCCATGGCGATGTTGAACTTGAGGCGGAAGAGTGACGAGAGGTTCGCCACCCTGTAAAACCGTCCGGAGTTTTCGCCGATGAAATGTACGGGGACTATGTCGCGATGATATTCAACGCTCTTTGCGACAAAGACTTTCGACCATACGAGATCCTGAATCTTCCCGTCAATCTTTCTGGAGCACAGCCCCGCCGGAAACATGAGAACCTGGTTGTCCGACTCGAAAATCTCGTTCGTCAGCCTCGGAAGGTCACGGTTCTGCGTGCCTATCCCCGCGTCTTTCCTCTTTATCTTTGCGTTGACCGGAACACAGAGCGGGGCGAGTCCTCCGAGGTGCATGAGAAAGTCGTTCACCATCAACTTGATGCGTCCGCCGTATTTCCTCCCGATGATTCCTGCGAGCGCGATGCCATCGACCCCTCCGAGCGGGTGGTTGGAAACGAAGGTCATCCTCGCGTCCGGGGAGTCGGGAAGGTTTTCAAGTCCCTCCACCTCAATTTTTACATTCAGGTACTTCACCGCATTTTCGCAGAATTCCACTCCCTCGTAGCCCTGCTTGAGGTATTCGTTGATGAAGTCCTGATGTACAAGCCGCTTTATCAGCTTTACAAGCAGGCGCGGAGCCTTGCCGCCGAATTTCTTTCGTAATATTTCCTCTATGTCGATAGTATGTTCTGCCATGTTTTCAAAAAATATCTCTCGCTCCGAGGCAATTTGTTTTTCATGTTTCCGGAACCGGAATGAGAACGCGAACTTACGCAAAATTTTTCAGATTTCAAGCGCCTCCGCGAGAATGCTTATCGGGTGCTTGACGTTCACGCCGGTTGACATCTCAATCTGCCACTTGCAGGTCTCGCAGTCGCAGGCGACGAAATCCGGTCCGGCTGCCGCAATGCTGTCGAACAGCGGCTTGCCGATTGTCTGGGCGACGTCATAGTTCTCCTTCTTGAACCCGTATGTCCCGGCGATGCCGCAGCAGTTGCTCTCGAGCACGGTCAGCTCAACCCCCGGAATCATCTTCAGCAGCTCGATTGAGAAATACTCCCAGCCGAGCCTTTCGAGGTGACAGGGAGTGTGATAGGCGATTCTTGCCCGATAATCCTTGCGGAACCTGAGTTCCCTTCCTTCTTCCAACTTCTTGTAGATGAACTTTGTGGCGAGTTCCAGACTGTCCTTCACCCGTGAATTGTCAAGTCCGAGAAGATTCGGATATTCCTCGCGCATGGTCAGAATGCAGGTCGATGAGGCTCCCACAACAGGTTCCCCGGTCTCGCCGAGCGCTTTTTCCATGACTTTCAGGTTGTGCCTCGCGTTCCTCGTCGCTGACTTTATCAGCCCGTTTGAAATCATGGCTATGGAGCAGCAGCGTTCTCCGTCGAGCAGTCTCACTCCGAGCCCGAGCGCGTTCATCACCCTGACGAAGTCCCTGCCGAGCTGCTGGTAGTTGTAGTTCACATAGCAGCCGTGAAAGTAGTTTATCTTTTCATTAAAGCATTCTTGAGCGGCCTGCGCATTTTTACGGAACCATTTCTCGAATGTCTCTCCGGCGTAGTTCGGAAAGGTCCTGCGCTTGTCAATGCCCGCCACGGTGTGAAGGAGTTCCTTGACAGGAGCGGTGCGGAGCAGGGGATTGACGACCCCGGCCATGCTTCCGGCGACCTTGCCCATGAGGTCCGTGCCCGCGAGCGCAATTTCGCGCGGTCCCGGTATGCTGTGCCCGTAGCTTATCCTCGCGTTCTGGATTATGTCCGCCACCCTCACTCCGGAAGGGCAGGCGACCTCGCAGCGCTTGCAGTTCAGGCAGTATTTGAGCGTGCTGTCGTAGTACGAGCGGTTCTTGAGCCTCAGCCTTTCACCGTCCGGCCCGGCCTGCTTCGGCCCGGGATAGGCTGGGTTTGCCGGCACTACGGGGCAATAGACCGTGCAGATTGTGCATTTGAGGCACTGCTCGAAGTTGTTGGCGTTTATCTTGTCATTTTTCATATCGCTCATCTTTTGTATTTTGTTGTCCCGTGGAACTTTAGGACATACATATCATGTCTGCCGCTTCCAAAGCTGAACAGATTGAAACGCCGCCTCCGCAGCCTTCGTATAGCGGATTGCAGCCGCCGAGTATGCTTCCTGCGACAAGCAGATTCCCTATGACACGGCCGCCGCGGCTTGCCAGTAACCCGGCTCCCGGGGTAAGTCTTGCCCCGATGCCGGTGTAGTTCTGCTTTCCGAAGAAGTTGTCGGCGTCGAACCAGTCTTTTCTCAGCGGCGGAGCATCCACGTCGATGCCGAGCGCAGGCTCATACGCTCCGTCCCTGTCGGCCTTCAGCCCGTTGCTGAAGAAGCTTCCTCCCGCGAGCACGAAGTTGTCCGCCCTGAACTCCATGTCGCTGATGTTGGCGGTCCGCACAGCGGCGAGCCTGTCCCCGTCGAAGCGTCCCGAAATCACGGTGTCGCCCTTGAAGAGCGTCCCTCCAGACTTGCGGAACAGCTCCGTGAGTCCGCGCTGGATTTCAATTCCCGGCACGGACGGCGGCATCGTGGCGACAAAGCGCACTTTCGTGTTCATGACCTTGCCTATCTGGCTCGCGTCCCTTGAATCTGCAAGGCTGAATATCGCCGGCAGAACAATAAGGTCCTCCCCGTCGTATTTTTCGCGAATCTGGGATATATATTCCTTGAGCGTCGGCCTGTCAAGCACTCTCGAAATGTTCGTGGCACGCATCTCAGTCGGGCTTTTCCTGAGGTTCTTCAGCGCTTCGAGACGGATGGTCACGGTCCTGCACGGGCTTCCCGAATCCTCGATTCCCTTTGCCACGAACTCTGTGTTGAAGTCAAGGAATCCGTCCGGACTTGCCACGAGGGCGCGGCGGCAGATCGGCTGTTCGGGGGAATCCGTCGTCAGAAGGTCTTCCATCGTCATGAAACAGCGTTTGAGAGAACCCATCGAACTGAGTCTGAATATGTTGCCGAGACTTTCGGGGATATGTGTCCGAAATCCGAAGCTTCCGAACATTTCCATCGCCCCGCGAAGGTGTCCGAGGATTTTGTCCGTCCCGATTATGGAATAGGGATGTGTCTGCGGCAGTTTTCCTATGCATTCAAGCGGATAATCGACATCGGTCCCGTCCGGCAGCCTGTTCAGCAGGTCAAACGCCCCGGACCAGAAGTGCATGGCCGACTGCCCGGCGGATATGACGGCACATTTCTGCCCTTTCCGCTGAAGCCTTATCCCGCACAGCAGTCCCGTAAGCCCCCCGCCTATTATTATTGTGTCAAAATTCACTTTTTATTCCTTATGATTTGAATCAGATTTCGTGACCGTATATCCATTGGGTATATTCATTTTCACGCAGCGAATCGCCCCAGCAAATCGGGTAGATGCCCTTCCACCGCTCGTTCATGAACGCCTTCAGATCCTCCTTCGCCCGTGTCGGATTCTCCTTCTTGCGGGCAAGCAACCCGGCGCCCCTGCAGGTGCAGAGCTCCCCCTGGCAGGTGCCCATCCCGAGTCTTGTGCGCCGGCGAAGGTCAATCATGTTGGTCACCTGCATGGTGTCAATCGCGTTCTCGGCCTTGCGCAGGGAAACTTTCTCACACTCGCAGATTAGGCTTTCGTCCTTGGCGGAGCGCGGTGAGGCCGGCTTTTCGAACGGCCCGGAATCAGGAAGCGGTCTGGCAGCCGTCATGCAGCCTTTACGAACGCCGATCTTTTTGCAGACGAGGTCGGTCGCCCATTCCGCCATCAGTCTGTAAGTCATCAGCTTGCCTCCGGTGATGGTTATGAATCCTGATATTCCGTCCCTCGTCTCATGGTCGAGCAGCACTATTCCGCGGCTGATGTTGCGCCCGGACGGATCGTTGTCAGCGGCGACGAGCGGACGCACTCCGCAGTAGGCGCGAATGATGCGGGTCTGAGCGAGCACCGGAGAGAGCTTCTGGCCTTCTTCGAGCAGAATCTTCACCTCTTCCGGTGTTACGCGGATGCTGTCAACCTCTTCGATCGGCACCCTGTCAGATGTCGTCCCTATCAGGGAAATCGTCTCTCCGGGCACGAGGATGTCGGCGTTGGCCGGCTTGCGGCAGCGGTTTATGACGACATTGTTCACACGGTGCCCGAAAATCAGCAGCGACCCTTTGGCGGGGAACATCGTGACTGTGGCCCCTGCCATACGCGCGATGCCCTGTCCCCAGATGCCTCCCGCATTGACCGTGACGGGAGCATAGAAGGTATCAACCTCACCGGTGCGCTTGTTGCGGATTTTTACGCCCTTGACCGTATTCCCGTCCTTTACTATTCCAAGCACCTCGCTGTAGGTCAGCACTTTCGCCCCATGAATCTTCGCGTCGGTCATGTTGGCGGCAGTCAGCTTGAACGGATCAACAGCCCCGTCGGGCACCACGACCGCGCCGATAAGAGCCGGATTCACGGATGGTTCCATCGCGAGCGCCTCCTTGGGGTCAATCACCTTGGCCTTTATCCCGGCCTTGCGGCAGGCTTCCACGAACTTCGCCTGATAGCCGAGGTCGTCCTCCGGAAGGGTGATGAACAGCCCCTCCGTCCTTTCCACGCATCCCTTGGCTATGCGCTTGAGAATCATGTTCTCGCGTATGCACTCGGCGGCCGACTCCGTGTCCGTCACGGCATAGCGTGCGCCGCTGTGCAGCAGACCGTGATTCCGCCCCGTCGCGCCTGTCGCGATGTCATTTCTCTCGACAAGCAGCACACGCAGCCCGCGCAGCGCGCAGTCCCTCGCCGTGCCGGCTCCGGTCGCTCCTCCGCCTATGATTATAACGTCATATTCATTGTCTTTCAGCCTTCCCATATCTTGTCCTATCCTGCATTTTCGACCTGTATCCAGGTTCGAGGCAATGTTCCAAGCTTCCGGCTACTCGGCTTTGCCGAGCCACCTGTCAAGCCAGCTGAAGTAGCTCCTGTGCCAGAAAATGGCGTTCTGCGGCTTCAGAATCCAGTGGTTCTCCTCCGGAAAGACAATCAGTTCGGACGGCACGCCCATCATCTGAGCGCAGTTGTAGGCTGCCATTCCCTGATCGTAAGGCACGCGGAAATCGCTTCCCCCGTGGATGACTAAAAGGGGAGTGTGCCAGTTCCTGATGAGCTTGTGAGGGGAGTTGGCATAGTGGCGCAGGGCGGTCGGGTTGCTGTCCCAAGGCGCTCCTCCGTTGTCCCATGTCGGGAACCACATCTCCTCGGTGGTCATGTACATGTGTTCCTGATTGAAGATGCCGGCGTGGGCGATGAAGGCGTCATAGACATTGCCGTGCACCCCGCAGAGATAATAGACCGAGTAGCCTCCGTAGCTCGCCCCGCAGGCCGCCATCTTTCCGACGTACGGCTCGGCCTTGAGCTCGCGTGCCGCGCTGAGGTAGTCCTGGATGTTCAGGCCGCAGTAGTCTCCGGAAATCTGCTCGCACCATTCCTGACCGAACGCGGTCGTTCCTCGGCGGTTAGGAAGGACGACGACATAGCCCTGCGAGCACATCAGACGGTAGTTCCAGCGGTAGGACCATCCCTGGCTCAGCGTCCCCTGAGGCCCTCCGAGGCAGATTTCTATCGCCGGCCATTTCTTCGACGGGTCGAACTCCGGCGGGAACAGCACCCATGTCAGCATATCCTTTCCATCAACGGTCTTCACCATCCTTGCCTCGGTTTTATGCTCCTTGAGCTGCGAGAGGATATGGCCGTTCTCGTCGGTGACCTTCGTGCCCGTCTGCGTTGCCGTGTCGAACGCGACTATCTCGGTCGGAAAGTCCATGCTCTGCCATGTGGTGTAGAGGATTTCGCGGCCGTCAGTCCTGTCGATGAAAAACGGAGTTGAGAAGTCGTACCACAGCTCCTCTCCCGTCTTTCGGGTGACATTCCCTTGAAGGTCAGTGATATAGAGCGCCTGAAGCCCTTCCGTGAGAGCGTTGAACCAAATGTGCCGCGAGTCTTCGTCCCAGACAGGCTCGGTGACATTGTACTTGAACCCTGCGCTCAGCTCGCATATCGCTCCGACCTTCATTCCGTCAATCTCCGCGACCATAAGCCTCTGCCTGTCAGCCTCGTAGCCGTCCCGTTCCATTGAAATCCAGCAAATCCTGCTGCCGTCCGGACTCCACGCGGGAGCGGTGTCATATCCTCCGCCCATCGGAACGCGCACGCATTCTCCGCTCTGTATATTATATATGTATATCTCCGCGTCTGTAGAGAACGCATATTCCCGCCCGTCCTTCTTCCGGCAGGAGTAGGCAATCCGTGTCCCGTCGGGACTCCAGCAGAGTTCCTCAAGACCGCCGAACGGTTCCGTCGGTAGCTCGTAAGGGGAGACCCCGCCGTCTGCCGCTCCTTCGCTCCCGAGTATGTCAAAGAAGTTTCCGAGCCCCTTGTCCCAGTCGAAGGTGCCAACGAAGCTGTGCGGGATTTCCTCAACCCAATGGTCCCAGTGACGGTACATCATCGTCTCCGTCTCGTAAGCCTCGGCTTTCGGAAGGTCAGGGTATATCTGCCCGGGAGTCTTTACGCGCCCCTGCACCGTGGAGAGGAATATCACCTGGGACTGGTCCGGCGAGAGCTTGAACTCTCCGATTCCGGCGGCAATGTCGCTGACTTTGCGCCCCTTTCCGAGCGTTCCGTCCTTCCTGACCTTCGCGATGTAAATCTGTCCGCCCATGAGGTAGGCGACCTTTTCTCCGTCCGCGCTCCAGCGCGCGTTGCTGAGGCTTTCCCCGGAGCGGGTGGCGAGGTGTGCGTCGCTGCCGTCTATGTTGCTGATATACAGGTTTCTGCAAGAGAGGTTCTCCTCAATGGAATTGTATGACACCCCATAAAGCAGTTTCTTTCCGTCCGGTGACACCTGCGGATCCGAGAGCCTTCCGAGCGCAAGCAGCACTTCAGGAGTCATCTTCCCGTCCTCCACTCTGATTTCCGATTTCCCGATGAATTTCTTTTCAGCGGATACCCTTTCTTCGGATTCCTTTCCTTTTGCAAAATTTCCCATAATGATGCCGGTCACGACCCCGACAGCCACGAGCGCCAAGGCCCAAAAGACTTTCTTGTTTTTCATTTATATATATCAGTATTTCAATTATATGCCCGTTTCGTGTTTGTCTGTTTCGTCGTATATGCTTGTTTCTTATATGCCCGTCTCGTAAATTTTCGCTGCGGCAAGCGCCTCTTCGTAGAGCCGCCTCCTCACTTTCTCCGGACTCAGAACCTCGATGGCGGCGCCATATTTCCGAAGCTCGAAGTAGAGGTCATCGCTGTCCGGCGACACAAAAATAGAAAAATATGTCCATTCTCCCTCGGTTTTCAGCAATTTTTGGCTGTGGTGGATGGGGAGGTCGGAGATATATTTCGCCTGCACTCCACGTGCCCTGAACTCGACTGTGCTGCCCCTTTCCCCTTCGCGGGGAATGTAAGTTCCGAACGACGTCGCGAGGAGTTCGCTGAGGTTGAAGTTTTCGGGATATGTGAACCTGTCGGGCATAATTTCCAAGGATACGAGCCTGTCGAGGGCGTAACATCTCAGCGCCCCGCGTTCGATGCAGTGGCCGTAGAGATACCAGCGCCGCTTGTCTTCCTTGAGCGCGTAGGGGAGCACGGTGAGCCGTTCCGGAGCCGCGCTGCTGTATTTGCAGTATTCAATCCCGATTCTGCGACTCTCAAGCATCGCCTCCATGATTCTCGTGAGAAAGCTGTGCCCCGACGGAACCGGCTCCACCTCAATGCGTCCGCTGAGCGCTTCCTTGCCCCTTTCGAGCAGCGAATTGACCGTGAAGCTGTCTATCAGCCATTCCATGGCTCCGCTGTCGCTCATGCGGCTGCCCCTGTCAATCATGTAGCGGTTGGTACTCCGGTCGCAGGCAATCCCCACGCCGAACACCTCCTCGACTCCGCTCCTGTAGTTCGCGAATGTCCGCCGTGCCAGCGTCTCCCCGAACCGCCTCTCATAGCGCTCCGAAATTTCTCCGAGCGTAATCCCCGCCTCTCCGGCGTCCATGACCGCCCTCAGCAGCCAGATATATTTCGCAATCAGTTCCGTAACCATATCAGCTGATGTTGCTGTAGTCCTTTATTTCGTATTTGTTCTTGCGGAGTTCGAGGAGGAGGCGGACGTTCTTGGCGAGGCTGAGCGTCGGGTCTTCGTCCAGGACGGCGGAGGCGGCGTTTCGGGCGGCGCTTAGAATCTGTCCGTCCTTGGCGAGGGAGGCGATGTTGAGGGCAATCGGGAGACCGCTCTGCTGGGTGCCTTCAAGGTCGCCCGGGCCGCGCATCTTCATGTCCTCCTCGGCGATTTCAAACCCGTTTTCGGTCCGGCACATGAGCTCGATGCGGTTCTTGGACTCCTTGCTGAGCCTGTGGCCGGTCATCAGTATGCAGTATGCCTTGTCGCTGCCCCTGCCCACTCGTCCGCGCAGCTGGTGGAGCTGGCTCAGTCCGAACCTCTCCGCGCTTTCGATGACCATAACGCTCGCGTTCGGCACATCCACACCCACCTCGATGACCGACGTCGCCACGAGTATGTTCGCCCGGCCTTCGGAAAACGCGTCCATGTTGAAGGCCTTCTCCTCGTTGTCGAGCTTCCCGTGTACCACGGCAATCTTGTAGGGCGGGAACGGGAAATAGTGGCGGATGGTCTCTATGCCGTTCTCAAGGTTCTGGTAGTCAAGCTTCTCGCTCTCGAAAATCAGCGGATAGACTATGAACACCTGCCGCCCGGCCTCAATCTCCTTCTTGAGGAAATTGTACATCACGAGCCTCTTGCCCTCGGTTCCGTGGATGGTCAGAACCGGCTTTCTTCCCGGAGGAAGCTCGTCAATTACGGAGACATCGAGGTCGCCGTAGAGCGTCATCGCGAGCGTCCTCGGAATCGGGGTGGCGGTCATCACCAGCACGTGAGGCGGCTTCCCGTCGCAGGTCTTCCTCCAGAGCTTCGCCCTCTGCTCCACTCCGAAGCGGTGCTGCTCATCGACGATGGCAAGCCCCAGCCGCCTGAACTTCACGCTGTCCTCAATCAGGGCGTGCGTCCCGACTATGATCCCTATGGAGCCGTCCTCAAGCCCGGCGTGGATCTCGCGCCTTTCTGCGGTCCTGCTGCTGCCGGTGAGCAGGGCGGCGCGGACTCCCGTAGGGGCGAGATACTTGCTGATGTTCCTGTAGTGCTGCTGCGCGAGCACCTCGGTAGGCGCCATGATGCAGGCCTGATAGCTGTTCCCGACCGCAATCAGGGCGCTCAGAACGGCGACCATGGTCTTCCCGCTGCCCACGTCACCCTGAAGCAGGCGGTTCATCTGATGCCCCGACTTCATGTCGTCGCGGATTTCTGTGATGACCCTCTTCTGCGCTCCCGTGAGCGGGAAGGGGAGTGATGCGTAGCACTTGTTGAACGCCTCACCGACCTTCGGCATCATGATTCCGTCGTCGCCTCTCGAACGTACGAACTTCTGCTTGAGCAGCGCGATCTGGAGGAAGAACAGCTCCTCGAACTTGAGACGGAATCGTGCCCTTTCCAGAGCCTCGGGGCTGTCCGGGAAATGGATGTTGCGAAGCGCGTAGTGAATCGGTGCAAGTCCGTATTTCTCAAGAATATACATCGGAAGCGACTCCTCCTCATGGCCGAGCGCCGCATTCAGCGCCCCCTGCATGATTCTGTTCATCACCTTGCCCGTGATTCCGCAGTTTTTCAGCTTTTCGCCGGACGGATAGACCCCGACGAGATGCCCTCCCTTCTGGCTTGGGATGGCGTTCTGTCCTGGAAGTCCGCCCGCGGCAATGCCGGTTGTGACCGGGGCATGAC
>CAKUPC010000002.1 GCA_934675095.1 uncultured Bacteroidales bacterium | reverse complement strand
ATTGAGGTGGAGAAGTTCAACCCCAAGGGGGAGGGCGAGCTTGAGGCCACCTTCATCCATAAGGATGGGCATGAGGAGGAGTTTGATCTGGAGTATATGATCTTCGATAGGCATGTCCTCGTCTGGCTGGTAGGCTAAAGAGGCGGCGGTCTGCGGCGTTGGATGTCTTGATGAAATCCTCACAACCATCAGGTTGCTGCGGTTTCATCTTCACCGTCCGCCTTGCATCCCATCCGTCTCTTCAGCCTACCTCCAAGCAATCTATATGGAATTTTTTTTAGACTTTCTGCGACTTTCGCTCTCAGACATTATGTCTTATAATAACTGAGAGATGAACTTGTTGCGGGGAGTCGCGGTGGCGCCGAGTGTGTCGAGCGGGCATTCGCTGCACCAGCCGCCGCCGAAGAGGACATATTCGAGCGAGGCGGTGAAGCGGTGACCGTGCTCGCATTCCCAGAGGTACAGGGTGCACGGCTTCCGGAGCGGCTTCGTGCCGCCGCCCGCCGCTGACGCACCGCTGTCCGCGTACGCGGCGCCGCTGTCCTGCGGACGCACAGAGCTTTCGTCAGCGGCCGCCCCTTCCCCTCCTGCCGCTCCGAGGAATTTGCCTCCCCGGAACTCGGCGGCCGACCGGATCTCCTCGTCAGTCAGTTCATAGATTGACTTCGACTCGTCCCATCCGTGGTCAAGTGTGTGCAGTTCACCGGCTTCGCGCGCCTTTTCAATGTTCTTTTCAAAATGCGGCGGAATCACGTCCTTCCATGACTTTATCTCCTCCCAGGCCTCACGGGAGCCGTAGTAGGCCGCCATCTTTTCCGGGTCGTCATTCACCCACGACTGCGTGCCCATGCCCTTCTCAAAGGCATACGGTTTCATGAACATCTTGACGGCGAATGCCGGGGCAAGGAACGCGAGGTTGTAGAACCACGGAAGCTTCGACTTCATCTGACGGAAATATTCCTCAACAGGCATATTTTCCCGGAAATGGAGATAATTCTCAAGGACATCCGAGTCCTCATACCACATTCCGTGGAAATTCTTCAGCGCAAACCACTGCGGATCAAAGACCTTTTCCGGGCCGGGAAGACCGAGGGTACGGAGAAGACGGGTCTCGAACTCATAGTTCGTCATCCTGTACTGCTCACCGCTGCCGATGTTGTAGAAATTGTTCCAGAACTCCTCCGGTACCCAGTCCTCGCAGACATTCGCAAGGAGACGGCCCGAATCCTCGATGGTAGCCCATTCGAGCACGCCAGCAACGGGGACATGGAAGGCGGTGGGATTCACGACATTGAGGATGGCCGGATAGAGAATGCCCGACTGACGCAGCGACACCCAGTGCGGGATGCCGGAATCGACTATGACCTTTTCAGCACGGCACTTGGAAACCGAATACATATCGTAGGCACTTGCCATGACAGGGTCGCCGGAGCGCCCCCAGTGATACGGAAAAAGCCTGTCCCCGAGCTGAGCCACCGAACCGATATAGACAACTCTGACCCTCCCCGGCTCAGGCTGAGCCAGCACCGCCTTCGCGACATTCTCGGAAGAAGAGACATTGACTTTCAGCGTCTTCTCCGGGAAATAATCCGCCGCTGGAGACACCATACCCCCGACATGAAGGACATAGTCGGCACCCGTCACGCCGCGCAGCACATCCTCGTAGTTCGTGAGGTCGCCCCAGACAATCTCCACCGACGGGTCATTTATATAAGGTTCCAGTTTCTTCCTGTTCTTCTCGCTCGGACGGGCAAGCAGCCTGACGACAAACCTGTCAGCCCTCGCGTGCAACTCCTGAAAGCCCGCCCAGCCCATATTTCCGGTCGCCCCGGTCAAAAACACTATTTTCTTTTCCATTTTATTATTGTAGTTTTCAATTCATTAAAAACACTCATCCCCCTCCCCCTAGAAGTGATGAAAGAAAAAGATGGGATGCAGACCGCTTTTTATTTCGTCACTTCAGCCACAACTCTGGGTTTTGAGGTGTCGTATCCTTCCAAATCTGAAAATGCAGCTGCGTGTCGCGGTTGATGGTATCCACCGTTCCGATGTCCTGCCCCGTCTTCACCTTCTGCCCCGACTTCACGACGACGTTCCTGAGCTTGCAGTAGAACGTGAAATAGTTGCCGTGCTGGACAAGCACGCACTGGTTGTAGCCCGGCATAACGAGCACCTGCTTAACGACCCCATCGAACACGCACCTGACCGTCGTCCCCGGCTTCAGGGCGATGCCCACCCCGTTGTTCTTCGGGAGCTTGACATTCTTATAGACAGGATGATACCGCTCCCCGAAGGCGTCCACCACCGGGCCGTCGGCAGGCCACGGCAGCTTGCCCCGGTTCTTGGAGAACTCCGCCGCCAGTTTTTCGTCAATCTCCGTCTTTCCGGATTTCTTGCCCGAACCGCTGCCCGAAGGCGCGCTTCCCTTCATGGCTTCCCGCACCAGACGGGCAATCTCCCTGTCAAGCGCCTCCACCTGCTTCTTCTTTGCCGCAAGCTCCTTCTGATACTTCGACTTCTCCTTCCTGAGCCTGCCGACCAGAGCCTTCGACTCCGCCTGCTCGCCCTTGAGTTGTTCCAGCTCCTTCTGAGTGTTCTGCGTCACGCTCTTCTGCTCCGCGCGCAGTTTCTGTAGGGCATCCCGCTCCGCCTCAAGACGGCTCCGGGTCTCCTCCATGCGCCGTGCCTCCTCCCCTATCTGCGAGGCGAGGCTCTTGAAATAGCCATAGCGGCGGTAGGCCTGCGAAAGGTCGTCGCTGGCAAGGATATACATATACCAGATTCTAGCGTCGCGGTTCTTATACGCCCCGAGAACAAGGCGGTCATAATGCGCCGCCAGCGTATCGTAGCTTGCCTGCAATGCGTTGATTTCCTTTTGCTTGAGATATATCCTGTCCGCACACTCCCGCTCCTTGCGACGGCTTTCACGGAGCAGCGCCTGCCGGTTATCGACCTTCTTTGAGACGAGATTGTAGGTGGAGAGTGCACTGCGGCTCTTGGAATCCGCCGAAGACAGCTGCCTGTTTATAATCTCGATTTCCCTTTCGAGACGCTCCTTCTTCCTCTCCTGAGCGCTCGTGTCCTGCGCGGAAACGGAAATTCCGCAATGCACAGACACCGCAGCGAGCAGCAGAAACGCCGCGGAGGCATGGCGCAGAGACGATATGAACGCGCTGGACACCATCTATTTCCCCGCCGCCTTTTTCCTTTCGGCGATGCGGGCGTCCAGATCAGGAATCTCCCCGCCGTTCTTCGCCTGCGCCCTGTACCAATAGACGAACGCGAGGTCATACTCCTTCAGGGCATAGAGGACTTCGGCGTAGTGGTCCATAATCACGGGACTGTCCTTACCGCCGTAGAGCATCGCGTGCTTGAAGAAAGGCTTGGCCTCCAGTGGCTTGCCCTGAAGATAGAGAATCCATCCGAAGGTGTCGAGGTAGGTCGCATTATCCGGCTCGGCCTCTATGGTCTTCTTGCTCATCGCGTATGCCTTCTTCAGGTTCCTGCCCGTGACAGAGAGGTAGTATGCGTAGTTGTTCAGAACATAGATGTTGTTCGGACTGACTTTCAGCACCTTGTCATAAGCCTTGAAGGCGTTCTTCGTGTCGTTTTTCTGATAGTAGGCGTCACCCATGGCAGAATAGGCGGAAACGACGACCGCGCTGTCCTTCGGAGCCGTGCGCAGCATCTTCTGCGAAAGATCTATGACCTTGTCATACTCCTTCATGAAGCTGTAGCCCGTTCCCGCAAGCGCCATGAAATCAGGAATGTCCGGATATTTCAGCGCAGCCTCCGAGCCTGCCTCTGCCAGTTTTTCCCAGTTCTTCGAGTAGAGCAGGGAGTAGAGATAGGTGGCAGTCAGCTCCGGCCTGTCCGGATGCAGGGAGGCGTTCAGACGAAAAAGGTCCTCCGCGACATTCTGACGCTGGGTGCGATAGTAATAGGACGCGACAGTCGCAATTACGGAACTGTCGGAAGGATGCTTCCTGAAGCAGATGTTCGCCGCCGTGTCGAGCTGCGGGAGGAACGACGAGACGAACTTAGGGTCCGACTGTTCCACGAGAGCCTTGAGATATTCGGATTTTCCCTGCGCCGGGACGGTCTCGTTCGACATATAGCTGTCGAGAAGAGGAAAGTATTCGGAATATTTCCGTGTCATCCGCCTGGCCTCCGCCTTTCCGAGAATCGCGGGCGCGAAAGTTTCGTCAAGAGAAAGGGCCTCATCGTAATATGCGACGGCGAGCGAATCTTCGTACATCGACATCCGGTAGTCGCCGAGAGTCGAGAGGACATAGGGGGATGAATATTTCGAATTATACTCTTCCAGGGAACTGTATGCCTCCTCCGTCTGTCCCGAGGCCATCAGAAGGCGGAAGCGGTAAATGGCGATGGATTCCGTCTGCCCGAATATACGCTCGACGTCGTCCAATGTGGCCAGAGCCTTGTCAATCTGAGCGTTCTGGGCATACATTTCCACGAGGTCAAAGTAGAGATCGCTCTTCTTAGGAAAGTCGGTGAGAAGCTTCTCGTACAATGCTATTGCCTTGGGAAGCTGATTCGTGTAGCGATAGACGACGGAAAGCCGCTGGCGGTACCAGAAATTTCCGGGGTCGGCCTCGACGGCGCGCAGAAGTTCGGCCTCGGCGGGATCATTCTCATCCTTCGACAGATACACGAGAGCGAGATAGTAGTGCGCCGCGTCATATTCAGGATTGGAATTTACAATCGAGCGAAGCATTTTTTCCGCTGCGTCATACGCCCCCGCGTCATATTTCTCTACGGCAAGAAGAAGGGCGCCGTCATTTATCGAATCCTTCAGGTCCTTCTGTGCGAACGCATTCCTCGGAACGGACAGCATCAGCACGGCGAGGAGGACGAAAAGATATATTCCCGTAAAATTTTTCTTCATTTCGTTTTGTTTTTGGTAATCATTCGGAAATAACGCCCTTGTTATCTCCATAATCACGCCAAAACTTACAAAGATAACAAGCAATTCGGGAAAAAAGAGTATTTTTGAGGAAAATATCGACTGATGCAACATAAGGGGCCGGGGCTGCATCTTGAATGTCGGCAGTTTTTTCGGCCCGAGACTACAATCGTGAACGAAGACAAGGCCGTTCTGCTCATAGGCAAATGCATTGACGGAGACCGGGCTGCCCAGAGGAAGATGTATGAGCTTCTGGCACCCCGCTATTTTCCCGTATGCATACGCTATGTGGGGGACAGGACAGTGGCGGAGGACATACTGCAGGAGGGGTTCGTGGCGCTTTTCACGAAACTCGGCAGCTACAGCGGGGCAGGGTCGTTCGACGGTTGGGCGCGAAGGATTTTCATAAACGCGTCGCTGATGTATCTCAGGAAGAACGACGCGCTGAAGATGAGCGACGACATCTCGCTGGCACGGGGTCTGAAGGCGAACGAGGAAACGGCCATAGAGAAGCTTTCGTACAAGGAAATCATGGCTGCGGTGATGGAGATGCCGCCCGGGTTCAGGATCGTTTTCAACCTCTATGTGATGGAGGGATTCTCCCACAAGGAGATTGCTCAGGCGCTCGGGATAACGGAAAGCACGTCGAGGACGCAGCTGAGCCGGGGACGAATCTGGCTGCAGGACAAGATAAGGAAAATTACGGGATGACGGGCGAACATGCCCGTGAAACGACGACAGATATATGACGGAAACACAGTTTGACGAGAAAATACGCGAGATGCTTTCAGAGCCGCAGGAACAGCTTCCTGAGGGGCTTTGGGAGGGCATCGAGTCTCGGCTTGAGGCAGCGGCGGCAGGACAGCGGCGGCGAGAAACCGTCCTCGTGCGCAGGTGGATTGCCGGGGTGGGTGCCGTGGCGGCTGCTGTGGCGGCGGGGCTTGTCATCGCGCATTTCGTTCCGTCGGGACGGGTTGAGGAGCGTGAGGTTCTGGCTGAAAATACGGCTGTGGAGATGCCTGCGGAGATGTCGGCGGATGATTTTGCGGAAGAGACGGCCGCCAATGCGGAGGGAGAGGGTGCCGGTGAGGCAAGCGTCGGGACGAAGAAAGAGGTCAGGTTCGACGTTATAAAAAAGAAGGATGCGGGACTGGTCGCGATGGCTGTCGTGCCGGTGACTGTACCGGCGGCGGAAAAGGAGACGACGTCAAAAGATGTGGCGAAAGAGTCTGTGATGGCTGCGGAAGAAGCGGAGGAGGAAATACGGTCGGAGGAGGCGAAGGAAGGTGACGCGGCAAAGAGCCTGCCGGAGGACAAGGACGCCACGGTGCTCGTTGACGTCGATGGAGGCGAGCCGGAGTGTGAGCTGAAAGTCGATAACTCGGACATAGAGGCCGCATACGGAAAGGAGGAGGACGGCAATGACGGGAGCTACAGAGGAACCCCGTTCGGGATTTCCGTCGGGGGAAACAGTTTCGGAGGGCCGCAGAAGAACTCCGGTCCGAGAAGAATGTTCTCGAAAGGCAACAAGACACCTACCGGAAAGGAGTTCGTGGAAGGAAGCAATTCCGATTCATACAGCCTGCCGCTTTCTTTCGGCGTGGGCGTGAGATACGGCATCACGAGGTGGCTCGGGATAGGGGTCGGACTCAACTACACTCTGCTCAACAAGAAGGTCACCGGGACCTATTACGACGAGCACGGCTGGAGCTGCAGCACTGACATGAAGAACAGCCAGCACTACATCGGGATCCCGCTTGACATCTATTTCAGCGTGTTCCGCACGAGGAGGTGGGATGCCTACGCTACTGTCGGGGGAAGTGTTGAGAAATGCATTCTGAACAGATACACCGGAACTTTCGAGGGCGAGTCCCTGCTCTACACGCGGAAAGTCGGCGGAGTCCAGACTTCCGTAAAGGTCGGTCTCGGCGTGGAGTTCTCGCCGCTGGAGTTTCTCGGGATTTACATCGACCCGAGCCTGAGGTATTATTTTGACAACAAGCAGCCGCGGAGCATAAGGACGGAGCAGCCGCTGGCGTTTGGAGTGGAGGCGGGCGTCCGCTTCAAATTATAGCGGGGCGCCTAAAAGGCGAACTGCTGCGTTGGACGTCTTGATGAAATCCTCACAACCATTAGGTTGCTGCGGTTTCATCTTCACCGTCCGCCTTGCATTTCATCCTTTTATGCATCCCCTTTCTTTCAGACTTTTTGAGCAAGTTTTTAACAGCTATTCGAATAGCCTCTAAAGAATATTTTTAAACTATTGGATACCAATGCTTTGAAATAGAGATTAAAATCCCTATTTGCCCTCTATTATGTTGCGGGCGAGGGTGTTGGCGCAGACGAAGTCCCGGAGTTCCTTGCAGTCGGTGCCGAGAATGGTGTGGCGGTCGCCCTGCCAGAGGATGCTGCCTTTGTGAAGGAAGGCTATCTTGTCGCCGATTTCAAGGATTGAGTTCATGTCGTGGGTATTCACAACCGTCGTCATGTTGAACTCCTTGGTCAGGTCGCTGATGAGGCGGTCTATCAAGATTGAGGTATATGGGTCAAGGCCGGAGTTCGGCTCGTCGCAGAAAAGATAGGACGGGTTCAGGGCAATGGCGCGGGCGATTCCCACCCTCTTCTGCATACCGCCGCTCAGTTCGTTCGGAAACTTGTCGTCAGAGCCGATGACATTCACCCTTTCAAGACAGTAGTGCGCCCTTTCGACCTTCTGCGCGTGGCTCCAGTCCGTGAAGAACTCCATCGGGAACATTACATTCTCAAGCACCGTCGCGAAGTCGAAGAGGGCGCTGTTCTGGAACAGGATTCCGATTTTCTGGTGCAGCGCCTTACGTTCCTTATAATTCATCGAAGAAAGGGAATCGTCCCCGTATTTTATGTCTCCGCTGTCGGGCGACATCAGTCCGATGAGATTCTTGAGCAGCACGGTCTTTCCCGAACCGCTTGCGCCTATAATCATATTACACTGTCCTGCGGCATATTCGACGTTTATGTCATTGAGGACGTTCACGCCGTCGAAGCCTTTGCAGAGATGTTCTACCTTTATCATATATTATTCATATTCACTGAATTACAGATTTTCGCAGCCGGATTCCCATCGCCTCGGCTAATAGAGCATGAGCTGGGTGAGTATGAGGTCGAACATGAGAATGAGTATGCTGGAAACCACGATGCTGCGCGTGCTCGACTTGCCCACTCCGAGCGAGCCGCCCTTGGCGTAGTAGCCGTTGAAGGCAGCCACCGAGGAGATGATGAAGCAGAACACCGCCATCTTGAAGCAGCTGTAAAAGACATAGTAGCCGTTGTAGCAGTAGTGCAGCCCCGTCACATAAGAGGCCGTCGATATGATGCCGGTCGCCGCGACCACCACCCAGCCGCCGACAAGGCCGAGACCGAGGCTCATCAGCATGAGGAACGGACTGAGAACCGTCGCCGAGACCAGTTTCGGAAGGACAAGGAAGCCCGCGGAGTTCACGCCCATCATGTCCATGGCGTCAATCTGCTCCGTAATCCTCATGCTGCCGAGTTCTGAGGAGATGTTCGAGCCCATCTTGCCGGCGAGGATGAGCGCGACCATGGTGGAGCAGAACTCAAGGATAAGGCTCTCACGTACCATGTAGCCGACGTACATCTTGTCGATGAACGGGTTTTCGAGGTTCGATGCCGTCTGGATGACGAGCACTCCGCCGATGAACACCGAAATCACTCCGACGATGACGATTGACGAAAGTATGAGCTTGTCCGACTCAAGCACGAACTGCTTCCAGAACAGCCGCCATTTTTCAGGCCTGCGAAAAACCTGCTTGAGAAACAGGCAATAGCGTCCGACGTTTTCAAAAAACTTTCTTATCATGCCTTTGGGAAATTTTCAAAAAAAATTAAGTTTGACTGTTCTTTTCAGTCTTCCCAAAAGACAGTGCGGGAAAGGTCCTGATTCACGCGGATGTGCACCTTCAGAGTCTCTTCCGGGAGCAGTTCCTCAATGTTTTCCGGCCACTCCATCAGGCAGAGACAGCCGCTGTAGAGATAGTCGTCCAGTCCTATGTCAATGGCCTCGGACGGCTTCGTTATGCGGTAGAAATCAAAGTGATAGACCGACTCGCCGTCGGCGGTCACATACTCGTTGACAATGGTGAACGTCGGGGAGCAGACAGGATCGGTCACTCCCAGCCGCTTGCATATGGCCGTGGTGAAGGTTGTCTTTCCCGCCCCCATAGGAGCATAGAAGGCGACCAGCCGCCGCTCCCCTATCTGTTCCAGAAACTCTCCCGCCGCCCTGTCAAGGTCAGCCGTATCCCTTATAATGATGCTGTGTTCCATACCGCAAAATTTCAGATGAATGCCTCGGACCTCTTTCTATCCGTGGCGCAAAACTCAGTTTCCGTTTCAGAAACGGGGTTTGCGATGGCAAAATTAGTAAAATTATGCTGATAATTAAAATCCGCACACGCTTGTCAAAGCTGGCGGGTCTTGTCGAGGAAGCGGAAGCCGGCGGCTTCGGAAAGGTGCAGGACGGAAATGTCGGGTGCGTCTTCGAGGTCGGCTATGGTGCGGGCTATCCGGATGATTCTCATGCAGGCCCTCGCGGAAAGCCCCATGGACTCGACGGTGCGGCGCAGGAAGTCGCGGCAGCCCCCGTCCAGGGGACAGTACTTGCCGATGAGGCGGTTGTTCATCATCGCGTTGGTATAAATTCCGTCGCCGGAGAAGCGCTCCCGCTGGATTTCCCTTGCCCTGACCACCCGTTCCCGCACCTGCGCGCTGCTCTCGCACTCGGCCGGAACCGTGAGCTTGGAAGCATCGACCGAGTGCATCCAGAGCTGGATGTCTATGCGGTCCATCATCGGGCCGGAGAGGCGCGTGAGGTAGTTCAGCCGCTGGCCGGCGGTGCAGCGGCAGCGGTCGCCCTCGCCGTAGTAGCCGCATGGACATGGATTTGCCGCCGCCACAAGCATGAACGAGGCCGGGTAGGTGACCTTGCCGCGGAGCCTGGACACGGTGATTTTCCCGTCTTCCATGGGGCCGCGCAGAGCCTCCACCACCTTCTTGGGGGCCTCGCAGAACTCGTCGATGAACAGCACGCCGTTGTGCGCGAGGGAAATCTCACCGGGCAGGATGCTGTCCGAGCCGCCTCCTATGAGAGCGGGGATTGACGCACTGTAGTGCGGCGCCCTGAAAGGGCGCACGGTCATCAGTCCATGATGACCGTAAATCCCCGCCACCGAGTAGATCTTGCTGGTCTCAAGCGACTCCTCACGCGACATCGGCGGCAGAATCCCGGCAAGAGCCTTGGCCAGAGAGGACTTGCCAGAGCCGGGAGGACCGACCATAATCACATTATGTCCTCCCGCGGCGGCAATCTCAATTCCGCGCTTCGCCCCCTCCTGCCCGATGATGTGGGCGAAATCCACGAACTCCCCCTCAGAAACCGCCTCGCGGCCCGCCGTGGAAGGTGTCCTGTTCCCGACAAGCAGGTCGGAGACGTCATCCTTGCCGGCGACGATCCGCAGCACCTCACGGAGGTCGCGGACACCATAGACCGTCCCGGAGTAGTAGTCGGCCGTGTCCGAGGCCGACTCAAGCGGAAGGATGCAGCCCCTGCGTCCCTCGGCCACGCTCAGTTCGGCCACCGGAAGGGCTCCCGGAACAGGACGCACGGTCCCGTCAAGCCCGAGCTCGCCCATAATCAGATAGTCCCCGAGCGCCCCGCTTTCCACCTGCCCTGACGCGGCGAGTATGCCGACAGCAATCGGCACGTCGTAGCCGCTCCCGTTCTTGTGGATGTCCGCGGGCGCAAGGTTTATGACAATGCGCTTGCCCGGAATCCTGAATCCGAGCGACTGCAGGGCCGTGACCGTGCGCAGGAGGCTTTCCTTCACGGCCGCGTCCGCAAGCCCGACCAGATGGATTCCGATTCCGGAGGAAATGTCAACCTCAACAGTGACATGAACCGCCTGCACGCCTATACATTTGGCACTGTGAATGTTAATCAGCATGATTTGCGTTTTTGATAGTTCTTGAAACATTAAAGGAACAAACTGCGGGCAGCCTTCTTGCCGGCGTCGCTCTCATCTCCGGCAGGCTCCCGCCAGACACCGGTCACAATTCCCCTGAAAGCGAGACTGTCAATGTCGCCGTTGTCCCAGAGAATCGCGCGTCCGCCGCCTGTCCTTGACGTCATTCCAATCATTATCCCGTCATCATCGGCGCAGAGGGCGTCGCCGCTCATGACTGTGTAGCCCTTAGGGAGGGTATCACGGACAGACCCGTTGCAGAGTATGTCCCGTAAGCGCCCTCTCATGGATTTCCGGACACCCACGACGGAGTCCGCGACATGACGGAAGCCGAGCGCGATGTCATCCGAAAGCCACGAGCCCCGGATGTTCTTCCCGGAACATACTATATATGACGGTATTCCGCGGGAGTTCGAACAGGAGCATACGGCGAGCATCGGTTCAGCATTGCTGAGCACGGTTCCTCCTGAGACACCGAACTGGAACTGTTGGGAAAGAGGCGTGAACGAGCCGTCGCCGCTGTTCATTATCCAGACCGAGGAGATTCCGGGGCCTATTCGCCTCCGGCACAGGACGGCAATCCCGGCCGGCTTCGTGCGCCCGATTCCCGGCTTGACCCGAGATGTTCCCGAGCTTGGGAAAGCCAGTCCATAGACTGCGGTCACGTCTGACGGCATCTCAACCTTGACATTTTCGGAACCTGTCACGGCATAATACTGCCACAGGTAGCCGGCCGTGGAATTGACCCGAGTCCTGTAGAAGAAACGCAGTTCTCCGGATGGTGACAGCCCCGCATTCTGAAACACAGTGCCGGCCATCCCGAGAAAGAGCGGAACTCCGTCGGAACGGGAAGAGAAGCCCTGTCCGCCACGGGATTCGCCGAGAGTGAGGACATGATCGTCATGGACGGCGAGAAAGACAACCCTTTCCCGGCCGGCGTAGCGGAACAGTTCCCTGCCGTCACGGGAAATAACTGTTTCTGCACCCGTACAGAAATCCGTATAAAGATGCCCGTCCGCATAGCGGTGCATATCTATGTCTTCCGAGACGAGAGCATCCTCGCTCACCGGTATGCTCAGAACTTTCTCGCCGTCGCGGAACACCACGAGCGACGGAGCGCCCTGTCCAGAGGGATTCCAGGAGTTCCAGTCATAGCCTTCAGGATATTCGACCCCCGTCACGACAGTCACCGTGCGGTCATCGCCGCCGTCTCCGATGTAGTCCGGGGCAGGCGGCCGCGGGACAATCTCCCCGAGTTCGCGGAGTCCGCAGGAGCAGGTAACAAGGACAAGGCTCAGCAGGACACAGCCCGTCTTTGCCGCATTTTCAATTCTCTTCATCGCATTTCATTCCTTTTTGTACATAATCGCAGGCCATCGCAAGGCGCGACATCCCGATGCAAAGGAAAGAAAAGGAAGAGGCAACGGCAAAAAAGTGGCGGCACATAGAGGCGTTTCACCACAGTTTTCTCTTTTTATATGTTTTTTCTTTTTTATATGACCGAGAAAGAAAAGCCCTCCAGACGCAGTTGAAAGGCCATTTTTTAATCTTTTTTAGATTTCCCAATCTATATTCCGGAGATATGGAACACGGAAGGGCCGCTTCCCGACATGGCTGCATAGACACAGCCGCGGGCATAGCAGGCCTCGATTGTCTCCCGGACAAGCGGATGCGCGGCGGCGATTACGGGTTCAAAGTCGTTCTTGACAAGCCCCCTCCACTGCGTGATGTCACGCGAGAGGGCATCCCGGAGGGAAACCCGAGGAAGCGCCGGAGTGATGCTGCGGTAGGCCTGCGCCGTGGAAATCTTGAGATGCGAGTCAAGGGCAATCACACCGATCCTGTATCGTGCGGACGCCCCGTCCGGAGACAAGCTATCCGACAAGACCGAGGATGCGGCGGAATCGCGGAAGGAAGCCGTCGTCCCGCTGAAATCAATGCCGGACAGAGGAAACTCCGTCAGCACCTCGCCCCGCCCCTCGCCGAGCATCGGACGGTTATAGATGAAGAAGGGGCAGTCGCTGCCGAGTTCGGCGGCAAGAGAGGCAAGTTCAGGTTCCGAAAGCCCGAGGGAGAACATCTCGTTCAGCATTTTCAGCGTAAATGCCCCGTCGGACGAGCCGCCGCCGAGCCCACCGCCGACAGGATTGCGCTTTTCCAGAAAAATCGACACCGGAGGAATGCCGAAACGGCCGTTCATCAGCCTCCAGGCCTTTGCGCACAAGTCGGACATGGGATCCCAGTCCGGGATTCCGGGCTTGGAAGAGGTAATCTCAATCGAAAAGGATTCCGCAGGAACTATCTCAAGGACATCCGTCATGCCGAAATAGGGCACGAACAGCGTCTCGATGTCATGATAGCCGTCCGGACGGCGGCGAAGCACGTTCAGACCGACATTGACCTTGACATTAGGATAACTGAGCATATCTCCGATTTGCAGTTGGCACAGAGGCCATTACAGGTGAATCTCCCTGATTGCGGCCTCGACTTCCGAGCGCATCCGTTCCCGCTCATTTTCGTCAGGAACGATGTCGAACACGGGGGAGACGAACGAAATCATCTGAAGAAAACGCGCCTCTTCGAGGGAAATCCCGCGCGAACGCATATAGAACTGCTCGTCCTCGTTCAGCTTGCCTATCGTTGCCCCGTGGGAACACTTCACGTCGTCGGCATAGATTTCAAGCTGCGGCTTCGTGTTCACCCGAGCGGTCTCGGAGAGCAGCAGATTGTGGTTCGCCTGGTAGGCCTCCGTCTTCTGCGCGTCCTGAGCCACGACTATGCGGCCGTAGAAATCGACCCGCGCGGAGCCTCCCACAAGGTTCTTGAAAAGCTGGGAAGACGAACACCCGGGGACATTGTGCCTGAGTTCCACATGAACGCCGATACGTTCGTCGGAAGAGGACACGCCCACCCCGTTGAGAGCGAAGCTTGCGCCCTCGCCGTTCAGCTCCACCCGAAGGCTGATTTCCGCGCTGACTCCCGGCAGGGCGACAAGAAGGAGCGAAAGTTCCTCGTCACGTCCGAGCACAATCGACTCCGGAACGGCATCCCGGCCGACAAAATATGTCCTAAAGCTTGTCATATCCGTTCTCCTCAATGAAATCAACGAGTTCGCGTCCGGCGGTCTTGACGATGCGGCCGTCCTTCAGGACATGGACGACGTCAGGCGCGATATATTCCAGAAGTCGCTGATAGTGAGTGATTATGATTGAAGCCTTCTCCGGGGTATGGAGCGCGTTCACGCCGTTTGCCACAATTCTCAGCGCATCCACATCCAGTCCGCTGTCGGTCTCGTCAAGAATCGAGAGCGTCGGGTCGAGCATAGCCATCTGGAAGATTTCGTTACGCTTCTTTTCGCCTCCGGAGAAGCCCACGTTCACCTCCCTTTTCGCAAATTCGGGCTTCATCTGCACGAACGCCATCTTCTCGCGGAGCAGCTTCAGGAACTCTCCGGCCTTCATCGGCTCAAGCCCCATAGCCTCACGACGTGAGTTCACGGCAGTTTTCATGAAATTCGTGATGCTCACTCCCGGAATCTCCACGGGGTACTGGAACGACATGAATATCCCCGCCCACGAGCGCTCCTCCGGCGACATTGCCAGCAGGTCCTTTCCCAGATACTCGATTGTGCCTTCCGTTACCGTGTATTGCGGTTTTCCGGCAAGCACCGAGCTCAGCGTGCTCTTTCCAGCCCCGTTCGGTCCCATGAAGGCGTGAATCTCCCCCTTTCGGATTTCAAGGTCTATGCCCTTGAGGATTTCCTTTCCTTCGATTCCGGCCCTCAGACCCTTTATTTTAAGTATGACGTCAGACATATATTCGTAAATATTTGATTCATATATTTTTATCCTCATTCAAAGGGATATGTTCCCATCCTCCGGCTCATGCGTTCTTGCGGTAAAGCTTCATCCACGAGACGAGCGAGACGATGCCGTTGATGAGGTAGAGGCAGCAGATAATCGGCATGAACACGTGCCCCACGGAAATGTGCAGGGCGAGCTGGGTTATGTTCACGAGCAGCCAGGCTATCCAGCAGTCCCATTTCTTGAGTGCGGAGAGGAACTGAGCCACGAGTATCAGCACCGTCACGCAGGCATCCAGATAGGGCACAGGGTCGGCGGGGAACTTGCCCGGAGCCCACACCGTCCCGAGCTGATGCAGCAGCCAGCCCCAGACGCCGGCGAGGACGAATACCGAGGCTATGGCAATTATCCTCTGCGTCCAGCTCAGCATGGAGACCTTCAGCGCTCCGTCCCCCTCGGATGACTGCTCCCCTGCCTTAGGATGTGTCCAGCGCCAATGGCCGAGAACATTGATTCCCAGCGAGATGGGCTGAAGAATCAGGGAGGCGTAGAGGTGCTTGTTCCAGAACATGAGGAACAGCGCCGCCGTGTAGAGGTAGCCCACCCAGAAGTTGTACTTGTTGTTGCGGCCCGCAAGGAAAACGCAGGTCAGCCCCAGCACCGAGGTGATGAGGTCAATCAGCAGCACCGGCCGGTCGCCGCCAATAGTAAATAGTATATAATTTATCCAATCCATCTTATTAAAATCCCCCTCCCGTCCCCCTTTGTGGGGGAAGTCGTGCTTCGTGCACACTATCGCACAAGGCCGACGCTTCGTTGTTCTACGCACGGCGCTCAAGCGCCTTTTCTATATAAACAGCATCACCCTACCGACCCTTCTAGCGACACTGACAGGAGTTTCTGAGCCTCCACGGCGAACTCCATCGGGAGCTTGGCGAGGACATCCTTCGCGTAGCCGTTGACTATCAGCCCGACGGCGTCCTCCTGGCCGATTCCCCTCTGGTTGCAGTAGAACAGCTGATCCTCGCTGATTTTCGAGGTCGTAGCCTCGTGTTCCACTACGGCCGTGGGGTTGGCGTTCTGAATGTCCGGGAAAGTGTGCGCACCGCAGCGCGAGCCTATCAGAAGGCTGTCGCACTGGGAGTAGTTCCTCGCGTTGTCCGCCCCCGGGAGCATCTTCACGAGACCGCGGTAGCTGTTCTGGCTGTGCCCGGCGGATATACCCTTGCTGACGATGCGGCTGCGGGTGTTGCGTCCGATGTGTATCATCTTGGTTCCGGTGTCCGCCTGCTGGAAGTTGTTGGTGACGGCCACTGAATAGAACTCCGAGGAGGAGTTGTCGCCCTTCAGAATGGTCGAAGGATATTTCCAGGTGATTGCGGAACCGGTCTCGACCTGAGTCCACGACAGGTGGCTTCCGCTCCCCTTGCATATTCCCCTCTTAGTCACGAAGTTGAAGATTCCGCCACGGCCATCGGCATCGCCCGGATACCAGTTCTGAACCGTCGAATACTTCACGTCCGCGTCCTTCTCGACGATGATTTCCACCACCGCCGCGTGCAGCTGGTTTTCGTCGCGCATCGGGGCGGTGCAGCCCTCCATGTAGCTGACATACGAGCCCTCGTCGGCGACTATGAGCGTGCGCTCGAACTGTCCCGTGCCCTTCGCGTTGATGCGGAAGTAGCTGGAGAGCTCCATCGGGCAGCGCACCCCCTTAGGAATGTAGCAGAACGAGCCGTCGCTGAACACGGCCGAGTTGAGCGCCGCGTAGAAGTTGTCCCCCGAAGGCACGACGGTGGCAAGATATTTCCGCACAAGGTCCGGATGCTCGCGCACGGCCTCCGAAAACGAGCAGAAGATGATTCCCTTCTCCTCAAGGGCCGCACGGAAGGTCGTCTTCACCGAAACAGAGTCAAAGACCGCATCGACGGCCACGCCCGCGAGGGTCTCACGTTCGTGGAGAGGTATTCCCAGCTTGTCGAAAGTCTTCTCGAGTTCGGGGTCAATCTCCTTCGGGCGGTCGCTGTCCTTCTTCGGCGCAGCATAGTATATAATATCCTGAAAATCAATCTCCGGGATGTTCAGATGCCCCCATTTCGGCGCCGTCATCCCCTGCCATTTGCGGAAGGCGTCGAGACGGAAGTCCAGCAGCCACCGGGGCTCCCCCTTCTTCGCGGAAATAAGGCGTATGATGTCCTCGTTCAGACCCTTGGGAATAAACTCCTGCTCAAGGTCCGTCACGAAGCCGTGTTCATATTCCTTCCCGGCGATGTCTTCTATTATATTCCTCTCTTCTATGTTCCTTTCGTCCATATATCTCATATATTCCGCAAATTTACGAAAATTTCAGCACGCATAAAAATGAATGTCAATTTCGCATTTTCAGGTTTCGACACATTCATTCTTCGACAATATTTTGTAATTTTGCAATTCGCTTAGAAGTTTTTAATATATTTTAATAATATGTCACACTTTTCTCTTCCAAAGGACGGGGGACTGATTCCGGAAAGCATACCGGAGGACGTGCTCCACAGTTACGAAAAAATTCCTACGAACGTTTTTGAGGAGCAGACGGACGCGAGCGAGGCCATTGCGGACGTGATTGTCGATGCGATAAAGGCGAACGGCGGAAAGCTCAGGCTCGGACTCAGCACAGGCTCGTCTCCGAGAACCCTCTTCAAGATTCTCGCGGAAAGGCAGGCCAAAGGATTTGTTTCATTCAGGGACGTGGAGGTTTTCAGCACGGACGAGTACTATCCGTGCACCGGAATTGAAAAGACAAGCCGCAACAATTTCCTCCACGACGAACTCATCAACCTCGCCGATTTTCAGGAAAAGAACATCCACTGCCCTGACGGGACGGTGACGCGGGACAGAATCGGAGCGTATTGCGCTGAATATGACAGACTTGCGAGAAACCTCGACATTCTTGTGATGGGCATTGGGGAGCATGGCCAGGTCGGCTTCAACGAGGCGGGGTCTTCAGACAAGAGCCGCACGAGGGTTGTCCTGCTCGGATACAAGTCACGCAACCGTCAGGCAAAGAACTTCAAGGGCAATGTCGATCTCACGCCAAAGACAGCAGTGACGATAGGCATAAGCACGATGCTTTCCGCGAAGAAGATTATACTGATGGCGTGGGGCGAGGACAAGGCCGCGGCCGTTCACAGCATCGTAGAGGGCGAGATGGACAATTCATGCCCGGCATCTCTTCTCCAGAGGCACGACGACGTGACGTTCTACACGGACGCGAACTCTTCGGCGAACCTCACGCGCTTTGTGGCCCCATGGCTCGTGGGCCCGTGCGACTGGACTCCGAAGTTCATAAGGAAAGCGGTCGTATGGCTCTGCGGACAGGTTCACAAGCCTATCCTAAAGCTCACGCACAAGGACTATCTCGACAATTCCCTCGGCGAGCTCCTCGAACTCAAGGGACCGTTCGACAAGATTAACATAGACGTGTTCAACGACCTCCAGCATACGATTACGGGATGGCCGGGCGGAAAGCCGAACGCGGATGACAGCACGAGGCCGGTGGCTTCGACCCCGTTCCCTAAGAAGGTCATAATTTTCTCGCCGCACCCTGACGACGACGTGATTTCGATGGGAGGAACATTCATCCGTCTCGTGCAGCAGGGACATGACGTGCACGTGGCCTACGAGACTTCCGGCAACGTTGCGGTTCACGACGACGTGGTTCTTCAGCACATGGACGCAATTCACGAGCTTGGCTACGGAGACGATTTCGAGAAGGTGAAGGCAATCATCGCCACGAAGCGTCCGGGAGAGCCGGAGCCGCGCGAGCTTCTGAACATCAAGGCAGCTATCCGCCGTTCCGAGGCACGCGCCGCCGTCCGCTCTTTCGGCCTGAACGCCGACACCAACGCGCACTTCCTCAATCTCCCGTTCTATGAGACCGGCGGAATCAAGAAGGGCGAGAGGACGCAGAAAGACATCGACATCATACTCGATCTTCTCCACAAGGTTCAGCCTGACCAGATTTATGTCGCAGGCGACCTCGCCGATCCGCACGGGACCCACAGGGTGTGCACGGAGGCGGTGCTTGAGGCGCTGCACCAGTGCGAGGGCGAGGAGTGGCTTGCTCACTGCCATGTATGGCTCTACAGGGGCGCATGGATGGAGTGGGAACTCGGCCGCGTGGATATGGCGGTTCCGCTCAGCCCGGACGAGCTCATCATGAAGAGGCACGCTATTTACAGGCATCTCAGCCAGAAGGACATCGTCCCGTTCCCGGGAGAGGACAGCCGCGAGTTCTGGCAGAGGGCCGAGGAGCGGACGCAGAATACCGCAAGGCTTTATGACGAAATGGGTATGGCTGAGTATCAGGCGATTGAGGTTTTTGTTAAGTTGTTTTAAATATGAGAGTTATAATTGAAAATACTGATGCGCAGGGTTCTGTTTGGGCTGCGCGGTACATTGTGGCAAAAATCAAGGCCAAGGCCGCTGTGACGGACAAGCCATTCGTACTGGGTCTGCCTACGGGTTCAACTCCGCTCAGCACCTACAGGGAGCTTATCCGCATGAACAAGGCCGGCGAGATTTCATTCAAGAATGTGATTACGTTCAACATGGACGAGTACGTAGGGCTGCCGGAGTCTCACCCGGAGAGCTACCACAGTTTCATGGCCCACAATTTCTTCGACCATGTCGATGTTCCTAAGGAGAACATCAACATCCTCAACGGAAACGCTCCGGACCTTGAGGCTGAGTGCGCGGCATACGAGGAGCGCATCAAGGCCGCCGGCGGAATCGACCTCTTCATGGGCGGCGTCGGCGAGGACGGTCACCTCGCCTTCAACGAGCCGTTCTCGTCCCTCGTTTCCCGCACGCGCGTCAAGACCCTCACCTACGACACGAGGGTTGTCAACGCCCGCTTCTTCGACGGCGACATGAACAAGGTTCCGGCACTCGCCCTCACGGTGGGAGTCGGCACGGTCATGGATTCCAAGGAAGTTCTCGTGCTCGCGTTCGGCCACAAGAAGGCACGCGCCGTGCAGCAGGCTGTCGAGGGCGCATATTCCCACACCTGCACGCTCTCTGCCCTCCAGAACCACCGCCACGGCATCGTCGTATGCGACGAGCTTGCCGCCGGCTGCCTGATGCTGGACACCTATAAATACTTCAAGGACATCGAGAGGGAGAACCTGTAAGTAATAAGTTCGCAACAAGAAAGAGGCAGTCTGTAATCATCGCAGACTGTCTCTTATTGTTTTTGTTATGTTGCCAATGATATTTTCCGTGATTCCGACACCTAAAGAAAAAATCATTGATTTCAAAAAAGAGAAATTTTTTCATATTTCTTTTTTTTGATTGAGCTTTATTTCAGACTTTTCTGCTTAATATTGCAGCCAAATAAAATACGAAAGAAATGAAAACTGCCGAGCAGAAGGAAATGTCCGAACTAAGCAAAAGGAAGTCGCTTCTGAAGAAGTTCCTGGAGGAGGCATTCAACAAATATGAAATCTGGGAAATTGATGACTATATAAAAACTTTGTTCGCGCTCGGTAATGAAGCCAAATAACTGTCTGGTATAGGCATCGCATATTTTTATTAACTTTGCAAGAAACGAAACTCGAAATTTATGACTCCTGCGTCACCCCTCATATCATCAGCGACCCAACGCAATTGGGCAAAACTCAACACTGCGGATTCTGAACGCCTCAAATCAAGGGCAAATAAAAGCAGGTCTAAAAAAAAGATTGTGCCTGACGCATATATTGTATCGTCCGGTCTGGAGCCGCTGACTCTTGAGGTCAGCAATTGTTGCGGAGAACTGAAAGACGTAATGTATTCGCTGTGCAGAGCAAAACTGAACAAAGTAAGGAAAGACAACCCGAATGTCGGCAAATTTATCAGAGAATACAAGGATTGCAGGCTCATCGAACTTCATGCCCCTGAAGATGCCATGAATGATGACGGGCATGACTGGCTTGGATATATATATCAGTCACAACTCCCGGAAGGTGACAGAAACATCAACGGACAATACTATACGGGGCAGGGAATCGTACAGAAAATGCTCTCGGGAATTGAGTTCATGCCCGGACAGACATTTTTGGATCCATGCTGCGGAGGCGGAGCATTCCTGCTCAATGTCGGGGCGAAATCTTTGGCTCAGCTATATGGCGTGGATTCGGATGAAATCGCAGTCATGATATGCAAGGCCAATCTGATTGCAAAATATCAGGACGACTTCACTTACCCCCATATATATCATGTAGATTACCTTAAAACTTCGTCCATCCAGCAAGACAATCCGCTGGATGGACTCAAGTTTGACTATATATACACCAATCCACCGTGGGGAGTCTCAAGACTATGTAAATACGAATCCGCAACCGTGAAATCCGGAGAACGCTCCTCGCTGTTTCTGGAGAAGTCCGTTCAATTTCTGAAAGACAATGGGAGTCTGAACTTTCTGATGCCGTCCTCCATCCTCAAGATAAAGGCACACAATGACATAAGGAGATATATCCTAAAAAACACATCAATCAGTGAAATTTGTTTATATCAGGAAAGATTCAATGGCGTTTTTACTGACTTTTTCAGCATAAGGGTGCAGAAAACGCGTCCTATGAATGGACAGAGATATACAGTCTGCAAGAATGACGAAAAAACCGAAGTGGAAATAAAGGAAATATCAGACCAAGCCGAAATATCTCTGAACAGTTCATTCGATGACAGCATAATCAGAAAGATTGAAGAGAAACGCAACGATGACCTGTCACACAGTGCTTGGGCACTTGGAATTGTGACGGGAGATAACAAACAAAAACTGAAAAAAGAGCCTTTTGTCGGCGGAGAGGCCATTTACACCGGGAAAGACATAACCCCGTTCACGATTGGAGAGCCATCGAATTTCATATTGTTTGACCGTTCGCAATTGCAGCAGTGTGCAAAAGAGGAATTGTACAGGTGTTCGGAAAAGCTCGTGTATAAGTTCATCTCCAAGTCTTTATGTTTCGCATACGACAACCGGCAGCGCCTGTTTCTGAACAGTGCGAACATATTGATTCCCGATGTACAAGGAATGACTGCAAAGACAGTCATGGCATTTCTGAATTCAGAACTGTTCTCATTCTATTATTCCAAGCGATTTGCCGACATAAAGATTCTTAAGGGAAACCTTGAATGTCTCCCTTTTCCGAAGATAAGCGAAGAACAGGACAGGAACATAATGAAATTGATAGATAACATTCCTGAAAACAGAGAATTGGCTATAAAAGAAATCAACAGGGAGATATTCTCTATTTATGGATTTAAGAAAGAAGAAATAAACCACATCAAATCATTTGTCAATGGAAATTCTGATAGATGAACTTCACAATCAAATCGGGAAATTGCCACAAGGTACGGCGTCCGCTTTGTCAGACGAGGCCTTGGACAAGTTGTATTCTGTTTATCCGTTCAACAAATTTGAATATATTATCTCACATCTTATTGCCGAGAAAGCAATCACGCTTGATGACTATCTCGAAATAAGGAACAATTACCTCAACAGAAACAAATATCTGCATATATTTGAGATAACTGCGCCCAGAACATTTGGCGAAACATGGGCGCAACAGCATCTGAACATTCTTATTCCCGAGCTTAAACATCCGTCAACGCATGAAGACCCTAATTTATAAGGGGCAATATGATTTCTGGTACGATGGAATACGAATTGAAGTCAAGGCCTCACGGGCAGTTGACAGGAGAAGCGGAGACACACTGATTATGAAAGCGCTGTCAAGCGACAGCAAGAAAGGGTTTGATATGAATTTTCAGCAAATCAAACCCAGTTGCTGCGATGTTTTCGTGTGGATTGGTGTATGGAGAGACCTCATTCGCTACTGGGTACTTTCCAGTGACGAAGTTAAGAATGACCGATACTTTTCAACCGGACAGCACCGGGGAAATGTCGGAGAAGGGCAACTATGGGTAAAGGACACGAACCTCGAACATTTCAAACAATATGAGACAAAAGTGCCTGAACTGCTCAAGAAAATAGAAGAGAAATACGCTGCACAACATTCTAAATAGTGGAATCCGCATCGCCTATTTCGTCGTGAGCTCGACGAGGCGGTCGAGGAGGGGCTGACGTGCTTCGGGAGCGACGGAGAGGAGGGTGTGGCGGCCGGAGGCGGACGGGGTGAAGGTCGAGAAGCCTTCGGAGTCTATCGAGACGGTGCCGGAGACGTGGCCGGTGAAATACTTTGCACCTTCGACAGCATAGAGAACCGAGGTGAGGTCCCAGGTCGGGCGGTTATAGGGCATCGGGAGGTAGACCTTGTAGGCCTCAACGACAGGGTTTGGAGCGTCATAGCCGAGATTGGACTCGATTGACGAGGCCGGATAGCAGATTTCCCAGCCGAGCTCGAACGGGGAGACGGCGACCGGAACCGGACATTCGGCAAAGAATTTCCGTGCGGACGGGATGTCTCTCACCACATTGTATTCAGGAAACTTGTCCTGCACCTCTTCACGGAAATTGCCTGCCATCACGGAAATGAGCTTCACCTTATTTGAGAGCAATTCGCGCCCGTCCAGCGGAGAAATGTCATCCGCAGGAGAAACAAGCAGAGCCGCAAGATTGGTCGAGAATCCGGTGGAAATTATTGTAACCGAATGGTCCGGCTGTCCGGCAAGCAGCTGCCGGTAAAGGCTCACTGCGGTCGGGAGAGACGAATAATCCTCCATGCTCCGAGGAAAGTCAAATCTCGACACCACGGCCTCAACGAAGTTCTGCCCGTCCGCATTGCGTCCGTCCGCACTCGAATCCGCCGGTCTTTCCGCAACGGCAATCGGAACGGAGCCATACCCATAATAAGTGTCCACCATATCTATATACTCGGCGGAAGTCGGCTCGTTCTTATTAATCATAACCCCGAGAAGCTTGACGCGTCCCTCGTCGGCATAACGATGGAGCATGGCGAGCGCGAGGGCATCGTCGACATCATTTCCCATGTCCGTGTCAAAAATTACGGCCTGCGGAACCGGAGAGACCGAGCAGGAAACAAGTGCTGCCAGAGAGGCAAGTACGGTGATAATCGTATTCTTCATTGCATTTGAGCTTATAAAAGTGGTGTTTCGCACTTGCGAAATCTGAACTACAAAAATATCCATAATTATCTTTATGGCAAGCCACACAGCCGACTTTGTTCCAGATTCAGCAAAAGTCCCTGCGCAAGCGTTTGCGCAGGGACTCTGCAACATCAAAAAGTCAGGAGAAATACGTCTGCCACCTATTTCTGAACACAGCGGACCGAAAGACCCGACATGCTGCCATACCAATCGGTAAAACCACAGTTATTATTGCCGTCCATCCAGATGCCGTGCATGTCCCATGTCTGCCCCACATTCGTGGATGTCCAAAGGACGACACTCCACCAGTTTTCCTGCTTGCCGCTGTCCCGGCTAATCATTCCGGCCTGAGGTATGAATATCGCGCCACCCAGATGTCCTGGCCTGCATTCCGTCTTCATAAGCTCCCTGTCAAGTCCGACATAAGCCCCTGCTACAGACATGCCGTTTGTCATCCAATAGTCAAACCAGAATGTCGGCGTTGAAAGTTCCGCACCGATCAGTGTCTTGACCTCATCCCAAGAAGGAACGCGCCAGCCATCCGGACACGGGTCGTTCTCTTCCGTCCAAGTCTCCGACATAGAGTCCTTTTGTCCTGTTTCAAAACCGGGCACGACTTTTTCAGGGTCACCGTGGTCATTCGCGGAATATGAAGGGTAGCCTTTCTTGGAGTTCCACTGATAGAGTTTGCCTCGAACCTGGCAATTCTTCCCGAAGGTATCCGGTTCATCCACGTTCGCGTTCGCCCACACCAGTTCACCGATTTTTGTCCCGACATGCTGAACATGTACAATCCTTTCAAGCTGCCCTGAAACGACCTTGACATCGGCTGTACGATACTGATAGTCCGTCGATTCTGCCACTTTTATCACAAATTTGCCGATTCCGGAGCCTGAACCGTTCTCCACAGTGCACCAATTTGCCGCATCCCCGGCGCTTGCCGTCCAGTCTCCGGCAGTCGAGACGGAAATCTCGTAAGAGCCGCCTTCGACGTCCGAGTACACATTATAGACATCCAGATCAAGTTCCGTCACCTCCGGCTTAGGACGTCCGGTCTGAGTGATTGTGATAACCTTAGTCACGCCGTCGCCTGTAATCGTTGCAGTTGCCTTGCGGACAGCGTCATAGTCGAGGAACTTGCTTATCGTGAAATTGAGAGTACCGTCTCCCTTGAGAACCTTAGGCATAAGAAAAATCCAGTCAGAGCCGTCCTCGTAAGCGATTTCCGTTCTTGTGGGGACATTCGCCTTGACCTTCACGTCAAACACACCACCATCCGTCGTAACGGAAAGTTCCTCAATATCCGTTGAGATTGAAGGTGCCTCCGCCTTATTGCAGGCTGTCATCAATGCCGCGACGGCAACCAATGAAAACAAAAATTTCTTCATGATGATTATATTTTATTTTAATGTTATTCTGTACACCTTGCATGGAGACAACGACAGACTTCCACCTGTCGGGGGCACGACATCGGAAGATTTTACCCACTGACCATCAGCATTATAGCTTCCCGTCTCAATCGATAAAGCTTTAAATCCGAGCGAAATGACGTCTGCTTTAGTTGAGCCAACAGTGATATACCCGTTGCCCTCTATCGCGAACGCCACACCGCGGGAAGTCGTTTCCCAACCAAGATTTCCGAAGGATGTGGCGAACGACTCCGATGCGACATTTTTCCCGTCAGAAGACTCCAGATTGAATCCTTTCATCTTATCCGGAGACGTCACAGCGAAGTCGTACCAGGCAGCACGGAATATCCCGTATGCGTCTATAAGCCTCTGAGTCTGCGACTTCGGTGTAAAGTCCGGATTATAGACTCCGCGCAGCGTCCAGTCCACAAGATAGCGGTGAGGAGTGGTAATAACTTCGAACACCTCGTATCCGCAACCCATAGTCAGTGCCTTCAGGGTCAGAAGGTCATTATTCATGAACTCGCCTCCGTTTTCCGCTACGTGCGAAAAGTTCCCGGGTATGCCCTGAATCTGCGACAGCCAGTCGGCGAGAGTTCCTATGTCGTTCACATACGGGTCAAAGCCGACATAATCAATCCCTTCACGCTCGGCGATTTTCCTGCTCCAATACACCCAGTCATCGTAAGTCACCGTCTGGTTCACGCGGGTGTAACATTTATATGGAGAAGACTTCACGGCCTTGCCGAGTTCGTTCAGATGGTACAGAAGGCTTGGCCAGAGGTCGGTCGCTGAATAGCCGTGAGCCGCATTGTGACGCGTTGCCAGCATGTCCGGCTCGTTCTCGACCTGAATGCCGATCACCGTGTGAGGGCGTCCGAGACTGCGGTCATGGGCATCTACGAATTCCATCATCTTTGAGATGGCCTTGACTTCGCGGGAGACGAGCTTTGTGTTTCCGGGTTTGAGATAGAACTGCTTGCCGAGCCAGCCCTGATATGCTGCGGACGGATTCAACTCGGGATATGTCGCTGTGTCGGATATGACATATGCGGGGATATACCCTTCCACCGAGTATCCGCACATATAACTTCCGAACCAGAGTATTTCGAGCTTCATGCCGTATTTCTCGCAATAGTCGATGTAGGCGCTGACAATCTTGTCGGAATATTCGTCAAATCCGGTCTCTACATCGCGCCATGCAACAGGGACTTGAACACAGGTGATGTTCAGGCCGGCGGCAAGAGCGAAATAGTCGTCAAGATTGTCGACACTGCGCCCGTCAAGCTGCATGAAATAGTCAGTTCTGAGCTGGGCACCGAGCATCAGGAACGGCTTTCCGTCAACGGTCAGACGAAACTCGCGCGAGATAGGCTCCGGCTTCGTTTCCCCGCCGGGAAGAGACGTCCCCGAACAGGAAAACAGAGCGAAAAGAGTTGCAAAGAGCAATGATAATTTCTTCATATATCGTGATTATTCTGCACCCTGGCCTGCCTGAAGCGGCCAGCCCGGATTCTGGTACAACGTTGAGTTGTCAGCAGAACCGCCGCCCGTTATCAGGAAATGCTGCACGGCGATAGGGTCAAGATAGTGCGCCATCCTCCACCTGTATCCTTCATAAACACGGTTGTTCGAGAGAATGTGATATGGTGCGCAATATGTGCTGAAATCTTTCGGAGATATGTTCTCACCCTCCTTGAGATTATTCCCGTTGGCGGCAAGAAAATCCGGATTGGCGGCAAGGTTCTCCCACACATTGACCCCGAGCACATGATATGGGGTGTCAATCATCTGATCCATAGACCTCCAACGGCGGACGTCGGCAGCACGGAAGCCCTCGGCCATCAGTTCGCAGCGCCTCTCGCGACGGATGTTGAAAAGTGTGGCGTCCACAAGCTTTCCGGCAGAATATGCTCCCCAGTCGGTCTGCTTTTCGATGTTCATGTCCGTGTTGTCTATGGTCGTCTGCCAGTTCCCGACTTTCGAGCGGTCGCGAATCGCGGTCCAATACCGCTGCGCGTCTGAATCAAGAGCACCCGTGGACTCGTAGCAAGCCTCCATATAGTTCAGATAGGCCTCAGTGGCCCTGAATATAATAGAGCCGACGCAACTCTTGTCGCGGACAGACTGTGCACCGTCAAAGTTGAGCCCCTTACGCAGCGCGTAACCCGTGGTGTAACGCATGGATGCCGTAGAGTTGACAATATTCGGCCAAGGCTCCACCTGATAGGACTCCGGGCCCGGTTCGCTGTGAAGATTCGTGTCGCCCGGTCTCTTTATGAATATCTGCGCGCGGGAATCACGCCCTTCAGTAACTTTCAGAAGATCAGCGTCTCCAGGGTAACCGCTTCCGGACGCATAAATCGGAAGGCCGTTAGCCATAACGAACGCATCGACCATGCTCTTCGTTATTCCATAGCCCTGATTTGCCGCCGAGGCAAACTCGACTACAGAGTTAGTCACGCCTTCAGAGTCACTATAGGCTTTCCACAGCATAATTTCGCCATAACCGGACATATCAGTGGCTCCGAACATATCGAAATAAGGGTTCGCCGCTGCACTTGCCGATGACTGGAATCGCCCGGTATTGTCAACCAGAGCATATTTATCGGCGACAATCTTCGCCTCATCCATTGCCACTTTCAGAAACCACTCCACTTCTGAATCTATACTTCCGGACGGATATTGATAGTCAGGATGGCTTGCCGCGCCGGGCCAGTCAGTTCCTCCGGGAACGAACGCAGTGCCCTTGAAATATTTCAGCCACGTTCCCTCATAGAGAGCCACCCGCGACTTCATCAGATGCGCGCAGTCCCGTGACAGTCTGTTGCGTCCGCCCCGTGGTGCGGTCTCGGACATGTACTCAATGGCCTTGTCCAAATCAGAGAGAATGAACCTTGCGACTTCGTTTCTCGGTGCCCGGACGCTTTCCGCCGTGAGTTTCTCGAGATTGTCGGCAAGCAGATGCGTGACTATCGGAAAATCACCGAGAGCCTGAAGTTTCTGATAATACTGCCAGGCGCGGAAGAAATAGGCTTCGCCGATATAATGCCGTATCCCGGCAGCCGTTCCGGTTATCTTTCCCTGTTCAAAGTTGTCGAGTACATTATCGAAGAAATAGTTACAGCGATAGATGCCGGTAAACTCGTAGCTGCCTCCGGTCTGTCCCACTTTCCAATATCCCGGAGCGAAGGCGTCGCTCGGGTTGGCGTATGCCATGTTGTCCGTGTCACTGTCATTCTTCCAGGTGCCCCAACTTGTTGTCCCGTGCACCGGAAACATATTGTACAAATCGGTTGCATACGCGGCGAGATTGTCCTCTGTCGTCAGGTATTGGGCGGGAGACAGGTTGGATTCCGGTTCCAGGTCCAGAAATGCGTTGCAGGAGACAAGCATGACAGGAAGCGCCGCCAAAGTTATATGTCTTATAATTCTGTTCATATTCTCTATTTTTTAGAAAGTGACACTTACTCCGAAGGAATATGTCCTCGAAAGAGGATATACATTTCCTGTCTCATTCTCCCCAATGGTCTCCGGATCGAAAAGATTCGTCATCTTCGTGAATGTCAGGAGATTTTCACCGGAGAAATAGAGCCTGAGGTTTTGTATTCCGATTTTCTTCGTCAGCGCCTGCGGGAATGTATAGCCGAGCTGAAGGTTCTTAAGCCTCAGGTAGGAAGCGTTCTGGACATACATGCTCTGCCACTGGACATTCTTCTCGGTGTCGAAATAAGGCCTCGGATAATAACTGCCGGTATTGAGACCGAGCGGACTCTCAGGATCATCTCGGAAATAATCAAGATGCTGCCTGAGCACCATCGTGCCCCACTTGCTCCATCCGCAGCTTCCGAAGAAATATTTTCCGTTCTGGAAATAGTCACGTTTGCCCACTCCCTGGAGGAACACGCGGAGGTCGATCCCCTTCCACGCGAGGTTGATGTCGAAAGCGTAGTTGTAGCGCGGTGTGGAGTTTCCTATTATCTTGAGATCTCCATGATCATCAATGGTATATGAGCCGGAGTCAATCTTGCCGTCCTCATTCAGGTCCTTATACATCACGTCACCTGCACGCCAGTTAGAACCAAGCGCAGTCTGTCCCCCGTTAGGAAGGGTCATAAGGTGTTCAAGCATCTGGTCTTCCGTTCTCGCGATGCCGACGGACTCATATCCCCAGAAATCGCCGAGAGTCATACCCTCATAGTAGGTGGAAAGAGTACGAGACGGATTGGAGTATCTGGTGATTTTCGTGACAGCATCGGAAAGGACAAACCGCACCCCATAGTCAAGCTGGCCGAATGCCCTGTCGTTCCACGAAATCTCGAAGTCGAAGCCGGTTGTCCTCAGGTCTGTATTGTTGGTGTAAGGCACTGCTGTACCGAGGATTGCAGGAAGTTCATCAGCCGGTCCTATCATATCTTCCGTCTTTCTGACATATCCTTCCAATGACGCCGAAAGACGTCCGTCGAACGCCGCCACATCAAGCCCGGCATTCCATGACTTTACTTTCTCCCATGTCAGGGATGAACTTATCAGAGAAGCAGGCCATGCGATGTTTGTCTTCTTCCCGTCGATGAGCCAGCTGCCCTGCGAGTTCGCGAAGTTCATCAGTTCAAATGTCGGATAGAATGAACTCGTGTTCTGATTGCCGAGGGAGCCGTATGACGCTCTCAGTTTCAGGGTGCTGACCCAGCGCTGTGCCGGTTCGAAGAACGGCTCCTTTGCGATGTTCCATCCTGCGGAAACAGACGGGAAGAGTCCCCAGCGCTTGTCTGCGGCAAAACGAGAAGAACCGTCATAGCGAAGATTGCCCTCAAGCAGATAACGCTCCTTGTAATTATAGTTGAGTCGTCCGAAGAATCCGAAGGTCCTCCAGGCAGACGAGCCTCCGCCAACGACAGGGCTGACCTTCTCGCCGCCGAAAAGACCCGAGGTCGTGTCAAGCGACGGCACATCCGGTACAATAAGTCCCTCGCGCTTTGCGTATGTCGTATTCACTGAATATGATTCCATCTGGACACCTGCCATAAGCTTGAAATAGTTCCCTGCGATATTGTTTTCATAGTCGGTGTAGGCGTTGGCATTGATGTACTGGTTGCGTCCGTCATCATTGGTCACGCCGGTGTGATCATCCCAGACCGAACCCTTTGAAACGCCGTCGATACAAGTCTGCCACACTTCCTTGTCAACAATCTTGTTGAAATATGAACGATATCTGTAATTCAAGTCACCGACTATCCTCCATCCCTTCACCGGTGTCAGCACGAAGTTGAACTGGCTCGCTGAAGTGGTGTTGGATATGTTTCGCTGGCCTCCTCGGCTGAAGCGGAGCGCGAGGTCATTGAAAAGGTTCCCGTTCGGATCATAAAGAGGAGCCACCGGCCAGAGGTACTGCCCGAAATACCAGAGAATATCATCGGAAAGCACAGTCGGCTCATGATAGTCCTCGCGTATGAAACGGCTGCTGAAGCCTATGGTCAGAAAATCAAATGGTTTGGCTTCCACCTTTCCGAAAACATTCGCCCTTGACAATCCGTCAAGATCCGCTCCCTCGAAGGTGAAGAGTCCGTCCTCCTTGAGATAGTTTCCGGACACGAAGTAATTGACCTTACTTGTGCCGCCTGACACGCTGAGATTATGCTCCTGTGCGAAAGAGACATCCTTGTAGAACACGTCGTAGTAGTCGATGTTGTCGTTGCCCTCGGTGTAGGCCGTCCCCCACTGGTTCCCGACAGGTATGGTGTTGTAGGATATGACACCGTCCTGATAATCCTTGATACGCTGAAGGCGCGCAGCACCGATATCGTCTGCATTGCCGTCATTGTTGGCTGCGTCATTGAAATAGAGAGCCCATGAATATGAGTCCGCAGAATGGGGCAGATTAATAGGCGTGTTGAACCGGAAATTATTGTTGTAGTTCACCTGCGCCTTGCCCTCCTTACCCTTTTTCGTTGTCACGAGAATGACGCCAAAAGGCGCTCTGGAGCCATAGATTGACGACGCGGCCGCATCCTTCAGAACTGAAATGCTCTCGATGTCCTGGGAATTTATGGAGAATAGGTCTCCCTCCATTCCGTCTATAAGAACGAGCACACTTCCGGAAGAGCCCTGTCCAATCGTGCCCTGTCCGCGCAGGGTTATGTTGGGATTCTTGTTGTAGAGCTGCCCGCTCACCTGCTTGATGTTAAGTCCAGGCACCTGCCCCTGAAGTGCGAGCACCGTGTTGCGGACCGGAACGTTCTCAAGCTGTCCTGAATCGACCGTTGCCACCGAGCCGGTAAGATTGATTTTCTTCTGAGTAGCGAATCCTACCACCACAGACTCGTCAAGAATCTTGAAATCATCCGCGAGAGTCACGTTAATGACAGCTCGGTTCATGACATTCACGGTCTGCGAAACATAGCCTATCGAACTGAAAGCGAGCTGTCCCGCAGCGGGAGCATTGACGGAATATTTTCCGTCCACATCAGTCACGGTACCCGTCGGTGTGCCGTCGGACAGAACTGCCACAGCTGCACCCGGTATCGGCTCGCCCTTTGTGTCCGTCACTGTTCCGGTGACTGTGTTTTGGGCGAACAAGCTGTGACAGAAAAGCATCATGGCCGCCGCAATGACGGCAATCTTGTATGGATTTCTCATAACAGTGTTATTTAAATATGGTTCCTATATTCTGTTTTGCAGTACTTTGTCTTGCGCCAGAAGACTTAAACCCGAGTTCGGTCAGTTTTCCTCCTTTCAGAACGACGGAATTTCCCGTCTCTTCGGTAAGACTGCCGCCGCTGACAGTCAAAATGGCATCGGCGGTAGCAAACGCGACAAGCCTGTCACCCCTGTCAAGTACGAAGGCAATGGCACCGGAAGAGGTCTCGAATTTCAGTTCAGCCCCGGTTGTACTAATTGTCTGAGAAAGACTTGTCTGCGGATTATCCGTTCTGACGTTGAACACGGCGAAGTCGGCCGTCGGGGTCAGCGCCACGTCTTCTCCGGCCGCGACAAGACCCGAAAGCAGAGTCTGCACCAAAGGCACATGAGCCTTGGGCGTGAAATCCGAGTTGTATATTCCCTCAGAGTTGAACGGAGGTTCGCTGTGAGAGGTTATATATTTGCTTGTGGCAAGGTCATAGATGTCATAGCCTCCGCCAAGCGCCGAAGCGACAAGCATGAGGCTTGCGGTATTGGAATAATCACCGCGATTTTCCGCAACAAGGGGATAGTTTCCCGGCATGGACGCATATTGGCTCACCTCATACGCAATCTTGTCGACCTCAGACATATAGGGGTCGAAACTCACAAAATCTATCCCCTCAAGAGCATAGACATCCTTAGGGGATATACCCGGTGTCTGTGGAAAATCATTGACTCCGTCACCGGAGATGATATTGGTGCGCGTCGCAACGGAATAGGCACTGTTCTTGACTGCCCGTCCTATGACATCCAAAGGCTTGAGTGTCATGTCCCAGGCCTCTCTCTGCGTAAGCATCGTGCCGTCCTTGTGAGAAATCTTCTTCTCGGTGAGGCGCCAGCGCACAAGGGCATCCGGTTCATTGTGAATCTGGCAGGTAATGACAGGATGACGGTTTCCATTGGCCGCGTCCCATTCACGGATGTGGGCAAAAAGTCGGGTCACGGCACCCGCCTCCCGCTCAAGGACAAAGTCACTGTCCATCTGCAGGGAATAGGCATAGCCATAGAGCCCGTGCCAGCCTCCGTCGTCTTCACGTTTAAGGCGTATTGACGGAGTCGCGAGAATGTATGTAGGCACTAACCAAGAATAGGAATCCCCTATCATGTTTGTGCTGAACCACAACAGTTCAACCTTGAGGTTGTGCCTATTGGCAAAGCCGAGGACTTTGTCCACAGCCTCAAAGTCCCATGAATCCTTTTTGGGCTCTATGAAAGCCCAAGGACACGGGACTTGCACGCAGTTCACGCCAAGTTTTGACGCGAGTGCGAAATATTCCTCAATTGAAGGCCAGTCAAGTTTGTCGACAGACCGAAATATATCTAAACGAATCTGCGCGCCATAGACGGCAAACGGCTTTCCGCCAACTTCAAGATACGGCTTACCCCCCCCGAAGTTGTGCATATTCTGCTCACAGTCAATGGTTCAAGAACACTGTGACCCGAATTGTCCTGCCCGTTCACAGTGGAGCAGGACACCATTGCCGTCAGAAGTAATATCAGGATGCTATATTTTCCCATACTCATTGTATGTACTATAGAATTACTAATTCCCCGAGGCTATAATAAGTCCAAGTCCCGCGATGAAAAGGATGAACATAAGGGCGAGGAGCCAGTTCACGCTCTTTTTCGCGCCCTTGAACTCCTTCCAGATGAACACGCCCCAGATGGCGGCGATGAGCGGTGCGCCCTGCCCGAGGGCATAGCTTACTGCGGCTCCGGCCGTGCCTGCGGAAACATAGTTGAGTCCCGTACCGAGGCACCAGATTGCACCGCCGAGCATACCGACGAGGTGGGTCTTCGCGTCACCCTTGAAATAGTCCGCGAACCTCACTCCCGGCTTCGATGAGTCGTTGAGCGTGAATACGCAGTTGAAGAGGAAGTTGCTGACGAGGACTCCGAGGGCGAAAATCACCGTTCCGGAATATGGAGTGAGCATCCCCGGAGCAGGGTTGTGGATGTTGTCGATGTCGATTCCGTTATAGACCAGGGCGGAGAAGAAGGACATTATCACGCCGGCAAGAACGGCATATATCAGTCCCATGCGGTTTTCCCTCGGATCCCTTTCGGACTTATCTACCTTGCCTGAGGCGACACCGTTGCAGACAATCGCGACAACAACCAAGGCGACGCCCACAAGCAGCAGAGGCACGTTCGTCGATGGAGCCGGATGGAAAATCAGATTATTGACGACACCCACGACGAGAGCGAGCCCGACGCCGAGAGGGAACGCAACCGACATTCCCGCCTTAGCTGTCGAAGCCGAAAGAAGAATGTTGGAGACATTGAACACGATGGCGCCCAGAAGAATCCACGCGATGCTGTTGATGTCGGCCTGGGCGAGGTCGTCGATGAAATGCCGTCCTTCAGAGCCGAACGAGCCGAGGGTGAAGGCGAGAATCAGGGAGAACAGGAACATTCCTATCACGTAATCCCAATAGAAGAGCTCATATCTCCAGCTCTTCGCGGCCATTTTCTGCGTGTTTCCCCACGAGCCCCAGCAGAGCATTGTGATGAAACAGAGGATGACCGCCAGAAATTGACTGTTTGCGATGAACATAGTATCAAATTTAGTTTTGTTGATATTTCATTATTGCGGGTTATTCATTTCGACATTCTCATAGTCTCTGACTTTCAACGGTCCTACTCCTCCAATTCCCGACGATATGGTATCGACGGCTGGGCACCGGCTCGGGTCACGGAGATTGCGGAGGCCTTCGCCGCGAAACGGCATGCATCCTGAAGACTGCGCCCTTCGGAAAGCGCCACGCAGAGGGCACCGTTGAAGGTGTCGCCGGCAGCCGTGGTGTCGACGGCCTTTACCGGATTTGCAGGAATGACTCCCCGGAAATCCTCAGAAAGGACATACGCGCCCTTGGAGCCGAGGGTTATCACGACGTTCTTCACGCCCTTCTCCACCAGCGCCTCGGCAGCGGCGGCGGCCTCTTCCTCGTTTGTCACCGGAAGTCCCGTGATGAGCTGGGCCTCCGTGCGGTTCGGGGTCAGGAGCCAGAGTCTCGAAAGGAGCGCGTCTGAAAGTTCAGCGGCGGGAGCCGGATTCAGAACGAGCCTCGTGCCAGCCTCGAACGCCCGTGCAGCCGCATATTCGACGGTCTCCATCGGGGTCTCAAGCTGCATGAGGACGAAGTCGGCTCTTTCAATTTCTTTCTCCGCCGCATCTATCTCAGGCTTTCCCAGTTCGGAATTTGCTCCCGGAGCGACGACTATCACGTTCTCCGCATCGGCATCCACAAAGATGGAGGCCACGCCCGACGGCACGCCATCCTTCACTGAAATGAACGACGTGTTCATTCCCTCCTTGCCGTATCCCTCAAGAGAATCTTTTCCGAAAAGGTCGTCCCCAACGCATGCCACGAAAGTGACATCGGCGCCGAGTCTCTGCGCGGCGACCGCCTGATTGGCGCCCTTTCCACCGGCAGCCATCATGAAATGGCCTCCGAGCACGGTCTCTCCAGGTTCCGGTATGCGTGATGTGTTGATTACCAGGTCAGTGTTCGCACTGCCTATTACAACGATTTTTCCCATTATTGCGAGTGTTATTATTATCCGGTCATTTCCCGTCCCGTGCCGGTCTGCCGGTTCATCCTGCATCCCGTTGGCACAAACGATTGCGCAAAAGTATTCATAAATTAAGGAAAAATGTCGCATACGATGCAACAAATTTCATGTCGCCGTATGAAATTCATGCGCAAGAAATTTGATTTTATTGCGCAAATGTCGTAGATTCGCCCTCTGTAACCACAATCGACTGGAACATTATGAAATCCACACTTGAAACCATCGCCGAGCGTACCGGCTTCTCAACATCCACTGTATCAAGGGTATTAAGCGGAAAGGCGAAGGACGGCAGAATCTCCGAAAAGACTTCGGAAATAATCAGAAAGGCCGCAGATGATATAGGATACACTCCGAACATTCTCGCGCAAAACCTGCGCAAGGGAAGGACGTTCACCATCGGGCTCGTAGTCCCGGACATTTCCAACCCCTATTTCGCGGAAATCACGAGCGTAATAGTCGCCGAGGCGAAGAAAAGCGGCTACACCACCATAGTCACCGACACTATGGAGAACGAGGCGGCGCAGAATGACTCGGTCTGCGCCCTCGTGTCGAGGAAGGTCGATGGAATGATTATAGTCCCCTGCGGCTCCGACCCGAGGTTTCTTGAGGAAATCAACGCGCAGACCGCGCCGGTCATACTTGTGGACCGCTATTTCGAGGACTCGCGCCTGCCATACGTGGCGACGAACAACTGGCAGGGAGGCTTCGACGGCACGAACATCCTGCTGCGCAACGCCCACAGGAAGATTGCCTGCATCCAGGGGAATCTCGATTCCACCCCGAACCGCCGGCGCATAGAAGGATACAAGGCGGCTCTCCGGAAGGCCGGACTGGAAGAGGAGGAACGGATTGTCGGAAACGACTTCACGGTCCAGAACGGATATATTGAGACCAAGCTGCTTCTCGGCTCGCCGGAAAGACCCACGGCCATCTTCGCCCTGAGCAACACCATAGGTCTCGGAGCCATCCGGGCCATCCGCGAGGCCGGCCTGCGCATCCCGGAGGACATCTCCATAGTCTCCTTCGACAACAACATCTACCTCGACTACCTAGTCCCTGCCGTCACGCGCATAGGCCAGAGGGTCGAGGAGATGGGCCGGATGGCAGTCAAGCTGCTCCTCGAAAGCATCCGCGGCCAGCGCAAGCTCGGCTCCCAGATAGAGCTCTCCACCGAGACCATCCTCCGCGACTCCGTCGCCAGCCCCCACGCCTAAGCCTCACTGTACGAGAGAAACCGCCCAGCCGTCGATGGTTCTTGTCGCGGTGGATATGTTCACCCCGACTTTAACGAGACGCTTGCCCTCCTCGAAATGGTAGGGAATCATATAGCCCTTGTCGTCAATCTGCTTCAGGGCAGTCTCCGCCGTGCTGTCAACCTTGAACTCAAAGACATAGATTGAATCTTCCGTCCAGCACACGGCGCCCGCACGGCCGACGGCCGACTTTTCTTCCGTGCGGATGTGGTAGCCTAGCAGGGAAAAAATCAGATAGATAATAGTCTGGTAGTGCTTCTCCGTCTTATTTTCGAGGTCGTTCGGCATCCCTGCGAGAAACGACTGCATCCGCGACAGAGCCTCGTCGACATCTCCCTTCCTCAAGGCGGCATTGAAACGGAGCACAAAAGAGGCCCCTGATGGGTTGTTGCCATTGTAGCCGGCCAGCAGCGAGTCCAGAAACCCCGTGCGCACTTCCTTGTTCGGATAGCCGAGGGTGTAGCTGTCGAGGCTGCGGTCATAGTCCTTGATGGTCAGATAGCCGGTCTGATAGAGAAGAGGTATCGGATTGTCCGTGAGTTCCGGAGACACATTGAACTCATTGACAGAAACATACTCCATCCTGTCAAGTTCACGCTCGTCAAGGGGCTTGCGCTCAAGTCTCTCTATCAGATAAGTCGGAGTGGCCGTCTCAAACCAATAACTCCCGAAACGCCTGTCAGAAAAGGCATTGAGCAGGCTGAAAGGATTGTATATGTCTTCAGAACCGGCGCAGAAATGGTAGCCGTCGTAGTTTTCCTTCAGAAGTTCCAGCGCTCTCTCATAGCTCACGCCTTCCGTTTCCGCAAGAGCCTCTATCTGTTCTGGGAAATCGCGCTCAAGTTCCGACTGGGAGATTCCGCAGACAGCAGAAAACTCCGGAAGCATGGATATGTTCTTGAGATTATTGAGCTCGCTGAATATGCTGAGCTGCGCGAATTTATTTATTCCCGTTATGAAAACGAAGCGCAGATAGGGGTCGAGACTCTTTATCGGGCTGTAGAAGTTCCTCATTATCTGACGCATTGGCACTAACCGCCCCCTATCGTTCATAACATCAAGAAGCGGAGCGTCATACTCGTCTATGATAATGACGGCTTTCTCTCCAGTCTGTTCGACGGAACGCCTTACAAGACCTGCAAGGCGCTGATTTATGTTCTTTTCCATTTCTCCGCGGCCAAAAACCAGCTCATAAGCATGAAGTTTCTCATCAAGCTCCTCAAGCAGCTGCTCCTCATTCATGTGCTTTGCCGTTGACATATCGAAATGAAACACAGGATGCTTCACCCATTCAGTCTCAAGCCGGCCGGCCTCCAAACCGTCAAAAAGTTCCTTTTCCCCGGCAAAATAAGAATGAAAAGTCGATGACAGCAGAGATTTTCCGAAACGCCGCGGACGACTGAGGAATACATATTCAAACTTATTGGCGATTTCATAGACATATCCTGTCTTATCCACATACATATACCCGCCTTCGACAAGTTTGTCAAAAGTCTGCACTCCGATAGGAAGCTCTTTCATACCCATAACCATCATTTAGTTCGACAACAAAGATAGCAATTTATCATGAAACCGCTTACGCAAAAGCCCCTCGAAGTCCAGCAGGACTCAGAGGAGCTTTTAATCAAAGAGTTCGGACTATGCCTCAGCTGCAGGTGCTTCAGTTGCAGGAGCCTCGGCTGCCGGAGCGGCCTCGGTTGCCTCCGCCTTCTTCGCGCGGCTGCGGCGGGTGGTCTTCTTTGCCTCCTTCTTAGGGGTTGAAGCGAGAGCGGCCTCGTTGAAATCAACAAGCTCAATGATTGCGAGGTCGGCGCCGTCACCCTGACGGAAACCTGTCTTGAGAACCCTTGTGTATCCGCCCGGACGCTCAGCAATCTTCGGGGCGATGGTGCGGAAGAGCTCCGTGACTGCCTCCTTTTTCTTGAGATAGCTGAAAACGGTACGGCGTGATGCGGTAGTATCGTCCTTTGACTTTGTGATGAGCGGTTCAACGTACATCTGCAAAGCCTTTGCCTTGGCTACAGTGGTCTGGATTCTCTTGTGGAGAATGAGAGAGGTGGCCATATTCGCGAGGAGAGCCTTGCGGTGACCGCTCTTGCGACCAAGGTGGTTGAAAGCCTTATTGTGTCTCATACTTTATACGTTCTTTTTCTTTTGTTCAATATTATACTTGGTAACATCCATGCCGAATGAAAGCTTCATCTTGTCAACCAGAAGGTCGATTTCGTTGAGCGACTTCCGTCCGAAGTTCCTGAACTTCATGAGTTCCGCCCTTGAATAGGAGACAAGGTCGGCGAAGGTGTCGATGTCGGCAGCCTTCAGGCAGTTGTATGCCCTCACTGAAAGTCCCATGTCGGAGAGCTTGGTCAGAAGGAGATGCCTCATGTGAAGCGACTCCTCATCAAGTTCCTTGGTGTCCGACTCGATGGTGCTCTCAAGAGTGAGCTTCTTGTCGTCAGTGAACAGCTTGAAGTGGTAGATAAGGATGTTTGCAGCCTCCTGAAGAGCCGTGTTAGGAGTGATGGATCCGTCGGTCACAATCTCCAGATTCAGCTTCTCGTAGTCGGTCTTCTGTTCCACACGCCAGTTCTCGACGGTCCAGTTCACGTTGCGGATAGGGGTGTAGATCGCATCTACCGGAATGGTTCCGATAGGCGTGTTCTCGTCCCTGTTCTCGTCAGCCGGAACAAAGCCGCGTCCCTTCGCAACCGTGAGAGAAATCTCAAGTTTCACGGACGGTTCGAGAAAGCAGATGTGAAGGTCAGGGTTCAACACCGTGAAAGAAGACAATCCTTTTGAGATTTCCTCAGCGGTAAACTCCTGCTTCCCGCTGATCACGATGTTTGCCACCTCCGAATCAACCGTATCGACCATTCTCTTGAAACGTACCTGCTTGAGGTTCAGGATGATGTCCTGCATTCCCTCAACTACGCCCGGAATTGTGGCGAATTCCTGGTCAACCCCGGAAATCTTGATTGAGTTGATAGCAAACCCCTCTAATGATGACAGGAGAATACGGCGGAGGGCGTTACCGATGGTCTGTCCGTAGCCAGGCTCAAGCGGCCTGAACTCGAAACGGCCCACGGTGTCGGTGCCTTCAAGCATAATCACCTTGTCCGGTTTCTGAAATGCTAAGATTGCCATAATTGCTTTTTGGGTGTTTAATTATTACTTGGAGTAAAGCTCGACGATAAGCTGCTCGTTGATGTTCTCAGGGATTTCCTCGCGTACGGGAACATTGAGATACTTTCCGGTAAGCGCCTTTGCGTCAAGCTCAAGCCATGAATACTTCGCGGCGGAAGCGACGCTGGCGGTGATTACCTCAAGGCTCTTTGACCTCTCGCGCACAGCAACTGTGTCACCCGGCTTAACCGTAGCGGAAGGAATGTTGCAGACCTCGCCGTTGAGAGTGATGTGGCAGTGGAGAACGAGCTGTCTTGCGGCCGCCCTTGTCGGAGCGAAGCCGAGACGATACACGATGTTGTCGAGACGTGACTCAAGGAGGAAGAGGAGGTTTTCACCCTTCTGTCCCTTCATGCGGGAAGCCTTCTCGTAAGTGTTGCGGAACTGTCTCTCAAGGACGCCGTAAGTGTATTTAACCTTCTGCTTCTCCTTGAGCTGAGTGCCGTACTCTGATTTCTTCTTGCGCTTGCTTGCGAGACCGTGCTGTCCAGGAGGATAATTTCTCTTTTCAAAGTCCTTATCCGTTCCGTAAATCGGCTCGCCGAACTTACGCGCGATTTTAGTACTTGGTCCAGTATATCTTGCCATAGTAATTCTTGCTTTAGATTGTTACACATTAAACCTTACGACGTCCCTTAGGGCGGCAACCGTTGTGCGGCATAGGAGTGACGTCAATAATCTCTGTAACTTCGATACCTGCACCATGGATGGTTCTGATTGCGGACTCGCGTCCTGCACCAGGGCCTTTGACATAAGCCTTTACCTTGCGGAGACCGAGGTCGTAAGCTGTCTTTGCACAATCCTCTGCGGCAACCTGAGCTGCGTAAGGAGTGTTCTTCTTGGATCCCCTGAAACCGCTCTTTCCGGCAGAGGACCAGCTGATCACCTGTCCGACGCTGTTGGTCAGCGAGATGATCACATTGTTGAAGGTTGATGAAATATGAGCCTCGCCACAAGCGTCAACCTTTACAACTCTCTTTTTTGCTGTTGTTGTTTTCTTTGCCATAATTCATCGACTATTTGGTTGCCTTCTTCTTGTTGGCAACAGTTTTCTTCTTACCCTTTCTTGTACGGGCGTTGTTCTTGGTGCTCTGACCGCGGACAGGGAGTCCGAGACGATGGCGGATGCCACGGTAGCAACCGATATCCATCAGACGCTTGATGTTCATCTGGATGCTTGAACGGAGTTCACCCTCAATCTTGTACTCGTTGGAGATGACGCTGCGGATACCCGCAACCTGCTCATCGTTCCAGTCACCGCACTTGATGTCATAATCGATGCCAAGCTCAGAAAGAATCTTCCTTGCTGTGCTGCGACCGATTCCGAAGATATAGGTCAGACCTATCTCTCCCCTCTTGTTGTTAGGTAAATCAACACCGGCTATTCTTGCCATAATTATTCTTAATGCTTAAAAATTGTTAACAAATCAGTGATTATCCCTGGCGCATCTTGAACTTCGGGTTCTTCTTGCAGATCACGTAGAGACGCCCCTTGCGCTTCACGATCTTGCAGTCTTCGCTGCGCTTCTTTATGGATGTTTTAACTTTCATAACTAATGATTTTATTTATATCTGAAAGAAATTCTTCCTTTTGATAAATCATAAGGTGACATTTCGACTTTCACCTTGTCGCCGGGGAGAATCTTGATGTAGTTCATCCTCATCTTTCCGGAGATGTGGGCGATGATGACGTGACCGTTCTCAAGCTCCACCTTGAACATCGCGTTCGGCAGAGTCTCGATGATGACGCCTTCCTGTTCGATTGCTGATTGCTTCGGCATAAAATATCACATTAAAATTTAACACTGTTCTCGATGTATTCAAAGGTCGAAAGCTGCTCTGCGTGACCCTTTCTGACAACAACCGTAAGCTCGTAATGAGCCGCGTTCCGGTGATCCGACGTGTGGACAGCCCAACCGTTTTTGTCCAGATACACGTTTCTTGACCCTGCCGTAATCATCGGCTCGATACAGATGGTCATCCCGTTTCTCAGCTTTGGCCCGTGTCCCTGCCTTCCGTAGTTCGGAATGCCCGGTGACTCGTGCATCTGCGTGCCTATCCCGTGGCCTTCAAGCTCACGGACGACACCGAAACCGAATGACTCCGCATACGACTGCACCGCGTGTCCTATATCGCCCACGCGCGCCCCGTCAACCGCCGCCGCAATGCCCCTGTAGAGGGATTCCTTCGTTACCCTGAGGAGTTCGGCCGTTTCGGCGTCCACCTCCCCGACCGGGAAGGTGTAGGCCGAATCACCGTTGTAGCCTCTGTAGTAAGTCCCGCAATCCACAGAAACGATGTCTCCGTCCTTGAGAACGTAGTCGGACGGGAAACCGTGCACGACAACATCGTTTACGGACATACAGAGCGCCGCCGGGAAACCGTCAAACCCGAGGAAGCTTGGTATAGCTCCGTTGTCACGGATAAAAGTCTCGGCCACCCTATTCAACTCAAGAGTTGTCACACCAGGAGCGACCACCTTACCGACTTCCGCCAATGTCTTTGAAACGAGAATCGCATTCTCGCGCATCAGCTCTATTTCTTCCTCTGTTTTCGGCGCAACCATTTTCCAATGAACTTTATCGAATTACATACCTGAACGTCCTTTCAGACGACCGGTCTTCATCAGTCCGTCATAATGACGCATCAAAAGATAGCTTTCAATCTGCTGGAGAGTGTCAAGGACAACTCCGACGAGAATCAGGAGGGAAGTACCTCCGTAGAAGCTCGCGAACTTGTTGTTTACCCCGAGCATCATTGCGAACGCCGGGAGAATCGCGATGGCGGCAAGGAAGATTGAGCCCGGGAGAGTCACCCTCGACATAATTGAGTCAAGGTACTCCACGGTCTTCTTGCCCGGCTTCACACCCGGGATGAACCCGCCGCTCTTCCTCATTTCCTCGGCCATCATCGTCGGATTGACGGTCACGGCCGTGTAGAAATAGGTGAAGAGAATGACGAGAATCGCGAACACGAAGTTGTACCAGAATCCGGTGTAGTTGCTGAACACGGCAGCCAGACCCCTCGTCGCGTCAAATCTTGAGAAGATGAGCGGGAAGAGCATCAGAGCCTGCGCGAAGATGATAGGCATCACGCCGGCAGCGTTGATCTTCATAGGGATGTACTGGCGCACGCCGCCGTACTGCTTGTTTCCGACAACCCTCTTCGCATACTGAACAGGAACCTTCCTCACTGCCTGTACCAGCGCGATGGCCGCCACGAACACGAAGAAGAGAATCACGAGTTCAATAATGAGGAGAAGCGCACCTCCGAGAGACGTGCTGAACTTCGCTGAAATCTCGGCGCCGAGCGCGAACGGAAGGCGCGCGATGATTCCGACCATGATGATGAGGGAGATACCGTTGCCGATTCCGCGGTCAGTGATTCTCTCACCGAGCCACATCACGAACATGGTGCCGCCGATGAGGATCACGGTCGAAACGAGGTTGAACCAGAAGTTCGACCAGCCGAGCTGATTGACAGCCACGAAAGCGCTGGCAGGAACCTGCTGGTGAAGAGCGGCCATGTAGGCAGGACCCTGGATGCAGAGAATCAATATGGTCAGATACCTGGTGTATTGATTCATCTTTCTCCGTCCGCTTTCGCCCTCCATCTGCATCTTGCGGAAGTAAGGGACGAAAACACCAAGAAGCTGGATGACGATGGAAGCCGAGATGTACGGCATCACACCCAGCGCGAAGATTGAGGCGTTTCCGAACGCGCCGCCGGAGAACATGTCGAGGAGGCCTACGAGACCTTCCTGGGCGAAGTCCTGCATCTTGGCGAGCTGAGAAGCATCTATGCCCGGAAGCACGATGAAGCTTCCGAGGCGATAGACAAGGATGAGAAGCAGCGTGTAGCCGATTCTCTTCCTGAGTTCCTCAATCTTGAAGATGTTCTTGATTGTCTGAATAAACTTCTTCATTATTACTGTTCGATTGTGTTAGCTTTTCCGCCGGCAGCCTCAATCTTCGCGATCGCGCTCTTTGAGAACGCGTGTGCGGTAACCTCAACCTTGGCAGTGAGTTCGCCGTTGCCGAGAATCTTCACGAGATCGTTCTTTCCGGCATATCCGGCTTCCCTGAGGGTGTCAAGAGTGATTGCCTCAATATTGTTCTCCTCGGCAAGAGCCTGAAGGACAGCAACATTGATTGCCTTGTACTCAACACGGGTAGGATTGGTGAATCCGAACTTCGGGAGACGACGCTGGATAGGCATCTGACCGCCCTCGAATCCGTTCTTGCGAGAGTAGCCTGAACGGGCCTGGGCGCCCTTGTGACCACGGGTTGATGTTCCGCCGTGTCCTGAGCCCTCACCGCGTCCGATTCTCTTCTCTCTTCCCTTGGAACCTTTTGCAGGTGTCAAATTATTCAATTTCATATTCTGTCCCTCCAATTATTTTACTTCTTCAACCGTTACAAGATGAAGAACCTTCTCAAGCATTCCCTTGGTTACAGGGGTGAGCTCGACTTCAACGGTCTGGTGGAGCCTGTGGATTCCGAGTGACGCGAGGTTCGCAATCTGCCTCTTCGTTGCACCGCTCCTGCTCTTAGTCTGAGTAATCTTTACTTTTGCCATAGTTCAGTCCTCCTTAACCTTTAAACACTCTGCTCATAGGAATGCCGCGGAGTCCTGCGACAGTGTAGGCGTCACGCATTTCAGTGAGAGCCGCAACGGTAGCCTTCACGAGGTTGTGAGGGTTTGAAGAACCCTTTGACTTCGCGAGGACGTTGTGGATTCCGACTGACTCGAAAACGACACGCATCGCACCGCCGGCCTTAACTCCGGTACCAGGGGCAGCAGGCTTCATGAAGACGCGAGCGCCGCCGAACTTTGCCTCCTGCTCGTGAGGGATAGTGTGGTTGAGAACAGGAACCTTCACGAGATTCTTCTTCGCATCCTCTACACCCTTGGAGATTGCCGTAGTGACCTCATTGGCCTTACCGAGACCATAACCGACAACGCCGTTCTCGTCACCCACAACAACAATGGCTGCAAAACTGAAGTGACGACCACCCTTAGTGACCTTGGTCACTCTCTGGATGGCAACAAGTCTGTCCTTGAGCTCAAGGTCAGATGTCTTTACTTTCTTAACATTTGTATTTGCCATAGTCTCAATTTTTTAGAAAATCAGGCCACCTTCACGGGCAGCATCAGCCAAACTTTTAACACGTCCGTGATAGAGGTAGCCTCCACGGTCGAAGGAAATCGTGGTGATTCCCTTTGCGAGGGCGCGCTCAGCAATCTTCTTTCCGACGATTGCGGCAGCCTCGACGCCGGTCTTGCCCTTGCAGTCAGCCGCAAGTTCCTTGTCATTTGAAGCGGCAGCCGCGAGGGTGATGCCCTTCAAGTCGTCAACAACCTGAACGTAAATCTGCTTGTTGCTTCTGAACACAACCATTCTCGGTCTCTCAGCAGTACCATTAACGACTTTACGAATACGGTAGTGAATCCTTTTTCTTCTTTCAATCTTATTCAATGCCATAACTTAGTCCTCCTATTATTTAGCGCCTGCTGATTTACCGGCCTTGCGACGAAGCGTCTCGCCGACGAACTTGATACCCTTGCCCTTGTATGGCTCAGGCTTGCGGAATGAGCGGATTTTGGCTGCGACCTGTCCGATAAGCTGCTTGTCACAGCTCTTGAGGACGAGCACAGGATTCTGTCCCTTCTTCACAGGCTCGGCCTCAGCCTTGACTTCAGCCGGAAGCTGGAAGTGAATCTCGTGGGAGAAACCGAGGGCGAAGACTGCCATCTGACCGGCAACCTCGACACGGTAACCCACGCCGACAAGTTCCTGACGGATTGTATAGCCCTCCGAAACACCGACCACCATGTTGTGGATGAGAGCGCGGTAGAGACCGTGCATAGAGCGGTGACGCGGAAGATCTGTCGGGCGTGCCAATTTTACTTCGTTTCCCTCTACGGTGACGGTGATGTCCGGATCAACCTTCTGGCTGAGCTGTCCGAGAGGTCCTTTAACCTTAACCACATTTCCGGCGGCAACCTCTACGGTCACACCGGCAGGAAGGTGTACAGGCAATTTACCAATTCTTGACATTATTCTTCAGTTTTTAGATTAATAAACATAACAGAGAACCTCACCGCCGACGTTGAGCTCCTTGGCTTCCTTGTCGGTGATGACACCCTTTGAGGTTGAGATAACCGCTATTCCGAGTCCGTTCAGGACGCGCGGCATATTCTCGACATCGACATACTTTCTGAGACCGGGTCTCGAAATGCGCTCGATGTGCTTGATGGCCGCAGCCTTCGTCTGAGGATGGTACTTCAGAGCGATTTTGATCGTGTTGAAAGGAGTTCCCTCAACGACCTTGTAGCTGAGGATGTAGCCTTTCTCGCAGAGAATCTTTGTGATTGCCAGCTTAATCTTTGAAGCCGGAACCTCAACGACCTTCTTGCCTACCGCGTAGGCGTTGCGAACCCTTGTAAGGTAATCTGCAATTGGATCAGTCATTTTTAAATCCTTTTTAGTGGATTTCACGACGCCCGAAGGCGCCCGATATCCGAATTGTTAATAAATATTGTAATAAAGTTTGTTCCCTGTTACCAGCTTGCCTTCTTGACACCCGGGATGAGGCCGTTGCTTGCCATCTCGCGGAACTGGATACGGCTGATGCCGAACATCCTCATGTAACCCTTTGGCCGGCCTGTAAGAGAGCAGCGGTTGTGCATACGGCAAGGGCTTGAGTTCTTAGGGAGCTTGTCCAGAGCTGCCCAGTCACCGGCTTCCTTGAGAGCCTTCCTCTTCTCGGCGTATTTAGCAACCAGTTTCGCGCGCTTAACCTCGCGGGCTTTCATTGATTCTTTTGCCATCTTCTGAGTCTTTATTTGTTATTTTTCTTGAAAGGCAGACCGAATGCGGAAAGAAGCGCATAAGCCTCCTCGTCGGTCTTGGCTGTAGTCACGAAAGTGATCTCCATTCCGAGAATCTTCGTAATCTTGTCGATGTCGATTTCCGGGAATATAATCTGCTCCTTGATTCCGAGCGTGTAGTTGCCCTTGCCGTCCATCTTCTCGGAGATACCGTTGAAGTCGCGGATACGCGGAAGGGAGATGCGGATGAGCCTCTCAAGGAACTCGTACATCTTCACGTTGCGGAGAGTGACCTTCGTTCCGATAGGCATTCCCTTACGGAGCTTGAAGTTGGAAATATCCTTCCTTGAAGCCGTTACGATAGCCTTCTGTCCTGTGATTGCGGTAAGCTCCTGCTGAGCAACCTCGACGAGCTTCTTGTCGCCGGTGGCGTCGCCGACGCCCTCGTTGATGGTAATCTTCACGAGCTTCGGAACCTGCATCACCGTGGAGTAGCCGAACTGCTTCGTGAGCTTGGCGATAATCTCTTCCTTATAGAGTTTCTTAAGTGCAGGGACATATCCTGCCGGTACTGTCTGTGCTGCCGGAGCGGCTGCCTGTTTCTTTGCTGCCATTACTTAATCTCCTCTCCTGATTTTTTGGAAACGCGAACCTTAGTGCCATCTTCCTTGATCTTGAAGCCCACGCGCGTTGCGCCGCCCTTTGCAGGGTCGATGAGCTGAAGGTTGGAAATGTGGATTCCAGCTTCCTGTTTGATGATTCCTCCCTGAGGATTCTTTGCGTTTGGTTTGGTGTGCTTTGACACAATGTTGATGCCCTCTACAATCGCACGGTTCTTGTCCGTGAGAATCTCAAGCACCTTACCGGTCTTACCCTTGTCGTTACCGGCATTGACAAAAACGGTGTCGCCTTTTTTAATTCTTTTCATGATAATTACAATTAGAGGACCTCCGGTGCCAGTGAAACGATTTTCATATAGTTCTCGCGAAGCTCCCTTGCCACAGGGCCGAAGATACGTGTTCCACGAACCTCACCCTGGTTGTTGAGAAGGACGCAAGCGTTGTCGTCGAAACGGATGTATGAACCGTCCGGACGGCGAATCTCTTTCTTTGTGCGGACAACAACAGCCTTTGAGACAGAGCCCTTCTTCGCGTCACCGCCAGGGATAGCGCTCTTGACTGCAACGACAATCTTGTCGCCCACTCTTGCATAACGGTGACGGGTACCACCCAGAACACGGATGCAAAGAACCTCCTTCGCTCCGCTGTTGTCTGCCACCTGTAAACGTGATTCCTGCTGTATCATTGTTACTTAACTTTTTCTACGATTTCAACTAATCTCCAGTTCTTTGTCTTGCTGAGAGGACGGGTCTCCATGATGAGGACAGTGTCACCGACGCTGCACTCGTTCTTCTCGTCATGAGCAACGAACTTGGTGGTCTTTTTGACGAACTTGCCGTACATCGGGTGCATTTCCTTTGTCTTAACGGCAACCACGATGGACTTGTCCATCTTGTTGCTGACCACAACACCTATTCTTTCCTTGCGAAGATTTCTTTCCATGAGAATTCAATTTAGTTCTGTTTCTCTTTTTCTGCAAGGACGAACATCATGCGCGCGATGTCCTTCCGTGCCTTCCTGATTTTCGACGTATCCTCTAACGGAGAGATGGCGTGATTCATTTTCATTGTAGAAAGGTTCGCTTTCTCAACTGCGATGCGGTCACGAAGATCTGCAACCGACATTTCACGTACTTCTGTGATTTTCATAACTTTCTGCTCTCCATTAAATTATTCAACATAGTCTCTACGTACCACAAACTTGGTGGTCACAGGGAGCTTCTGAGCGCCGAGGCGAAGCGCCTCCTTGGCGATTTCCATCGGAACGCCCTCGGCCTCGATGAGAATACGGCCAGGGGTCACAGGGCATACGAATCCCTCCGGATTACCCTTACCTTTACCCATTCGGACTTCGGCAGGCTTCCTCGTGTAAGGCTTGTCAGGGAAGATTCTGATCCAGATTTTACCCTCACGCTTCATGTAACGCGACACCGCCTGACGGGCAGCCTCAATCTGACGACCTGTAAGCCAACAATTTTCCAAGGTCTTGATGCCGAAAGAGCCGAACGCGAGCTGGTTGCCTCTCTGGGCAAGACCCTTCATGCGGCCTTTCTGCTGCCTCCTAAACTTTGTTTTCTTTGGTTGTAACATTGTCTTATTACTTTTGAATTATAAATTATTCAACCTTTCCCGCTAAATCATTGAGCGATAGACAGTTGGGCATACTACCCCTCAATTTTGGGACTGCAAAGTTACGAAAAAATATTGAAACGACAACTTTTTTGCAGAAAATTTCAAACTTTTTTGACCGCATTTTCCGCATATTAACTTTTATATTTTCAGGCGATTACAGAGATTGATGAAAAATATATTCATTCATTTTCGACCGAAGGAAAAACGACGTCTCCGAACGGACGGCGCGAAACATTCCGACGCATATTTTGTCCTCCGATTGACGAGATGACGTGGGAAATGATTATTTTTGCAGGATATGCGGAAAAATTTCCTCCGCGGATACATATATATAACAGTCCGTCGCGGGCACATACTTATAGATGAAACACGTCCGGCTCATATCCTTTCTAACCGCCCTCGTCTTCGGGGGCGCGGCATCGGTGACGTCGGACGCGCAGGAAAGCCCCAAAAGGCCGGGAGGATTTCTGGAATATGCCGTCGAAAACGGGGACACGGTCTATTACGACAGCATCCGCCCGGCCCGCGTGTTCCAGAGGATGCCGAAGCAGAAGGGGAAGGAGTGGCGGAAATACTACAGACTCGTGCACAATTTCAGCAAGGCCTATCCATACGCGCTCGTGGCGAAGAGGATGGTGGAGGAGACCGACAGCGTGATTGCGGCCGACCATCTGACGGGGCTGCGGAAGGAGCGCTACATCAACCACCTCCAGAAGGAGCTGTTCGGGGTGTTCGAGAAGCAGATGAGAAACCTCACCGTGACGCAGGGGATGCTGATTATGAAACTGATAGACCGCGAGACGGGGCAGACCTCATACGAGCTGATACGCGGCTACAAGGGAGGCATCACCGCCGGGTTCTGGCAGGGAGTGGCGAGGATGTTCGACGAGGACATGAAGAAGCCCTACGACCCGACCGGCGAGGACGCGCAGGTGGAAGAGCTGGTGCAGCTGTGGAATGACGGCGACTTCCCGATGCTCTACTGGTCGCTGTTCTGGAAAGACCCTCCCGTTGTCGAGATACCCGAGAAATACCGCAGCTGGAAGCCTGCGGAGGAATAGGACTAGAATGTAACTGAGAGTCCCAGACCATGCGGGGTAGCCCCTATGTTCAGGCTGTATTCACGGGGACTCATGGCATTGTAGGCATTCACGGCCCGTCTGATTCGGCCGTTCCCGACGCAATAGAGGGCGACGCCGCCGGCAAGGACACCGGCGCCGACGGCAAAGTCCAGGATGCCGCAGTACGCCAGAGCGAATCCCAGATAACCGCCGTCATCCACGGAATTGTTTATCATGGCAAGACCTCCGAGATAGGCAATGAAGCCGACGCCCGTCGCGATGCCGCCTCCGATCATCATGCCCTTGCCGGCGCGACGCATCCTCTGCCCTCCGGTCGCCGAAGCGAAGACATTGGCGGGAAAGATGACCGACATCTCCGCCGGAGTGAGCACGCGGCCGTTCATCATCAGATTGCCTTTGTAGCAAGTGAGGACTCCCTCAAGCGAGGACACCCCCGAAACCTGTTCCGTAACATCGATGGTCTGTGTTCCGCCGACGGTCTGAGCATTGAGTCCCGAGGCCGCGCAGGCACATAGAAGCGCCACGGCTAAAACAGAAATTATCTTTTTCATAATAATTGGATTTATTAGTGACATTTACTTGATTTTCAAAATGGAGGAGAGGTTTATACCCTCACACGGGCCGCGTCTGCGTAAACTCGGCGGAACGGAGGGTTTCGCCGTCCCAGACGAGGTAGGGGGAGGAGCTGAACCAGTCCTTGACCATGCGGAAGTTCGCGCCGCAGGGGAGATTGAGATTGACCCATGAGTGGAAATGGCCGAAGATGAAGTAGTCTATGTGCCGCTTTTCCCCCAGCGACTCGGCGAACTTGTAGAGCGGTTCGTCCTCGTTCCGGAAGACATATTCGGTCTTGTGCCTCAGACGGTTATGCTTTGACCATGTGTTGCCCAGCCGGAAGGCGAGCCACGGGTGAAGCGTGCTGAAGAGCCTCTGCAGCGGGCGGCAGTGAAAAATGCCGGAGAGAATGCGGTAGCCGCGCGGGACAGGACCGAGACCGTCGCCGTGGCCGAGGCAGAAGACCTTGCCGGAAATGGTCGTGACGTATGGCTGCTCAAGCCGTTTCATCCCAAGCGACTCGAAGTAGGAATAGCTCCAGACATCGTGGTTGCCACGGAAGAAATAGACGTTCACGCCCCGGTCGATGAGGTCGAGAATTGCCGCGAACACGCGCACATAGCCCCTGGGCACGACGTCACGGTACTCATACCAGAAGTCCCAGATGTCCCCGAGCAGGTAGAGGCTTTCGGTCTCCTGCGGAAGTGAGCGGAGAAACCTCACAAAACGCGCCTCCCTGTCCTGCGGGTTCAGGACGTCACAGCCGAGGTGAACGTCGGCGACGAAATATGTGAGGTTTCTTGTCATCTGCGTTCGGGGATATTGCTTTTCGGGGACATGGAGGACGAATGAATATGCTCTCGTGGAATCATGGGTTCCGAGTTATGCAAATATGAATATGAGCACGGCGACGACGACGCAGTAGAGGGCGAACCAGCCGAGCTTCGTCTTCTTCACGAGGGCAATCATCACCTTGCAGGCGAAAAGCCCGGAGATGAACGCAGAAATGAATCCGAGAACGAGCGGAAGCGCACCGACAGTCGATGCGGCCATCTCCCCTCCGACGATTTCAAGGAAGGCCTCGCCCAAAATCGGGACGAGAACCATCAGGAACGAAAACTGGGCGATGACGTCGCGCTTCACGCCGCAGAGAAGTCCCGTGGCGATGGTGGTGCCAGAGCGGGAAAGCCCGGGGAGAACGGCGAACGCCTGTCCGAGGCCCACCACGAACGCCTGCCAATAAGAGATGCCGTTGCGGACGCCTGTCACAGCCCCTTCGCCGGAGCCCTTGAGAGCCGTTCCGGTCTCATTGTCGGCCGATTGCCGTTCTGGAGAAGCCGCGCTGCTTCCGGCGGCCTCAAGAGGGGCCTTGTACTTGCAGCAGCTCCTGCATCCGCCAAATTTCAGATTGGAGGCATTGTCAGACAGCAGAAGCAGCAGTGCCGTCACGAGCAGCGAGCCGGCCACGACATATATCGACGAGCCGAAAACGCCCTCCACGGCATCCTTGAAGAACATCCCGACAACGAACACGGGAATCATCGACACGCAGATTTTCAGAACATAGTCCGTCCCGTCGTTGAAGCGCGACGGATGCGCGATGCTCCTGAAGAGCCCGTCCTTGACGAAAAGCGACTTCAGAAGTCCCCAAATCTGTTTGCGGAACACCACAATAGTGCTCAGCACCGTGGCCGCATGAACGACCACCTCGAACACAAGGTCTCCCCCCGCGTCAATCCCGAGCAGTTCCTTGCCAATCTGCAGGTGTCCGCTGCTGCTCACGGGCAGAAACTCCGTCAGCCCCTGCAGCAGGCCCAATAATATCGCTTCAAACCATTCCATATATTAACCCCTCCCGTATATTAACCCCTCCCGTCCCCTCAAAGGGAAGTCGTGCTCCGTGCACACTATCGCACAAAGCCCTCGCTTCGTTGTTCTCCGCACGGCGCTCAAGCGCCTCTCTTCCCCAGGGGACTAATTTCATTTCTTTTTGTTTACACCCATTATCGCGACCATCTCGACCGCAATGCCGGCGAGAATCACCAATGGGGCGGCGACGAGCCTCCGGAAGTCAAATATCGCGTAGCTGAAGACTTTCGGGTCATCACTCGCGCCTCCGCACATGAGTATATATCCCGCGGCCATGACAATAAGCCCGGCGAGAAGAAGCCTCAGCCCCTTGGGAGTCATCGCCATATTCTTCGATTCTTTCGTGTTCTTGTCCATATATTTCCGTTTTCTTCAATATTTTCGTTTTCGCTCCGAACTCATCCTTTCGGCATCCGCGCCCTCGACGCCACGTCAATAACCCGACGCCCCGTCAATAATACAGTTCCGACTTGTTCAGCGACAGGAGCCTGTTCACTGTGAACCACGTGCTCGCGAGGCAGATGAGAAGCCCGCTCGCCACCACTATCGCAATCACTTCCAGCAGCATCCCCGCATTGAACACCGAGAACAGCTGCTCGAACTGGCCCTTGAGCAGGAACAGCCCGGCGATTATCATGATTATGGCCACGAACGAGGCGAAAAGCCCCTGAAACGCGCTCTGGAGGAGGAAAGGCCTGCGGATGAACGCCCTCGTCGCCCCGACCATCTTCATCGTGTGTATCGAGAATCGCTTCGAGTAGATGCTGAGCCGCACCGTGTTGTTAATCAGGACGAACGAGATGAAGAGCAGCAGGACGATGAACACCGCGAGAAAAAGCGAAATTTTGCTCAGGTTCGAGTTCAGGGCCTCCACCAATGACTGCTGATAAACCACCTCCTCCACCTCCGGAGCCTTTTCGAGGACAGCCTTCACCATCGCGAGGGAATCTGGCGAGACATAGTCCGCCTTGAGAGTCAGATTGATTGACGCGGGAATCGGAGCCGTCTCGAACACCCCGAGGAAATCCTCGCCGAGAAGCTGCGCCATCTCCTCCGCACCCTGCTCCTTCGACACGTAGGAAGAGCTCTTTACGAAAGGCTCGGCGTCGATGGACTTCTTGTACCTCAGGGTCGCGGACTCGCTCACGTCGCGCTTCATCATGACGCTGACCTGCATGTTCTCCCGCAGGTAGGCCGACACGCCGCGTTCGGAGACGAGCAGCAGGCCGGAAATGCCCACGAGGAGCAGCACGAGGGAGATGCTTACCACGGACGAGAGCATGGCACGGATGTACCTTTTCCTCACTATCTTATTATCGTTCAGACTCATAACTTTCTATCAAACAGTACATTCCCGCCGGGGCGGAGGCGCGTACAGCCGTCAAAGTTAGCGATTTTATAAAAAATTATTATTATCTTTGTAGAGATTTATGTAAAATAAAATTCACTATGGGAAATTCCACCAAGAGAGTCCTGTTCGTCAATTCCGAGATATACCCTTATCTTCCGGAATCGGACCTCGCGAACATCGGCAGGTACCTGCCTCAGGAAATCCAGGAGCGGAAGAAGGAAATCCGTTCGTTCATGCCGCGCTACGGCTGCATAAACGAGAGGAAGAACCAGCTCCACGAGGTCATCCGGCTCTCGGGGATGAACATCATAATCAACGATGTTGACAGGCCGCTGGTGATCAAGGTCGCGTCAATATCCCCGGCGAGGATGCAGGTCTATTTCATCGACAACGAGGACTACTTCCACAGGAAGCAGACATTCGCGAGCGAAAGCGGGGAATTTTTCAAGGACAACGACGAGAGGGCGATTTTCTTCGCACGCGGCGTGCTTGAGACCGTGAAGAAGCTCAGGTGGGCGCCGGACGTGATTCACTGCCACGGATGGATTTCCCACATCCTGCCGCTCTATCTGAAGAAGGCCTACATCGACGACCCCATCTTCTCGGGGAGCAAGGTGGTGCTCTCGCTCTACGACGACACCCCTACGACGGCCTTCGCGCCCGAATTCAGAAAACTCGTGAAATTCGGGAACATAAGCGACGCGGACACGGAACTTCTCGAAGGGGCGGGCGGCACAGACCTTGCTAAGCTCGCGGTGCGCTGGTCTGACGGGGTCATATTCGGCAGCGCAGGCGTTCCGGAGGAAATCACGGACTTCTGTGCAAAGGAGGGAGTCAGGACACTGCCTTTCGACGCGCAGGCGCTCGCGGACGGCTCCTACATTGACGCTTATAACAGTTTTTACGACAGCCTGTAATGAAATTCTTTAGAAATCTGACGATGGTCTGCACGGCGGCGGTTGCGGCGCTTTGCGGAGTTTCCTGCATCAGCGTCGATGACACGCTCGGGCAGGACTACATTCCCGCATCGCACAAGTGGCAGGTCATAAACACAAGCCTTGACATTGAGAGCATCGGAATGGCGCGGGCCGACGAGCTGGGAGGATACAGTTCAAGAAGAATCTGCGTCGGCGGGATTGAGGACGGCGAGTTCGGCTGGGACGAGCGCGAGGCGGCATTCTCGCTGATTCCGATTGCGGACACGGCCGAGTTCACCCTCGGGGAGAACCCGGAGTTCGTGCGCTTCCATTTCGCGGTGGGGCTGGACACCCTCTCGGTCAGGGACGAGAATCAGGAGCACATAATCCAGAACATCAGGGTCTATGAGCTTAAGAAACCGCTCGATCAGGAAATCATCTATGCCGGGAAAGGCACTGACGGACTGTACGACACCTCTCTCGGCACAATAACCGAAGGCGTTCCGACCTATAACGGCGGAGACTCGCTCTCGTTCGACTTCACCCGTGAGTTCGGCGAAAAATACATAAAGAAACTCTCCGGGATGAAGCTGGACTCCGTGAGCCATTACATAAAGGAACTTCCGGGAATATGCATACGCGCCGACAGGTCCGCCTCCGGCAGCGGTAGAATAAATATGTTCAAGGTCGCCGTCAGCACCAATGACTACGGCTATATCACCGGGAACTACGCGGAGCTGAGCATACGCTCGACCTTCGACGACCGCGGGCCGATTGACACATCGTTCGTCTTTATGGTCGGAGCCGCTTCCTTCATCGGGAAGAGCAGCACGAGCCTGCCCACGCAGTACTCCTTCAACATCTGCCGCAGCGAGGACAGGACTCCGTCCGGGACGGAGGGCGAGACCATATACATCGGAGGCGGCTGTGGGATGAAGCCTGTCATCAGGGCGGAAGGCCTCAAACAGGCCGTTACGGACGCAATCCGGAAGTCGATGATGGAGAACCTGAACCGGGACGAGGCATCTGCGGAGATGAGCGAGGCCGAGAAAAAAGACGTCGTCGAAAAGGCAATCGCCGACGGCAAGATTGTGGTCAACAAGGCCACGATACGCCTGCCATACGAGACCGACGCGGCCTACAGCGGTTCCGAATGCTGGCCGAAGATTCTCAGTCCGACCTGCCGGCTCGTGGGGACAAGGACCATAAAGACAGAGGACGGGAGCAAGGAGCAGGAGGTGGTCTCATACGCCGGACTCACGGACGCGAGCGTTTCGAGCGAGAACCAGGGCAACATCAACCGTTCCCTCGACTGCTACCAGCCGGACGTGAGCCACCATATCCAGGAACTTCTCCGCCTGTCTAAAAAGGACGGGGAAAGCGACGAGGACTACGCGAAGAGGGTGTCCCAGTATGACATCTGGATGCTGATAATGCACTCCGAAACCAATGAGGCGACAAGCTCTTCAAGCAATTCCTCCTACAATGACTATCTCAACGCCCTCGCCTACAGCTCCTACTACAACAGCCTCTACAACGGCTATGGAGGATACGGCTACGGCGGTTACGGATACGGTTACGGCGGATATGGCTACGGCAGCTACTACAACAATTACTACAACTACATGATGATGGCCGCCTACGCTTCCCAGTCCAGCACGACGAGCACCAGCACCTCGACCGAACTGGACAAGGACCGCTACTACAGCTGCCGGCTCTACGGACCTAAGTCCTCGGAGAAAAAACCGACAATGACTATTACATATTCTTTCCCTACGGAATAGCGGGGCGCCTTGCATCCCATCCTTTTATGCATCCCCTTTATTCAGCTTTTTATAATAGGAAAAAATAACAAAAAAACGGACGGTCAGATTGATCGTCCGTTTTTTGAATTTCGTTTCCGAAGAATTATTTGCCTGATTTCTCGGCTACTTTCTTCTCGACATAAGCGATTGCATCGGCAACTGTTGCTATCTTGCCTTCTGCCTCATCATCCGGTTCAAGATCGAACTTGTTTTCAAGAGCCATGATAAGATCGACGCTGTCAAGCGAATCAGCGCCAAGATCGTTAGTGAAGTTTGCGCTATCGGTAACCTCAGACGGTTCAACGCAGAGCTTGTCAACGATGATTGCCTTTACTTCTTCTGCAATTGTGGACATAATTGATTCTTTTAAGTTATTATTTGTTCTTACAATTTTCGTATGTTTTCGCTGATTCCGTGCGGCTTTTCCCCGCCATGAAATCTTGGCAAAGTTAGAAAAAAAATATTAAACCGCCAAAACAGCACTCTGTGCGCGCCAGGACCGGATTTCGGAGGATTCGAGAAGGTAAGGAAATTGACGGAATCAGGGGATATGATATGGAAAGGGGCAAGTTATTTTTGAAGATTTCATAACTTTGCCGCGGTAAATTTGAATGAATATATGAAAGGAAAACATATACTCGGAGGCTTCGACTGGTTCCTGATTCTCGGAGTCGTCGGCTGCAATGTGGCGTATTCGCTGATGACGGCATCCGCCGGCTTCGACGGCCTCGGATTCACAGCGGCGGTCGCGGGGATAATATGCGTCGTGCTCGCGGCCAAGGGCAGCATCTGGAACTATGTGTTCGGAATCGTTCAGGTAAGCCTCTACGCCTACATTTCGTGGAAATCGACGGCCTACGGGAATGCGGCGGTGAACGCGCTGTACTACTTTCCGATGCAGTTTATCGGGTGGTGGCAGTGGAGCCGCAGGGGCGCGGGGACGGGAACTGATGCGGAGAATGCCGTGACCTCGCGCAGGCTCCCGGACAGGATGCGGGTTCTTATCGGCGTCGGCATCGCGGCGCTGACGGCGGGGCTTGCGTTAATTCTGAGGCACGTAGGGACCGAGCAGCCATGGATTGACGCGTTCACGACGGTTCTCTGCATTGCCGCGCAGGCACTTATGACTCTGGCTTTCGTGGAACAGTGGTGGCTGTGGATTGTCTTCAATGTCTTCACGGTGATAATGTGGTCCGTATTTGTGGCAAAGGGGACGGAGCACTCCGTGCCTACTCTGATAATGTACGTCTTCTATCTCATGAATTCCGTGAACGGGCTCGTCAGCTGGCGCAGGCTTGGGCGGAAGGAATGATTATGAGTTGATAACATATTGATATTCGGAGATATATGGATATGTCAGAAAAGAATATGACGCTTCGGGAAAAGATTGCGCTGTTTCCGCATCAGCCGGGAGTATATCGCTACTACGACGCAGAGGGAAACGTGATTTATGTCGGAAAGGCCAAGGACCTGCACAAGCGGGTCGCGCAGTACTTCGTGCCGGTCGAGAGGCTCACCCGCAAGACCGCCATAATGGTCTCGAAGATTGCCGACGCGCAGTATTCGGTCGTGGAGACCGAGGCCGACGCGCTGCTGCTGGAAAACAACCTCATAAAACAGTATAAGCCGAAATACAACATACTCCTGAAAGACTCCAAGACCTATCCGTGGATATGTGTGAGCAACGACGAGTTCCCCAAGGTCTTTCTAACCAGACGGCTCGTGCGGGACGGTTCGCGCTATTTCGGACCATATTCAAGCGTCATGCACGCCCGGACGCTCGTCGATTTGTTCCACGACATCTATCCTATACGCACCTGCAACAACAAAATCACATCGGAGTCGATTCTGCGCGGCAAGACGCGCCCCTGCCTGAACTTCCACATCAGTAGATGCCGGGGATGCTGCTGCGGGGGAATTTCGCAGAAGGAGTACGGCGACAACATCGAGGAGGTCGTGAGGCTGCTGCGCGGAGGCGGGCGCGAGATGATTGCGCACTACCGCGAGCTGATGACCGAAGCGGCCGAGAGGATGGACTTCGAGGCGGCGCAGGAATATAAGGTGAAGATGCAGGCGCTGGACAAGCACTACAGCAAGTCGCTCATCCAGAGCACGATGCCGGGAAGCTACGACGTGTTCTCGCTCGTGATTGACCCGGGGGAGGCCTTCGGGAACTTTATGAGGGTTGTAGATGGAGCGGTGGTGCAGTCGCTCAACCTCGGGTTCAAGATGAACATCGAGGAGGAGCAGGAGACGGTGCTCGGGACATTCATCGGAGAGATTGAGGCGAAGTTCGGACGGCTGTCGCACGAGGTCATCGTGCCGTTCCTGCCCGACGTGGAAATTGAAGGCGTGGAGTTCAGGATTCCAGTGCGCGGAGACAAGCTGGCTCTTCTGGAGCTGAGCGCCAAGAACGCCAAGGAGATGAAGTTCAACGCGATGAAGCAACGGGAGCACACCGACCCGGATAACTTTAAGATGAAGGTCATGGAGGAACTTCGCGACGCGCTCGGGATGAAGGAGCTGCCGCGCCATATCGAGTGCTTCGACAACTCGAACATTCAGGGAACGAACCCGGTGGCCTCCTGCACGGTGTTCAGGGACGCGGCCCCGTCAAAGAAGGACTACAGGCACTTCAAGATAAAGACAGTGGTCGGGGCGAACGACTTCGCGTCGATGAAGGAAGTCGTGAACAGGCGCTATTCGAGGATGCTCGCCGAGGCCCCGGACGACCTCCCGCAGCTGATTGTCATAGACGGTGGCAAGGGACAGCTCTCGTCGGCCTACGAGGCTCTGTACGAGCTCGGGCTCACGGACAAGCTGATGGTAGTCGGGCTTGCTAAAAGGCTTGAGGAGGTCATCCGCGTCGGAGACCCCTACCCGCTTTTCCTCGACATGAACTCGCAGGCGTCCAAGGTTCTGCGTCAAATCCGCGACGAGGCTCACCGCTTCGGCATCACCTTCCACCGCAGCCTCCGCAGCAAGGCCCAGATCGAGTCCGCCCTCAGCAAAATCCCCGGCGTGGGTCCCAAGACCGAACAGCGCCTGATTCTGCACTTCGGCTCCGTCGCCCGCATCGCCGCCGCCCCCGAAGAGGACATCGCCGCCCTCGTCGGCAAGTCCCTCGCCGCCAGAATAAAATCCGGACTCAGCAAGGAATAAGGTGCCCAAAAGCCTTTAAAGAAGGGCAAAATTCAGCAATCAATCACACAGAAAAAAAAGAAGCCAACTGGAAATTTCCAATTGGCTTCTTTTCAAATATCTGAAATTAGGAGATGAAGAAAAAGATGAGATGCAAGGCGCAATGGGGATTTCAACACCGGAGCAACCTCACGGTTGTGAGGATTTGAAATTCACATGCAACGAAGCAGGTCGCTTTTTCTTCGCTCCGTATTACTTACGATCGCGATTTCTGCGGTCGCCGCGACGATCCCCGCGTCCTCCGCGACGCTCGCCGCCACGGCCGGAGTTTCCGCCCTGAGCCTGCTGAGCAGCGATGCCTGCGTTAGGAGAGAGATCCTTCTTGCCATAGACCTCGCCGTTGCAGATCCAGACCTTCACTCCGAGGACACCCACCTTGGTGTGAGCCTCTGCAAGCGCGTAGTCGATGTCCGCACGGAAAGTGTGAAGCGGCGTACGGCCTTCCTTAATCATCTCGCTTCTTGCCATCTCGGCGCCGCCTACACGGCCGCTGATCTGAATCTTGATGCCCTCGGCTCCGACACGCATGGTGGAAGCGATGGCCATCTTGATTGCACGACGGTAGGAAACACGGCCCTCAATCTGGCGCGCGATTGAATCAGCCACGATGTGAGCGTCAATCTCAGGCTTCTTGACCTCGTAGATGTTAATCTGAACATCCTTTGAAGTCACCTTCTTGAGCTCTTCCTTAAGCTGGTCAACGGCTGTGCCGCCCTTGCCGATGATGACACCCGGTCTTGCCGCGTGAATTGTCACGGTGATGAGCTTGAGAGTCCTCTCAATTACAATCTTTGAAAGGCTTGCCTTCGCGAGACGGCTTTCAAGATACTTGCGAATCTTGTAGTCCTCCGCGATTTTCTCCGCATAGTTACCACCACACCAGTTAGAGTCCCAACCACGGGTGATACCGATTCTGTTGCTGATAGGATTTGTTTTCTGTCCCATATTCTTATTCCTCCACTGTTGTTGATGGTTTCTTAACGTCAAGAATTACAGTAACGTGGTTGGAACGCTTGCGGATCCTGCCGGCCCTTCCCTGCGGGCAAGGACGGATTCTCTTGAGTGTGCGACCTTCATCGACCATGATGGTCTTGATGTAAACATTACCGTTGTCAAGTTCCTTCGTATTCTCCGGATTCTTTGCTTCCCAGTTTGCGATGGCGCTGCGAACGAGCGTCTGAAGCGTAACTGAAGCGTGCTTCTTGGAGAATTTGAGGATATCGAGGGCGCGGTTCACTTCAACGCCGCGGATGATGTCTGCAACGAGACGCATCTTGCGCGGAGATGTAGGAACGTCATTAGCCTTCGCGATGGCTGTCTGCCTCTTTATTTCTTTCTGCCTCTCGGCCATTTGTCTTTTACGAGCTCCCATAATTACTTTCTCATTTAAAATTATTTACGATTGCCCGAATGGCCTCTGAATGTTCTGGTAGGCGCGAACTCCCCGAGCTTGTGTCCGACCATGTTTTCAGTGACATAAACAGGAATAAACTTATTTCCGTTATGAACTGCGATGGTGTGACCGACGAAATCAGGAGAGATCATACTTGCACGTGACCAAGTCTTGACAACCTCTTTCTTCATGCTACCCTCATTCATAGCAAGAATTCTCTTTTCAAGGGCTTCCTGAATATAAGGACCTTTTCTTAATGAACGACTCATAATCTCTTAAGTTTTATTCCGTTATTTTTTCCTTCTTTCAATAATGAACTTATTTGAAGTAGCCTTAGGATTACGTGTCTTGTAGCCCTTAGCCGGCATGCCCTTGCGTGAACGCGGATGTCCACCGGATGCACGGCCTTCACCACCACCCATAGGGTGATCTACCGGGTTCATTACAACGCCGCGGTTGCGAGGACGACGGCCGAGCCATCTTCTGCGTCCCGCCTTTCCGTGCGACTCCAAATTGTGATCCGGATTTGACACTGTTCCGACAGTTGCACGGCAGGTGCAGAGTACCATGCGGGTCTCGCCTGAAGGGAGACGGAGGATGGCGTAGTTGCCCTCACGTGCTGCGAGCTGTGCGTAAGTTCCGGCAGAACGCGCCATTGCGGCGCCCTGTCCCGGACGAAGCTCGATGTTGTGAACGAGTGTACCGAGCGGAATTTCCCCAAGAGGAAGAGTGTTGCCGACCTCAGGAGCAACTCCCGAGCCGGATGCGATGACCTGACCGACCTTGAGTCCGTTAGGAGCGATGATGTACTTCTTCACTCCGTCCTCGTACTGAACGAGCGCGATGCGCGCGCTGCGGTTCGGGTCATATTCGATTGTCATGACTGTAGCCTTGCAGTCGTCCTTCGCGCGAAGGAAGTCGATTACACGGTACATCTTCTTGTGACCGCCGCCGATGTAGCGCATGGTCATCTTACCCTGATTGTTACGTCCGCCGGAGCTCTTGAGAGGTTCGAGGAGTGATTTCTCAGGTTTCTTGCAGGTAATGTCGTCGAACGCGCTGATTACCTTGTTTCTCTGTCCCGGAGTTACCGGTTTGAATTTTCTGACTGCCATAACCGTTTCCTCCTGTTAGATGTTGCTGTAGAAATCAATCTTGTCCTCGCCTGCAAGGGTAACGATAGCCTTCTTGTAGTGGTTCATGCGACCACGAAGCATACCGGCCTTTGTGTAGCGGGATTTCTTCTTGCCGTGATAGTTGATGGTGTTGACATCAGCAACAGTCACGTTGTAGGCCTGCTCTACGGCAGCCTTGATCTGAAGTTTGTTGGCCTCACGATCCACGATGAAGCCATAGCGGTTCAACTTTTCGCCCAGAACCGTCATCTTTTCAGTTACTATTGGCTTAATTAAAATTCCCATCTCTTTTTAGCGTTTGATCCTTGCGGCGAGAATGTCCTGTACGCCATCGACGAGCACGAGCGAATTTGAATTCATAATCGCGTAGGTGCTGATTTCGTCAACGGTGGTGACTTTCACTTCAGGAAGGTTACGTGATGAAAGGTAAATGTTGTCGGAGTTCGACGGAAGCACGAAGAGCACCTTCCTGTCACCGGCCTTGATGTTGCCGAGAATCTTGATGAACTCCTTTGTCTTAGGCGCGTCCATGGTGAACGGCTCGACAACGACAATCGCGTTCTCCTGCGCCTTGTATGAAAGGGCTGAGAAACGTGCGAGCTGCTTGAGCTTCTTGTTGAGCTTGAAGCCGTAGAAGTGAGGCTTCGGACCGAACACGCGACCTCCGCCGACATAGATGTTTGCCTTCAAACTGCCGTGACGCGCACCGCCTGAACCTTTCTGACGGATGAGCTTTCTTGTACTGTAAGAAACCTCGCTGCGGTCCTTGGTCTTGGCATTGCCGTGACGCTGGTTCGCGAGATACTGCTTGACGTCAAGGTAAATCGCGTGATCGTTCGGAGTGATGCCGAAGATTTCGTCGTTGAGGACTACCTTCTTTCCGGATTCTGTTCCGTCAATCTTAATTACTGATAATTCCATAGCTTAGTCCTCCAAAATTACATAAGAACCCTTGGCTCCAGGTACTGAGCCTTTGACAACGATGAGATTGTTCTCAGGGATGAGCTTGATTACCTGAAGGTTAAATACCTTAACCCTCTCATTGCCCATGTGACCTGCCATACGCATTCCAGGGAACACGCGTGAAGGCCATGAGCAGGCTCCCAGAGAACCAGGGTGACGGAGGCGGTTGTGCTGACCGTGAGTGGTGCCGCCGACGCCGGCGAAGCCGTGACGCTTCACGACGCCCTGAAATCCCTTACCCTTGGACGTTCCGACGACATCGACGAAGGTGGTGTCCGCGAAGACATCAGTCAGCGTGAGGGTGTCGCCGAGCTTGAGATCCTGAGCGAAGTCTGCCTTGAACTCGACAAGCTTGCGCTTAGGGGTGGTTCCTGCCTTTTCAAAGTGCCCCTTGAGAGGCTTGCTGGCATGCTTCTCCGAGATTTCGTCATAGGCAAGCTGTACAGCGGCGTAACCATCTTTCTCGACTGTACGAATTTGCGTGACAACACATGGACCAGCCTCAATAACGGTGCATGGAAGATTTTTTCCATCAGCACCGAAAACGGAAGTCATTCCGATTTTCTTTCCAATTAATCCAGGCATTGGTTGATTAATTTATTGATTATAAATACTTTAAACTCCGCAAAGCCTTTTTGCGGGCTGCAAATATACGACTAAATTTTTATTTTTCAATGGATTACGCGAAATTTCGCAAAATTTTTCAATTCCTCACACAGCGGAGCGAGTGGCGGGACTTTTCATTTGTTGTGCTCAGAGTCGTTGTGCTGTAAGAACCCCCATTGTCCTTCGAGAGCAAGCGCCCGCGCACACTTGTCCCCGAGTTAATCAGTTCATCGGTCCAATAATACCCATTTTCTCCCTGACCACGGAATGTGCCGTCCCAACAAGCTCCGGCCGCCGGCAGGAAAACCTGAGGCACTTCCTTGGAATATGATGTCTTTCCGGAATACCAGCGACCATTCATGCCATTGTGGGAGGTCCACTCCGAAGCGTTGGAAAAAAGGATGCCCATTTCCTTATAGTCTGCCGGCCGCCACCCTTCCGGACAGGCGGTCTCGCGCTCCTTCCAATTATATAGTATCCCATACGGATTCTCCTCGCTGTAGCCGCAGTTGTTCAGAGCCCATCTTATGCCCGTGATGGTCTCGTATTCCTTCACGTCCTTCTGCACCAGCATGAGGCTAACAGGCTCTGCGCCTGGATAACCGACCGTCACTGACGACGACCGGTCTGCTCCGGTCGCATTTTCCTGCACCTTGAGCCTGACACCGTCACTCTCAGGCTCAACCGAGAACCATTCCAGGCCGCCTTCCGCAGTGAAACTCTCGCCCTCAATCGGATCAAGAACCTCAACAGGCACGAGCACCTCCTGCGCCTGACAGTCAACGGACTCATTCTCACGGCCGAGCACAATTCGCGCCTGCAGATAGCCCTGCGTCAGCATTATGGTCTGCGGGTCGAGGTCATCATAGCCGACGAAAATCTCCGCCGTGCGCTCCTGCGTCCGAAGGTCATTTTCCGAAACCTCAAACGCCGCTTCCCCATCAGCCGGAACGCCTATCTTCACCCAGTCCGCCTTTGTTGAGAAAGTGACCTCCACCCCGTCGCGAGGCTTATCGACCGTGAATCCGACCCTCACTGTCTGAGCCGTATAGTCGATGACCCAGTTAACCTCCGAGAGCGACACGGCACTCGCCGGGAGTCCCGGTTCTTCAGTCTTTTCCTTGTCACATGACGCCACAAGGGCAACGAAAGCCGTCGCCGCAATAAGTAAAAAAACGATTCTTTTCATACACACATATATTTTTAGAACGGACAAAATTATGATCCGAATCCGTCATTTTCACTATTTTTGATGAAACAAAGCCTAAAAAGGCGTATCTTTACACCGAAGAGTGTACCGGGAGTACACGCCTGATGAGAAAAAGAATGAAAAATGAATGACAGAATATATTGTGACCTTATGCTGCTGGCCTCGGGAGTCATCGCCGTGCTGGCAGTGATAATTCTCGGAATGAAGATTCCGCCAAAGCCGGAGTTCAGCAAGTTCAGGAAAGCCCGGGCAACGCTTGCCGCGTCGTTCATCACGCTTTCGGCGCTGAACCTCGTCTGCTATTTCACGGGATATGACAGCGAGCACGACAAACTGAACACCCTGATTGTCGCCGCATATCAGGCCCTGCTGCTGACCGGCACGCTGCTGGTGTTCATCCGCCCGGACGTGGTCACGGGAAAATGGGTGACCGTCCAGACCGCAGTCATAACGGTCCTGTCGGCACTGCTTTATGCCGCAATGCTCCTCGCCCCGGCGCTCTACCACCCGCTTTTCCACGGAGCGACCGCCATGCTCGTCCTCCAGCTCATTCTTTACAGCATCCGGTTCTTCCGCTCGCTCGGCGACACGCTCCGGGAAGCAAACGACTACTACGCCGAAGAATGCGCCCCGAGGCTCAGCCATATAAAGACAGGCTTCATACTAATGCTCGTCATCGGGGTCATGGCACTCTGCACGCTCTTCGCCGGACCATGGTCCTACCTCATCTTCGTTCCGGCCTACCTCGTCTGCTACACATTCGCGGCAATGGCCATGCTGCGCTATGTGAACCGGACAGCCTTCATACTCCCGGCCATCACCGCGTCCACGAACCCCAAGCCATCGGAAACACCGGCCGTCTCGGAAAGCAGGCAGGGAGCAAAGGCACCGGTCGCCATACCCGAAGCGCAGCGGCAGGCTCTCAGGGAGAGAATTGCGAAATGGGAAGCCGACGGGAAATACCGCGAGAAGGACATACCTTATAAAGATATACTTCTGGAGCTCGGCACTGACGCGGCGACGATGCGCACCTTCATGAAGAGCGAGAACGGGATGGACTTCCGCTCATGGAGAAACCGGCTGCGGCTGCGCGATGCATGCACGATGCTTCTGGAACACCCCGAGATGACGGCCGAGCAGATAAGCGAGGAAGTCGGCTACAGCGACGGCAGCAATTTTCACACGGACTTCCGCCGGATCATCGGGACGTCCGTCAGCCAATGGAGAAGAAAGAATCATACACTAAAACAATAAAGAACGCATGAAAACAAAGACATTCATTCTTGCGCTCGTCGCCTTCGTGGCGGCAGGCTGTTCGGAAAAGGCTCCGGACAAATTCGAGACATCGCTGAAATCGCCGTCCGGAAAGCTCGAAATGAGGTTTGCTCTGACCGATGACGGAACTCCGGAATATTCCCTGAAACATGGTGAGAAGGACGTCATACTTCCGAGCACCCTCGGCTTTGAACTCCGTGACGGCGACCTCCTCGACGGATTCGAGCTCGTCGGCGAGGCGCGGGACTCCCATGACGAGGTCTGGCATCCCGTGTGGGGAGAGGAAGAGTCCATCCGCGACAACCACAACGAGCTTCTCGTGAACCTCCGTCAGACGGAGACAGGGCGGCTGATGTCGGTGCGCTTCCGGCTCTTCGACGACGGGCTCGGCTTCCGCTACGAATTTCCCGGCGACCAGCCGCTCAACTACTTCGTCATAAAGGAAGAAAAGACGCATTTCGCCCTCGCGGGAGACTGGAAGGCGTGGTGGATTCCGGGAGACCACGACACACAGGAGTATGAATATATAGAAAGCCGCATTTCCGAAATTCCGGAGAAATATGAAATCTGCGGGAATATGTCCCAGACTCCGTTCTCCAAATGCGGGATACAGACCTCCGTGCAGATGAAGACGGACGAGGGGCTTTATGTGAACATCCATGAGGCCGCGCTTCTGGAATACCCGTGCATGCACCTGCTCGCCGACCCCCGGACTCATGTCCTCACCTCGTTCCTGACTCCGGACGCGCAGGGTTGGAAGGGCTATATGCAGACCCCGTGCACGACCCCTTGGAGAACCGTTCAGGTCACGGAATCGGCCATCGCCATGCTCCAGAGCCGCCTCGTGCTCAACCTCAACGAGCCGTGCGCATTGGACGACGTGAGCTGGATACACCCCGTGAAATATATGGGTGTCTGGTGGGAGATGATTACCGGCGCGTCCTCATGGTCCTACACCGACGATTTCCAGTCGGTTCATCTCGGACAGACCGACTATTTCTCCGCCAAGCCTAACGGAAGGCACGGCGCGAACAACGACAATGTGCGGAAATACATCGACTTCGCCGCCGAGAACGGGTTTGACGCGCTTCTCGTCGAGGGATGGAACATAGGCTGGGAAGACTGGTCCGGCAACAGCAAGGACTATGTCTTCGACTTCGTGACCCCATATCCCGACTTCGACATCGACGCGCTCAACGACTACGCCCGCAGCAAGGGCATACGCCTGATTATGCACCACGAGACCTCGTCGTCCGTGAGAAACTACGAACGCCACATGGAGGCGGCCTACGACCTTATGAACAGATATGGATATGACGCCGTGAAATCCGGATATGTCGGGAATATCCTTCCGCGCGGAGAGCATCACTACGGACAGTGGATGGTAAATCATTATATGTACGCCGTCACCGAGGCGGCAAGACATCACATCATGGTGAACGCCCACGAGGCAGTGCGTCCGACGGGGCTTTGCAGGACCTGGCCGAACCTCATCGGCAACGAGTCTGCACGCGGAACGGAGTATCAGGCCTTCGGCGGCACGACTCCGAAACACGTGACGATTCTGCCGTTCACGCGCCTTAACGGAGGTCCGATGGACTACACCCCGGGCATCTTCGAGATGGACCTGAGCAAGTTCTCTAACAACGGCTCCAAGGTGAACGCGACAATCGCGAATCAGCTCGCGCTCTATCTGACGATGTATTCACCGCTCCAGATGGCGGCCGACCTTCCTGAGAACTACTCGCGGTTCATGGACGCCTTCCAGTTCATAAAGGATGTCGCAGTCGATTGGTCCGAGAGCCGCTACCTGCTTGCCGAGCCGGGCGACTATGTGGTCGTCGCGAGAAAGGCCAAGGGCACCGGTCAGTGGTTCTGCGGAGGCGTGACGGACGAGAACCGCCGCGACTTCGAGGTTCCGCTCGACTTCCTTGAGAGCGGCATAAGCTACACGGCAACCATCTGGCAGGACGCTCCGGACGCGGACTACCGCACCAACCCGCAGGCCTACGCCATCACCAGGCGCACTGTGACCGCCGCCGACTCTCTCTCCATCACCGCGGCTCCCGGCGGCGGATTCGCGGTCGAGTTCTCGCTCTGATTAACATAAACCCGATTTTCACAAACTGCTTTTATCCCGCACATTCAGTCGAATTTTTCACTAATTTTGCAGGATAAAAGCAGTTTGTGAAAATGAACTATCAATCCATATCGGATATATTTTTCGCGGATGCCTGCCTGACCTACATTCTGGCCGGCATTTTTTGCGCCATCGTGCGGTGGTTTCATGTCTGCGCCCCCTATTCGGGAGACGCGGCGGACTACTACTACCCGGCGAGGATGCAGCTGACGTTCTTCTATGCCGTCTGCCTGCTCCAGTTTCCCTATGTGATTGACCCGTCGAGCGAAGCGGCGTGGATTTATGTCAGCATATTCGGGATTCTATACTACCCGGTCTGCTTCGCGCTGCTGTTCAGACGCTACTTCGACCGCAAGAACATCTGCGACAGCCGGCAGGGACTGCTGTTCACGGTGCTTCCGCTCGTCGCGCTGTGCATGCTCTGCGTCGCCTCGCTGGCCTGCGGGGAATGGGTCGAGTCCCACTGGCACGCCCTGATGATTGCCGGAGGAGCGACGAGCCTGCTGCTGATGTCCTATGCGGCCGTGATTTCCGTGCAGCTGAAGCGCAAGATTGACAAATACCACTACGACAACTACTCCTGCGAGCAGGACTTCCCGTACAAGTTCGCGAGGACGGTGGTTTATTTTCCGTTCTTCTGGTTCATCCTCTCGTGGGCGGTATTCCTGACCGAAAGCCGATGGGTGAAGTTCGGAGTAGATATCGTGATGACGGTCTGGATGGTCTTGTTCCTGCTGAAGGTGCTCCATCCGCAGAGGCCTTCTCCGGCCGTGGCTGAATGCGGGGAAGACGGGGACGTCTCCGACGGGAATCCGGGAAATGCCGCCGTGCCTTCTCTGGAGGACAGCGACGGCGGATTCGCCGGCGAGGGGGAGCGCGAGGAGATTCACAGGGAACTTGTCGGGATTATTGAAAAGCTGTATCTCAATTCCGGACTTCTGAAGACCGAGGTCATAGACAGGATAGACTACGGAAAGAAGACCATCGCGAAGGAGTATATCGCCGAGGTTGGCTTCTACAACTTCGTCAATGCCTTCCGTCTCGAGCACGCGAGGCTCTACCGGGAGGCTCACCCCCAGGCGACGCTCGACCAGATTGCCGAGGAGGCCGGGTTCCGCGACCGCTTCGCGCTGAACTACGCCAAGAACAAGATTACCTTCGACTACAGCAGCCTCATCGGGGACTTCCACCCGGATATCAAGTAAAATTCACAAAAATTGACATTTCCCGCCTCCATTTTCACAAACAAAACCCGTCGTTCACCAGCTTTCAAGTTTTTAGAAAGTACCTTTGCCGAGTTTTTCGGGTGCTGCCGACAGAGGGAATGATTCCGAAAAACGGTATGTAAGCGAATCATATAAACGACAAAACACGGGAACAGTGAAAATCTTGAAATCATTGACGACCGCAGCGGCGATTCTTCTGCTGGCCGGCTGCGCCGGGAATGGGTCCGAAGACAAGACGATGCCGGTACCGGTTCACGAGAGAGAGGCGGAGAGCGAGGTCGCGGAGACTGCTCCCGAAGCCGAGCCGGAGACACCTATAATAGCATCGGAGACCTCTGTGATTGGAAAAGAATCACCGGAGACGAGAAGTGCAGCCGCGGAGGCTGAAGACAAGGCTGCGACAGAGGCCGGAGCCAAGCCCGAGGCAAAGACTGAGACTCGGCCCGAGGCCGAACCGCAACCGGTCCGGGTGACGGAACCGCAGCCGGAAAAAGAAACGGAAATGCCGCAGGAGAAAAAGGCGCAGCCGGTGAAAGAAGCTAATGCTTGGCAGGAGACCGAGGCGCAGCCAAAGGAAGAAACGGAGGCGTCGAAAGTCGCGGAGACTTCGACCGAGACCGCTTCGAAGGTTTCTTCTGAAAACGGCTCAGCCACAGCCGCTGAAAAAAACTCGGCCATAGTTGCCGAAAACGCCTCAGCTGCATCCACTGAAAAAGCTTCATCTGCATCCACTGAAAGCGCCCCGGCTAAAGAGGCCGGCCGCAACGTGCGAAAGAACCGCAGCAGCAACGCGGGCTGGTACGCCGGCGTTGAAGGCGGCCTCGCCTTCGCCGAAAGTTCGTTCAGCAGCTTCGGAGCCGGAGGCACGCACGCGGGAGGCTCTGGAAGCCTGTTCGCCGGATACAGGTTCAGCGGATGGCTTTCGCTTGAAGTCTTCGCGGGCATAGGCGGTGCGCGAATGACAGCAAGGGATTGCTGCTCGGAGGCCAACCTGTGGCTTTCAAACGACGGTGAGCAGTTCCGCGCGGCTATCCTCGGCAAAGAAGGCGGCTACTACAGCGAGCTCGAAAGCTCAGTCCTCTGGCAGAACTATGGACTGCGCCTCAACTTCGACATCCTCGCCCTCTTCCCCGCGACCAAGGACGGGAAATGGAGCCTTGAACTCTCCCCTGCCATATCGGGCCTCGGCCCTAAGGCAAAGATACGGACCATGGCGGCAAAGACCCCTGTCTTTAATGCCGGCAACTGGCAGTTCGGGGCCGGAGGACGCATCCAGACCGGCTACACGGTACTTCCGTGGATGAGAGCGGGCCTGTTCACGGGACTGACATTCGGAACGGGACGGCACATCGACGCCCTTCCTGCCGACGACCACAGAAACAACTTCATCTGGGAAAGCGGAGTGCGCCTCACGTTCTCCATCCCTGACAAAAACTGCAAAAAGTCCGGACGATGAAAAGATACCTATATATAATGACGGCATGGCTGCTCCCTGCCATGTTCATGGCCTCCTCCTGTGACATCAAGGTAACCCACGGCGCGGGAACCGACGGAACACAGTCCGTGAGCCTCGAACTCTATTGGGACGGGACAATGGACGCACAGCCCGAAATCAATGACATCCTGCTCAGCATACACGACAACTCCGCCAAGACCTCAACCGCGCACCGCTTCACCGATGCCGAAGGACTTGCACGCGAGTACTTCCTCTTGAACGAGGGGCAGTACCGCTTTGCCGGGGGCGTGAACATGACGGAGCCATATTCCGTTTCTGACGACGCCGAACCCGTCGCTGGCCTTTCCGACCTCACGGTCAATCCTCACGAGGCATTCGCATATTCGGCGGACGTCATTGTCGGAGGCAGCGGTCATCAGCTGGTACGCGCCGGAGTAAGTCCTTTCCTCGCGGAACTTACCGTGGAACTTGACGAGGCCGAGACGGTCAGCGCCATTCAGATGGAATTTCTCAATATGTCTGCGGGTGTGAACCTAATGGACGTCAATGACGAAGGACACGGAGCCACGGTAAACGGAATTACAGTCGGAATCCGTAACCCAGAGTTCATATCCACCGAAAACGGAAAAGTCACGACTGAGACGATGAGGGTGATGCCGACGGTCATGAACGAGTCAAGCTCGGCAATAAGGATGACGGTCACGATGAAGGACGGCAAGACGATGAAATGCAGCATCGAGGCTCCGGTGATGGTTCAGTCGGGACGATATATCCTCAGGCTGAAAGTCAGCGAACTTCGCGAATATATGTATGTCAATCCGTTCAAAATCAACGGGTGGACGGAAGGATGGAGTTTCGACGGAACAATCCTTAACCCGGAGAATTAGAACACGGGATATATTCCCGACGATATGAAATTGAAAAAATATAAATTCACTTAAAAATGAAGAAAACGATTTATTGTTCGATGGTTCTTGCTCTCGCGGCTCTCAGCTTTGCCGCCTGCACCAAGAACGCACCAGAAGAGGCTGGCCCGGGACAGCGTATGCATGTGGTTCCGTCCATGGCAAGCGGCAACACAGGCGTCACGGCAGCCGATGACATCCGGACATTCATGCTGCGAATCTCCGACGCGGCCAAGAGCCAATACAACTACTACACGGCCATGACCCTCAAAAACGGGGAATGGAAGAGCAGACTCATAAACTCTACAGGCGCAACTGCGGACGAAGATTTCCAGATACTTTGGGCAAACTCAAGCTCACCTGTGACCGCGACGGCCATTTTCTGCGACAACAATGTATTAGCGGAGAACTACTTCTCTAAGCTCACTGTCAGCCTCGTGTCCGACCAGACGACTCCGGCAAAAATCAAAGCGACCGACCTGCTCTACATGGCTCCGAAGCAGTTCTTTCCCACAGACGGAGACATCAAGGTGGAGTTCTCGCACATGAAGGCAAAGCTCAAAGTCAAGGTCACACTCGACGACGAGTTCAACGCCGTGCCGGGAACTACCACGAATCCGATAGAGGATATCCAGATTGGAAATTTCACGAACAAGTACGACTTCCTCGTGTATGACGGAATATGGCAACGGAACGCTACCGCACAGGCGACTATGGACAAGACGATAGCTCCATGCGAAACAGTCTTCACCCCGGGCGAACTCGGGACGAAGAAGGCAGAGGCTGAGTACGAGTGCCTTGTGATTCCTTCCACACTGCCGGCAAACGTCTTCGCGGTGACGATTAAGATAAACGGCACGGACTACGAGTGGAAGGCGACGACCGAGACGCTGTTTGAGATTAACCACAGCTATGAGCTTGCGCTCAAGGTCGGCAAGGGAGTCGTGACGCTCGCATCTCCGATTAAGGTGAACGACTGGAACGACGACACTCTTCCTGACGGAGACACCGACGAGAAGGCATTCGCTGTCTGGGACGGCTCCGTTTCATCCATCAGCGACATTCAGGGCAGCGGAACAAAGGACGACCCGTTCCTCATGACATCGGGCGCGGACCTTGCATGCCTTGCAAAGGTGATAAAGTCCGGTTCGGTCAATGGACTCAGCAATGGAAGGTACTTCAAGCTCACAAACGACATCGACCTCGCCGGCAAGGAGTGGACACCGATCGGCTATCAGAAGGACTATGCAGGAAACAGCCCTTACGGTCATTTTGACGGAAACGGAAAGACAATCAAGAACCTGAAGGTCGACAAGAGCGGCACAGGCGAGTCCGCAGGATTCTTCGGATCCGGAACCTCTATCGTAATCAGCGACCTGACCATAACCGATGCGGATGTCAAGGCCGACGAATTTGCCGGCATTCTGGTCGGGACAGTCTCACAGGCCGGCGGCTCGACTTCAGCAAAGCCCGAAATCATCAACTGTCATGTCAGCGGCAAGGTGACAAGCAATGGGTTGAACACCACCGGTGGCTTCGGAGGAATCGTCGGGCAGGCAAACTATGCCATAGTCCGCAACTGCACGGCTGATGTGACTGTCGTCGGAGACCAGTGCACAGGCGGCATTGCAGGCGCGTCCTACATGAGTTCCTACTACAACTGCTCCGTGAGAGGTGATGTGACCGGATACTATGCCGTGGGTGGATTCGTCGGAGCGCTTGAAGGGCTCGCCGAGGCGAAAGACTGCATTTCATACGCAAATGTAACGGCTAAGAACTGGAACTGCGGCGGCTTTGTCGGGTATTTCAACGGCTATGACGGCGGGGAAGGCACAGTATGCGACTGCAGGCTGAGCAACTGCACCGTTTATGGAACAACGACATCCGCTCTCGATTACTATAAGCACCACGTCGGAGGCATGGCAGGATATATGGCCAACGCCACGGCGACCGACTGCAAGGCGGCTGGAGAAGTTACGGTTACGAAGAAATACACCGAAAAAGACGCTGACGGGCCTTCACAGGCCGGAACATTCCTCGGATTTGACGGAGGCAACGCAGAAACCGTAAGATGCAGCTATGTCGCTGCAAAGAACACGATGGGCTTCGATGTCATCGGTGCGTCAGAAGGAACCTCAACCCACGACATTACGGCGAAATAAGTAAAACGACAGAAAGACAATGATTATGAAAAATCTGAAATATATATTTGCCGCAATGGCACTCGTTGCCGCAGCCTCCGGATGCGGAAAGGAGCAGAAGTCACAGGAGGGAAACTTCCCTGCTGACGGGGTTGTCCGTCTGAACACCTCGATTGCGTCTCCGCTCACAAAGGCGGGAACAAGCGACTATGAGGGCGAGAGCCTCGGCCTCTACATCGACTACGGCACTGGAGATAAGTTCACGGCGGGAAACATCCTTTGGACAAAAGACGGAAGCGGGAAATGGACCGCGTCCGAACTCATGCTCTGGAAAAATGCGCAGGATCATGCGGCGGTCTATGCCTACGCGCCATATACGAACGAAACTGTCGGAGACAAAATCGTCTCATTCGACATTCCTGCCGACCAGACAGCGGGCATTGACGCAGCCGACTTCGTATGCTTCACCGATGATGACTTCGCGCCATACACGGACCTCGACTGGGCCAACGCCATTGCCGTGAACTTCCGCCACGCGCTCGTGAAGCTCACCGTGAACATCACAAAAGGCAACCAGTTCGACGGCGTGGAGATGCCGGTCAAGTCGGTGACCATCAAGCGCACCGCCGGCACCATCCACTACGACCTCGCAGTTTTCAATGGAGTAAGCGTCCCGACGAACGCGGCATCGGTTGATGTCATTATGCACAAGGCCGGCGACAACTGCTATGAGGGCATATTCTTCCCGGACCTCGGACAGAAGCCTGGCGAAGAGGCAATCGTTGTGACTATGGAAGACGGAACCAGCCACTCCTATGTAGTTCCGGCCGCCGGCATCAGTTTCGAGGGCGGATATGCCTACACGATGAGCCTCAAGATTGGCAAGGACAAGCTTACCCTCGCGCGCAATGTCAGCGTCAATAGCTGGAATGAGCCGGAAGAAATTCCCGGCGGCGAAGCTGAAAGGATTTGAGTGTCTTTTTGGGCTATTGTCTCCAAAACCCATCGCAAATCCCACCATTTTTACCTAATAAATTTAGACAGAATCTAGAAACACGAAAATGAAAGCTTATAATTATATACTTGCTTTTGCCGGAATGGCATTGGCTGCAGCAGGATGCAACAAGGCGGTAAATGTAACTGATGGCGAGAAGCCTGCCGAGCCGTCGAAATACATCACCGTGGCTACCGAAATCGGAACCCGCGTCACAACAAACGAAAACGGAGAGGAATCCTTCTCAGAGGGGGATGTAATCAGCATCTATGCATGGACTGAAACGCCTCCTGCCGTGCCTGCGGCTGAAGGTCGCGTGGTGAACAACTCGCTGAACACGCTCAAGGGCGGAGCCTGGAGCGCGGAGCCTCAGATGCTCTGGAAGAACCCCGTGGATCCGCACTATTTCATCGGCATTTACCCGGCGACGACCGAGCCCGTAGCCGACCTTCAGGAAGGAGACTACAGCATCGATGTCTCTGACCAGACCGGGAGTGACCTGCTCGTCGCCACACGCCCCGAGGGTGTCCGTTCCAATGAAAACCCGGTCGTGCTGGAGTTCAAGCATGTCATGGCAAAGCTCATCGTCAATCTGACCTACCGCAATCAGTGGCACGGCACTCCGAATGTTGAAAACGTGATGATTATGGGAGCGGCGACAACGGCCAAGGTGAACTATTACACACGTGTCGTCACCCCTGAAACAGGTACGCCGGATGATGTCGGTATGCCTCTGCCGATGGTGAAGAAAAATGAGCAGTACGAGTCTGTAATCATCCCGCAAGCAAGCCTCAGGACTATCATTGTCCGCATCGACGGCAAGAACTACAAATACACCCACTCAAGTGACATCATACTTGAAGGAGGGAAATACACCACCGCAAATCTCCTCGTCGGCCGTGACGAGGTCATTCTCGGCGACATCACCATCAAGGATTGGGAAGAAGGGACCGAGATTACCGGAGGCGAAGCAATGAGTGACTAACCGTACTCTTACTTAACATACACAAACAACACACAACAACATTTTGCACCCGCGCAGGAAGTGATTTCGTGCGCGGGTGCGCTTTTCAGAGCGATGCGTGCCGCGAGTGGCGTAGCATCGTTCAGGTATTTTACAGGCGGGACTTTATAAGCCGTATGGCCATGAGGACAATCCTGTCGAGAGGAACGGTTCCGGAGAGACGGCGGATGCCGGCGGCAATAAGCCCGGCCGGGGTGCAGGTTTCGCGCACTTCCCGCAGGCTGTCGATGACTTCCTTGCCCTTCACATCCAGCTTTTCCGAGATTTCCCTGCGGGCGGCGTCGAGGGACTCGATGTCCCTTATTTCAGAGTATTTCATTCCTCACCTCCCTCTTCGCCCTCGAAGAACAATCCTATGAACATCCTCACAAGTCCGTTCAGAAAAAGCCTTTTCCTCAGCAGGAACAGGACCAGCATGACGAACAGAAAAAAGGCGGCGACGATGAAAGCCCCGGCCGCATAGTTTCCGAGCAGTTTCCCGATCAGAAGCACCCCGCCGAAGGCAAGCGCCATGAGCACGATGCCCCCGAGAGTCAGGAACATGATTGAGAGCAGCAGCTTGTTCAGCGTGACCGAAAGCCCCTTGGCGGTCCTGAGCTTCAGGTCGTCAATCTTCAGATCGACATATTCCGCAGTTCCTGCCGCCAGTTCTTCCGCGGATTTGGTAAAACGGCTCTCCATCAGGCAATGTCAATTTCTCTTCCGGCAGCATCCCCAGAGTTTTCCTCATCTCCGTCCTTCTCTTCAGCCTCTCCGGCTTTCCCATCATTCCTTCCATCGACATTACCGGCAGGTTTTTCGTCCTCGTCATGCCTTGCAGCACCCGGCTCGTAGTCATCCGGCTCAGACTCGCCCGTCTCGTAATCGCCAAAGTCATCGTCATGGGCATCCTCCCCGGAGTCTTCCATGGCCTCAACAAGCGCCTTCTCCAGCCTGTCAAGCCGCTCCGAAATCCGCGACCTCACGGAATCCCTGATTTCCTCCCCCTCTTCCCTCAGCACATCCCTCAGTTCCTCAATGTCGCCCTTCACCGCCGCGGCCCTTCGGGCAGCAGAAGCGTATGTGTCCTTGGCCATGTCGCAGCCGTCCTTCGCAGCCGACCTTATCCTGCGGCGCGTCACCTCACCCCTCTCCGGAGCGAACAGAACGCCGAACGCAGCTCCCACAGCCGCCCCGGCAACAAATGAAATCAACGAATTTTCTTTCATAATCACCCGTATTTTAATTGATTATCAGAATATATGCACTACCTTTGCAAGGTTCGAGCCGCAAGGTTCGCGACAACACGAAGTTGAACTAAAAAAGTATAATCATCATGGCATTTTGTCCAAAATGCGGAGAACCGGTGCAGGAAAACGCAAAGTTCTGCCCAAATTGCGGGAAGAACCTCGAAGAGAACCGGTCACAGATTTTTCCGGAGTATCAGCAGCCTGCAAACGCGAATGACCGCTGGCTCATAACCCTGATGCTCTGCTTTTTTCTTGGCTATCTCGGCATCCACAGGTTTTATACAGGCAACACGAAGTCTGGCATTGTCATGCTGCTCACGGCCGGAGGCTGCGGAATCTGGACAATCGTGGACTTCATCATGATTCTCTGCAACAGCTACACAGACGGCAACGGCTGCACGCTCAAATAGCGACCGCCCTCTCCGCATGGCAATGGGACTCACCCCCGAATCAAAGAAGAAAGCACTGTACGCCACCATAGCAGGTGCCGGCGCAGTGCCTTTGTTGATTCTCTATGCCACGATTGACCCAGAGTCGTCCTCTTTGTTCCCGCAATGCCTCTTCCACCGCCTCACCGGCTTGCGATGTACATTCTGCGGATTCCAAAGAGCCCTCCACAGCACCCTGAACCTCGATTTCGCCCAGGCTTTCCATCACAACGCCTTTCTCATAATCAGCCTCCCAATCCTCGCTCTCCTTGCCCTTTCCGTCCTCCTCCGCAAACGCATCCCCAAACTCTACGCCCTATTCAGCAGCAAGGCACTAATTGCCACCCTATTGCTCCTCGTCCTACTCTGGTTCCTCCTCCGGAACCTCCTCGGGATATAATAAAAGCAGCCGTATAATCTCATGCTCTTTCATGCCGGATTTTCAGGGCTGTTGTCTGAATGAAATCATTGGTGCCAACAATATCCCTGGAGATGCTGTCAGTTCAATGTCAAAATCCAAAGGATGACCGCTGTCATTCTGCTCGAGATCAAATATAACCGTATATTTATAGACATCGACAGTGACATACTTGCATTCATGGTGCGCCACAATCTCGTCGTCTCCCGGCGAATAACTATAGAGACATTCTCCCTCTTCCGAATGAACATAAAGATTTAATATTCCTGTCGCATATCCATCAGCATCCTGATACTTTTCAAATGCCACACGCTGTTTCGCACTTGACACAGTATTCGGACCGCTAAAAGGGATGGTATAATCTGCTTTCTGACACCCTAAAAAAAGCGCCGAGACCAGAACCAAACAAAGATATAATCCAAAATGAAATCTCATAGCGCATCAAAATGAATATATAACTGTATGGAAAATTTAACTCACCAAGTAACTATCTATCAGACAAATATAGCGATTGAATTTTAATAGGCAAAATTTTACGGAATATTTATACTTGCTGAAAATAGTCGCGGTCGGCAAACTTAGATAAAACGATTATGATGAACACCATATTCTCGAATCTCAAAGAAAGAGCATCGTAGGTACATAAAAAGAGAATAAATGATGCAACAATCCTGTCAAACATCATGAAATGACGGGGTGTCGAGGTTGCTCCTTCAACAATAAATGTTATCTTCGCGTCGTTGGCATTTTTCGACAAGAGCGCGGAGGAGTGCACTACCGACCTTGACCGCTGGTGCTATATGTTCAAGCACCTCGGGGAACTGACCGGCGCTCCCGAGGGTTTCCGGGACAAGGTCATGTGCCGGCTCATGAGCGCCGCGAGGATTGCCAACTTCAACAGAAAACAGAAGAAACTTTATATAAATGTTGCTATGGACAAGGAATACAACAAGGAACTGATTTATGAGGCCTGGGTCGGAGGAAAGAAGGCGGGTCGTGAAGAAGGGCGCAAAGAGGGGATTATGGATACAGCAAAACCGGCGCTGGACAACGGGATAGCGCCGACACTTGTCGCGAAAATTACGGGAATGAATCTGGAGAGCGTGCTGGCTCTCCGGTGATGGCAATCCCCTTGGAAAACAGGAAGCAAATGAAGTTCCGATAAAAGTGCCTGCCGTCAGATGGAGGTTTCGAATTCCTTGAGGAAGCGGAGGTCGTTCTCGAAGTAGTTGCGGAGGTCCTTGACCTGCCATTTCAGCATGGCTATGCGCTCGACGCCCATGCCGAAGGCGAAGCCGCTGTACTTCTTGCTGTCGATGCCGGAGGCTTCAAGGACGTTCGGATCGACCATGCCACAGCCGAGGATTTCGAGCCAGCCGGTTCCCTTGCAGATGTTGCAGCCCTTGCCGTGGCAGATGTTGCAGCTCACGTCAACTTCGGCTGACGGTTCCGTGAACGGGAAGTAGGACGGACGCATACGGATTTTCGTCTCCGGGCCGAACATCTCGCGGGCGAAGAGGAGGATGGCCTGCTTCATGTCGGCAAAGGTCACGCCCTCGTCGATGTAGAGCCCCTCGACCTGATGGAAGATGCAGTGTGCGCGGGCGGAGATGGCCTCGTTGCGGAATACCCTGCCCGGGCAGACGATGCGGATTGGGAGCGGAAGCTTCTCCATTGCGCGCACCTGAACAGAAGACGTGTGGGTGCGGAGAAGAACCGGATTATGGCCGGAAGTCACGAAGAAGGTGTCCTGCATATCGCGAGCGGGGTGCTCCGGCGGGAAATTCAGGGCCTCGAACACGTGATAGTCATCCTCGATTTCCGGTCCCTCAGCGACATCGTAGCCGAACTTGCGGAATATCTCGACGATTTCCTCACGGACGAGCGAGACCGGGTGGCGGGAGCCGAGAGCGACGGGGTCACCGGGGAGCGTACAGTCGAACGACGGAGCGGACGCCGCCTGCTGCGACTCGGCGGCTGCCCTGAGCTCCTCAATCTTCGCCGTGGCCGCCTGCTTCAGCTGGTTCAGCTTCTGACCGAACTCGCGCTTCATTTCAGGAGCGACCCCGCGGAATTCGTCGAAAAGCTGGGTAATCTCGCCCTTCTTTCCGAGAAGCCGGACCCTCGCAGCCTCTATTTCCTGTTCCTTAAGACCTTTAAGTCCCTCTATTTCAGAGAGAATCGCATCAATCTTCTCTTTCATGACCCTTATGACTTCTATATAAAATATGCCTCAAAATGACGCGAGACGGCCAAGATGTCCAGACACAATCCCGGCATCAGCCGTTTCAACCTGCAAATATAATGATTTTTCCCGAAGTCCGAAAGTCCGAAAGCCCGAACAGGCCTGCCTCCGACACCTCCGTTCAAGCCGCGTCATCTCGCCGAAGCGCCCTGACGCCTGGCCTCGCGCTTCGCACGGGCTTTCTGAGCCTTACCTGCACCCTGCTTGAGATAGAGCGCCCACTGCTCGTCGGTGAAGAAGCGGCGGAAAGACCTGTCAATCTGCTCCATCCACTTGTCCTGCACGCTCTGGTATATCGCGGCGTTGGACACCTTGTTCGACTGGAGCCGCTTCATCTCCGCGTCCATTTCCAGATAGTCGTGGACAAGAGTGGAATCCACGTAGAAAAGCTGCCAGTCCTCAAGCTTCACGGTGCGCTGGAGCCGTTCGGTTTCCTTTTCCGCAATTTCATAAAAGTCCGGCTCCTTCTGCTCCTGGGCGCGGACGACGAAAGTGCTGAGAACGAGGGCCGCGACTACGGGGAATGTATGTTTCATTTTCATATCAACACATTTTTGCACAAAGATATCTCACTCCGTTCGATATGACAATAAAAATCGTAAATTTGCAGCCGGATTCCGCGAATGAGAGACGGAACTGACAATGAACATGATACTTGGAGCATTTGATTTCCTCAATTTTTCGGTCACGGACCTTCTGGACATCTTCCTGATTGCCCTCGTGATTTTCTATGCCTTCAAGTCAATCCGCGGGACATCGGCGATGAACATCCTCATCGCAATCATCACCCTGTTCTTCGCAAAGGTCATCGTTTCCGCTCTCGGGATGAAGATGATGACCGAACTGCTATCAGTCATACTCGACGTCGGCTCGCTGGCGCTGATTGTCATCTTCCAGCCGGAAATCCGCCGTTTCCTGATGCATTTCGGACAGAAATACATGATAGGCAAGAAGGGCAGCCGGTTCCTGAACCGCCTGTTCGGGCGCGGAGGAAACACTACGGCCGGCAGCGACACGGTGAAGGAAATCGCCGAAGCCTGCAACTCCATGTCGGAGACAAAGACCGGGGCGCTGATCGTGATTCCGGGAATGTCGTCACTGGACGCAATCGCGGAGACGGGTGACAGGCTCGACGCGATTGTGAACCGCCGCCTGCTGATGAACCTCTTCTTCAAGAACTCGCCGCTGCATGACGGGGCCGTGATAGTCAGCGGGAACCGCGTCGAGGCGGCCAGGTGCACGCTTCCGATAAGCGAACGTGACCTTCCGCCGCAGTTCGGGATGAGGCACAAGGCCGCGGCCGGCATATCCGAAGTGACGGACGCCTCAGTGGTGGTCGTCTCCGAGGAGACCGGGCACATAACCTTCTTCAAGGACGGGAACTACACTGAAATAAACAATCTCAACGAGCTCAAGCTGCTGCTGAGCGAGGCTATGAAATGACCTGCGGAGGGAAGAAAAGATGGCAGAAGAAAAGGAAATCACGGGAAATGACGCCGGATATGCACGGCTCGAACAGAAATTAGGCTTCGACAGGATAAGGGAGATAATCGCCGCGAAGTGCTCTACCGAATATGCCGCAGGCCGCGTGGCCGACGAGAAATTCTCGACATCTCCGTCCGAAATCACGAAACGCCTGCGCCTTGCCGACGAGATGAGGCTCATCATGATGTTCGAGGAGAGTTTCCCGACAAACGGATATATCGACGGCATAGGATTTCTCCGTCCCCTCGAAAAGTCGTCCATATCCATAGACCTTCTTTCACTCCGCAAGCTCAGGACAATACTCGAAACCCTCCGCAAGCTCACGACATTCTTCGAGGACGTGAAGGACGGGGTATATCCTAACCTCAAGCGCATGGCGTCGGGAATCATGAGTTTTTCCGAAGTGCAGAGGCGCATGGACGGGATTCTCGACAAATATTCCGAAGTCAAGGACACCGCGTCCGACGAGCTCTATGCGATTCGCCGGACACTGCGGGACAAGGAGGGAAGCATATCGAAGAGGATAAATCTCATTCTCCGGAGGGCGAAGGAGGAAGGGCTCGTCGATGGCGACGCGACGGTGACCATGCGCGACGGAAAGATGCTCATCCCCGTGCAGTCCGCGAACAAGAAGAAGTTCTCAGGCTTTGTCTATGACGAGTCGGCGTCGGGAAAGACTACCTACATCGAGCCGGCGGAGGTCGTCGAACTTGACAATGAGATACGCGAGCTGAAGTTCGCCGAACAGCGCGAGATTGTCCGCATACTCTACGAGTTCACGGAGTTTCTGCGTCCATATATCCCCGAACTCATCGACGCCTCGATATTCATCGGAGAAATCGACTTTCTCATGGCGAAGGCGCAGGTCGCGCTGGATTTCGTCTGCGGGATGCCTATAGTCTCGGACAACGGAGAGCTGAACCTGCGCAAGGCACGCCACCCGCTTCTGGAAAGGGCTCTGAAGAAGGAGGGCAGGCAGATTGTCCCGCTCAGCGCGAGCCTCACCCAGGAAAAGCACATTCTTCTGATTTCCGGGCCTAACGCAGGAGGCAAGTCCGTCTGTCTCAAGACTTTCGGACTGCTGCAGTATATGTTTCAGTGGGGAATGCTCATCCCGACGTCGGAAACATCGGAGCTGATGGTCTTCGACAGGATTATGGTGAGCATCGGCGACGACCAGTCCATCGAGAACGACCTCAGCACCTACAGCTCCTTCCTCGCTGACATGAAGAGGGTGCTGGCGGAGGCGGACTCCAGGACCCTCGTGCTCATCGACGAGTTCGGAAGCGGAACGGAGCCGGCGGCCGGAGGGGCGATTGCGGAGGCCATTCTCGCGGAACTCGACCGCAGGGGGGTCTATGGAGTGATTACCACCCACTACACGAACCTCAAGTTCTACGCATCCGGACAGACCGGGGTCATCAACGGCGCGATGATGTTCGACGCCAAGAACATCCTGCCGCTCTTCAAACTGGAAATCGGGCTGCCGGGTAACTCGTTCGCCTTTGAGCTTGCGCGCAAGATGGGACTGCCGGAACAGATTGTGAAGGACGCGGAGACCAGGGCCGGGGAGGAGTATGTCGATATAGAGCGGAACCTGCGCAGGATTGCCCGCAACCGCAAGGCGCTGGACGAGAAGCTGGAGCGGATTAAGAACACGGACAGGACGCTGGAGAACATCACGGACCGCTACCAAAAGGAGCTCGAGAACATCCGCCAGCTGAAGAAGGAGGTACTTGACCAGGCGCACAGGGAGGCGGAGGAGATTGTGAAGGGGGCCAACAGGCAGGTGGAGAATACCATCCGCACAATCAGGGAGAAGCAGGCACAGAAGGAGAGCACGCAGGAGGCGAGGAAAGACTTGCAGAACTTCATGTCCCTGCTCGCGGCGAAGAAGGAGCAGGAGCAGAAGGAGAAGGACGACTACATAGAGAAGAAGATACGCCAGCTGGACGAGAGGCGCGAGCGGCGTGCCGCACGCTCAGTTCAGAGAGCCGATGAAGCCGAGAAGAAGCGTCTCATTGCCGAGGCTGAGGAGAAGGCTCGCCAGGACGCCTTCAGGAACGCTCCGCTGAAGGTCGGCGAGAAGGTGCGCATGAAGGACAACGGGATGGTCGGAGAGGTGACCCGAGTGTCGGCCAAGGCCGTCTTTGTGAACATCGGCAACATCTCGTCGAAGATTTCGCCCGACAGGGTGGAGCGCATCACCTCGAACGAATACAAGGAGGCCACCCGCAGCGAGAACCGCAATGTCTCCAAGGTCAAGTTCGACTCGTCGATTGCCGAGCGCAAGCTGAACTTCTCCACCGAGCTTGACATACGCGGGGAAAGGGTCGGGGAGGCGCTTGAGAAGGTTATGCACTATGTTGATGACGCGCTGATGCTCTCGGTCCCGTCCGTCCGCATCATCACCGGAAAGGGCACCGGAGCGCTCCGCGAGGAGGTTCAGAAGCTGCTGCGCACCACCCCTGGAGTGGCGTCGGTCAAGGACGAGCACATACAGTTCGGAGGCACCGGGGTCACGATTGTAACATTTGAATAACTCGAGTTTCGCACTCGGAACATCTCTTTCAAGCCCTTGCGGAGAGGGCGGGTTCACGCTCCGAGGGACGAGATTTGAAAAACAGATTTGTGATGGACAGCAGACAGGCAACCGGAAAGTTCGGAGAGGACGTGGCGGCGGACTACCTCGAAGGCAAGGGCTTCAAGATTCTCGCGCGGAACTGGCGCAGCGGGCATTATGAACTTGACATCGTGGCTATTGACGGGGACGGCATCCACTTCGTCGAGGTGCGCACGCGCATAAATCCGGAAATTCTTCCGCAGGAGACTGTGAATTCCCCCAAGCAGCGCAAGGTCGTCGAGGCGGCGAAGCGTTTCCTCAAGGAGGAGGCCTACCGGAAATTTTCGGATTTCGAGTCGTTTTTCGACGTCATCGGCGTGACTATTGCAAACGACGGCACGGAGTTGGAATATATCCCGCAGGCATTCATACCAATGTATAAATAGCCGCGACGAAAAATTTGAAGAGGGAGCATACCGGGCGTATGTGACCGATGACAAAATGGATATAGACCAAAAAGATATTCAAAGAAGACACTAAAATGATATATTACAATGAATATAAATAACTCTTATTGTGTGATAATGGCTGGCGGATACGGCCAGCGCCTGTGGCCTGTCAGCCGAAGCAACCGCCCGAAACAGTTCCTTGACCTCGCATATATAGGAAAGAGCCTCATCCGGCACACCTACGAGCGCTTTCTGGACTTCATTCCTGAGCGGAACGTGATTGTCGTGACTTCGGCCCGTTTCGCCGACATGGTGCGGGAGCAGATTCCGGAGCTTCCGGAGGCGAACCTGCTGCTGGAACCATATACCAGAAACACCGCCCCGTGCATAGCCTACGCGACCTACACGATTCTCAGGAGAAATCCGGACGCGAACATAATCTTCTCTCCGTCGGACAACTACATTTCCGACCCGGAGGTGTTCAAGAAGCTTGCGGGGAGGGCGCTCGAATTTGTCGAGGGTGCGGACGTGCTCATCACGCTCGGCATAGTCCCGAACCGTCCGGACAGCAACTATGGCTACATCCAGGTCGTCGGCGGGAAGGGTAACATCCACATAGGCTCGCCGGTCAAGGTCAAGACCTTCACGGAGAAGCCGGACAGGGCGCTGGCCAAGGTGTTCGTTGACAGCGGTGAGTTTCTCTGGAACTCAGGAATGTTCGTCGCGCACGCCGCCGGACTCAGGGACGAGATGGAGACCTACAATCCGGAGGTGACTGCGCTGTTCAAGGGATGGGAGAAGTTCATCGGGACATCGCGGGAGAAGCCGTTCATCGAGAGGGTATATACGGACTGTCCCTGGACCTCGTTCGACTACGGGCTGCTCGAACGCACGGACAATGCCTGGATTATGCCATGCGACTTCAACTGGATTGACATCGGCAACTGGGCCTCGGTCTATGACTACAGCGCCGGCAAGGACGACAGCGGTAATGTCGTGTTCGAAAACCCCAAGCTGCTTCAGGGCTGCAGCGAAGTGCTCGCTTTCAGCACCAACAAGGGAAAGCTGCTGGCAATCAAGGGTCTGGACGACTACATCGTGATTGACACGGACGACGCGCTGCTCATCTGCCCTAAGAACGACAGCGAGGTGAAGGAGATTCTGTCCGGGCTGGCGATGCCCGAATATGAGAGATATAGATAACAAAAAAGCCGGCCATTCGGTCGGCTTTTTGTTTGATTTTGAGCAGGTTACTCGGCGGCATTGTCCATCACGCAGCGGACAGGGACACCGCTGGTAGCATTGCTAAAAGAAGTATGAATCCTGCCTTCCGGATAAGCAGAGAGAGTAAATGTTGTCATCATTGACCACACTTGTGTCTTGCTATACCCTGTTGAACCAGCCCAATAAGTCATCGCCTGCTTTTCAAAAAGGCTTTCTTTAGTCGAGTTCAACTTTGTGATAACCGTTGTGTTATACGCAGTGCCGTTGAAATTGACTCCAGAGAGCACCGGATTCCAGCCACATTCCACCGCATTGTCGTATTTTCCGCCTTTATATTGCTCATTGTAGAAAGGCGCGGTCGGGTCTTTCTCTTCGGCAATACCAGCTGCATTAGCTGATTGAGAAAATCCGCACAATGCCACAAAATCGGCTTTCGTAGGGATATGCCAACCTTTAGGGCAGATTCCCTGAACACCTTCAAATGTGGTGTAATTGTCTTCCCCATACGTGATACCACCAAGATATACGCTGGCGGAATAGAGGTAGCCCTGAGCCTTTATGGTCGCATCATCCTTTGCAACCTTTGCCGTAGCCTTCGACTTATATACATCGTTTCCATTCTTATCTTGCCCGGAAAGATACACCTCAACATCAGTCAATGTGTATGGGTACCAGAAACCGCTCTTGTCCGAAGGATCTTCCGAAGCAGTCATGCCATCCGGGACAGTGCGAAGATTTTCCGTCATCCAATAGTTACCGCCGAGATATGCAACCTTGTATGTATTTTCATTAGCGTCGGTCACGGACGGAGCGGGAACAGTGAGCTGCACCTCCTTGGTGTAGGCTTCTGTTGAAGTCTGGTTCTCGCCAAGCAGGGTGAGCGTGAAACTGAACACGATTTCATTCTGAATCCTGTTCGCCGGGAGCTTAATCTCTATGGACGAATGTCCCGCCTCACCGGAAACCGGTGCAAGCTCAACCTCATAAGAATCCGCTCCGATGATGTCGGTGCCCGAAACCTTCCAGCTTCTGTTGGCGTCGAACTCATAGGTGAATGTGCCGCCCGTGAACGGGATGTCCTTAATTTCAGTCTCTTTGGTGATTTCCGGATCAGGAAGCGGCTCCTTGTTCTCGCCGTTCTCCTTGTCGCAGCCGGCGAAGGTCATTGCCCCCCCCAGCGCAATAATTGCAAATAGATACTTTTTCATCGTCTTACAAATATTTTATAACACAAATTTCGATTCAGCCATTTCACGCCGCCCCGGCGCTTTCGCAGCGCCCGCTTAACGGAGCAAAGTTAATTATTTTTCACAAAATTTTACATTTTAGTTTGGAGAATCAAAAAATATCCCTACCTTTGCAATCCCATTTGGGAGAAGTTCATTTCACATAGCTGAAAAATTGCGGAAATAGCTCAGTTGGTAGAGCACGACCTTGCCAAGGTCGGGGTCGCGAGTTCGAGTCTCGTTTTCCGCTCCAAGAGAGTCGCTGAGAACATCGGTGACTCTTTTTGTTTATACGCCCGGGCACTCGAACTCGCGACCGGAAATCTTTTCTGCCGTCATGAGCTGAGACGGCATGATATTATCGATTTTTATTATATTTGCGGGTTGTTGCCTTATGTCACGCGGATGATATGGGGTAATATTGTGTGTATGAGTATAAATATATAAATGAATAAGAAGACTATGAGTACAAAAGACAAATTAGTGGCGAATTTTCTTCTCGGTACGGCGGGAGGGATTCAGTATCTCAAGCTCAGGAGCGCGAGCAAAAACCCGAGAAAGACGGGAGCGAACACGCTGAGGGAAATCCTTGAATATGCGAAGGATACGGTTTATGGCAAGGAACATCATTTCGCGGAGATTCTTGCGGCGAAGACGGACGACGAACTTTTCTCTCTGTGGCAGAAGAACGTGAAACCAAATGAATATGAGGACTTCCGCCCTTATGTCGAGCGACACAAGCACGGCGAGGCCGACATCCTCTTCCCGGGAAAGCCGGTCCTCTACGCGACGACATCAGGCTCCACTGCGGAACCGAAATGGATTCCGATTACGGAGAAATATCTCAAGACTATTTACGGCAAGATGACGAAGGTATGGCTCTTCAACTTCATCAAGAACCGCCCGAACGTCTTCAGCGGCAAGATTCTCTCCATTGTGGGCAAGGTCATCGAGGGCTACGCTCCGGACGGGACGGTCTATGGCTCGGTTTCGGGCGTGACACAGCGCGACTGTCCGGGATTCGTGAAGGCTCTCTACTCGAACCCGCAGTGCGTCTATTCTATCGCGGACTACAACGCCCGCTACTATGTGCTGATGCGTATGGGCGTGGAGCAGGACATAACCCTCATCGTGACGGCGAACCCTTCGACCATCGTGGAGCTTCAGAACAATGTCAACAAGTTCTATGACGAGTATGTGAACGACATCGAGAAGGGCACGATTTCGGACAAGATAAAGCTTGAGCCGGAAATCCGCAAGGAACTCGAAGCCTGCGTGAAGCCGAACCCCAAGAGGGCGGCCGAACTTCGTGAACTGAAGAAGAAATACGGCAGGGTGCTGCCTAAGCATTACTGGCCTAACCTACAGATTCTCAACACATGGAAGTGCGGAAACACGAAGGTCTATCTCGACAAGTTCAAGGACTCGTTCCCTCCGACGATGCTCCATCAGGAGTTCGGCTATTTCTCATCCGAGTGCCGCTTCGGCCTCGTGCTCGACGACACGCTCAACACCGTGCTCTTCCCGCACTACCACTACTACGAGTTCATCGCCGAGGAGGACATCGACAACCCTAACCCTAAGTTCCTCCAGCTGGACGAGCTTGTGGAGGGCAGGCGCTACTGCCCGTATGTGACGACTTTCGCGGGACTCTACCGCTACAACATGAACGACCTTCTCGAAGCCGGTCCCAAGTTCGTGGGCACGCCTACGGTGCACATGATTCAGAAAATCAACGGAATCGTGACCATCACGGGCGAGAAGCTGCACGAGCGCCAGTTCATCGAGGCCGTCCACAAGGCTGAGGAGGAGACCGGCCTTAAGACCCGCTTCTTCATCGGCTTCGCGGACCTCGACCTCTCGACCTACCATTTCTACTACGAGTTCGCCGACCGGAGCACCACGCAGGAAGCAGCGGAGAAGTTCACGCTCGCGGTGGATAAGTTCCTGAAGGAGCAGAATATAGAGTACCTTGCGAAGAGGGATTCGCTCAGGCTCAAGGATCCGATTACGCACCGCCTTGTGCCGGAGTCGTTCGAGAAGTTCAAGGAGCGCTGCATCGCCGAGGGAGCACGCGACGGGCAGTTCAAGCTGAACATTCTGCTGCAGGACGAGAAGCGGCACGCCAAATTCAAGGATTTGGTGGTCGGAAATGAATAAAAAGCGGATTGCTGCGTTACGATGTTTGAAAAGAACTTGAAAGCAATTATATTTGATTTGGACGGGACCCTTTATGAGTCCCGTCATTTTCCTTTGTGGCTGATTCTTGCGGATCCGCTGCACATCGGGATGCTCGGAGCGGAGAGAAGATGCAGGAAGAGGCTGTGTGACAGTCATTTCGACAGGGCTTCGGACTATTACGACGCGCTTTTCTCGGCCATGGGCAAAGGCTCGGTGTCAAGGGCAGAACGATGCCGGAAGTGGTTTTACGGAACATATATGCCTTTGCAGGTGAAGATTATCCGCGAGAAGTTCGGCCCGCGCCCGCAGCTCAAGGAGTTCATCGCCGGTCTGCGCAGACGGGGTTACAGGCTCGCCGTCCTCTCGGACTACTGTTTCGCGGCCGAGAAGTTAGCGGCCATAGGCCTGTCGGAAGCCGACTTTGACGCCGTCTGGGAATCCCCTGCGATGGGCGGTCTGAAACCACGCGAGGAAGTTTTCCTCAACGCCTGCAAGGCCCTCGGCGTCGCCCCTTCCGAAACCCTCATGATCGGTGACAAGGCCTCCAAGGACGGCGGGGCGCTCCGTGCCGGCCTCAGCTTCATCCACCTCGTCAACTCCGCCACCCGCCGCACCGCCTCCCAAAGCGCTCAGGAAACAGACCAAGCGCCTCCCCCGCCGGAAATGACCTGGCCGGAACTTCTTACTCTGCTGGCCAGGGGTTTGAGGTGATGCCGGCCATATTGACCATCTGGGCGTGCGCCTCGCGGAGGAGCCGGGTGACTTCCTCCTTGCGCGGCCGGGTGGTGTCCGGGACAATCGGCGTGCCGACGTGCAGGGTCAGTAGCGGGATTTCGGGCTTGTCAAAAAGCTTGTAGACGCCGGTCCGCGGGCGATAGGAAAGGACGAACGGGACGACCGGGATGTTGTATTTCCAGGCCATGGAGAACGCGCCGCGCTTGAAGGAGCGTATCGGCGTGTAGAACTTCCAGCTGGCGGCTTCCGGGAAGACGTGCAGCCACTCCTTCTTCTTCCGGTACTCGTCGAAAGCGGCATCGAACGGGCGCATACCGGCGCGCGTCTCCGGAATCGGGATGCCGCCGAGATAGCGCATGAACCATGCGTCCTTGCCCCTCATGTGGTCGCCGTAAATCGGGAACCAGAGGTTTCTGTTGCCGATTGCGTCGAGCACGCAGGCGAGGTCCCAGCGATAGACATGATTGCAGACTGTAAGCGCCCCGTCCTTCAGCAGAGCCTTGTTTTTCTTCAGATTCTCCTTGCCCACAATCCGCAGCCCGTAGCGCACGCGATTGACCCAAATCACGACACAGCGCAGCAGGAGGCGGTTCAGCGCGTGATTCAGACGAAACCTGAAAGAACGGTCGTAGTACGGAAATTTCTCGTCAAGCGTCACCTGCCGCCCGTCATACCTCACTCCGGCGATGTGCGCGTCCGACCTGTCCTCAGGATATTCGACGTCCCTGATGTCGGGAATATATGTCCCCGCAACCGTCCTCATATCCCTATATCTCTGATTATCAATTCCTTTTCCCATATCTTCAGTTTCTATACCATATCTCGGAATCTATATTATTTACAGATATGCCGAAAATCCGTCAAAGATACTCATTTTTTCGGACACTCATTTGGGATATACGAATCCCGCTATGCAATCGCTGCCCAATGCAAAAGGAATATCACTTAAGATCCGAAAGGTCAAGCTTATAGACGGAATCACAGTCGAGTTCCTTGCCGCGACGCAGGAATGTCAGCATATAAATCGGGAAATAGGTTATCCTGTCCTTGACCGAAAGGTTGTCCTGACAGAAAACATACGCCTGAGGAATGTCATACCCGGCATTGTTCAGCACATTGTCCATCGCGTTGTGCCGGGTGTAGTCCTTGCCAGACTTGATTTCAATCGGGAGGATTTTCTCCTCCATCTCCACAACAAAATCGATTTCTCCCTGCGTCTTGCTGTTGAAATAATAAAGGCCGAACCCGTGCGCCTTCAGTTCCTGCGCCGCCGCATTTTCATAGATTCCGCCGTAGTTTATGTTGACCTCGTCCCGCAGAAGTTTTATCTGCATCCCGTTTGAATACTGGCAGGCAAGCAGACCGGCATCGTTCTGGAACAGTTTGAAAAGATTGCGCTGCTTCGACAGTCTGAGCGGATATTTCGGTTCTTCGACATTATAGACCGGCAACGCAACTCCGGCTTTGTCGAGCCAAAGAAAGCTGTTCTCGTGGCGGCTGAACTTGAAATGCTCGTTCAACTGCTTGAGTATGAAACGCTTGTTCTTCGCATTGAGTTCCGATGGTATGAGTTCGAATATATCGTCAAGAAACAGTTTTTCTTCAGGGTCATATTGGGCGATGTCGCGCTTATAGAGGTGTATTATCGCTTTCTGCTCAACCTCAACCTGCTGCATATTATTCGTTTCTATATATTTTTTCACTGCCGCAGGCATCCCTCCCACGACAAGATAGAGCTGAAAGACTTTCATCATCCTCCTGTGTACAACCTCATCAACGGCACACTTTTTCCCGAAACACTCCCTCAGCGAATCAATTATCCTCCCGGACACTCCCACCGCAAGCGCAAATTCCTCAAAATCCATCGGATACATATCCATAATATCCATATACCCGACAGGTTCGGAACGAAGGTCCTTCAATTCCACGCCAAGCAGTGAACCGCTCAAGCCATAGCGGAAACTGCCTTCTTCCACGAGAAACTTTATCTGAGTGACCAAGTCCGGATATTTCTGCACCTCATCAAAGAACACGAAAGTTTCTCCCGAAACCAACGGAACCGACGTGAGAGCCGACAAACGAAGAATCATCTCCTCCGCATCTGCGGCTCCGTCAAATGCCCCGATTGCGGAAGGCGTCTCAACGAAGTTTATTTCCGCCACGTTCCGGAAATGCGACTCGGCAAACTTTCTTATCGCAAATGTTTTTCCGACCTGTCTCGCACCTGTCAGAAGCAATGCGCCGGAGTGATTCTTGTAAAATTCGCTTATTTCGTTGTCTATCTTTCGTTTAATCATACTTATGTCCGTTTTTCCAACGCAAAATTACGAATTACGTCCGTTTTTCCAACAGATTTTAGGGGTATTTTGTCCGTTTTTCTAAAAATTGGGCTGTGCAAATGTTCCGGAACTGTCAGCGGTCATTTCAAAGGTGAGTTCGCCGCCGCGGATTATGTCGCGGTAGTCGATGTAGGGTTTGTCGTGTGGGATGCCGTTGAGGCGGACGTTGCGGATGTAACGGCTGTCTGAGTTTAGTCCTTCGGCGCGGATTGTGAAGTTGTCACCGAGAGCCGCGTCACCGTCGGTTCGCTGGGCGGCGAGGTCGAGCGTCAGGCTTTCAAAGGCGGGGGTGCCGAACCAGTAGCGGCCGGAGCCGGGTTCAACCTCGTAGAGACCCATAGAAGAGAGGATGTACCATGCTGACATCTGGCCCACGTCCTCGTTGCCGGAGAGGCCGTCGGGCTCGGGATGGTAGAGTTCGGTGAGGACATGGTGCACGAGGTCGGCGGTCTTGTGCGGCTGTCCGAGCATGGAGTAGATGTAGAGGACATGGTGACTCGGCTCATTGCCGTGGGCGTACTGGCCGATGAGACCGGAAATGTCAGGAGAGGCCTCCGCGCCCTCGATTACGGAACTGACGGTGAACAATGAGTCAAGCTTTTCAATCATCTTTTCGCGGCTTCCGAAACAGTCCTGAAGCCCAGGAATGTCGTGCGGGACGAGCCAGGTGTATTGCCATGCGTTGCCCTCGCAGTAGTCGTCCGCGCGATGCTCGGAAGAGAAGGGGTTGAACGGCGCGCGCCAGTCTCCGCGGCTGTCGCGTCCGCGGATGAAACCTGTGGAGTTGTCAAAGTAATGTCTCCATGAACGGCTGCGCTCCATGAACCTTTCCGCTTCCTCCTTTCTGCCGAGAGCCTCTGCCGCAAGTGCGGCCGCCCCGTCCGCGATGGCATATTCCATGTCGTAGGCCACGGCCTCGTTCATCAGGTCGCAGGGAATGTAGCCGTATTTGTCCCGAAGTTCTCCTCCGCGGCCTGTTTCCGCGCCTGTCTTGAGAATCGCCTCAAAGGCCCTCTCCCTGTCGAAGCCGGGGATTTCCTTGACAATCGCGTCGGCCACCACCGGAATGCCAGGATTCCCTACCATGCAGTCGGTCTCATTGCCCCAGAGGTGCCACACCGGAAGCCGCCCCTGCTCGTCGCATATCGCGAGCATGGTGTTTATTATGTCCGGCATCTTTTCCCTGTGCATGAGCGTCATCAGCGGCATCTGGGCACGGTAGGTGTCCCAAAGCGAGAATGTCGTGCGGGTCATGTGGGACGCTCCGCGATGAACCTCGCCGTCTGCTCCCCGGTAGTCCCCGTTCACGTCGCAGAAGAGCGACGGAGCCACCATAGTGTGGTAGAGGGCGGTGTAGAAGCACTTCTTCGCATCCGCCGCAGCCTTGTCACCGGCCCTCAGTCTGCCGTCCGCAATCCGGATCTTTCCGAGTTCCCTGTTCCAGTTCTCTTGAGCCGCGCTGACGGCGGCCTCGAAATCCCAGCCCGGAAGTTCCGCCTCAAGATTCAGTGCCGCCCCCTCGACGCTTACCGGAGAAAGGGCGACCTTGAGCAGGATTTTCTGCCCCTCCGAAGTGCGAAACCTGAGGCGGCAGAACTTTGCAGAAGCGGCGTCACTTGAAAGGTTCTCAAGGGCACGTCCCTCTCCGTCAATCAGTTCCACCGCACGAAAAGGCTCCGAGACCTCGGCGGTGAAAAACACCTTCTGGTTCTTGGCCCAGCCGGTGGAATGCCGCCAGCCGGAGATTCGCCGGTCGCTCTCGACTTTGATGTGAGTGTCGGTAGCCTTGTCCCAGCAGCCTCCGTTGACGAGGTCGAAGACAATCGCCGCGTCGTCCGATGCAGGAAAAGTGTAGCGGTGCATCCCGACACGGGCGGTGGCTGTCAGTTCGGCAAGCACTCCGTAGCGTTCGAGGGGGATGCTGTAGTAGCCCGGGACGGAAAGCTCACGAGTCCTGTCGCCGCAGGACCAAAGCCCGGAATCCGGGTCTTCCTCCGTGCCCCGGGCGTAGGTGACGCTTCCGACGACCGGCATCACTGTGATGTCAAAGAGATCGCCGATGCCCGTTCCGCTGAGGTGGGTGTGGGAAAATCCTATGATTGTGGAGTCGGACTCGTGGTAGCCGGAGCACCAGTCCCATGTCTGCGGGATGCTCGTGGGGCCGATCTGCACCATTCCGAACGGAACGTTCGCCCCCACGAACACATGCCCGTGTCCTCCGGTCCCTATTTTCGTATCGACCCATTTCGTGAGGTCTTCGTCCTGTGCCGCAGTGCAGGCCGCAGAGGCGACGAGCATCGCTGTAAGGAGGAGTATGCGGTTTAATGTTTTCACTGCCTATATGATTGAGTTGTTCTTCGTGAACTCGATGATTTCGTCGATATACCCGAAGGCGAGCCCCGTCACTGAGTCGGCGCATCCGTAATAGACGGCTATTCTTCCTGTCCCGCTGTCATGCAGCGCGGCGCACGGGAAGGTCACGTTCGGGACGTCGCCCATGCATTCGTAAGGTTCCTGCGGGGAGATGAGGTAGGGGCCGCTGCGCGCGAGGACTTTCCAAGGACTATCAAGGTCTAGCATGGCGGAGCCGAAGGCATAGACATAGCCGTTGCAGGAGCGGAGAACACCGTGATAGATGAGCAGCCAGCCCTCGGAAGTCTCAATCGGAATCGGGCCGGCGCCGATTTTCATGCACTGCCATGCGCTCTGCTCGAACGGGGCCGGAGCCATTACATGACGGTGCCTGCCCCAGAATTCGAGGTCGGGCGACTCCGAGTAAAAGATGTCCCCGAAGGCCGTGTGGCCGGTGTCGCTCGGGCGGGAAAGCATGGCGAAATGTCCGTTAATCTTACGCGGGAACATCACCCCGTTGCGGTTGTAGGGAAGGAAGGCGTTCTCCATCTGATGGAAGGTCTCGAAATCGGTCGTCCATGCCACGCCGATTGTCGGACCGTGGTAGCCGTTGCACCATGTGACATAGTACCTGTCCCCTATCCGGCAGACTCTCGGGTCGTAGCCATAGACCCACTCAGCGACCTCAGGGTCGGCTCCGATAAACCTGATGTCCTCCTCCTCGATGTTCCACTTGAACCCGTCAACCGAGAACCCTACATGGAGCCTCATGCGGCGATTGGTGTCGTCGCAGCGGAACACACCGGCGAAGTTGTAGTTCCCCTTTTTGAAGGGCACGACGGCCGAGTTGAAGATGGAGTTTGACGTGCTGAGTTCGTGGCGTCCGATGATGGGGTTTCTGTCGCAGCGCCACATCACCTGGCGGCAGCCCTCGGGCCTGTCCTGCCAGGGGATGTCCGGGAGAGGGGCTCCCGCTATTCTTATTTTCTTGGATTCCATATATTTATGTTTTGTTCAGTTACTTCTGTGATAGTTGCTCCTGTCTTTATAAAGACCTTTCCCGCTATAAAGATTTCTCACTTTGTTCGAAATGACATGAGTGGGAATAGTCTTCGTAATGACATGAGCCGCCCTATGAAATGGTGGTAAAGGCTCAATTTGAACCGCCGTTCTCCTTGCCGTCGGGATGAGTGAACGGAACCATCTTCGTCATTATGAACGCCGGGACGGTGGCGGCCATGACGGCGACAAAGAAAAACTTGTATCCGAGCGCATCGCTGAGGAAGCCCGATACGGAGCCTGTCAGCATCACCGACAGATTCATGATTCCTGAGGCGATGGCATAATGCGCGGTCTGGTGCCGTCCGGGAGCCACCTGTTGCATCATGAACAGCGTGAGTCCCACGAACCCGAAGCCGTAGCCGAAGTATTCGAGCGCGATTCCTCCGCCGACAAGCCACATGGAGCTTGGCTGGAACCATGCCAGCAGGGCATAGACGACAAAGGGGATGTTGAACACGCAGCAAAGCGAAAAGAGCGTGCGGCGGAGTCCGCGTGAGGCGATGTAGTAGCCGGCAAGCAGCGAGCCGAGCACGAAGGCGGCCGCTCCGAAGGTGCCGTAGTAAATCCCTATCTGCTGATTGCTCAGTCCGAGCCCTCCCGCAGCCGTGTCAGCCTTGAGGAAAAGCGGGACAATCTTCATCACGAAGCCCTCGCCGAGGCGATAGATGATGATGAAGGCTATGTAGTACCAGATGTGCCGTTTCCTGAAGAAGTCCGCGAACACCTCTCCCAGACCGCTCCAGAAACTTCTCGCCCCCGCAACGGCGCCGGCATTCCCATCGGCCGCGCCGCAGCCATCCGAGGCTCTCACAACACTCTTATCCGCCTCCGTCCTGTCAGAACCGGGATTTCCGGCGCCCGATGCCCGCGAGCACGGCAGCACCCTCCAGTGGTAGAGGCCGAGCCCGAGCATGAGAGCTCCGAGAATGGCAAAGACAACGGTCCAGGACATCACCACGGAGCCGGTTCTGTCGCCTATCCAGCCCGCAAGCCAGACCAGCCCGCCGGTAGCCGCAAGTTTGGCGATGTTGTAGAACGCGCCCTGCCAGCCTATCCAGCGGGCCTGTTCCTCCTTGTTCAGTTCGGACATATATGTTCCGTCGGCCACGATGTCGTGAGTCGCGCCGCTGAACGCCACGACGGCGAGCAGGGCGATGCTGACGGCGAAGAACGACGGCAGGTTGAGCGCGAGGGCGACCAGCCCGAAGAGCGTTCCGGAGACGAGCTGCGTCAGCACGACGAAGAATTTCCGTGTCCGGTAGAGTTCCAGCACCGGGCTCCAGAGAAACTTGATGGTCCACGGCCACATGATCAGCGACGTCCAGAAGGCGATTTTCGCGTCCGACACGCCCAGGTCCTTGAACATCACGGCCGAGACCATGTTCAGAACCACGAATGGCAGCCCCATGGCGAAGTAGAGGGTGGGCACCCATCTTATGGGTGATATTTTCCGTGATTTACTTTTGTTCGTGTCCATTTTTCTGTGGTTATCGTCATATTTCCGCAGCGCAAAACACGCATACGTATCATATATAAGACGATTAACTCGCAGTTTTTTACTGAAAATATCACTCTGATGCGTCACCTTTTTCTGCGAAGACAGGAGGAGGCTACACGAGTCCTGTCAAGTCAGGCACTACAATCTGAGGGGAGCTTGCGGCATTCTTCCGAATAAACATGAGCATATAAATCGGCATATAGGTCACGCGGCCGGAAGTCCGGAGGTTGTCATTTGTCAGCACAATCGCGTTCCTTATCCCATAATTGTCACAGGCCAGTACATTTTTCAATGCATTATGCCTTTCGTAGTCCTTGCCTGACTTCACCTCCACAGGAACCACCCCGTCAGACGTTTCCAACACAAAGTCAAGTTCACCCAATTTCTTGCTGTTGAAATAATAGAGAGAAAATCCGTGCGCCGAAAGTTCCTGAGCCGTAAGGTTCTCATACACGGCGCCATAGTTCACGTTCACCGCCCCCCTTATTATCCGCAGTGCAATGCCGTCGGAATATTGTGAAGACAGGAGACCCACGTCATTCTGGAACAATTTGAACAGATTCCTCTCTTCATTCAACTTCAGCGGAGACACCGGTTCAGACACATTATATACAGGCAGTGCCGCTCCGGCATCCTTGAGCCAGATGAAGCCGTTCTCATATTTTTGAAAACGCGCATGTTCATTGAGCCGCTTCAGAACAAAACGCTTGTTGCACGCATTCAGCTCGGACGGTATCAAATCGAACATTTCATTGATGCCCAGCTTCTGTCCAGGGTCATATTGGCTTATATCCCATTTGTACAGACGCATTATATCCGCCTGCCGAGCATTGACATTCTGAAGATTATTTGTGTCTATGTACGCCTGAACGGCCGCAGGCATCCCGCCGACAACAAGATAGATTCCGACAAGCCTCATCAGGGAATCATGTACAACCCGATCCACCGGCCTCTTTTCGCTGAAGGCCAGTTCTACAGAATCCAGAACAGCATCACTGACCCCCACAGCCCGGAAAAACTCTTCCATATCCAACGGATAAACATCTACGACAGACATATATCCTACCGGAACACTGCGTATGTTTTTCAGTTCAACCCCCAACAGGCTGCCGCTCAAGGCATATTTGTAGCTGCCCTCCTCAACAAGAAATTTTATCCATGTCACTATGTCCGGAAATTTCTGAATCTCATCAAAAAATATGAGGGTATTGCCCGGTTTAAGAATGGTATTGGTGTATGCGGAAAGACGAAACAGAACATCGTCCGCATCTTTGGCCCCTTCAAAAATCGTAATTGCCTGTGAGTCTTCATAGAAGTTTATCTCCACGAGTTCAAGACCCGAGTCCCTTGCAAATTTTCTGACGGCAAATGTCTTTCCCGTCTGGCGGGCTCCTGTCAGAAGAAGCGAGGCTGAAGATGTTTTATAATGTTCCTCAATCTGCCTGTCAAGTCGTCTTTTTATCATAGTACCAAACACTTATGCGTGATTCCTACATTTTTACAAGGCAAAAATAGACTTTTTCATACATTTTTCCAAGGTATTTTGGGTGCATTTCATACACTTTTTCAAGTTTTTCATGTGTATGTTTGTAGAACTCCCAGATGGAGAGCATCGCCCCATCAAATAAAGAGTACTGCCGTTTTCTCTATTGATTATGGAATGCTACCTGAACAGGTCATCAAGAAGCACTATGTTAACCACTTCGGACGAATGGATGTCCGGAGACTGCTTTCTTCCTTGGAGTCAATGGCATATTGCCCTTTATAGGTGAGCCAAAACTCGCAAAAAATTAGAGTTATGGCTCACTTATAATTATTGGTGAGCCATAACTCTGGAATTTTGATGGTTTTGGCTCGCGCATTTTAATGCCTTTTTTTGAAGGGACTCTACCGGAAGAGCTTGTCCAGCAGGGCGGCACGCTGTTCGGTGAGCTGCCTCATGCGCTCGATTTCCAGTTCGTAGGTGCGGGCGGGCATATTCGCCTCGTCGCTGTACTGATAGTAGAACTCCCAGACGGAGAAGTTCGCCTCGACGGCCTTGCGCATCTCCCTCGGCTTCGCGTCGAGTTCGGAAAGGACTCTCGCCTTCAGTTCGTCCTTTTTCGCCGCCCAGCGGTCACCGACGAACTTGCGGAACTCCGCGTCCTGCCAGAAGCGGTGAAACCAGTCGGGGTTGATGTAGGGAGGCATATAGAAGCCGCCATAAATCATCAGCTGCGTGAGCGTGTTCCCGTGAGGGGTGCGCCTGTCGTTGTTCCATCCCTTGTCGAGATCCCAGACCGGGCCGAAGAAAATCTTGTCGACGCCGCGGCGCTTGTAAAAATATGTACTCGTATATCCGTCCATATCCCCGGCAAATTCCTTCACGATGATGAAGTCCGCGAGTGTCTTTTCGTCGAACCATTTTCTCCATCCGTCCGTACGGTCCGTGAAATTCGACGAATACAGGGCAGCCTCGGCGTTCTTCACGAAGTCCTCCATATACCGATACTGCGCAATGTCCATGTCATCGTCCTTGGGATATTTGTGATCCATATATATTCCCCGGCTTGAGGTGAAGGAGACCGGATAGCCCTCGTCGTGGTGTATGTTCGTCTCAATAAGGTGTCCTCCGGTAATCTTCGCCGCGTCGGAGCCGTCGGCCGCCACTAATTTGTCGAGGTTTATGCGCCCCTTCGCCACCTCCATCTGGTCGGACATCTGATAGACCCCGTGGAACTCGTCGCCCATATAGACATTCACGAACTGCGAGCACGGCGTGAAATCGAGTGCGGCCTCGTCGTGCCAGCCGTCTTTCGAGCCGAAGAGGATGCGGGAAAGTTCAAAGGCCAGATGGTTGCGCAACAGGGACTTGTCCATGTCGTGAGCGAGAATCACCCAAGACTTTGCCTTCGCGTGGTTGAGCCCAATCGGGCTGAACTTCTCCGGGAACTTGATTCTGTAGGGCTTCTTGGGGAGTCCCCATGTGGAGTTGCCCCTTCCGCGGATTTCCACCTCGCCCCTTGTGTCGGAGAACCAGCTTCCCTCGTCCGTGCCGGGCCTGTATAGTTCAAACGCAGTCTTTTTGTAAGTGTCCTTCGAGGTGATTGAGGAAGCGGGGAGGGCTATGCGCATCACCGGAAGCTCGGTGTTTATCTGCGGGCAGTTGAAGGAGACTCTGTAGCTTTTCTCGTCGCCGTTTTCGGCCTTGACGACAAGGTCGAAGTCGTCGGCGAAGGAAATTGCAGTCTCGCCTGATATGACCTCCTTTCCATCAACGGAAACCGACTCTCCGTCAGTGACGAACTCCGGCACGAGCATCTGCGGTTCGGACTTGGTCATCCACTTGAGGTACATCGCGCTGAACGTCCCGGAGGTCTCATCCCACCTGAACGTGACATCCTTGTCCAGACCGTTCACCGAAGCCTTGAGGACAAGGGAGGACAGGTTGTTGGCTGCACTCCTGACGCGCTCCTGAACAATTGTGAGAACCCGGCTCTCACATTCCGGAGCCGAGAGCGTTACGGTCGCGGTTCTGTCGGTGTCCCCCGAAAAAGGCTGCACCGTCACTATGAGATCGTATTTGTCAAATGCCGGTGCTTCGGCAGTGCCCCCGTCATTCTCTTCGACGGCAGCATCCCCGTCATTTTCTTCAACGCGGGCTGAAACCATGGCGTTGCACCACTCTTCTGAAACAGCCACCGACACTCTTCGGTTTGCGCTGAACTGGAAAGTAAAAGTCCCGCCCTCAATCGGAGCGGTAATGCTGCCCTCCTCAAAGACTATCGCAGGGGCGGCCGGTTCAACCACCGGGACGTCAGGGCCTTCCCCCGGAGCCGGGTCATCAATGTCCGGCTTCTGGCAGGCAAAGACGGCGAGGCTCACAAATGCGGCTTGTGCTATATGCCTGAATTTTAATCCATTAGTCATAGTATTATCTATTTTCCCTTCCGTCGGGAATATAGCAAGCGTTTTCACGATTACATAAAAGAGGCCGGCAGGATGTCTCCTGCCAGCCTCGACATTAACATCATATAAAGTCAGTCCAAGACCCGGCTATTCCTCAGGAAGAGCGATTTCAATGAACTTGATTCCGTCGTCACCCTTGTTTGTTCCGCTCTGTGACCTTACAGCGGTTTCGCCATAGAGAGCATTGCCGTTTCCTGTGGCGTCCTCGACGGTCGTTCCCTCGCCCTTGCTGAATTTCCAGTAGGAGTAAAGCCCGTCAGACTTAGGCTCTACGCTGTAGAAGTGGTTTTCTGCCTTGAGATCATCCGCAGTGAGAACCTTCTTCCAGATTCTGATTTCTGTCATGAGACCGTTGAGGGAGCGGTTAGGGTCGTAGGAATATCCCATCCAGAATGCACGGATTCCCGTCGGCTCATAACTCCAGTTCGGCGAGAAGTTCACACTAAGGTAATACCATTTGTTTTCACCCTTGAGTTCTCCGTTCACATAGACTTTGACTGTGCCATAATTGTCATTTCCCATCGAATATGTGCATGCGACATGATACCAGGTGTTCGCATCAAATGAGAAAGGCACGGTATAGTTTCCACTGCCCGTCGCAATCTGAAGTTCATTCTTCTTTGCGGAGTCCCCGAAACGGAGAAGGAATTTGCCCTCGATGCCCATAAGGGTCGATATGTCATGCTTGAACTCATTTGCCTTGAAGAGGCACTCAAGAGTCACCTCCTTCGCATTTCCGAGTTTCTCGACTGTCGTGCTCTCCCATTTAGGGAACAGACGGTTCTCGTTCATGTCGGCCGCCCATGCGACGAGGGTCTCCTGCTGGGTGAACTTCACGGTCGCCACAAGCGGCGTCTCGCCTTCGGCGGCATCCGTCTGCGTGAACGTGACATCAGCCGAACGCTTCGCTCCGCTGAACGCCTTCACCTCGAAATTGTCAACGCCATCAACAAGTCCCTTGTGCTCAATCCAGTCCTTGCCCTCGGCAGAAACCTCAACCTTGTAGGCCACGTTTGCGACAAGAGGCACCGCGACAGTTTCGCCCGAGAGCTTCACATTGATTTTCTCATTCACCGCCTCAAGACGATGCCTTGCCTCCTGTGTGAAAGTCACGCTTACCGGCTCGACGCCCTCTCCGGAAACGGTGACGGTAGCCGTCCTGTCCTCAAGAGCGGTGAGAGCCACATAGTCGAAGACAAACTTTGCCTCGCCTTCCTTGTCGCCCTCAAGCGTCGCCCTGTAGGTGAGCCAGCTGTCAGCGCCTTCGCTCAGGGTTGCGGTGAGCTGGCGGTAGTGGAGGGAAGACTCCACCACGAGTTCATAGCGCCCCTCGTTATAGTCCGCGACGGCAGCGGCAGGAGAGACAAGACTGAGATGCTCGGGAACCACGACCTTTGGAAGGGATGTCAGAATGTAAGTCTCGCTGGCCTCTCCGCACGTGAAAGTCCACTCAGCGACAAGCTTCTTGTCCGTGGTGTTCTCCTTCACTGTGAACTCCACAATTTCGCCGTCCTTACCGTCCTGCTTTGACGGGGTCGCCCACGAGCTGTAGTCCGCCTTGCTTGTAAGCGTCCACTCCGCAGAGCTTGAGACAAGCACCCTTGCGACTCCGCCCTCCGCCGGAACATCTCCCGACTTAGGAGTGACTGAAATCTTATCCGCCGCAGGAGGCGTGACAATCACGTCCTCCGGCTTCTGGCAGCCGAAAATGGCAAGAACCGCCGCTGCCGCCACAAAAAATCTTTTCATATCAATTATCTTGTTTTAATGTTATTACCTTAACTACAGCTTCCTCGGAACAGGATTGTATTTTCCTTCACCAATCTTGTCCCAGACCTGCGTCGGGGTCTTGACGTCCTGTCCGTAGAGACCCTTTGCGGCATTCCTGAACTGCTGGAGAGAGTGTGCGTAGTTGCTCTTGACAGTGCCGGTGCCCGAAGGGTCGAACGCAAACCACATAATCCAGCCGTAGCCGTCGGCCTTAATCTGCGCAGCCCTATCCTCTGAAATAATATTTCCGTAATTAAGCTGTATTGAAGTGCCCGAACAATTGGCCATGGTCAAGTCTCCATACGGGCGTGTGGAGATGCCATAGTTGGCTACATGGAAATCCAGCCATTCCGAAACCGGATGCTCTTCGCCGGTCTCCTGATCCTTCATCGTAGTCGGAACTGAAGAGAGGCGTCCGTACGCGAAGGTAGAGACTTCAGTCGGCCATGGGCACTCTTTGGCGAGAGCCTTCTTGAGCTCATAGCAGAGCCTTCCTCCGGCAGCGGAACTTCCGGTCGTGAACCACTTGTTGCCGATAATCGGCGAGCTTGAGTACTCGTCGTCGAGGTTGACTCCGTCAAGCTTGTAGGTCTTGCAGGCTTCCGCCACTTCCTTGGCCCATTCCTGAGCTCCCCAGTCCGAAAGCTGGCAGAGACCGGCCGCGTCGTGGTTTCCGAGCAGTCCGAGATAGACCTTTATTCCCTTCTTGCGGAGAGGCTGGAGGAAAGTGTCGGAATCGTCGAGAAGCGCCTGGACATTAGGGTTGTTCTTGAGATAGACGACATCGTCGGTCGTGTTGTAGTTGATGTTTGCGGCGAAGAGAATGACTGCATCAATGAAAGGCGTTCCGTCTTCGAGCAGGAACTCCATGGCGTTGAGAGGGTTGCAGTCATTGACCTCGATGTAAACGACGTTCTTCACTGCCTTAGGGTTGATTTTTCCCACTGTGATGTTCACGCGGCACTCGGCCTGTTTAACTGAAGCGTTCTTCACGCTCTTGAGGAAAAGAGGAACGAGATATGACTGTCCGAGAGAAATTGTAGTCACATCAAGCTTCACCTCGACCTCGTCAGATTCGGTCTTGCCGGCAGCGATGACAATCTTCCCGCTGTTCGGAATGCTCACCTTGTCCTCCGGGAGGAGAACGGCATCGGCGTCATTGAGGAAATTGTATTCCGTGAGATAGCCTCCGTCGAAGAAAAGTTCGACCTCGACGTCCTTGTCCGAAGCCTCGGCGATTGAGACGCTGACCTTTGCAGAGAGTTCAGTGTCGGTCTTGGTCATAAGGCTGACCTCGGATTTCGGGTTGAGCTTCACGGCCACGCCCTTTTCAGGAGTGTCGGATCCGCCCTCGGCCGCCTCCTGATAGACATTGACGGTGACGGGCTGTGCAGGCTCCGCAGTAATCACGATACGGCCGAGATTTGCGGTTGCGGCCGTATTTTCCTTGACGTTGACAGTGAGCTTGTCGCCGTCCTTGGTGAGGACAATCCAGTCCTCCGCAGTGGCCTTCCACTCCTCTGCGTTTGTCTCAACCGTGAGGACGACGTCGGCATTGTCCTTGGCCTTGAACGACAGGGCCTCATCCGGCGTCACGGAAAGCGTCGCGGCGATTTCATTAGGGGTCTTCGTGCATGAAGAGAGGGTGAGGGACAACAATGCTATGCCCGCCAAGCCCTTAAAAAATCTTTTAAGCATAATAAGGTTATTAAAATTAAATGGTTGGTTAATAATATTTTATGTTCTAATCAGTTTTCACTGTTTTGCCGGAAGGGACACAGAGTGCCAGATGAGATCCTGCTGTGCCGTAAGGTCATTCCCGTAGAGAGACCAGTCCCTGATGACCTTTCCCTGTCCGTCGGAGAACTTCCAGTAGGCGAGGAGCGACTCGTCGATGTCACTGGAATAGAGCTTATAGAAATGGTTTGGACGGTTGATTTCCTCTGACGTGAGAACCCTGTTCCAGAGACGTGCCTCGGCAATCATCCCGTCGAGGAAACGGTCCTTGTCGTAGGAATAGCCGACCCAGAAGCAGCGCGGCTTGCCGTCGTCCTCCTCGGAGTGGGCCGCTCCGAAATTTACGGACTTGAACTCTACAGGCACCTGTACTCCGTCCTTGGTTATGAAGCCTATCTGGGAGTGGTCCTGCTCGGCGCGGAGACGCCCGTCCAGATAGACCTGGATGAAGCCCTTGTTGAAGGTCACGGCGATGTGGTACCATCTGTCAGTCTTGAGCTGGAGAGCGGCGTCCGTGACGTCGGCCCTCAAGGTCGAGCCGCCCTCTACATCCTTGTAGGCGCAGGCAATCTGAATCTGGTTTGAAGGAATGGTCACGTCACCTATGCGCACTAGGAAATGATCCTCAACGCCCATCACGGTCTCTATCTTGCTGTCGTTGTTGAAAGCGTGGCAATTGACGAGAGCCTCCATCGTGAAGGCCTCAAGGTTCTTGACCTTGTCGAAATTGTCCCACACCGGCCATGCCCTGTTGCTCTTGAGGTCGCCGACGACATTCACGAGCGACGCCTCCTTCACAACATAGTAGAGAGTCCTTGAACTGCCGAGAACCTCGATTCCGTCCGCCTGCACGGCAACCGGAAGCACATAGGACCTGCTGTAGTCGAGCTTGTCAAGCCCGTTGAAAGTAATGTCGGCGGGACTGCTCGCCACATCTCCGGCGCGGATTACCGCCTCGACTCCCGAAAGGTCGCAGACGTCATCCGGAAGAAGTTCAACATCTAGGTCGTAGTAGGCCTCGCGATAGGTTTCGAGCAGTTCCGGAGCCTTGACGAGGCTCACGTGGATGTCGCCCGACACAGGCCGCGCTATTCCGAGCTCAATGCTGCGGGTGAGGGTCTTAACGCCCTCGTCGGTCGCAACGCGCACTTCGTTTCTGTAGCTGTCGGCATTGACGAACAGCTTGTTCTCAAAAACGTCCCCCTGCTTTGAACATCCGACAAGGACAAGGGCGGCGGTCATGACGCCGTATATTGCCGCTGTATATCTTTTCATAATGGATAAAATATTCTGTGTTTTCTGTCATTCGGCTTTCTGCTCCTCACCGGCCGGCGCGGGATTCATGACAGCCATCGCCTTTCTGATGTTCCAGAACGCGAGGGTCTTGTTGAAATAATCGTCGTAAGCGTTGGAGACCGCCACCCCGAGCGGTGTGAACTTTTCATTGCCGGATTCGGTCACGACCCATTCCGCAGCCTCCGCGGCCGAGCGCCCGATTTGGGCCGGATTGTCAACGGACGGAACCGTGACCTCCATGATGATACGGTCCGTCGGAGCGTCGCCGAGCCGCGTGACAAGGGAAGACAGCTTCATCTCCTCGCCGGCGATAATCACGATGTGGCTGACTGCGGCAAAAAATTCCTTGTCAACGATATTCCTCGCGCTGCCCCGGAACACGAGCCGCAGGTCAGGATGCTTCCTGTAGAAGTCCATCACCGCTCCGATGTAGGCATCCTGTGACACCTCCGCATAGTGAGTCGCCCGGTTGCCGACGAATGTCACCTGAAGCCCGTGGAATCCGTATTTCTCGCAGTTCTCAAGCTGTGCCTCCGTCTGCTTTCTGAAAAAGTCGGTGATTTCTTCATCCGTCGCGTCGGGACGGCCCTCATCGGCGCGCTGGTCCTCAAGAAGCCCCCACGCGGTGTGGACAGGAGCGTAGTCCACATTCAGGAGAACCTCTGTACCCTTCCGAGACCGAACCTCAGATATCTCTTCGGCAACGACGGCGTTGATCTCAGTCCCTGCCATATCCACGCAGATAAAGTCCGCGCTGTCCGGCATTGCCATAAGGTGCTGGTTCTGTCCGGAAGGGTGTGTAGGGTAAGCCTTCATTGTCACGAACATCTGCCTGTGCTCCGACTTCTTGTATTCGCGTATCGCCCCGAGACAGGCCTCATACCCCGCCGGATCAATCTGTTCCGGGGTCTCGCGGCGGAAGTCCAGGCTCTCCGGCCGTGTCCACTTGGCACAGGAGACGGCGACGAGCGACGATGCCGCAAGGGCGATTACTGATGTCTTTACAAATCCTTTCATATTACAGTTTCTGCTTCACTATCATTTAATTCGAGCGTTCCGCGCATTTAATTCGAGCGTTCCGCGGCCGCCTACTTTTTTGTTCCGACCGCCGGGTTGCAGTCCCACCAGAGCCGTGTGCTCATCCTGTCCGAGCCTCCGAGGTAATTGGCCACGGCCTCGTTCACGTTCTCCCCGTTGTTGGAGTACTCCGCGAGCGGGTAGGCCATTCTCCTCGCCCCGAACTCATTGTCCACGGTTCCGGAACTCTTGTTGCCGGCATCGCTTGCCGGGAAGAACTTGGGATATCCGGTGCGGCGATGGTCGGACCAGGCCTCGATGCCGTTGTTGAAGTTCGCAATCCACTTCTGGATGATTATGCGTTCCTGCTTCTGCTCCGTCGTCGCCGACTCGTCCCACTTGACCGTAAGTTCGGAAAGCGGCGTGGCATAGCTGTTCAGCCCCGCCGGGTCGGTGTAGGAGGACGGCCTGTCGGTGTCGTTCGCGATGTAGTCCGCGTAGCCCGCCACGCCGTTCTGCTCGAAGGAGAGACGGACGCCCTCGTTGTAGAACTCCTCCGCGGTGCCCGCTCCCATATCGAATCCGAACACGGCCTTGGCCTCGGCCTTGAGGAAAGCCACCTCGGCCGCGTTCATCCACACGATAGGGTCGGAGGTTGAGACATTCACTCCGGAATACTTGCGTCCCACGCTGTTCAGGGACGGCTTCTCCACGCTCACACGGATTCCGGCCCAGTCGATGCCCTCGAACTCGGACTTGATGAAATACTTGGCCCTGCGCGGGTCGTTGTAGCCGTTCATGTAGCAGATGATGTCCGCAGCCGCGTGGGTGTCGCCGCCCGTCACTGAACCCGAAGGCTGGTTGTACTTTATTGCCGTGTAGAGCGGATTGCCCTTTTCTCCGAAGGCCACCGGACGGAGCATCGCGTTGTCTGAATTGTCCGTGAAGCACCCTATCTCGTGGTTCACTGCCTCCTCGGCCATCTTCTTCGCCTTCTCCGGGGCCGCATACACGATGCGCATAGCCATCCTGAGCTTCAGCGAGTTGGCGAACCTGCACCATTTCACGGCAGTTCCGTCATAGACCGGATCCGCCTTCGGGGATATGCTTGAGAGGCGGTTCTCCGTGAGCGAGGCAATGGCGCCGTCGAGTTCGGCGAACATCGTGTCATAGACCTTCTCCTGCGAGTCGTAGGCTACGGTAATCTTCCCGCCCTGCCCGATCTGTGAATATGGAATCGGACCGTAGGTGTCGGTGACGCGGAGCATGGCCGTGACCTTGATTATGTCGCCTATAGCGAGGGTGAGAGGGTCGTCCGTTATGCTGCGGAGCTCCGAAAGGTTCGAATAGAGCGTCGGGATAATCTTGTCGCTGGCAAGAAGCACCCTCGTCCAGTCGTCGGTCGGGTTGAAGTTGTCTATGGTCTTCTCGAACGCGCCCGTGGTGGAGTAGTAGCCGCCCATGGGGCCGCCGAGGAGACAGTCGGTGAACTGTGCGGTGTTCACGTCGGTCGAGACCACCGCTCCGCCCATCGCCGAGATGGCGGCCGAGATGGCATAGCCGTCGGTGAGGGTCTGGTCGCGGTTCACCTCGTAGGGGTTCGTGTTGATTTCCAGATATTTTCCCGTGCAGGAGGCAGCGACAAGCCCGAGGAAAAGAGCCGGGATTATCCCTGCGCGAAGATTCCTCGACTTCGCTCGGAATGACAGACGGGACTCCATTGTCATTTCGACCGAACAAAGTGAGCTGAGAAATCTTTTTTCTGTATTGTTTTCCATAATTATATTCCTCCAAATAATTAGAATGTCATCCTCACGTTGAACCCGAAGCTCCGGAGCGACGGCATCATGAAATGGTCTATTCCCTGATAGTAGTTGCCCGTCGTCGCTATCGATTCCGGGTCGAACGGAGCCTTGTTGTAAATCATCCAGAGATTGCGTCCCACGACGGAAAGGGTCAGGTCACACACGTTGCCGAGCGCTTTCCTTGTGATGGTGTAGCCTATCGATGCCTCCTGAAGCCGCACGTTGGTCGCCGAGTAGGTGTATTCCTGCGGAAGCGGATTGGAGCCGCCTACGGAGCTGTACCAGCGGTTCGCGTCAATCAGGTCGCCTCCGTTGATTGCCACGCCTCCCCTGTCACGCGCCTCCGCCGAGGCCTCGGACACTCCGTAGTAGTCAAGTATGGCCTGCGTGCTCGAATAGACGATGCCTCCGATGCGTGCCGTGATGAGGAATCCGAAGTTGAATCCGCCTATGCTGAAGTCATTTCTCCAGGACATGTTCGACTTTGGAAGGACGCTGCCGAGCTTCACGTAGTCGTCGCTGCTGCTGAATGTCTTAGGGGTTACGCTGCCGTCTTCGTTCACGACGATGCGGCCGTTCGTGTCGTACTGGAAGTCCGCGAGCGAATAGAGGTCGCCGAGCGTGCCGCCCTCGCGGAGGATGAAGTGCGCGAGGCCGAGACCGTTCATGTCAAGCTGCGACACGGAGAAAGTCTCTCCCGTAGCGGGGTTCACCACATTGTCGGCCAGAGACATGATCCGGTTCTGATTGAACGAGAATGTGTAGTTGGAATTCCATGTGAACCTGTCCCATGTCCTGCCGAACCCGAGGGTAACTTCTGTTCCCTGATTGAGGACGTCTCCAGACTGGATGAATATGTCAGATGAACCTGAACCCGTGGAAATCTGGGGATTGAATGTCTGATTCTTCGTGTTCGTCCGGTAATATGTCGCGTCGAGGCTGAACCATTTGAGGAACCGCAGCGACAGACCGACCTCGAATGAGTCTGTGAGCTCGGGCTTGAGGTCATAGACCGGATACTGCGTCTGCGTGTTCCAGCTCAGCCCGCTCGCGTTCCACTGGTACATCGGGTTGGCGATGTAGCGCTCGAAGGCCGTTCCGACAGATGCGTATGAGCCGCGAATCTTCACATATTCAAGGTTTTCGGGCATATTCGGAATAATCTGCGACAGCACCACCGAGCCTCCGACGGAAGGGTAGAAGAACGACTTTCTGTTGGAATGCGGGCCTGCAAGCTGTGAAGGCCAGTCGTTGCGGGCGGTGAGGGTGAGGTAGTACGCGCCCTTGTAGCCGACCTCGGCCGAACCGAAGACCGACTGGGTCTGCTCGCGCCATCCTTCCTGAAGCCTCGTCGTCTTGGTGGAGTTGCTGAGGTTCTGCACATTGAACACGTTCGCCAGCCCGGCGCGCTCGTCGGACATCTCTCCGTCCGCAATCGGGCCGCGGTTCTTCAGTGCGTCATAGTACATGTCGGAAATGGAAGTACCGAGGTTCACCTGAAGGCTCCAGTTCTCGCCGAAGCGTTTGTTCACGTTCACGAGGAAATCGGCGTAGATCTGCCTGTCGGTCATCTCGGAGATGCCGTAGAGACCGTTCTGCGAACTTTCCGTGAGCTGCGTGAAAGTCGATGCATAGAACTTCTCGGTGTATTTCGTGGCTGACTGGTCCATCTTCACGCGCCCGGACACATTGAGCCAGTCAAGGATGTCATAGGAGAGCTGTGCGTTGAGCGTGAAGCGGTCCTTGCGGTTCTCGCGGAGGTTGCGGTAGTTGATCCAGTAAGGGTTCTGCATTGTCATTCCCGCATCGCCTATCGGCCACCACTGGGTTGAGAGGCGGCGGGTGACGTCATAGCGCTCGAACATCTTCACCGCATCCCAGCTGTTCCCGCGAGGGAAGATGTACGCGCCGACCAGAGGGTTGTTGTAGGTTCCCTGATTGGTCATGTTGCGGTCCTTCTGGAGGACATACGCGGCCCCGACGTCGAGGTGAAGCCTGTCGTCGAGGAAGGACGTCGTGTTGCGGAAGGTGAAGTTATAGCGGCGATATGCGTTGTTCGGAACTATCCCGTAGGAGTCGATGACAGAGCCTGAAAGATAGCTCTGGTTCTTTTCGTTTCCCATGGACACCGAAACGTTCTCGTTGTGCGTCACACCGGTCTTGAAATAGTCCTTTGCCGGATTGTAGCCGGGGTTGTTCGCCTCGTTCATCGGCCTTCCCCAGCTGCGCACGTCAGAGCCTATCGAAGAGTTGAGGTCTCCCGTGCCGTAGCGGTTCTGGAAACGCGGAAGCACGAAGGGGTTCATGATTTCGACGGAAGCCGATGCCGTGGCCGTGAGCTTGCCTGCCTTTCCCTTCTTCGTGGTCACTACAATGGCTCCGTTGGCAGCGTCGGAGCCGTATAGAGCCGCTGCGGCCGCTCCCGTGAGCACCGATATGCTCTCGATGTCCTCCGGATTGATGTCGGCTATGGGGTCGGTCGAGCCCTGTGAGGCGAACTGCGTGCCCCCGTCCCTTGCGGTGGTGTACATAGGGACTCCGTCAATGACATAAAGCGCGTTTGAGGACTGAGAGATGGACTTCTGACCGCGCATGACGACCTTGGACGCTCCGCCGACTCCGGACGAGGATGCGTTGATGTTGAGCCCGGCGACCTTTCCGTTCAGGGAGTTAATGAAGTTCGCGTCCTTATTTACAGTCACCTCGTCGGCGCTTATCTGCTGAACATTGTAACTCAGGGCCTTCTCGGAACGCTTGATTCCGAGGGCGGTCACCACGGTCCCCTCCATGACGATCGCATCGCTGCGCATCGTGACGTTGAACACCCTGCGGGAGCCTATTCTGAACTCCTGCGTAGTGTAGCCGAGGCATGAAAACTCAAGCACGGAGTTTTCCATTCCCTCAGGGAGGGTGAAGGCGAATTTTCCGTCAAGGTCCGTTCCGGCGCCTATTGCAGTGCCCTTGATTATGACCCCGACTCCGATGACCGGCAGTCCTTCCTCATCGACGACAAGCCCGGAGACTGTGGATGAACCGGCGCTTTCTGCCCCCCCCGGTGCGGAAACTTCTCTCTGTGAGATGATTATGTGACCGGATTCAACCTTCCAGTCAATGTCGCGGCCGCTGAAAAGGATGTTCAGAGCCTCGTCGAGCGGCTTGTCCGAAATGGTCACGGAAACCTTTTGTTCCACGTCCGCATCCTTGTTGAGGAAAACGCAGCCCGTCTGTTTCTCAATCTGCCGCATCACCTGCTCCAACTTCATGTCCTTCACATCGACGCTGACCTTCCGCTCTGTCTGAGCGAAGGCCGTAATCGTTCCAATCGAAAGGAGGAATGCCGCGAGCAGCAAGCCTGTAATTCTGGATAATACTTTCTTGCACATATCTGTTATGTGGTTATCAATATATCTATATTCAAAAATAATCCTCAATCTGAGGCAATTTTTTCATATCTCTCATTACAGCATTACCCTTAGGCCATTTCGGCCAGCATCCGAGGCAACGCTATCTTATCGTTATAGTGTTGGACTCGTAGTCCGTAGTGTAGGTGAAGTCACAGGCCTTCTGGAGAAGCTTGAGCGCGAAATCCACGCCCTCGGACACACGGATTTTTCCGCTGCGGTAGCCTATCTGCGGCATCTCATCCCTGTCGATGACGATGTTCACGCCGTAGGTGTATTCGAACCTTTCCATAAGTTCGGCGAAGCTCACGCCGCGAAGGTTTATATATCCGTCGGTCCACGACATTGACTCCTCGGCATCGACGTCGCTTACTATCAGATGGTTGTTCTCAAACCGCACCTTCTCGTTCGGAGAAAGCACCACCTGCTCGGAGTATCTGTCTTCCCCAGTGGTGGTGACCCTCACGCAGCCCTCCTGCAAGGTCGTCGCGAAACGCCCGTCGGACTCGTCTGCATAGACGCTGAACTTGGTTCCGAGAACCTCGACTTCAGACATATATGTCTCGACGACGAAAGGATGGCTCTCGTCGTGGGTGACATCGAGATATGCCTCGCCTGAAAGTTTCACGCGCCTCTCGCCCCGTCCGAAGACCGCAGGATATTCGATTCGGGAATTTCCGTTCAGGCATATCCGGGTCCCGTCGTTCAGCGTAATCGACATCCTCTGTCCCGAAGGCACCTCGATGACATTGGCCTGTGCAATCATGTCCCTATAGGAAAACTCCCGTTCCCCGAGAACGCCGGCGACACCGGCAACAACGACAGCGGCCACGACGGCGGCATACCGGAGAATCCTCCTGCGCATGACCGTCATCCTGTGAACCCTGCCTTCCCTTTCGGAATCGCGCATAGCCGCCATTTCGTCTCCCCTGAGCACAGTCGCGTTGAAAAGGAAATGCGCGGCGTCAAAATCTTTCTGATGAGACGGGTTCTCCTCCAGCCAACGCTCTATGAGCGCGACTTCCTCAGCGGAAGCCTCGTTGCTGAAATAGCGGAACAGGAGTTCGTCAGTCATCATTTTTGTCTCTTTTTTCATTTTTATCGGTTTATAGACGAGTGAATAATCCGGCCTTACAGAATTTTTTGCAAAAATCTCGACCGGAAAACAAAATTACATAAAGATGAGACAGATTCTGAAATGAAACATTATATTTGCCGGAAAATAGCAGTATTGTGATGGAAATGAAAGGCGATGACGCTCATATCAGGGCACTGACGGAAGAGGAGTTCGGAAGAATCTTCTCCCGCTGCCGTCCCATGTATGTAAAAATCGCAAATTCGTACATCCACGACGACGGGGCGGCGGAGGACATAGTCAACGAATGCTTCATCCGGATGTGGGAAAGACGCTCCGAGCTCAAGACGGAGAACTATGAGGCATACGCCTTCAAATCCATCGTGAACCGCTGTCTCGACCATCTTAAGACCTTGCAGACGCGGACACGGATTCAGAAGGACATCCACGAAAGCGGGAACAGGATGCTGTCCTATGAGATCAGTTCGCTCAGCAGTCTGAATCCGGAGAGGCTGTTCGCCGATGAAATCGAGGACATCGTGCGCAGATGCATAGAAGGGATGCCTGACATCACCCGCAAGGTGTTCCTCGCCAGCCGCATAGACGAAAAGACATACGGAGAAATTTCTGAAATTTACGGAATCCCCGTCCGTCAGGTGACCGCCCACATCCAGTTCGCCCTGCGTTCCCTGCGAGGTGCTCTGAAGGACTACCTCCCTGTCCTGCTCGCACTCATGATGCTCCAGAAATCATTTGACACCTCAACTTTCACAGCTCCTGCACAGACAAGAAACAGCCCCGCCAATCTTCAGGAAAACCGTATGATTGACGGGGTCGTGAAGAATTTGTTTCATGACAGCGGCGAAATAAGGCTACAATGATTTGGTGCCGGCGATGATTTCGTCGGGGACGGCGGCGCGGCGGGTATAGACGCAGACATCGGTGGCGGAGGTCCACGTCATGGAATCGGCGGTGACGTCGGTTATGATGTAGTCGGAAGCCCAGAGACCGGCATTATAGTCATACCAACCCTTGATGGTGTTGGTTCCCTCGTCCTCGTCATAAACCAGGCTGAAATTGCCCGTTATATGCCTTGAGTATGGAGAATCCACATTCTGATAGATGTCGAATGCGTTGTCCTTGCTCGTTAGGACAATGTAGCAGTACGGAGAATCCGACTCTCCGATTTCCCGTCCGTTCCATGAAGACAGCTGCCATGTTCCGGCAATCTGGTAGAGGTGCAGCTCCGGCACTGTTGTGTCCTCATATCCGCGGCTTTTCTCACAGGAGCAGAGTGCCGTCACTGAGGCGAGCACGATGAATATTCTTTTGATTGCGTTCATATTCTATTTTTGTTCAAGTTCGTAATATACTTCCAATGTCCTTTGTGACGGTCTCCCTTCGACTCCGTCGACGACTACTGTCGCTGAGCCGTTCTGCCTGCCATGAGGCAGTACGGCGGCATCCAGTGAAAGGATTATGTCGCCTTCGCCTCCGGGCGCTATGGTCTCGGGTTCTGTTCTGAAACGAAGCCATACCGGACAGAAGCCTTCCATTGTCGTCAGCCTGAGTGGAGTCGTGCCGATGTTTCGGCATGAAATCCGTTCGACGGCTCTGGTCTGACCTGCTTCGAGTCTGAAATTCACCGTCCGGCGGCTGCAGGCAAGCGAACCCATCACCACCGGAAATCCCTGCGGGACAGCACCCGGAACCACATTTACCCTGAGCGAAAGAGCGGCCGAAGGGTGAGCCTGCACGCGGTCGGTGAAGACGTAAATATTTCTTGTCTGCACCCCGCTCTGCCCCTTGGGGTTGTAGAACACCCTTATTTCAGTCGATGCCCCAGGCGCTATCCCGAGCGTGTCATGAACTGCTGTAGTGCAGCCGCAGGAAGTTGAAATCCTCCTGAGAGAGACAGTCTCACTTCCGCAGTTAGTCATACGGAAGGACACGGAAACCGGCTTCGAGTCCTCGCGAAGTTCCCCCAAATCAATCGTTTCCCTGTCGAACCTGAGATCCGGCAGCCTGTCAACAGGCGGATTTGCAATGGAGTCGAGCACATGCTGCGGGACGACAATCCCGCCCTGAGCGTATGCAACCGCCGAGGAAAGCAGCAGAGCCGCAGCCGATATGACAAGCGTCCTTTTCATTCATACATCTCCACGAGCCGGGCCGTGCTACAGCCAGCCGTTGTTTCCGGCGCTCTTCCGCACGGTTATGACCGCCGTCTGGGTCTCGTTGTTTCCGGAGGTTACGGAAAACTTCGTCTGCCCCTCGGAGAGCCCCTTTATGCTGAGCCGGCTTCCTCTGACAGTGATTTCCGCAATGCCTGAGTCGCTGCACTTTGCAGTGAATGCCGCCGTCTCTCCGCCCGCGAACGAATGGCTGACGTCTATGGTCTTAGTCGCGCCTACGCCCACATAGACATTCGTCAGTTTCTGCGGTACGCCGTTCGCGTCGTCGGCGACATTCTTCAGGAGAAGGTCGGCATTGATTACGCCGGAGCCCATCTTGCCCTTATATTGGGTGTCAAGTTCGACGATTGTCGGACAGAGGTCGCCCATCGACTTCCAGAGATAGTGGTAGAGTTTCTTTCCGGTAAGGTGCGAGTCAATGTCGCTGACAGACTTTTTCACGAGTTCGCGGTACTGCTCTCCGGTGAAGTGCTTGTGGAGCTTCGTGGCGTATGCTAGACCGAGAGCGGCCACTCCGGAAACATGAGGGCAGGCCATTGAAGTGCCTTCCATATAGCCGTAGCCCGTGCCGTCGCTGACCTCCGGAGGAAGCGTGGAGAGTATGCCTCCGCGCTCGTCGGCATGATAGTCGGTGTCTCCGCCCGGAGCCGAGATGTCCGTTCCGAAACCGTAGTTCGTGTAGGTCGATGGGGTGAAGTCGCCGCATACCGAAGCCACCGATATGAAATCGCTGTATGCTCCCGGATATGAGGACATCGCCGCATATTCGTTGCCGGAAGCGAAGACTATGATTCCGCCGTCGATGACCCCGTCAGGGGAGCCCGCGTGGTGGAGGAAATACTCGAACGCCTCCTTTTCAAGCGGCTGGGCATCAGCGAAATCTTCGTCGCTGCGGTAATTCGTCGGAGTGTAATAGAACGGGTCGGAAAGGGCGGAATTATATCCCCAGCTGCACTGGAGTATGACCGCGCCGTTGTCAGCCGCATATTTTATCGCTCGCACCTCGTTGGGAATGGTGACGCCGCTGTTGCCGGAGAATATCTGGAGAGACATGATTTTCACACCGCTCTCCCCCCTTGCCTTGTCGCCGCCGGCTATTCCGCTGATTCCTATGCCGTTGTTGCTCTCCGCCGCAATGATTCCGGCGACATGAGTGCCGTGTCCCGTGTCGGAACGGTCGTTCCATGTGACAACGCCGCTGTTAGCCACGAAATTGTAGCCGTGCACATCTCCGGCATATCCGTTGCCGTCGTTGTCCTCCTTTGAAAGGTAAATCTCGTCAGGATTGGTCCACGCATTGGCGACAAGGTCAGGATGGCTCCACATAACCCCCTCGTCCATCACTGCCACGATGACCGATTCGTCACCGGTGCATTTCTTCCACGCCTCGGTGCAGCCTGCGTCAAGTCCCTCGACCAAGTGTTCCATCGCCTCATTCGGAAGCGTTCCCACATTGTGCAGGTTCCACTGATAGCCGGACTGCGGGTCGTTGAACGCGCTTCCGTAGGCATCCGCCGTCAGAGCGAACGGAGTCGGGCGCTCCGAGGACATCCTCTTGAGTTCCTTGCTGTACTCAACCTTGGATATTTCCCCGAGCGTGGCAAGCCGCGAAGCCACAGTCCTCACGTCAGCGGCAGGGTCGAACCTCACCACATACCACAGGTGCAGTCCGGAAGTGCGCGTCCTGGACTCGTTCTTCGCGTCAATGGGGAAAACCCTCTCAAGCGTGCAGCCTCCGAGATAGGCCAGCAGCTCATCTACCGTCCTGATTCCCGTGGCGTCAAGCACATTCACGCGCTCCCCGGCTTTCGTCACCGCAGCCTTGTCCAGAAGGTCGGAGACCTCCGGGCTGAACTTGACAAGCACCTCCCCCTCCTGTGCCCCCTCGGGGCTGTTCACGATGACGGCCTTTTTCGGGGACGACGGTTCTTCGGAGATTACGCCCACGCTGCATGACACGAGCGCCGCCATAGCGGCGGCTGCCGCAATATATCCATATATTTTCATCATATCGTCAGATTACTTTCCTTCAACATAATAGTCCGGCTTCTTAAGCGGGAAAGCCTTGTAGTAGTAGTCCAGATTCTCCGGAATGTTCGAGAAACCCGGCCTCTTGCCCTGGAGGTTATTGATTTCCGAAGACTGGTTGAACACAAGCGTCTCCGCGTCCCACTCACCGAGATGAGGGTGGTAGAGAATCCACTCCGGAATCTCGCCGTCAAGCAGGTTGAGGTTTATGGCAAAGAACTTCGCGTTAGGAAGAACCTTAGGCTTGCCTATGAGATTGTAGCCGGCAGGATTGTTCGCACCGTTCGGAAGGGTATCCTTGGCGGCGAGTATGTCGGCCTCGGTATAGACCTTATCGTAGTCCTTCATGTCCGGAACCTTGCCGTAGATGTAGTTGAACGAAATGCGCAGATACTCCAATGCATCCCAGTGCAGAAGCCTCTCAGGGAACTCTCCCACGAAGCCTCCCCAGACAGAGCGGTCGTAGGTGGCCGTGCTCATGTCGAGTATGGTCGTCCTCCTGTTGGACGAGAGGTCGAGCTTCTTCAGGTTCGGGAAGTTCTCCGGCGTGAGCACGTCCGGAAGGTCGTTGAAGTTGTTGGCAACGAGCTCAAGATCCTCAAGATTCTTGAGATTAGCAAAGTCGTCGTCAATCTTGGTGAGCCCCAACGCAGTGATTTCCAACCTCTTGAGCTGCGTCATCTTTGCAATGTACTCTCCGGTCGAAAATTCGTAGCGGTACCAGTCGGCGTTGCTGAAGAAGGTCAGGTCCTCAACCTTGCGCAGGAACTGGACTTCATACGGAATGCCGTCCTTGGTCTCGAAGAAGGAGAATTTGACGGCACGCACGCGCCCCTGCTTGTCCTCCGTGTAGCCTTTGTCCCCCTTTTCCCAGAGCGAGAGGAAAGTCCAGTGATCCATGGACTCGCCCTGAAACTGGCTCATGTCGAAGCCGAGGCTTCTCGCGCAGCCCACAATGGCGAGCGAATCTCCCCTGCGGCTGTCCTCAATCTCCTCGGCCGCCGTCTGGGTGATGACAAGCCGGTCATTTTTAGCAAGTTCAGAACCGTCCGCAGGCGTGAACGACAGCACGGCCTCCCTTTCGGACGGGCGCGTGTTGTTCTCCCACTTGATGCGCAGCTTCACCGTTCTCGGCCGCGAGCCCCTGTCGAGCGTGAACTTGTAGTCCTGAAGCTGTGCCCATTCCTTCTCCGCCTCGACATTCGCCTTGAACTCGACATTGGAAGTGAGCTCGACATCGACATACCTCTTGCTGTACTCGTCGTAGCTCGGGACGGAAACTTCAGTCTTGTTGAGGACAATCATCTTCTCGTACCCCGTCTGTATCACGCGGATGTCCGCCGTAGAGCCTTCCGCCGACTTTGACGTGAAGCGTACTATACCCTCGCGTGTCCCGTTTGCAAGCAGCGTAGTGTCGATGATAATCTGACAGTCGGAAGACCCGGAACCGTTTGCCGGCGATATGGAAATCCACGGGGAGGTAGAATTTGCCACCCAGCCTTCTCCGGCGCTGATGTGCACCGTCTCCGTGCCTCCCTCGGCCCCGATTGTGATGTTCTCCGTGTCAGAGCCGAACTTCACCTGCGTCTGAATCTCCTTCTGACACGCCGCGAAAGCGACGGAAAGAAGCAGAACAAATGATATTATGCCTTTATTCTTCATATTCTCTCATTTATTTAGAGTTCCAGTGCGTCGTCACATCCGCGAATGTCCTGTCCGGGACTATACATGAGGTTGAAGAATCCCGAACGGATGTACGGACACACGGCGCTCACGTCAATCGAGATGTTCGGATTGTCCATGATGTCGAGGTTGTAAATCATGTAGGACAGCTGGTCAGTTACGACGCGGATGTCGTTGGAGCCGAGGTAGAGAGCCCTCAGTCCCGCAAGCGCCTGCCCGATTCCCGACGGCCATGTCCTCATGCAGCGGTCGCCGTCGGCATCCCTCTGGTGGCGGAAGATGAACACGGTGAGGTACTGGTTGTTTATCGCCGTGTATGGGAAATAGTCGAAGCGGTTGTAGCTCAGGTCCATGCCCGACATATAAGGGAAGGTGAGGCTGTCGAACTCGTCCGGCAGCGACTTAATCTTGTTATATGCCATGCTGAGCGTGGTGGTCCTGTAGGTGTATTCGCCGTCAAGGGCTTCCTTGCTGACCTTCTCGATTCCATTGGCGTCGAACTTCAGATAGGAGATTGACGAGCCGCTTGTTCCGTAAAGCTCCACAGGGAACTCGCTGAAACCGTTGTAGGAGAGATCAAGCGTGGCGGCCTTGAGTCCTTTGTAGGCGCTGCCGTTCTCCATCGCGGTAATCCGGTTGTGAGAGAAGTCTATGGTGCCGACCATGTAGGCTGACTTCGCGTCGAAGATGTCCGGCATCACGGCGAACCTGTTGTTCGAGAAGTTCAGTTCCTCAGTTTCGGCGCTCAGACCCACGAAATAGCCCTCGGCATCACGCGGAAGGTCGCTGAGCTCGTTGTTATCGACCATCAGCTGGACGAGTGCATGGTCCTTGCCGAACGGGGTCGTGAATCCCTTGAGCCCGCACTGCTGCGCCGTGAGCACGGAAAGGTGCGGAATCTTGCTCAAATCCGGCATTATGTCTATTCTCTGGTTAGGAAAATAGAGCAGCTGGAGGGTCTTGCTGCACGGCTGCGTGTTTAGAAGGGCGATGCCTTCCTCAGTGGAGGACGCTGGAACATTGTCGTTGAACGCGAACACGAGCGAGACGAGGTTCGGAAGCGTGGTGATGCCCTTGGGGAACTCGGTCATTTCCGGACACGCGAAAATCTCGATGTCGGTAAGCGCCGTGCATCCGGACATGTCGTCAGGGAAAGTTGTGAACGGACTGTAGCAGACGGTTATATGCTCAAGGTTCTTGAGGGAATTGATTTCCTCCGGAATCGAGGTGATTTCGGTGGCATATATCTCCGGCCTCCAGTTGCCCGTAGCCCCGGCCGAGCCTGTCCCATTGACGGTCGCCGCCTGACTGCCTGCCGCCGGTCCGCCGTTTGCAGACGCATCTGTGGTCTCCGTCCCGTAGAGAATCCTGTCCCTGAGGCTGCGAATTTCCGGCTGCACAGGATTTCCGGCAATCTCAAAGGAAAGCTGGAGTTCCTTGCTGAAGCGGGAACGCGAGTCCCTCTTTCCGATGATGGAGCGACGAGCCGAAGCGTGGTCTTCCTGAGAGTAGAGCACCGCCCCGTTCTTACCGTTTCGGTTTGCAGCAGCGGTTGCGCCGGAGGTCGAGGCATTTGCCGTGCCTGCATTGTAGTCCATCGTTCCTATGGTTAGCTTGCGCAGTTCCGTCAGCTTACTGATTGCCGCCGGAATGGCACCTTTCGCGCCCGTGCCTGTGAAGTCAAGCGCGGCCACCCTTCCGTTCCCGAGGACCTGCACTCCGCTGTTGGCAGTCCAGACATCCACGTCGCAGTTGAAATCCCATTTCACCCTCCAGTTCGGTCCGTCGAGCGCCTCCCAGATTTCCCTGAGAGCCATCGCGTCGGCCACATGACCGGAAGTGGTGTGGAGGGTCACTGGAACATCGGCGTCGGTCGTCTGGTTGTCCTTCACCACAAATTCGTTCTCCGCGACATTAGTTGAGGTCTCATAGACCTTTCTGAAATAATCGAAATATGTCCTGAACCTTGTCACCGTGTATGTTCCCGACTTCAGGAGCACGAGAGTGTCGCTCACACAGACCCCGCTGACATAGCCGCTCTCATCATCGCCCGTGAACTTGTGCACGACCTCGATGTCCGTGATTTCGGTGAGTTCATTGGTGACCTTGTTCTTCACGGTGAGATCAACCGACTGTATGGCATAGAACGGGTATTCGTCCGCACCGTCCTTGACCGCTGCCTTCGTGATTTCCGAAAGGTCCTTTGTCAGGCTGAACTTGGCCCATCCGCGCCCCGTCACGTCCAGGGCAATGTCCCTTGACACCAGACCGTCCCTCGGAACGTCGATCGTCATTGTCTCCGACGGTGCACCGACAATCACCGAGCGGTCGAGACCGTCATAGACCTCGTATGCGGTCAGCGTGTAGCGGCCTGCCTGAAGGCGAATCTTCGCGGTCTGAAGCCCCCATTCTGAGATTTCCGCATCGACGCTCTCCACCACCGCCACCGGAGTGATGATGTCATTGTCCTCGCTGCGCAGTGTGACGCGAATCTTCGCTGCGTCACGCAGGTATTCAAGTTTTCCTCCGGCACGTGTGGCCGCGTCGTAGGATTCCGCCTTGAACAGGTGGAACTGGACGTAGCCGTACCCGGAGGCTGATTCCGGCGCAGGCTCTTCGGTGCAGCCGGTAAGGAACAGCACCGAAGAGACAATGGCCGTAATCAGCAGGATCAGATTTCGATTTATTAACTTCATCGTGTTCGGAAAAAACTATTTCTTAACAATAACAAGCGTCGCGGATGACTTGTACGCGGCCTTGTCTGCGGCAGTCTTGTAGAACTGCACGACGGCTGTGCCCTTGAAGTTCTTTGATGTTTTTGTCTCTGTATCAATGAACTGCGCAGGGTCAATCTGTATGCCTTGAGTTTCGCCTTTTGATGTGTACAAAGAGGCAGGGCCGAGGTTCTCCGTCTTCCATTCACCCGACTGTGGAGTGAATCTGAAGAGATTGTCCGCCTCTGTAGAACCTACCGGATAGTAGCCGTCCGGGAAACCGAGCGGTGCAATCATAAGTGCTCCCGCGCTGTAATAGGTCACGCCGTCATAAGTTGTAAGAACATCCGAGTCGGAAATCTCTATGACATAGGCGTTGGAATCACATGAGCCGCCGGCATAATCCGAAGCCTTCATGTCGGCAAATTCCGGATAAGAGGAAAACTCGACCGTCTTGACAGTGACGTAGCTGATTCCCCAAAGGACACTGAAATCCTTTGCGACAGAAATTCCCTTCTGGCTCACTTTTACGCTCAGCGACGAGTAGACTTCATTGACAAGATAACCGCCGTAGTCCTGGTCATACTTTCCGTAGTCGGCAACCTTGAAATTCTTGTCCGCCTCCTCTGAAAGGACGAGAAGATAGGCAAGACGCGCCTCGCCTGCATTTTCGGCCACAGAAACGGTAATTTTCCCGGCCTTGTCGTCAGCGACAGTCACCCAGTCAGCCTTTTCAACTGCGGCATTATCGACTATCTCTATCTTGTGGACAGCATATTTCATATTCTTTGCCTGCACGGTGAAAGACGCCGTCTTTTCCGTGGTGACAGTTCCCGTTCCGAAAGGATCGGACTGGTCGATTTTATATCCGTCGGCCGTAAACGGAAGACCAATATTGAATTGGCCTGTTCCGGTAACGTTCTGCGGCTCAAAATTCACTGTGTTCGCATCCATTCCCGGATAGTGGAGCGTAAACTCGACAGGGTTGTTGCCATCGGTGTCGGTCACGACAATCTTCGCGTCCTTCTCGTAAGGAATAACATCGGCCTTCACGCCAACCGTAGCATAAGTGAAGCCTGAAGCATCCGGTCCGACTCCAGCCGTTCCGGAAAGACCAGGAACCTCCTGATACGACTTGTCCGTAAACGTGAATCCGTCCGGTGCGGCAACAGTCCAGTCATAATTCGCCTTGACTGTGAAATTTACGGTCTCCAATCCCCATTCTCCGATGACGAGGTCTATTTTTTCAGCCTCTTTGTACTCCGCGCCATATCCCACGGCCACATACAGCTTCACCTCACGGGCCTTCCCCGGACGGGTAATCTCATATATCGTCTCCGTCTTTGTTCCGAGCGTGAGGTCAATCTTCGCGACGTCGGAAACAAAGTCAAGTCCAGCGTCCTTCACTAGCACGGTGGCCACAACCTCGCCGGCCTTTCCTGAAAGCTGCGCCGTCTCCACCTCGTTGTCGAGGAATGCGCACCATGTCGTCTTGTCTATAGTGAGCTTCCAGTCGGCATCAGCAGTGAACTTTATCTCCTTCTGCTCCCCGGCGGCAATCTCAATCTGCTGCTTCTGAGGGAATGTCGGTTCCGCAGGTTTCTCTTCAGGTGCGTTCTTGTCGCACGAAACCATCGCTGCAACGGCAGCGGCAAAGGCCAGGCCTTTGAAAAATAACGCTTTCATACCTTTAACCATTAAATTATTTATACCATTGATACTCATTTATATATATCCAAAAATCATCCTTCAGTCCACGAGTTTCACTCCCCGGCTCCGAACTCGATGATGTTGATGAACAGCCCCACCGTGCCCACTCCGTCAACACGGATAAGCATATATTGGGTTACATATTTCTCGCAGACGTCAAGTTCTGACGGATAGCTGCTGAGCTCACTTCCAAGCAGCTGACCGTTGCCCCAGATGTAGTTCATGAACGTCCTCGTATCGCCGACGACGGTCTCGTCGGCCATATACATCCTCGGGGCGAGGACATCCGACAGGTCAAAGCGGAACTTCACGTCATGCCCGTCCTCGAACATTCCCTTGATGACAATCGTCTCGTCATCAATCTTCTCGGCCTCCGCCGTCCGAGTCTGGACATTCGCGTAGGAAATCAGGAAACTTGACATGACGGTGCACTTGCCCGTGAAGTCGTCAATGTTGAACGGGCAGACTTTCTTGAGATAGACCTTGGTCTCCTGACTGTTGAACTCCCACTGTTCGTCCTCGACTCCAACAAGCCGTAGGGTCACATAGGTGTCTTCACCCGGTTCAACGCTGTCGTAGTCGCCCCTGATATAGACTTTGGCCGACTGTTCTCCGGCCTTTATTGTCACCGTCTGATTTTCAATCACATAGTGATGTCCATAAACGGCGTTGCTCTTGCCGGGAACAGTCTCTACCACAAATGTCCGGTCGGCAGCGCAGGCCGTTGTCGCCGCGACGTCAATTCCGAACTCCTCCCCGCTCTGCTGCACCGGGCAGACAAAGACCGTGTCGGAGAATGCGACCGCGGACGGTCCGTCGAAAGTGATGTAGTCAGTCTTGCAGGAAGTCAGCGCGGCGGCCAACACCGCTAAAGCCATATATATAATCCTTTTCATCTTCATCGTCTCCTTTTCTATCGGTTGCTTTCGTTAGGCTGTATCTCCGCATCCGGCGAGTTCAGTTCATGCTGCGGAATCGGCCACACGAACAGGGGGTTGTCCGCCTCAACCTTCAGCGAACTGCCTTCCTTGACCGTGCTTGTCTGAGCCTTGCGCTCAAAGCCCTTGTGCCAGCGCTTGAGGTCCTGAAGGCGGAACCCCTCCATGTAGAGTTCCTTCACGCGCTCCTCTTCAATGGTGTCGAGCCAGTCCTTCGCGGTGAGGGTCGTGTTGCCGTAGCTTGAATATCGTGCGGTGCGCAGGGTCGTGATGTCCTTGGCCGCCTTCGCGTAGTCACCGTTCCGGCAGTATGCCTCGGCACGAATCAGATACTGCTCCGACAGGCGGAGAACCTTCGGCATATTGACATGATAGATGTTGTTGCTGAGGAAGGTCTCGTTGCCATAGTACTTCACGAGCAGCGGCCAGCTCAGCCCGTGGACATAACCTGTCTGCTGCTGGCTGAAAAAGGCGTTGTAGCGCAGGTCCGTCGCCGCATAGAGACCGAGAGCCCAGTCGGCCGGAACATAGTCCGGATAGTAGGTCACCTGGTTGTAGTTGAGGAAAACGGAACCGAGAGAGCCGCCGTATGATGTCGGGGTGAACCCGATGCGCCAGATGATTTCCGCGGCGGCGTCGTTGGTCCAGAGATACTGATACTCAGACTGCGTTGAAGTCATGCTCTTGTTCACGCTCGCAAGGTAGAGGTACTTGTCCTCAATCACCTCCGTGGAATACTTCACTGCGTTGTCCCAGTCCTGCATATAGAGGAAACACCTTGCCCTCAAGGCGTTCACGGCACTCTTGCTTATGAAAATCTGGTTGTTCGTATTGTCCAGTTCCAGCTTCTCATACGCCTTGTCGAGGTCGTCGAGAACGAACTCGTAGGATGCCTTGAGCGACGAGCGCGTGAGTTTTCCGGGATTATGGTAACTGCTGACGAGAACGACACCGAGTTCATCCGCCGCCGTCGCGGGGTCATAGGCCTTGCAGAAGAGCTTTATGAGTTCGGAATATGCGATTGCACGCGCGAAATGCACCTCGCCCTCAAGGCTGTCCATCTCGATGAAGTCCTGGTCGGTCTTGAGCGTGGCGCGGAGCCCGGGAGCGTAGTCGAAGAAGAAGTTGCAGTCGCCGATGATGCTGTAGAGCGCGCCATAGACCGCCTCCACCGATGTGTTCGTCGGAAGAATTTCCCATCTCCAGATGTCGCCGTAGGTGTTGGAATATCCATCGACCGCATACACAAGATCCGACTGGATGTCCGGAAGCAGGGTGAGCAGACCGCTGTAGAGGGCGCCGCTCTTGAAGTCGGAGTAAATCCCGATTACGGCCTGATCAGCCTCGTCGAGGGTCGTGATGGCCTTGTCCTCAGGAATCGCATCCTCCGGAGTAAGGTCGAGACATGAAACAGCGGAGACGAGCGCCGCAAGAATCACCGATAGTCTTGAAATATATGGTCTTGAAATATATCTCATGTTGTTACGATTCTTTAGAATGTGAGTTCAATACCGAGAGTAAACTGACGGGACATAGGGTACTGCGCCTTGTAGATGTTGCTGGACGACTCCGGGTCAAGTCCTGAGAACGGAGTGAACGTCAGGAGGTTCTGCGCCTGAAGATATGCTCTTGCTCCGGTGAAGAACCTTGTCTTTGCGAGTGCCGACTGAGGAATTGAATATGCCAGCATCAGGTTCTTGAGCCTCAGGAATGAGGCGTCCTCAAGCAGGTGTGTGTCGAACTGAGGGGAAACTCCGTGGCGCGGGACATCAGTCACATCGCCCGGCTGCTTCCATCGGTTGTAGAGCATCCTCTTCGACTGGTTATAGGCGTCGAACAGTCCGCCGCCCTCCTCGAAATAGCGGTCATTGTTAATCATCCACCTATCGGCGACCCATGAGAACTGAGCGTTGAGCGAAAGCCCTTTCCAGGAAAGCGAAGTTCCGAAACCGCCCTGCCAAGGAGCGATGTAGCTCTTGCCGGTCATCACCTTGTCGGCCTCACGGAACTCGTCAGTGATTTCCCCGTCCGCCGTGTACCATAGCGGGTCGCCGTTAATCGGATTCACGCCGGCGAAGCGGTTGAGGAAGAACTCGCCGTAGGAATGCCCGACGACGAGCTTCGTCCCGGTGGTGGAGACGACATACTCGTTGAGACCGTTGTAGAGCTCGGTAATCCTGTTCCTGTTATATGACGCGTTCGCGTTTATGTTCCAGACGAAATCCTTCACCTTAAGGACATCGATGTTCAGGTCAAGCTCCACGCCCATGTTCACCATTCCTCCTACATTGTCCCAGCGGTAGCCGTAGCCGCCGTCGGAGTAGGAAACCGGAACCGACATGAGCATATTGGTAGTCAATTTATTATAAAACTCTACCTGAAAATCGATACGGTTAAGGAACCCGATATGGAGGCCGGCGTTGGACGACCATGTCTTTTCCCATTCGAGATTCTCGTTGCCCTTGGAATAGGGGCCGATGCCGGCGTTGCCGTAGTAGTCGCGCCCGCCGGAGACAAGAGCCAGATGGTCGTAGTTCGGAATGCTTGAGTTGCCGGCGGTACCCGTTCCAACTGAAACCTGTGCGAAACTGAGCCAGTCAACATCCTTGAGAAAGCTCTCGTTCTTGGCATCCCACATCAGCCCCACCGAGCCGAATGGTGCCCATCGCCCCGTCTTCCCGAACCTCGATGAACCGTCGGCACGGACGGAAGCCTCGAAGAACCAGCGGTTTGCCCAGCTGTACTCGCCCCGTCCGAAAAAGGAGAGGTAGGAATATGCGGTGGAGGTGCTTGACCATGAGGTGGCGCGGGTCGCGGAAGAAATGTCGAGAAGGAAGTCGTTGGACTGTCCGGCCGTGGAGACGCTGAAGCCTTCGGCCTTGTAGAGAATGCCCTCCTGTCCGACCATGAAGTTCATCTTGTGCTCATCGACGTCGAAGGCATAGTTTATCGTATTGAATATCGTGAGATTCAGCGCGTCGGAAGAGTTGCGCGCCGCCTTTCCCTGTCCGTTGTTCGGCTTGTAGCTCGGAAGAACGGTGGTCTTCACCGCCCCGTGGGTGTAATCGACTCCCGCCTGTGACTTGATTGTAAGTCCTTCGAGAGGATTGATTTCGAGGAACAGTCCGGAGATGAGCTTATATTTCTTCGTGATGTAGGGGTTTGTCTTCGCCCATTCAAGAGGATTCTGTCCGAGTCCCTTCCAGCTTCCGTCATTGATTGAGGCTATGCTTCCGTCCGCGTTGTACGGATTCCAGTACGGAAGCATGAAACGCGCCGCCGCAATCGGGGTGTTCAGTGCATATTCCCCGGACATGGTCTCTGCATAGTCCTCGTAGGCGAACATCGTGTTGGTGCCGAACTTGAGCCAGTCGTTTGCCCTTGTCTCGAAGTTGGCGCGAAAGTTGGCGCGGGAGAAATCCGAGTCGGAGGTTGTTCCCTGCTGCTTGTACCAGCTTCCGGAGACATAGTAGTTCGTCCTCTCGTTCGCCCCGCTGACCTGAAGCTCATAGTTCTGGAGCGGCGCGAACTTGTTGAACACCTCGTCAAGCCAGTTGATGTCGGTCTTGGCAAGCTTCGCGTAGTCCTTGCCTGCCGTGAGCCCGACTTCCTTCTCATACTGGATTCGCTCGGCGGTGTTCATCAGATTCCAGTTGCCGTGAGCGAGCTGCGAGAATCCGAGCTGGGTGCGGAACTGGATGCGCGCCTTCTCGGCCACACGTCCGCGCTTTGTCGTGATGACCACCACGCCGTTGGATGCCCTCGCACCATATATGGAGGTAGAAGTCGCGTCCTTGAGGACTGATATTGACTGGATGTCGTTGGGACTTATCGCATTGAAGTCGCTCGATGAGATTGGGAGACCGTCAAGGATGAAAAGAGGCGATGTCCCGGCGTTTATCGAGTTCGTTCCGCGAATTTGGAATGTGGCCGTGGCACTCGGCTCGCCTGTATTGGAAAGCACCATGAGTCCGGTCGCCTTTCCCTGAAGCGCCTGGTCAAAACTTGCAGCCGGCACATCCGCGAGAGCCTCGGACTTCACCGTGGAGACGGACCCCGCGATGGTTCCTTTCTTCCTCACTCCGTAGGCGACAACGACAACGTCAGCGAGGGCGTTGTCAAGTGCAAGTTCCACATTGTAAGTGATTTCCGGGCTGCCCGCGGGAACGACGAACTCAACCGCCGCGCAGCCGATGTACTGATAGACGAGCCGTTCGCCCGGAGTTACAGAAACATCATAGTTTCCCCTCTCATCTGTCGCTGTGCCCCCCCCGGTGCCGTTCAGGACATACGCCCCGAACAACGGCTCACCGGTCTCGGCAGACTTCACCGCACCTTTCACCCTCACGCGTTCCTGTGCGTGGAGCAACGATGTACCTGCAAGCAAAACGAAGAAAATGGATAAAAATAGCCGTGATTTCTTCATAAATTGTAACCGATTATCACATTCATGCGGGATTTTGTTTCAAATTGAAACAAAGAATCCCACAGAAATGCGCCACTAACCTTAAAAACACTGCCCAAAGATATACACAATCAACGATTTATGCAATACGAATTTGAAATTTAGATAAATTTTTTCTTTCCAGCACAAAACAACAACCCCGTCAATCTTCAGGAATACCGTCTGATTGACGAGGCTACAGTCAGTTTATTCAGAAACAATCTGAAATAAGTCCAAAACAACCTTATGGTTGTGAGGATTTTATCAAGACGAGTAACGCAGCAGATCGCCTTTTATTCAATTACTCTCTTATTCAATTACTCGGCGGGCTCCGTCGGAGATGACGACATCAATGACGATAGGATAATGTCCGTACTTCTCCATGAACGCGGCCTTGGCCTTCGCGATGAACGCGCCGTAAAGCTCCTCCTTCACAAGGTTGATGGTGCAGCCGCCGAAACCGCCGCCCATGATTCTTGAGCCCGTCACGCCGCATTCCTTGGCTATGGTAGCAAGGAAGTCAAGTTCCTCGCAGGAAACCTCATAGTCCTTCGACATTCCCCAGTGGGTCTCATACATCCTCTCGCCTACAGTCTCGTAGTCACCCTTGTTGAGAGCGTCGCAGACGTCGAGCACGCGCTTCTCCTCGCCGATGACATAGCGGGCGCGCTTGTAGTCCTCATCGGAAATCTTGTCCTTGACGGCGTCAAGCTGCTCCATTGTGGCGCCACGCAGGAACTCCTGACCGAGAGCCTTGGCAACCCTCTCGCAGGACGCGCGGCGGTCGTTGTAAGGCGAGCCCACAAGTTCATGCTTCACGCATGAGTTGAGAAGGACAAGCCTGTAGCCGTGCTGACCCGGGTCGAACGGGAAATATTCGAACTCCATCGAGCGGCAGTCCAGACGCATCAGGTTACCCTTCTTTCCGAAAACGGAAGCGAACTGGTCCATGATTCCGCAGTTCACGCCGCAGTAGTTGTGCTCGGTGCTCTGACCGATGCGGGCAAGTTCGAACTTGTCAATCCCGTTCTGGAAAATATCGTTGAGCGCGAACGCGAATGTGCTCTCAAGCGCCGCAGAAGACGACATTCCCGCCCCGAGAGGAACGTCGCCCGAGAAAACGGTGTCGAATCCCTCGACCTTTCCGCCTCTCTTGATGGTCTCACGGCAAACGCCGAAGACATATTTCGCCCAGCTCTGAACCGGAGCGTCCTCCTCGTTGAGTCCGAACTCGCAGTACTCGTCGAGGTCGAGCGCGAAGGCCTTCACCTTGTTGGTTCCGTTGAGCCTGATTTCGGCCATGATTCCCTTGTCGATTGCGCCCGGGAACACGAATCCGCCGTTGTAGTCGGTGTGCTCTCCGATGAGGTTGATGCGTCCCGCCGAAGCGTAGAATTCTCCGTCACCTCCGAACAGGGTGTCGAATTTCTTAGCAATTGCTGTCTTGTCCATATTAGTTCAGTTTTATAAATTTGTAATCAGTATGTGTGTTCGCCGGCGAATTTTCGCCAAGCGAAGCCAAAGTTATAAAAATTTTGGCTGAAAATGGATATGTCGAATTGCAAATTCTACCAATATGAACGATATGTGCTGCAAAATGAGAGAAAAGGTCGTTCTTCCTTACACATTGAACAGGAAATGCATAATGTCGCCGTCCTGCACGACATAGTCCTTGCCCTCGACTCCGAGCTTTCCGGCGGCGCGGCAGGCCGCCTCGGACTTGAGCGTGATGAAGTCGTCGTACTTGATGACCTCGGCGCGGATGAATCCCTTTTCAAAGTCGGTGTGGATGACTCCGGCGGCCTTGGGAGCCTTGTCGCCCTTGTGGATGGTCCAGGCGCGTACCTCGTCGGCTCCGGCGGTGAAGAATGTCTGGAGGTTGAGCAGCGCGTAGGCGGACTGGATGAGCCGCACCACGCCGGATTCCTCAAGCCCGAGCTCCTCAAGGAACATCTGCCTTTCCTCGTAGGTCTCAAGCTCTGCGATATCCGACTCAATCTTCGCCGAAATCACGAGAATTTCAGCGTCCTCGTCCTTAACCGCCTCGCGAACGGCATCGACATACTTGTTGCCGGCCTTCGCCGAGGCCTCATCGACGTTGCAGACATAGAGGATTGGCTTGTCCGTGAGCAGGAACAGCTCCTTTGCAAGCGCCGCGTCCTCCTGGTTGTCCAGCTTCACGCTGCGGCAGCTCCGTCCGCTTTCAAGCGCCTCCTTGTAGCGGAGCAGAATGTCCATCATCCTCTTCGCGTTCTTGTCTCCGGTGTTGGCCTGCTTTGAAACCTTGACGAGCCTGCTCTCCACCGTCTCAAGGTCCTTAATCTGGAGCTCAAGGTCAATCACTTCCTTGTCGCGGACCGGATCCACGGAACCCTCCACATGAACGATGTTCGGGTCGTCGAAGCACCTGAGCACATGAAGGATGGCGTCCGTTTCGCGTATGTTCGCGAGGAACTGGTTGCCGAGCCCCTCACCCTTGCTGGCGCCCTTCACGAGACCCGCTATATCGACGATTTCCACCGTCGCCGGCACGAGGCTCTTGGGGTGGCACAGTTCGTTCAGCACGTCAAGCCTCTTGTCCGGGACAATAGTCGAGCCGATGTTAGGTTCTATGGTGCAGAAAGGGAAGTTGGCGCTCTGTGCCTTTCCCGAGCTTACGCAATTGAAAAGAGTGGATTTTCCGACGTTCGGAAGTCCGACTATACCGCATTTAAGTGACATTTTTTTCTTTTTTTAATATCGGACTGCAAAAGTAGCAAATGTTTTTCTTTTTCTTTCAATCAATTTCACCGATTCTTCCGACATTTGGCTGACGTTCGGGAATATGTTGTGAGGTAATATTGTGAAACGATAAAATGTCGGGATATATGTCATTGCGGAAATATGTTTTCGCGGCTGTTGCTGTGGGCGTTGGTCTGCTTGTGTCGGCAGGAAGGGCCGCGGCGCAGGGGGACATCGTGTTCTGGAACCTTGAGAATTTCTTCGACTATTTCGACGACGGCGGGTCTTCGTCGGATTCGGACTTTTCGTCGAGGGGAAGCCGGAGGTGGACCAAGGCACGGTTCACGAAGAAATGCAATATGTTCGGGAAATCGCTGCTCTGGATTGGGGAGAACTGTTGCGCTGACGGGGAGCCTCCGGAGATTGTGGGCGTGGCGGAGGTGGAGAACGGCTTTGTGCTCAGCAGGATAGTGAACTCTCCCGTGCTGAAGAAAATGAACTATGGATATGTGCACTATGACTCACCTGACCGCAGAGGGATTGACGTCGCGCTGCTCTATCGAAGGGACAGGGTTAAGGTTCTGTCATCGAGGGCCGTGCACATTTTTCGGGACGACGGAACCGTGATGCCTACGAGGGACATACTGTATGCGTATGTCGAGGTTCTTCCATGTTGGAAAGGTTCAGACGCCAATGAAAGCTTTTCCGGAAGCGTCAAGAAACCTGTCGAAGCGGATGTTGCGGAGCCGTCACGGCTTCATCTGCTGGTAAACCACCATCCGTCGAAATTCTCCGGCGCGAAGGCTTCGATGCGCAGCAGGGAACTGGCTATGACGGCCCTGAGGGATGTGTGCGACTCGATAGCGCTGGTTTCTGACGCTCCGATTGTTGCGATGGGAGACTTCAATGACACTCCTGACGGTGCGCAGTTCGGCCTGCTTGCAGGAAGGCTGGAGAACCTCGCCGGGCCGCTTTCCGAAAGGGGAGAGGGAAGCATAAGGTACGACGGGAGATGGGAACTTATTGACCACTTTCTCGTGGGGAATATGGCGCGTTCCGGCTGTGGACCGGGTGTTTCGCATGAGGGAATGACGGAAGAGGGGGATGATGACCGCAATGCAGATAAGGGGACTGATGACCTTGGGAATGGCGGCAGGGGCGCATTGGAGATGAGCGTCGTGCAGGTTCCGTTCCTGATGGCCGAGGACAGGGCGCACACCGGATTCAAGCCCCTGCGCACATACGTCGGCCCGCGGTATGCCGGAGGCGTCAGCGACCACTGCCCGATACTTCTCCGTTTTATTGAGAGTGTCTCTGTCCATCAGTGACATCCGGCACTACAACTTTATTGGCACCGCCAATATTACGAAAGGTGATACCCCCGTCCACGAATCCAGCGGGCGTTCTTTTAGAGTCATATAAACTCTGTTCAGAAAAGCATCCGTAATAATGGATGAATCCATCTCGTCCTTATTCGGAAATACAAGTGATGCGGCAACAAAAGAACCGGAATTATCGTATGCTATATTGAAAATGACAAAGTCTTGACTGAACTCGGAACACAAGTCTCTCAAAACAATATTATCCTCATTTTCAATAAATTGATTCAGCATTTTCTTTTGTAATTCTTTATATTCTTTTCCGTCTTTTGTCATAGGAATGCTCCTCTGACATTCTGCAATACTGTAATTACGATTAGCTTCTACAATAGATATGGAATGTTCTTCTCTTTTGAAAACTGCTCTATCATCTCCACAAAATGAAATGGGATAGCCCCATAGACTTAAATCTAAAAACAACAGGAAAAATATGATTTTAATTCGTTTCATATCAATTTGTGTAAAAGCATATTACAAATATGAGCATTTATTTCAAACAAACAAGACAACAAAGGTGACCAGATTTTTCTGATCACCTTTTGTTTGTTATGCTAAAGCCTTTAAAAGTGCTTGAACGAAGGGGATGCATAAAAGGATGGAATGCAAGGCGCACTGGGGATTTCAACACCGGAGCAACCCCCGGTTGTGAGGATTTGAAATCCCCATGCAACGAAGCAGACCGCCTTTTAGGCGCCCCGACTAATAGAAGCGGGCGCGGTTGTCAGTGACGACATTCTCATTCATCACGCCGAGCAGCATCTGAGCCATGTACTGGTTCATCTGCGCGGTCTTGGAGTTTGCGTCGTCCTCGGTGTAGAACGCACCGGTCTCCTTGGCGGTGACGTTGAACACATAGATTCCGTAGCTGCCCTTCACAGGCGCTGAAATCTTGCCCTGCTCAGCGGATGTGACAGCGCCGATGAAGGCCGGGTCGAGTCCCTGTGAGGTGAGCGACGAGAAGGTGATTCCGTCCTTCGTGCTGACCGTCGTCCCGAGAGCCTCGGCAATCGCGGTCATATTGTCAAGACCGGCAATCTTCTCCGCAACTTCGGCGGCCTTGTGGTCGGAGAGCTTCTCGCGGTAGAGGATGTCCCTGATTACAGGGGAAACCTCCTTGAGGTCCTTGTAGCCGTCCTTGTTGATGCCGGTGAGCACGGCAACCACGAAGTAGTCCTTGTTGATGTCGAAAATCTCCGACACCTTGCCCTTCTTGGCCTCGAATGCCCAGCGGGTGATTTCCTTGGCATTGTCGATGGAGCCTATGCGGCTCGCGCCCTCAACGAGGTTAGCGGTGTGGGCATATACGGCATTTGAATCAACCGCAGTGCGGAAATTCTTGTAGCCGCCGTTTGCCTTTGACGCAAAATCCTTTGCCTTTGCATAGATGCCGTTGACGGTGGTCTTGCTTGCCACAGCCTCCTTTTCGAGAACCGCAACCTGCTTGGTCTCAACGCCGTTCTCCCTCTTGGTGTCAAGGATACGGACAACATAGAAGGTGTTGTCATGTGAGAGAACCGGTGAAATATCCTGCCCGTTGTTGTTGAAGACGAACTCGTCAACCTCGGGAGCAATGCTCTTGAGCTCGCCTTCCTTGTAGTACTTCTCGTCGAACTTGCAGTAGTTGGAGAGGAGGAATGACTTGACATTGGAGGTCTGCTCGAACTCATTCACGAGGGAAGCAATCTCCTCGTTTGCAGAGGCGATGTCCTCCGGAGAAGGAAGGATGTCATAGACCACATACTCGATGTCGCGGCTGGCCTTCTGGGTGAAGAGAGACTTGTAGGCGTCCATCTTCTTGTGTGCCTTGTACCAGTCCTTGATTTCAGTGTCACTCACGACAACCGTCGTATCCTGCGCGAAACCGAAAGGAACCATCACGAACTCGGCGTTCACGGAGTTGTTGTTGTCCGCAATCTCGTTCTCGATTCCAATCTCGTTCACGATGTTGCTCTCGGCGAAGAGAGAGAAGTACTTGGAGTAGTACTGCTGCGAGATGGCCGCGTTGCAGAGGTAGTTGAGAAGTTCCTTGTACCTTCCTGTCTGGTCCTCGCGGCAATAGTTCACGAAATTGAGGAAGACTTCCTTGTTGAAGCCGTTCTCGTCGGAGAACACCTGCGCGATTACAGGGGAAATGTTGTCGCCCGAGATGAGGTCAAGAGCCTCCTGGTTGCCGACATAGATGCCTGCGCTCTGGGCGTTAGGAATGAAATAATAGCTGTCGAAGAGTTCCTTCCATGCCTCGTCCCTGACATATGACTGCGCCTGCTCGGAATTGGCCTGAAAGCCGAGGAGTTCGAGCACGCCCTTTGTCTTTTCCACGTCCTTCTGGAAATCGACATAGGAAACCGACTTGCCGTCAATCTCGCCGACGTCATACTTTGAAGACATCGAGGAGGCGACGTTCTGAAGCGTGGTCGGGTCAATGATGAACGAGAGCAGCGCGATTGCGATAAGCACCGTAATCAGGACTCCGAACTTCACGCGGATTGTTTCAAGTACTGCCATAATTTATAATCTTTTAATTTATTTTCCTTTCATTATCGGGAGTTTAACCCAATGGGGTGCGAAGTTAGTAATTTTCCCTCAATTACACCACGATTTTTTCATAATTGAAGCATTTTGACGCTATTTTCTATGAACCGGACGCTGAACGGGCCCTATGAAATTGACCGAATCCACGTTCACCGCCGTGCTGTCCTGCGTCACTATGCCGTAGCTGTTGAACGGGCGGAAGATTACCGAATTTCTCGCCCGCTGGTCCGATTCCATGCCGTAGCCCTGCATGAAGCCGTCGGGAGAGTACATCTTCACGTAGCAGTCGGTCCAAATCTTCTCGTTCTTCTGGTCCCAGTAGAGCGTGTCCGTCTCCATGACCTCCCTCTTGATGAGGTTCTTCACCACGACGTTCCCGAAGGCCTCCCATGATTCACGTCCGTCGGAGTATTTCAGATGCCTGGCGTTCTCGGCGACTATCGAGGTTTCAAGCAGTCCGCCCTCGATGTAGCCATAGACGGCAAATCCCTTAGGGAAAAGCTGCGTGGAGAGCGTGTCGGTCTCGTAGCGCTCCATAAGAGGAGCCTCCATCCTCATCTGAATCTGCCCGTTCTGAGTCTGCACGGAAACTATGCTGTCGGCCGTCTGGACAGGCATCACGTTGATATCGACCGCGTCCTCCTCCGCCAGCTTTCCCTTGCAGGAATAAACGACGAAAGCAACCGCCGAAGCGGTTGCCAGCCTTATCATTATGCTTAGAAATCCTTTCACTGAAAGCCTAATTCTGCGTCCTCACCGTCGTCACGGCCCTCATTCCGCCGCAGTTCACGGTGTATGACTGTCCATCGAGAAGGTCGTACATGAACGCCTCGGCCTTCTGAGGATAGTACTTGCTGTACTGGGCAATCATGCTGTTGGCCTCGGCCGCAAGGCTTTCGTCGGCGTTCTTCGCCTTGTTCATGTAATCGACGGCGACCCAATACGGAGCGCGTGACTCTATTTCATTGCCGCGGCACACCTGAGAACCCCAGATGGTTCCTATCAGCATATAGGCCTTGCCAGCGTATGACGGGTCAAGTTCGGCGGACTTCTGCGCGGCGGAATAGGCCTTTGCGGAATGTCCGTTCTTGAAGCAGAATGCAGCAAGCTCGTAGTTGTAGGAAGCGTCAGTCATGTCGTCGGACTCCGGATATGCGATTGCCTCGTCCATGCACTTGATTGCCTCATCAACGTTGCCCCTTGAAGAATAGAGCTTGAAAAGGTAGTAGGCGGACTGGTAGGAAGGCTCAAGCCTGTTCATTGTGTTCACGGCATTGAGGAAGAGGTCGGTGTCGGCTCCCTCCTCGGTCTTGCTGAGCATGTTCACGATGTTCTTGGCAAGCTGGAGGTCGTCCGGAGCGGCCTCGAAGCGAGGCGTGAAAAGCGCCACAAGGCTTTCGCATGAGGCGACCTTGCTTTGGATGAAGATGTTCTCGATGTCCTCGGTCACCTTAGCCACGTCCTCCTTCTCCTTGTCGTTCTTGCACGGGGTCTTATCAAGGTTCTCTACGGCCTTCTCATAGACGTTGATTACCTGCTCCTCGTCGAGGACGCCGGACTTGTAGAGATCCACGGCGGCGTTGAGGTCGAAGAGGTAGAGGCTCGGCTTCGTGCTCACGCCGTTCTTGGCGATGATGTCCTCAAGACCCTCAAAAAGCCTCTTGCTGTCCCCTTTCACATAGTTCACGAGATCAAGACCCTTGTTGTTGAGGGCAGTCACGGCATATTTAGGGAAGAACTCGGCCCTCTGGTCATGAAGCGTGAGAAGGGTATCGACGAGCTCGTCCTTGTATATCGTGTTCTTGGCGTTCTGCGAAATCAGACGGCGGATGATTGCCGTTCCGTTTATGAGCATGTTCTGGTTCGCGGAAGGAGGGCAGGCACTGTAGGCCTTGCGCCAGTTAGGAGTGGCGTCATTATAGTTCTTCTGCTTGAAATACTCCTGATAGTAGGAAAGATACTTGATGCAGTTCGCACTGTCCGCGCCATATTTTCCCTGCGCGAAGAGGGTAATTCCCGATCCTGCAACAAGCACCGTGAGGAACAGGGTCAAAATCTTTTTCATATCCGTAAATTTTATATTTTCAAACACTTACACATTAAGGAGACAGACTCTAATTGTACCGCGGTTTCTGGAACCACACGTCATGTATGTTGAAGCCCACGACAAACTTGAAATATGTCTCGCTGACCATCATTCCCTTCGATGAGCCGCGACGGCCTATGTCAACCCCGAGGGATATTCCGTTGTACCACCTGAACACAGGAAGCGTCACTCCGAAGGTCACTCCGTAGGAATCCACGCGGTTGCCGTTCATCAGGAAATAGTCCTGGTCGTAATAGAGCCCGCCCCTGTATGCCACGCGCTTCATGTAGTAGCGGATGTCGTTTCTGTTAGGCACTATTTCGAATCCGGCACGGAACGACTGTGACACAGTAGATGAGAAATTTGCCTTCCCCGTTGCAGCGAAGCCCTTTCTCGACTCGAAGTTGGAGCCGCGCCAGTCCGAACGGAGGTAGTTGAACTCGGCCGACCAGCGGTCACCGCCCCTGAACGAAATTCCCACTCCGAGCTCGTCGGCGATGCGCGGAGCGTTTGAAGCCCCGGCCAGGGTGTCGGTGTAGGTCATCGACTTTATCGTATCCACCACGCTCGACTGGCTCGCATATGCGAAATGGTTTTCATAACCCCTGAGCTTGGTTCCGAGCCTGTAGGTTGCTCCGAGGGTCATGGAAACTGAAGGAGAAAGCTTCTGGTCGTACTGAACGCCGAACTTTCCGGTAAATCCGTGCAGGTTCAGCCTCGTTCCGTAGTTTATCGACCTGTAGGTGGAGTTCTCGAACGTCTCGTTGGAGTTTCTGTCCAGCTTGCCGAAGTAGTAGATGAACTCAGCCCCGACTGAAAACCGCTTCCAGAAAGTGGCTCCGGCGGAGGCGTAGAGCTGGTAGAGGCTGCCGTCACCGTAGGAATCGTAGGTAATGTTCCCGACATGGGCGATCTTGTCCTCGTCAGTTTCCTTGGAAGAGAAGCTGTAGCCGACGTCGCTGAAAGGGGAAAGCCCGACAAGGAACGCCGAAGATCTCCATATAGGGAAAGAAAGGACTATATCGTTGATGTTGAACGTGTTCTCCGCTCCCCTCTTGCCTGACTGGGCGTAAATCTTGTTGTCCTCGTAGAGTCCGAAGTCCGCCATGAACGCAAGCGTGTCCCTCACCGCGACGGCCGCCGGGTTGGCGACATTGATGAACCTCCTGTTGCGTGAAGCCACGCCTACTCCTCCCATGCTCCTCGACTGTGCGGTACCGCCGCGCGAAATCTCGCCTATTCCGTATATGGAATATGGAGAGAACGAGCCGTAGGTTCCCGTCGTCGAGGTCTGGGCAAACGCGCAGACAGCCGGGAGCAACAGCGCCGCAGCAACAAAAAATATCCTTATCTTATCTTTCACCATATCGCACAGCAATTAGAGCCAACCCCATCAGTACGAGATTGCAAACTACAAAGATGGAGTTTTTCATTCTTTTTGCAAAATAAATCGCATCACCACCCGTGAAAATTACGATATTTTCAGGGTGACGCGCAATATATCCCTCGATTTCAAATATTATACCCGATATGATTCCCGAATCAATCGACGACGTAAGCGAATCTCCCGTTTCCTCAACGGTTTCGGGAGTGTCCTGAAGAGGCAGCGACCTGGAGTAGCGGTTCACCGACTTGAAGCGCGTGCGGCAGCCCAGGGAGATGTTTCCTCCGCGGTAGTGCCCATCCGCGTCCATGAAATCTATGGTGAGTATGGTTCCGAAGTCGAAGATGGTGCATCCCCTGCCCTTGAAGAGGTACTGGGCGGAAATTACGGACGCGGCGCGGTCGGGGGTGAGAAAGGTCGGAAGGGCGTTGTCCTCAAGTATGAAGCTGTGCCCCGAGTCTATGAGTATGAACTTCGAGCAGCATGATTCGAACTTGCCTATCACTGACTGGGAAAATTCCCGCACCGTGCTCAGCACCATGACCTCGGGCCTGTTCCTTTCGACAAGTCCTAGTATGAATTCGGCGGTCCTTTCCCCCTGGTAGCGGAAAGTCTTTCCGAGTGTTATCCCGTCGGCCCACGATGCCTTGAGAGCGGTGTAGCCGACATCAATCAGCAAGTTCATATCTTCAAATTTCGGGCGGTAAATTTAATCATTTTCGGCAAGCTATCAAAAAACTATTTCAGTTTGCACAGCCGCGCGTATGCCTCAAAGAGGTCAGGAACGTTGCGTGAGACTATGCGCAGGCGGTTGTCGTTCTGCTTGAGGTCGAAGAACCTCTGATTGTCGTTGAGGCGTTCGAGGATGCGCTGGAAAGTCTTCGACTTATAGTATTGAGAGAGAGGATTCGAGATGAAGAAGGCTATCATGATGCCGTTCTTTATGATTATCTTCTCAAATCCAAGCTTCTCCCCGAGATGCCTGATGCGCACTATTTCCATAAGGCTCTCAAGCTCCGGAGGAAGCGGTCCGAAGCGGTCGGAGAGCTGGGTCTTCATCTTGTCAAGGCCGTCGTCGGAGGTTATGGAGTCGAGGTCCTTGTAAATCCTTATCTTCTCGGCCGTCATGCTTATGTAGGAATCCGGAATGAGGGCAACCTGGTCGGTCTCGATGGTGCAGTCGGAAACATAGGACTCGCTCACGTTGCGCGAGGTGAGCCCGGTCTCCACCCCGAGTTCCTCCATGGCCTCCGAAAGAATCTTCTGGTAGGTCTCGAAGCCCATGTCGGTGATGAAGCCGCTCTGTTCAGCCCCGAGAAGGTTGCCGGCGCCGCGTATGTCGAGGTCCTGCATGGCGATGTTGAAGCCGCTGCCGAGGTCGGAGAACGACTCTATCGCCTTGAGGCGGCGGCGTGCGTCCTCGGTGATGGAGACGAGCGGAGGCACAATCAGATAGCAGAACGCCCGGCGGCTGGAACGTCCGACGCGGCCGCGCAGCTGGTGAAGGTCGCTCAGACCTATGTTCTGGGCCTGGTTTATTATTATGGTGTTCGCGTTCGGGATGTCCAGTCCGTTCTCGATGATGGTAGTGCAGAGCAGCATGTCGTAGTCACCGGCCATGAAGTCGAGAATCCTGTCCTCCAGCTGCTTTGCCTCCATCTGTCCGTGCGCGATGCAGATTTTCATGTCCGGAACGAGCCCGTGGAGGATGTCATAAATAGACTGCAGCTCCTCCACCTTGTTGTGCAGGAAGAACAGCTGCCCGCCCCTGTTCAGCTCATAGTTTATGATTTTGCGGATTTCATCCCCGTCGAAAAGCATGATTTCAGTCTGCACCGGAATCCTGTTCGGCGGCGGAGTGGAGATGATAGAGAGGTCACGCGCGCCGAGGAGCGAGAACTGGAGGGTTCTCGGGATAGGCGTGGCGGTGAGAGTGAGCGTATCGACGGATTCCTTCATCTGGCGCAGCTTCTCCTTGGCCCCGACGCCGAACTTCTGTTCCTCGTCTATGATGAGAAGTCCCAAGTCCCTGAACTCGAAAGTCGAGCCGAGAATCTTGTGCGTCCCGATGAGAATGTCTATGGCCCCGCTCTTGAGCCTCTGCCTTATGTCGCCGATTTCCTTTGCGGTACGGAGCCTGCTCACAAAGTCTATATTGCACGGGAAATCCTTCAGGCGCGAGGAGAAGGTCTTGTAGTGCTGCAGCGCAAGGATTGTCGTCGGAACGAGCACCGCCACCTGCTTCCCGTCCGCAGCGGCCTTGAACGCCGCCCTTATCGCCACCTCGGTCTTTCCGAAGCCCACGTCCCCGCAGACGAGCCTATCCATCGGGCAGCTGTCCTCCATGTCCCTCTTGACCGCCTGCACGGCCTTTTCCTGATCCGGCGTGTCCTCGTACATGAAAGACGACTCCAGCTCGGTCTGGAGGAAAGTGTCGGGAGAGAAGGCGAACCCCTTCGACGCACGCCTTTTGGCATAGAGCCGGATGAGGTCCTTGGCAATGTCCTTGACCTTCTTCTTGGCGTTGGACTTGAGAGTCTGCCAGGTCTTGGAGCCGAGCTTGTAAATCTTCGGGGGCTCGCCGTCCTTGGAACGGTAGCGTGAAATCTTGTGGAGGGCATGAACCGATATGAACACGACGTCGTTGTCCTTATATATGAGTTTCACGACCTCGTGCATCCTCCCCTTGTCATCCTTCATCCTCACGAGTCCGCCGAATATTCCCACACCGTAGTCGATGTGGACGATGTAGTCCCCTATCGCAAATGAAGTCAAGTCATTGATTGTCAGCTGTTCGCTCTTCTCCACGGTACGGCGAAGGCTGACCCTGTGGAAACGGTCGAAAATCTCATGGTCGGTGTAGCAGCAGACCTTGTCCTCGCGGTCGATGAACCCGCTGTGGATGCTGTGCGAGGGGATGAACTCCGGCAGATACCCCTCGTTCTGAATCAGTATGCTCTCAAGCCTCTCAAGCTGCGAGCGCTTCTCGCCGTAGATGCAGACCCTGTAGCCGCTCAGGGTCTTTTCCCTTATGTCCTCAGTCAGAAGCTCGAAGTTCTTGTTGAACACCGGCTGAGGGGCTATGCTGAAACTCACCGGAACTACCCCCGAGGCCGAAATCGGAACCTCAAGGAAAACGCGGCGGAACTTCCGCAGAGAGGCGTAGAATCCCCTATCCTTATACATATCCGAAGAGTCGAGCCAGACAAGGGCGCCGTCCGGAAGCAAGTCGGTGACAGGAACAGCGGAGACGCCCGAGCCCCCTTCCGCCGACAGGTCCGCGAAAATCTCGACTTCGGAGAGCTTCTCCTTGGAAAGCTGCGTGTTGCAGTCGAAGACGCTGATGCCATCGACCTCGTCTCCGAAGAACGAGATTCGGTAGGGGTTGTTGAATGAATATGAGAATATGTCGACGAGAGCCCCCCTGACGGCATACTGCCCCGGTTCGCTGACAAAATCAACCCGCGTGAACCCCATAGAGAAAAGCCTGTCCGTGAGCTGCTCGCGGTCGTATTCGTCCCCTTCGCGTATCCTCATCACCGGAGCGTCGCCGCCCTTTGCCACGGGCTCCTCAAGCGCCTCGGGATAGGTGACGAAGAAAAGCTGGCTCTGCCCGTCATATTCCATCATCTTCCCTATCGCGGACGTCCTCTGCACACTCAGCGACGACTTGTAGTTGCTCTTCTCCATCTTCCGTCCGGAATCGGGGAGAAAGAACACGCGGTCGCCCTCGACGAGGTCATAAAGGTCGGAAGAGCAGTACTCGGCGGAGTCCCTGTCCGGAAGCACGATGAAGTTTATCCCCGGACGGCTGACCTGCGAGACGACGAACCATCTCGCGGAAAGGAAGAGCCCGGAACAGAACGTCTCCTCCGACTGCCCTATTTTCTCCGCAAGTTCCGCGACTGACCTTTGACTTATTAACAAATTCTTCATTTTCCTGTTGATAACAGGTTGAAAAGCCTGTTGAAACAAATTTGAAACTATTTTTTGAAATCCCGTAAGTTCATATATACCCGGCTTTTTTCCGGAAAAGCAACAATGTCCCGACTTTTTTATCCCGCGACTTACCAGAGGCTTATCAACAGTTTTCAACAACACAAAGGCATTGTCACATAATACATTGCCGACATTATCAACAAATCAACAGCCGTAAAATCATCATCCTGAAAAAATAAATATATCTTCCTCTTTTATTATATTTGCGCAAAATTAGCCGGACGATGGAGACAGACTTCAATCCGCGCGACGTCAGCGCGGGCAAAGATAAGGAAATTGACGGAATTATCAGACCGCAGGAGCTCGGAGATTTCTCCGGACAGGACAAAATCATAAAAAACCTCAAGATTTTCGTGGCCGCGGCGAAGATGAGAGGGGAGACCCTCGACCATGTGTTATTCCACGGGCCTCCGGGACTCGGCAAGACGACCCTCGCGCACATAATAGCGAATGAACTTGGTGTAAACATGAAGGTGACTTCCGGCCCGGTGCTTGACAAGCCGGGGGACCTCGCCGGGCTGCTGACCTCGCTGGAGGAGGGGGATGTGCTCTTCATCGACGAGATTCACAGGCTTTCCCCGGTTGTGGAGGAATACCTCTATTCCGCGATGGAAGACTTCGTCATCGACATCATGGTTGACAAGGGACCGGGGGCAAGGTCTATTCGTCTGTCACTCAATCCGTTCACTCTCGTTGGAGCGACGACGAGAAGCGGGCTTCTGACATCGCCTCTGCGTGCGAGGTTCGGAATAAAGTGCGCCATGGAGTACTATGACACGCCTACGCTTCAGAAAATTGTGGAGAGGAGCGCCGGGATTCTGAATGTTCCGATAGACGATGCGGCGGCGTATGAGATTGCGCTGCGCAGCCGCGGAACTCCGCGTATAGCGAACTCCCTGCTGAGGAGGGTGCGGGACTTCGCGCAGGTCGTGGGGAACGGGAGCATAGACCTTGGAATCGCGAAATATGCCCTCGACGCGCTGAACATCGACAAGAGGGGACTGGACTCGATTGACAACAAGATTCTCAGAACCATAATCACCAAGTTCAAGGGCGGCCCTGTCGGGGCGAACACCATCGCCACGGCAATCGGGGAGGACCAGGGCACGCTTGAGGAGGTGTATGAGCCTTTCCTCATAAAGGAAGGGTTCATCATGCGCACGCCGCGGGGCAGGGAAGTGACCGACCTCGCCTACGCCCACCTCGGCATCGACCGTCTCCGTCCTGATGAAAACCTTTTGTTTGAGTAGCAAAGATTTCTCACTTCGTTCGAAATGACAATAGTAGGAATGAATGAAAGATTTGCTAACTTTGCAAATTGATATGTTTTGAATCGGATTTTTGAGGATAGATTATCTATAAACCTTATATATAATGGCAAAAGAATTGATTTCAAAGATTCCTGAGGGTCCTTTGGCCGAAAAATGGACAAAGCACAAGTCTCAGATCCGGGTTGTATCGCCCGGCAACAAGAGAAAGATGGAAATCATTGTCATCGGCACGGGTCTGGGAGGAGCGTCTGCAGCCGCTTCCCTCGGTGAGCTCGGCTACAATGTCAAGGTCTTCTGCATCAGCGATTCGCCTCGCCGCGCGCACTCGATTGCCGCGCAGGGTGGTATCAACGCCGCGAAGAACTACCAGAACGACAACGACTCCATCTACCGCCTGTTCTACGATACAATCAAGGGCGGTGACTACCGTAGCCGTGAAGCTAACGTCTATCGTCTTGCGGAGGTCAGCAACAACATCATCGACCAGTGCGTCGCGCAGGGTGTTCCTTTCGCGAGGGAATACGGCGGACTTCTCGCAAACCGCTCTTTCGGCGGTGCTCAGGTGAGCCGCACCTTTTACGCCCGCGGCCAAACCGGACAGCAGCTCCTCCTCGGAGCATACGCCGCTCTCAACCGCCAGATTGCGGCGGGAACGGTCAAGTCCTATCCGCGTCACGAGATGCTTGACATCGTCCTCATCAACGGCGAGGCGAAGGGCATAATCGCGCGTAACCTCGTTACCGGTGAAATCGAGCGTTTCGGCGCACACGCGGTAGTGCTCGCCTCAGGCGGATACGGAAACACCTACTTCCTTTCCACCAACGCGATGAACTCCAACGGTTCGGCTGCATGGCAGTGCTACAAGAAGGGCGCGTTCTTCGCTAACCCTTGCTTCGCGCAGATTCACCCGACCTGCATCCCTGTTCACGGCGAGCAGCAGTCGAAGCTTACGCTCATGTCAGAGTCTCTGCGTAACGACGGACGTATCTGGGTTCCTAAGAAGCTTGAGGACGTGGCGAAGCTCCGCAAGCATGAGATAAAGGCTTCGGACATTCCTGAGGAGGACAGGGACTACTACCTTGAGCGCCGCTACCCGGCATTCGGAAACCTCGTCCCTCGTGACGTCGCTTCCCGTGCCGCAAAGGAGCGCTGCGATGCCGGCTACGGCGTGAACGAGACCGGACTTGCGGTATTCCTTGACTTCAAGACGGCCATCGAGCGTCTCGGAAAGGATGTAATCAAGGCTCGTTACGGCAACCTCTTCCAGATGTACGAGAAGATTACAGCGACAGACCCATACAAGGAGCCGATGATGATTTATCCGGCAATCCACTACACTATGGGAGGTCTCTGGGTTGACTACAACCTCCAGACAACAATACCGGGTCTCTACGCTATCGGTGAGGCTAACTTCTCCGACCACGGCGGAAACCGTCTCGGCGCGTCAGCCCTCATGCAGGGTCTTGCCGACGGCTACTTCATCCTCCCTTACACAATAGGCGACTACCTCGCCTCCAAGTTCAAGGAACCTAAGACCGACATCGGCGCTCCTGAGTTCGATGAAGCCGAGAAGGCTGTCCGTGCGAAGATTGACAAACTCCTGTCCATCAAGGGTAAGGAGTCCGTTGACACCATCCACAAGAAGCTCGGCCACATCATGTGGGAGCACGTAGGAATGGCGCGTAACGAGGCCGGCCTGAAGGAGGGCATTCAGATGATTCGTGAACTCAAGAAGGAGTTCTGGAGCAATGTCTATGTCGCCGGCGTTCAGGGAACGTTCAACCAGGAGCTTGAAAAGGCTCTCCGCCTTGCGGACTTCCTCGAAATCGGCGAGCTCATGGCTCTCGACGCCCTTGACAGGCGCGAGTCCTGCGGCGGTCATTTCCGCGAGGAGATGCAGACCGAGGACGGCGAGACCAAACGTGATGACGAGAACTACATGTACGTTGCCGCGTGGGAGTATAAGGGTGACGGCGTTGAGCCTGAGCTTCACAAGGAGCCTCTCAAGTACGAGAACATTCACATAGCGACAAGAAACTATAAAGACTAAACGAGATGGATTTGACTTTGAAAGTATGGCGTCAGAAAAACGCCAAGGAGAAAGGGCATTTCGAGACCTATCAGGTCAAGGGCATTTCGCCTGACAGCTCTTTCCTTGAGATGCTTGACATCCTCAACGAGCAGCTTATCACGGAGGGTATGGATCCTGTCGCTGTCGAGAAGGGATGCAAGTCATCGGGACCCGTTTCCTTCGACCACGACTGCCGTGAGGGAATCTGCGGAGCCTGCTCACTCTACATAAACGGACGCGCCCATGGACCTGACGACGAGGTCACTACCTGCCAGCTCCATATGCGCAAGTTCAAGGACGGCGACACTATCACCATCGAGCCTTGGCGCAGCCACGGCTTTCCTGTAATCAAGGACCTTGTCGTTGACCGTCAGGCGTTTGACAAGATTCTTCAGGCCGGTGGTTATGTTTCTGTCGGAACCGGAGGCGTTCCGGATGCCAATGCCATTCCTATTCCTCGCGAAAAGGCGGAGGAGAGCATGGACGGCGCTGCCTGCATCGGATGCGGCGCCTGCGTGGCGACCTGCAAGAACGGCTCGGCGATGCTCTTCGTCGCTGCCCGCGTAAGTTCCCTTGCCCTTCTTCCGCAGGGTAAGGTAGAGGCCGCGAAGCGCGCGAAGGCGATGGTGGCGAAGATGGACGAGCTCGGGTTCGGTGCCTGCACCAATACCCGTGCCTGCGAGATGGAGTGCCCTAAGCACATCACCGTCTCTCACATCGCAAGGCTCAACAGGGAGTTCCTCTGCGCTAAGTTCCAGGACTAATGTCTTGATTTATAATGAAAAAGCGGTCGAAATTTCGACCGCTTTTTTTTGTTACCATAAGAAGTTATTGAAGGGATAACGCCCGGCGTGGATTTCCGCGACCATCTTGTAGAGATCCGAGCGGAGCTTGTCCATGCCGATTTTCTGCTTTGCCGAGATGAATATGCACGGTGTGTTCTCCTTTGCTATCCATGAATTCTTGTACTCCTCAAGCGTGTAGTTTTCGGGCTTCTTGGGCTCAAGGGAGAACTCGTCGTACTCTTCGTGGCGGTATGCGTCTATCTTGTTGAAAACGACGAATATAGGCTTGTTGATTGCGCCTATGTCGCGCAGGGTTTCGTTCACGACGCGGATGTGCTCCTCGTGGTTCGGATGGGATATATCCACGACGTGCATAAGGATGTCGGCTTCACGGACCTCGTCAAGTGTGCTCTTGAAGGCCTCCACGAGCTGCGTCGGGAGTTTTCTTATGAATCCTACGGTGTCGCTCAGCAGGAACGGGACGTTCTCGATTACGACTTTCCTCACCGTCGTGTCGAGCGTCGCGAACAGCTTGTTTTCGGCGAACACGTCGCTCTTTGCCAGCGTGTTCATCAGCGTGCTTTTACCGACGTTGGTGTATCCTACGAGAGCTATGCGCACGAGCGAACCCCTGTTTCCGCGCTGCGAGGCCATCTGCTTGTCAATCTTCTTGAGCTGTTCCTTCAGCCTTGCAATCTTGTCCTGAATGATTCGCCGGTCAGTCTCAATCTGGGTCTCTCCCGGTCCCCTCATTCCGATGCCTCCCTTCTGCCTTTCGAGGTGCGTCCACATTCGTGTAAGCCGAGGAAGAAGATACTGATACTGAGCGAGTTCCACCTGCGTCTTTGCATACGCCGTCTTTGCCCTCTGGGCGAATATATCCAGAATGAGGTTTGTCCTGTCGAGAATCTTGATGTTCAGTTCGCGCTCTATGTTGCGCAGCTGGGTAGGGGAGAGCTCATCGTCGAATATCGCGACGTCAATCTCATTCTCCTCTATGAATGTCTTTATTTCCTCAAGTTTGCCGCTTCTGATGTACGTTCTCGGGTCGGCCTTATCCACCTTCTGAACAAAGCGTCCGCGTCCCTCCACGCCCGCCGTCTCAGCCAGAAATTCGAGCTCGTCGAGGTATTCGTTCACCCTCGCCTCCTCGTCTCCCTGCTTCAGCACTCCGATGAACACGGCCTTCTCGACATATTTTTTTATAATTATAGGCTCTGAATTAAGCATATTGAATATCTTTTTGGTCTATAAAAAAGGCGACCGAATTGCTTCAATCGCCATTTCATTTTTTAGCTTGCGAGTGAAACGCAGCTATCCGCTTATTTATGCGAGCGTACTATCGCAACTGGAAGAATACCGGGAATGTATAAGTTACCGGCACCGCACGGTCACGCTGTTTTCCCGGGCTCCATTTCGGTGACATCGAGACAACTCTCACTGCCTCCTTGTCGAGTGAAGGATCGACTCCGCGGAGCACCTTCACCTTAGTGACCGTTCCGTCCTTCTCAACCGTGAACTGGAGGGTAACGCGACCCTGAACGCCGTTCTCCTTGGCAATTTCAGGATAGACCAGCCTCTTGTTCACCCACTTTGAGAAATCGTTCGCGTCGCCTCCCATGAAAGAAGGCTTCTCCTCCACGAGCTGGAACGGAATGGCTTCCTCTTCAACCACCTCTTCCTGAACGTTCTCCACATAGTCCATTATTTCCACGCCCATGTTGTTGTCGTCCTCAAGGGAGAGGAAGTCGTTGTCAATCTTGATTTCGTCATCGACGATGTCGATCTGGTCGGAAAGAACCGGAATCTTCGGAGCCTCAGGTGGCGGCGGAGGGGTCTCCTGGGTGATAGGAATGATTTCCTCTTCCTGAACTACCTGATTGTCAGCTTCGAGCGTGCTCACCTGCGCGTCCTTTGACGTCCAGTTGAACGCCACATAGACCGCGACCAGGGCAATTACCAGTCCGATTTCCACGAACAGCAATTTCTTGTTCTCAAGACTTGCTTTTGGTGACTTCTTAACTTCCATAATTATATAGAATCTGTTTTTTATTTATTTCCATACTTGTTTTCTCCGTCGTCAGGCTTGTTTGTCCTGCCATAAGCCGGAGGCCATAAAGTCGTGTAAAGTTAGAAATAATAATTTTTATAACAAACTTTTTGTTTATTAGTTGTAGATTTGCAGTGAATTTTGGCGGCCCCGCGACGGGTCTCCGCGATTTTTTAGCGTATGATTTCATATTATTTTCAGGACACCGACTTTGTTTTCCGCGACCGCAGGAAGACCAACGAATGGCTCAAGCTTGCCGCCGAGAGCGAAATTTGCCGAATAGGGGACATCTCGATAATCTTCTGTTCAGACAATTATGTGCTCGACATCAACCAGAGGTTTCTCCATCACGACTATTTCACCGACATAATTACCTTTGACTACTGCGAGGGCGACCGGCTTTCGGGTGACCTTTTCATCAGCGTCGATTCTGTCCGGGAAAATGCCGTCGAATTCGGAACTGAGTTTAAGGAAGAGCTAAATCGTGTCATAATCCACGGGCTTCTTCATCTCATGGGGTATGACGACCATACGGAGGAGGATGTGAAGATGATGCGCTCCAAGGAAAACTATTATCTTTCGCTGCGTGAGCTTTTGTAGTCTCCGTTTGTTCTGAATTTTAATTATTCTAAATTGTATGAATGGATTCCGTGAATATGATGTCATCGTCGTCGGGGGAGGGCACGCCGGATGCGAGGCTGCCATGGCGGCGTCTTCGCTTGGCTCGAGGACGCTGCTGATTTCGATGGACATGAACAAGTTCGGCCAGATGTCGTGCAACCCTGCTGTGGGCGGGATTGCCAAGGGGCAGATTGTCCGGGAGATTGACGCGCTCGGCGGATGCATGGGAATCGTTACTGACCTCTCGACTTTGCAGTTCCGGATGCTGAACCGCTCGAAAGGGCCGGCGATGTGGAGTCCGCGTGCACAATGCGACAAAAACCGATTCAGCAAAATTTGGCGAAAATTGCTTGAAAGTAATTGTAAATTAGATATTTATCAAGATACTGTCGTCGAATTTCTCTTTGACAATTCAAAAATCACGGGCTGTCGTACACAGACCGGTGCAATTTTCAAATCTCAGACGGTTATTCTCACTGCCGGGACCTTTCTTTCCGGACGTCTTTTCATAGGTCACAACGATTTTGTCGGAGGAAGGATAGGGGAGATGTCCTCCTTCGGTCTCACCGAACAGCTCAAGTCCATGGGAGTCCGTACAGGTCGGATGAAGACCGGCACTCCTCCGAGAATAGACATTTCGTCCGTCGATGTAGAGTCGCTTCCTGTTCAAAAGGGTGACGATTCTCCCGAGAAGTTTTCATTTCTCCCTTTTCTCTCTTCGGTGCAGGGGGGAGGGACTCAAAGCGACTGTTTCATTGTTCATACCAATGAGGAGGTCCACGACATCCTTCGTTCGGGCTTCAAGGACTCTCCGCTTTTCTCCGGAAAGATTACCGGCATCGGCCCCCGCTATTGCCCGAGCATTGAGGACAAGCTGCGCACCTTTGCCGACAAGGCCGAACATCAACTTTTTCTTGAGCCGGAAGGGTGTGACACCAACGAATTTTATCTGCAGGGCTTCTCCTCTTCTCTTCCTTTGGATATCCAGTTTGAAGCGCTGCGTCACATCAAGGGGCTTGAGAATGTCAGGATTTATCGTCCGGGCTATGCCGTCGAGTATGACTATTTCGATCCGACGCAGCTCAAGGCCTCGCTTGAGCTTAAAGCCTTGGACGGACTTTTCTTTGCCGGGCAGATAAACGGGACGACCGGATACGAGGAGGCTGCAGCGCAGGGACTTATGGCGGGAATAAATGCTCACCTGAAGGTTGCAGGGCGTGACCCTTTTGTTCTGAAGAGGGACGAGGCTTATATCGGGGTGCTTATCGACGACCTTATCACGAAGGGTGTTGACGAGCCGTACAGGATGTTCACCTCGCGTGCGGAATACAGGATTCTTCTTCGGCAGGACAATGCCGATTTTCGACTCACTCCGCTCTCGCATCAGATTGGCCTGGCTGATGATTTCCGTTACGACTTGACCATGCGTAAATATGAGGCGGCCTCCAAGATTGAGTCTTTCTTTGACGAGTATTCCATTCGTCCGGAAAATGTGAATGATTACCTTCGTTCCAAGGCTACTGCTGAAATTCCTTCGCGCCGAAAAATGTCTGAGCTGATTTCGCGTCCTCAGGTTGAAGCTTCAGAAATTTTGGAGTGTGTTCCACGTGGAACATTGGAAAAATATGGAATTAAAAAGGATGCTTTATCTAAGTGTTCTGACAGCGGTTTTGGTTCCGGTGATTTGCTCCGCGTCGGCGCCGCATCCGCTGTTGGTCTGGCTTCTGGTGTTTCCGAACAGGAATCGGCCGCTATTGAAAAAGAGATGTATTACGACACGCTGATAGACATAGTGGATATTCATATAAAATATCGTGGCTATATTGAACGCGAGCGTCAGGTTGCTGATAAGATTCGCCGATTGGAAAATCTTGTTATTCCTGAGGGATTTGATTTTGATAGGGTAGAGTCTCTTTCCATCGAGTGCCGGCAGAAGTTGAAGAGGTATGCGCCGCGGACTATCGCTCAGGCATCACGAATTTCAGGAGTTTCTCCTTCGGATGTTTCTGTTCTTCTCGTTTATTTTGGTAGGTAAAGCTTCTTTCAGAGTGGCTTTATTTCCGGTTTGAGGAGTATTTGAAAACGGGATTGTTCCACGTGGAACAATCCCGCTATTTTTTAGTAGTCTTGATCTGCTGTATATTGCCTGACGCTGCTGATTGTGCTCCGTAGAAAGACTGCTTTTCCTGCGTCTCTCAGAGCTTCTTCAGGGCTGATTTTATCAGCTGCTCCAATGTCGCATCCGGGCTTTCCTTGATGACGGCGGCGAGAGCCTTTGTGACATTCGGCTTCGTGAATCCGAGCATAACAAGGGCTGTAGTGGCCTCTTCGAGATTCGGATTGCCTCCCGTCTGGAAGATCGTTGTTTGCTCCGTTCCGGCACCCTTGGTGATTTTGTCCTTGAGTTCGAGGATGAGGCGCTGTGCTGACTTCAGCCCGATGCCCTTTATGCTCTTTATTCTGTTTATGTCTTCCGAGAGAATGGCGTTGCGGAGTTCGTCGGAACTCATTGACGACAGCATCATCCTTGCCGTCGCCGCACCGACTCCCGAGACTCCTATCAGAAGCCGGAACAGTTCGCGCTCGTCTTTCGTGGCGAATCCGAAATACTGTTCGTCGTCCTCGCGGAGGTAGTGGTGGATATAGACGGTTGCGTCGCCTTGAGTTTTCAGCGTTTCAAAGGACTGGAGGGAAATGAGAATCTTGTAGCCTATTCCGTGGCATTCGAGCGTCATTTCAGTCGGAAGGATTTCGGCTATTGTGCCCTTGATGTAATCTATCATATCTGTTCGTTTTTGTTTTCGGAGAGTCCATGGGGCTTTGCTCAGGTTTATTCGGAGCAGTCTCGCTACAAAAGTAGAATAATTTTTCACAAGATAGAAGAGTATTTTGTAATTTTGCATTTCTATGCGCTGCACGGTGCGGTGCCGATGCCGCAAAAATTGAGAAGAAACAATGAAAATCGAAGAAATAAGAGCAAGGTTTCCGGCGCTTTCGGAGACTGTCTATGGCAAGCCTCTCGTCTATCTGGACAATGCGGCCACCTCGCAGCGTCTCGACTCGGTGCTCAGTATGCAGGACGATTACTCTAAAACAGCGAATGCGAACATCCATAGGGGAGTACACAGACTCTCAAATCTGGCTACGGAGCATTACGAGCAGGCCCGCGACGCGGTCAGGGATTTTCTTAATGCCGAATCGCGCGAGGAGATAATCCTCACTTCCGGTACCACGGAATCAATCAACCTTGTCGCGTATTCATTCGGCGAGGCTTTCGTGAAGACCGGGGACAACATTGTGGTTTCGGCTGTGGAGCACCATTCCAACATCGTCCCTTGGCAGCTGCTCTGCCGGAGAAAGGGGGCTAGTCTTAGGGTTATCCCTGTTGGAGACGACGGAACTCTGCGCGTCGATGAACTGGAGAGGCTCATTGACGAAAGGACGCGGATAGTTGCGGTGGCTCAGGTTTCTAATGTTCTCGGAACCGTGAATCCTGTCAGGGACATTGTTTCCTTCTGCCACGAGCGCGGCGTACCGGTGCTGGTAGATGGAGCCCAGGGCATTGTCCACTGCGGAGCTGATGTGCAGGAAATGGACTGTGATTTCTATGCCTTCTCCGGGCACAAGATTTATGCTGCTACGGGAACAGGTGCGCTTTATGGAAAGAAGAAGTACCTTGAGGCGATGCCTCCGTTCCTCTCAGGCGGGGAAATGGTCGGCACCGTCACTTTTGAAAACACCACCTACGCGCCGCTTCCGATGAAGTTCGAGGCAGGCACACGGAATTTTATCGGTCAGGCGACCTTGAAGCCGGCTTTGGATTTTGCTAAAATATTGACTGATAGTGAAATAGTTAAATGTCAGAACGAAATTTCCGACTTTGTTTATGACGAGTTGATTTCGGACACTCGCATAAGGTTGTACGGTACGGCAAAGCCGAGGGTTCCCGTCTTTTCTTTCTCCGTCGAGGGGGTTCATCACGAGGATCTTGCCCAGATTCTCGACAAGATGGGGGTTGCCGTGCGTTCCGGACAGATGTGTGCGGAGCCTGTCATGACCCGTTTCGGGGTGACCGGAATGCTGCGCGCGTCATTTGCCGCCTACAACACGCTTGAGGAGGCCGAGACTTTCCTGCGATGCCTTGACAGGGCGATAGGGATGCTGTCGTAGTTGTCAGACGGAAGGTCTGACTCTGGGGTCGGAGAGGGATTTACATGGTGTTGGAATCAGTTTTGTATGATTTTTTGAAGGTTTCTTAATGGGGCTTCGCGGATGCGGGGCGTAAATTTGAATGAATATGGCAGAGAAAAGCTTGCAGGAAGTGGAATCCGAGGTCGTCGATGAGTTCGCGATGTTCGACGAATGGCTCGACAAATATGAATATCTCATCGAACTCGGAAAATCCCTGAAGGGGTATCCCGAGGAAGATAAGACAGATGAACATCTGATAAAAGGGTGTCAATCAAGGGTTTGGCTTGATTGGAAATATGAGGATGGCCGTCTTTGGTTCAATGCGGACAGCGACGCGATTATAACCAAGGGAATCATATCCCTGCTCATCCGCATTTATTCCGGGCGCACCCCGCAGGAAATCGCCGGCTCGGACTTCTCGGTCGTCGAGAAAATCGGCCTGAAGGAGAATCTTTCCCCTACGCGGGCCAACGGGCTCGTGTCGATGATTGAGACAATACGGAATGCTGCCGCCGCGCAGCTCTGCATTGACGCGACGAATATGCAGGCGCTTGCGTGATTTATGTGATATTAGGAAATTACGGCACGACCCCGAATCGTACATGGAGCCGTGCTGATGTATAAAAAAGATGTGACATGGCACTTGAAGGTGATATAATACGTGCGCTGAGGCAGGTCTATGACCCGGAGATACCGGTGAATATCTATGACCTTGGCCTCATATATGAACTCAGGGTTGATGAGGAGCATAACGTTTTCATTCAGATGACCCTGACGGCTCCCAACTGCCCGATGGCCGACTATGTGGTCGATGAGGTGCAGAAGTCGGTCGAGGATGTTCCGGGAGTTGTCAGCGTGAAGGTTGAACTGGTCTTTGAGCCGGCGTGGGACAAGAGCAGGATGTCGGAGGAAGCGCTCGTTGAACTTGGTTTAGATGAATAGGGGCGGGGCGCCTAAAAGGCGGCCTGCTTCGTTGCATGGGGATTTCAAATCCTCACAACCGAGAGGTTGCTCCGGTGTTGAAATCCCCAGTGCGCCTTGCATCCCATCCTTTTATGCATCTCCTTTCTTTCAGTTTTTTATGGATAATTTTTTAAATTCTGTATATTTTTCACTGGGTAGTAATCTGGGGGACAGGCGGAGGAATATTCTGGAAGCTGTGAGGCTGATGGGGGAGAGGTTCTCCGAGATGGATGGCGCGGAGCGGAGACCGGTCGCAATGTCGTCCCTGATTGAAACGGAACCTTGGGGCTTCGAATCCGAGGACAAGTTCCTGAACGCTGCTGTGCGCTTCGACCTTGCGTCGTCTCCGCATGACATACTCAAGGCAGTCAAAATCATTGAAAGACAGCTCGGGCGCGAAACGAACTCGCCCCTCTATGACCCCGAAGGCAGGAGGATATACACTTCACGTCCAATCGACATCGACATTCTCCTCTACGGTGACGAAAAAATAGATACCCCCGACCTCATAATCCCGCATCCCCGGATGCACGAACGCGATTTCGTCCTCATTCCCCTCCGCGAAATAGGTGTATCTTTTTGAAATAGAATGCTTTCGCCAGCCAAAATATACCCAATGGCGGTCGCTCGAAAAAGTTTCATATAGTTTCACTATATAATAAACTGAATGATAAAAAGTTATACTATTTTTCCGAAAATGAAACATATCTGATTCTATTGGCTAAAAAATTATGTGTCAATTTATTATATATGGAATTTCGGGTGAAACGATGTGAAACATTTTATTTGCTCAGAATGAATATTCTTCATATATTTAGCCGCATTTAATTTTAGGACTTATGAAACGATTTCTTATTCTGCTCCTGGCACTTGCCCTGGCTGTTCCGACTCAGGCGCGCAGACAACCGAATGTGCCTCAGGCGTATGCCTATGGCAGTTCATTGGACATTCAGGGAGGATTTGTGGGTATGCCTTTTTCCGTTTCCGGAGATGCAGGCAAGGCCTGCGGATTCGGAGGAGGCGGAGAGTTTCAGATGCGTTACAGCCATTTCTTCGGGAAACACTGGGGTGCGTTCGTGTCCTTCTCCTTTCTCGGGACTGACATTGACGACGTGAACTACTTCGGAACCGTGAACAGGGCCGACGGAGGGCGCTACCGCTACGGGAGGCTTGCCAACGATATCTATTATTTCGAAAACGGGAAAAATCTACTGGGACGGGACAACAGTTTCTCTGCGACGGCGTTTCAGGTCGGTGCCGCCTACCGCTACGATTTCGGCGGCTGGAGCCTGCGTCCCATGGTTGGAGTCGGACTCGGGATTTTCGACGGAAACGCGTTCAGTTACAGACGCATTCCTCGTGACGGCAGCGCTCCGACAGGAGTTGCATATCATGTCGCTGAAAGCTATCTGGACTATATGGCGGATCCCGTGTACGACAACAGGAGCAGCTTAACTGCGGTACTTTCGGCATCCCTTCAGCTGACATATACTTTCAACCGTCATTTCTACATTTCCGCGGAGTGCGGCTTCAAATGCTTCCCGAACAGCTTCAACTACGAGAAGGTCAGCTATCAGTTCAAGAAGGCGTTTGAACCGACCAACTGGGCTGAATCGGTGGCATGGTCGGAACTTGGAGACAGATATGTCCTTGACATGGATTCCGCTGTCAGCACTGCGGCAAGGCTTCCGTTCAATTTCCTGAACATCAATTTCGGAATAGGCTGGAACATAGGCATGAACCGCTACCAGTCAGGCAGGTACTCTAAGTAAACAGGATTGTTATGAAAAGGAATATATTTTATGCGGTTCTTTCCGCGCTCTTTCTTGTGGCAGCCGTTTCCTGCCATCGTCGTGATATGGACTTCGACACGGCACCGGAGAATTACTATCTGCTTACGCTCGAGAATCAGAGCAATACGGACATCGTCTGGTTCATTCCCTATCACAGCAAAGGCTCCGGCTCGCGGGAAGACGAGCTTCCTGCAAGCCTTTCCGGCACGGACAACTGCCGCTTCGTCACCAAGGCTCACGAAAGAGCTGGCGTGAACGTCACCGAGGACAAGAGCGGCCCGTTCGAGTCCTATGCCAAGGATGCCCTCGTTCCGTTCTATGTGTTCGACGAGACCGTCTTTGAAAATGAGGACTGGACGGCCATCGTGAATAGTAAGAAATGGCTCGCAAAATACACTCTGAGCGCCGAGGAAGTAATCAGCCGGGGGAAAAAGATTGTCTATACCGGGGAATGACAGAAAGGCGGTACCTCCGTAACGCATCGTATAGCAGAACTATGAAGAAAATACTTATTGTCGTTTCGGGGCTTCTGGTCGCCGTCATGTCGCTTATTTCGTGTAATGAGGCTGTGTCCGAACGGCTCGCCGACATTGATTCCTTTGTCTGCGATGCTCCGGACAGTGCGCTGGCTGTGCTGGATTCAATTCCGCTGTCAAGTCTCAGAACCCGCGAGCAGAGGGCAAGGTATGCCTTGCTGAAGTCGGTCGCGCTTGACAAAAACTGCATTGACGTCAAGTCTGACAGCATAATCGCTCCGGCAGTCGAGTATTACCGGAGACACGGCTCACCCGACGACAGGCTCAAAACCTATTATTATCGTGGATTGGTTTCATTCTATTCGGATGATTTTGACACGGCGATGGAATACTTTTCCAAGGCTTCGCAATATGCTCTGAAGGCTCAAGACAAATCCGTTGCAGGATTGATTTATGAAAAGATGTCTATAATATATAGTGCTCTTTTTGACTCAGAGTCTTCACTAAAGAAAGCGCAGATGGCCGCCACGGCATACCTTGAAGCCGGTGATTATTCCTATTATATCGATGAACTTCTGAGTATGCTCAACACGGAAATCATTCTTGAGAGATATGATTCCGCGGCTATGTTGGCCGAGAATATATGGAAAAATAAGGATAGAATAGATTCCGTGCAGTTGAGCAGCCTGTATTCAAACTCACTGAAGATAGCTACATACACAAAGAAGCCGCATATAGACTCCATTATATCGGAATACTGCGTGGCGTTTATCCACAATGAGAGTATTGTTGATTGGTTGGCTGTGGCAAATGCGTATTGCAACTTGGGAAACTATGACAAGGCTTATCAGGTTATTTCTGACAAACATGAATACATAACCCTAACGGAAGACTATGAGGCATATCCATTTCAGGAATCCGCTTATTACTCATTGTATTCACAGATATATGAGCATCTTGGGGACTACAGGCAAGCCTTGAAAGTATATTCTGAATATGTCCGCATTACCGATGAGCAGGATCTTAAGATATTCGAGTCGAAGGCGAAATTCGCGGAGGAATCGTTCAGAAATGAAATGGAAAGACAGGGGCTTAGATTTAGAAATCTTGTCCTTTCTTTGGTGTCAATTGCAGTATTGGCGATTCTTGTAATTGTTTCTGCCGTTGTGGTTCGCAAACTTAAAACAAAGAAAAAGGAAAATGATAGGCTGGTTCAAATGTGTGCCAAGGCTCAGGAAGAAATAGAAGAACTACATAGTTGGAAAAGCTGTACCTTGTTGGATGAAGACACATTGCAACTTTTTGAACAGCGCCTTAAATTGTTGAATGAGTGCATTGTTGAACATATGTCCGGCTGCGAGGCCAATGTAAAGGCGAAACTGGAGACCGTTCTGAAGGACAGGAATGCTTTTTGGAAATCAGCACAGGCTTATTTCATGCTGTCGCATCCCGAATTTCTGACCATGCTTGTGGACAAGGGACTTGACAAGAGACAGATAGGAATATGCTGTCTCATTGCGTCGGGAGCCAAGGGAAAGAACATTGCCGCCCGTCTCTGCATATCTGATGGAACTTATAGAAATGCCGTTTCCACAATTAGAAAAAAGCTTGGAGTTGGAAAAGACAGCCGTGATTTTGGGACTTATCTTTCGAGCCTGATAGGAAAGGTCAGATAGTCGCGTGTCATATCGAGGAATACTGCGGTTTTCTTAATTAGTTGAGAGCCAATGGCTTAATATTTCGGGTTTTTCTTCATAAATATCATATTTATGTCGTAACATTCTGCTGGTAAACAGATTACAAAATGTGACAATTTAAGTTTTGATGAAACTGTTCCGTGATATACTTTTGCGAAAAATTTAATTTGCAAAAGCAATGAAAAAGTTATTATCAATTTTCCTTACAATTTTGGTTGCGTCCGTAAATTTTGGATTTGCAGCCGACGGCATTTCTTTCGACCCGACTAAAAGAGAATTGGCCTTATCAAGACTAAAACACCAGGGCAAAAGTCTCACCGTGACCTATCCACGGATGCCAGCGCATTCATTTATGAATCCGGAATCGTCGAAGTCGAACTCTTTGAAGCAGGTTCCACGACAGTCTATGTCCTCGACTCCCGCAATCAGGTCGTAGCCTCCGAAACATCCGAGGGCTACGAATACGAATCCCTCACCCTTCAGATTCCTTCCGCCAAAGGCAGCTACACCCTCGTGGTCTGGGGAACATACCTCTATGGCGAGGGGACGTTTACAGTTGAATAACAAACCTTAAAAATAATGTTTATATGAAACACAAAATTATCTTGTATTCAATTTTTTGCGCACTGTTTTCCGTAGCGTGCGTGAAAGAGCGGGGCGTTATGCCTGAAGAGGCAAAGCTCGTGAATGTCATTGATGAGGACACCGCACTGCGGAACTTCTCCGTTGCCTTGTCAAAGGCAGTATGCTCCGAACAGCCTGTACGCGAGTTTCTGAAGAAAGAGGCTCTGAAACAGGTGGACAATGACTACGACGTATTCTATCCATTCGTCAAGAATTCTCAGGTGGATGGCGAACGCACATTCTGTGATGTCATTTCACAGTATCTTGGCGGTGACATCAGCGACATTGAGAATGCAGTGCCGACCTTGACCATATTGATCCCGGACATGACATGGCTCGACCCGCAGGGTTTCTGCGCCGAGAACTGGGACACGTCGGACCAGAGGGCTGCCGTGACTTACAAGAGGGCAAAGAGCAACAATAAGGAACTTTTTGTGAACGGTTACGAATTGGGCGAGATAGAGGACGGTTCAATCCCTGGAGGCACCGTGCTGGTTGTAAAGTCCAACGAGCGTATTGTTGCCGACGCCAAGACAAAGTCCGGTGAACAGACCTTCCGTTTCATTGCAGATGCTTTCGACCCGTCTAAGAACGAACCTGTGACAAAGGACATCAGATATACGGGAAATACTCCTTTGAGTGGATTAAGGGGCAGGATAATGTCGGCAGTGCTAACACTATGTCTGAAAGTGCTCTGAACAAAATCAATCCTGACATAATAAAGGCTTACGAATATTTTAAGGACAATTCTTATGCTTGCCAGAATGATTATATCTACTATGGCATGACTTCCAATGAGACAAAAGGACAGCTGAAAACGAATGTCAGGCCGACATTGATTAGGTTTAAAGTTAATCCAAATTCATTTGATGCCCTGTTTGATGACCGCAATGGGGACAAGCCGGATGTAAGGTTCAGCAATCTTCTTGATACTGATGACAATGGAGGGAAGAGAAGCGAACCTACATTGGACGATATATACAACGCCTTGTGGGCAGATGGTGCTTTGGAAATTGAAGTTGATGTTTACATTGGTGATACAAATGGAAAAATTGGGCTACATGACAAAAAGGTTTATGATGTTAAGGCGAGAGACTTGTTCACGGTAAAGGAAAGGGCAATTTCTAAAGAAACCTGGGGTTCAACAATGTTCAAATGGTATGTCACCTGGCAGTATAAAATGACCAGACGCGACGAAACGACTTTGAACCCTAAATGGTATTATCCGACAGACCCGATAACATTTCCGACATGGGATTTGGTAACCAATTCTGCATACAGTGTCTGGGTCTTTGAAATAGACTCTGGAGTGGAAGTAGACAAAACATTGTCATTTACGACTAAGAAAGCAAATGAGGGCAGTGCGAAGTTGGATGTATCTGGAGGCATAGGAAAATGGGGGACAGTAAAAATTGGTCTCGGTTGGGATGGTTCTGACGAGAAGACTTCTACGGAAACCTTTACTATAAAGTGGACAAATAATAATGACGATATGGGGTCTTTTCATGTAATGTATGCCGATAAGTGCATAACGGCGAAGCATAAGACTCAGCTTCCTTTGCTTTCGCCCTCTTATTATTATGATGTCCCATCATACACGACAGGAAGCCGTTTCACTTGCACGATACTACCTTGCAAATATTAGTTATCGCCTGCTTTGCTCAGGGAACTTATGTTTTGCAGAAAATGTAAGTTCCCTGAACATACTTGTCAATAACTCATTTTAATTGCTAACTTTGTGGGAAATAAACAGTTGTATATGAAAAGATTTCTTTGTTGTTTTTTGGGGCTTCTGTCCATCGCTGCGGTTTTGGGTTGCAAAAAGGAAGAGAAGCTCGGCACGCATGAGGCCAATGCAAGAAAGTTGTATGGAGAGTATAGGCTGGAGAGCATCCATTGGGAAGGTATGAGCGTTGATTTGGACAACTATACGGGCGGGAAATGGGATCTTTTGGAAGATTTCCGGAAGAAGGCGGGGTATTGCGAGGATGATTATGGCGCGATTGTAAAAGCCGGCTCGGGGATGTCTTCTTATGGCAATGTATCAATTCCTGAGGTTTGGTTCAACATTTCCGTGCCGTTGCCATACTATTCCGTTGTTGATGGTAAATGGCACTGCTCGCGGATTCGTGAAATGAAACTGCCTCTCAGAACCCCTGTTGAATATGTGGATTTATACAGTTCTATGGGTTATACAACCCCAGAGTTCAATGACCCGAATGATGTATTTCTTTCCGGCATAGACGAGTTCAGTGCTATCGTCAGCTCGTTTGATGACGGCAGTTTTGACTTCCGTATGCATTGTATCTTCCCTCATAACGAACCGAACGGGCAGCAGTTGAATGATGACTACCTGGATTTCAAGTTCGTTGTCGTTCGATAGACTGGGGGAGTTTAGAATCATCTATTTGCCTAAAATGAAACGCCTCTTTATACTATTGCTATCAACAATGTTTTTTATGATGTGCGATCCTACTTTATACGAAAATGGGAGGGATTGGTATCTAAAAGTATGTTATTTTTGACAATGTAAACTTTCCCACAGGTCAGGTTAAGTGGGTCTATGACATCGGAGACGATGACATTTTTGAATACTAAGGAGGCGAAAGTTAACCTTATAAATTTAGTACAATGAAACGAATTATTTGCTTTGCGGGAATTTGCTGCGCAATGATGATTGTATTTGCCGGATGTTCCAAGGATGGCTTCAAATATGGAAATATAAGCCTCAGTCCCGATTCAATCACGGGGATGTATAGGGCGGAGCACAACGCCTGCGTACAGACGGACGCGTCGGGAGATGTCGTCAAAGAGAGTCCGTATGAGAACAGTCCCGCGTGGCCAGGGAGCTACACTGTGTTCTATGAGTTCCTCGAAAATGGAAAGATTGTCGGATATACGCGCTATCTGTTTGAGGATAATGGAACGGAACGGCGTTGGTATCTTCGGCAAACGGATGAACTGTCTGCGAAGAACGTGTTGAATGGCGATGCTCAGAAGCGTTCTGTGGAAACGAATCTCTGGGGTTCCGAGGTGTCGCGGATGATAATATATTCTTCCGACGAAAAGGAGGTACAGCTGTGGCTGGAGAATCCGAGCATTGGAAAAACGGTGGTATGATGTCTATAAACTGACGAAAGTAACTGATGCCGCCACAATCGCGTCTCTCAAGGAGAATCCATATGTAAAATTTACGTATTTATGCATAAAATGGCTTTGTTTCGCTAAAATGCTAAAAATTCAATGAATTTAGCGAAATAAAGCCATTTTTATGCGCGACGGCATTCTCGAAAGCTAACTAAAGCTTCTTGAGAATTGTCTTTATGTTGACTTCCTTGTCGATGATGGACGGAAGATCCTCAATCTTGACCCTTTCCTGAGCCATCGTGTCGCGGTGGCGGATTGTGACGCAGCCGTCATTCAGGGAGTCGTGATCGACCGTGACGCAGAACGGGGTTCCGATTGCATCCTGACGACGGTAGCGCTTGCCGATGGAGTCCTTCTCGTCGTACTGGCAGTTGTAGTCGTACTTGAGCTCGTCCATAATCTTCTGCGCAAGCTCAGGCAGACCGTCCTTCTTGATGAGCGGAAGCACGGCGACCTTCACAGGTGCGAGCACCGGCGGAATCGAGAGCACCACGCGGGTCTCGCCATTCTCAAGCTTCTCCTCGTGGAAAGAGTGGGAGAGCACGGCAAGTACCATACGATCGACTCCGATTGAGGTCTCGATGACATACGGAGTGAAACTCTCGCCGGTCTCAGGGTCGAAATACTGAATCTTCTTGCCCGAGAACTTCTGGTGGTTCCCGAGGTCGAAGTCGGTGCGGGAGTGGATTCCCTCAAGCTCCTTGAAGCCGAACGGGAAATTGAACTCTATGTCGGTGGCTGCGTTGGCGTAGTGCGCGAGCTTCTCGTGGTCGTGGAAGCGGTAGTTCTCCGCGCCCATTCCGAGCGCCTGGTGCCATGCCAGACGGCGCTCCTTCCACTTCGCGAACCAGTCAAGCTCGGTGCCAGGCTTGATGAAGAACTGCATCTCCATCTGCTCGAACTCCCTCATCCTGAAGATGAACTGACGGGCCACAATCTCGTTCCTGAACGCCTTGCCAATCTGCGCGATGCCGAAAGGCAGCTTCATGCGTCCGGACTTCTGCACGTTGAGGTAGTTCACGAAAATGCCCTGAGCCGTCTCCGGACGAAGATAAATCACGTTCGTGCTGTCGGACGTGTTGCCGAGCTGCGTGGAGAACATGAGGTTGAACTGACGGACGTCCGTCCAGTTCTTCGTTCCTGAAATCGGGCAGACAATCTCGCAGTCGATGATTATCTGACGAAGCGCCGCCAAGTCGTTGGCATTCAGCGCGTCCGCCATCCGTTTGCGGGTCTGCTCAATCTTCGCCGTGTTCCTCAGCACATTAGGGTTGGTCTCGCGGAACTTCGCCTCGTCGAAAGCGTCTCCGAACTTCTTGCGCGCCTTCTCGACCTCCTTGTTGTTCTTCTCCTCAAGCTTGGCGATGTAGTCCTCGATGAGAACGTCCGCCCTGTAGCGCTTCTTGGAGTCCTTGTTGTCGATGAGCGGGTCATTGAACGCCCCGACGTGTCCGGAAGCCTCCCAAATCTTAGGGTGCATGAATATGCAGGAGTCTATGCCCACTATGTTCTCGTTGAGGCGGGTCATCGCATACCACCAGTACTGCTTGATGTTGTTCTTCAATTCAACTCCAAGCTGACCATAGTCATAGACTGCTGCGAGCCCGTCATAAATCTCGCTCGAAGGGAATATGAATCCGTATTCCTTGCAGTGAGCGACCAAAGCCTTGAAAAGTTCGTCTTGTGTCATAAATGATTATTTTATACAAATCTTGTTTATATAGATTTTGCAAAAATAAGCATTTATATTTTAGAAACATAGAAAATGAACTCTTCAGATGTTTCTTTTATTTCTGACTGCGGATTTATGGAAGCTGCGGCGACTGCCGTGCAGCGGATTTCCTGACGATGCTGCGGCGACCTTTGTTCCGAGTTCCCCGGAGACATCCGGGGCTTTGAGTTCAAGGCCTTCGGCAACATCCTGTCTGACGAGGTAGTACATCGCGTTCGGCATGCCTCCGATGTTCCCGTTGAGGGAATATGACGGGTTGCTGACGTCGTACTTGCCGTTGCCGTCCATTCCGCAGATCCACAGGCTCTGCATATAGACATTCATGTCGCTGTATTTGTAGGTGTTTCCGAAAATCTTGATTACGGTCTTGTTGCCGTTCGCCACAAATCCCCGGAATGCCTTGCCCCAGCCGTTTTCCTCGACGGCCTTGACCATCCGGTCGTAATCCCAGTCGTAAGGGGCATAAGCCTGAACGGTCTCGTTCCCGTCCCCGTCGATTTTCGTCAGGGTGAACCATGCGCTGTAGGCCCATCTCACGCCGTTCTCAGTGCTGATGTCCTGAGGCACCGATATGGTGAAATGTTCATATCTGTCCGAATCCGCCTCGGCGAAGTCCAGTACAATCGGGGTCAGCCCGAACCTGTTGTCCGCTCCTCCCCATTTGTACAGATTGAAGCTTTTCCCCTGCTCCTTCGCGGAGATCGTGACATTGAACGGTTCCGGTTCGGCGATGCTCCAGCCTGCTGATGCGGAGTATCCCGTGTTGTCGTATGGCATCAGAACCCATTTCCCGATGTAGTCCCCGTACGAGCACGGATGGCTCAGCTGGCTCGTGGCGTTCTCGGCGTGGAAAGGGTAACTGAGCGAAACCGCCGAAACGACATTGATTTTGTCTCCGGCGTGTTCCAGGATTCCCGCCGTGAACATATATTCGCCATTGTCGTTGAACGCGAATATGCTCTCGGCGTCTCCGCGCACGATGTAGCCGTTTTCCACAAGCGAGTCCCATGTCTCCCCGTCGGCCATGGCGTAGGAAATTTCCTCCTCCATCCACAGCTTTGCATCAACCTTGTTGTCATAGGTCACGGCCGCAATCCAGTACCACACGTCCCCGTCGGACGGAGTCACCTTCGCCGCATAGTCAATGTGGCCTGTCGTGCTGTTATAGACCTCGTATGGGGTGATTTCGAAGCTCACATTGAACTCTCCTGTAGTGACCTCTTCCATAAACCAGTTCCTCGATGCCTTTCCGTCGGTCCCCACTGCGGCTATCCTGACCGTATAGCCGGTCTTCGGGCGCAGGGCATCGACGGTGAACGACGTGCCGCTGACATTCTTCTTGAAGACATCGACGTTTCTGCCTCCGGAAATGTAGGTGACCTCGCACCTGTACCCTTCGGCGCCTTCTACCTCCGGCCATTCCGCCGAAATAGAGGCCGTTCCTTGTGAAAGTCTCGCTTCCGGCGCGGGAAGTGCCGTCTGCTCCTGTGTCCCGCCGCCGTTCCCGGTGGCAGTTTCTTTGTCGCAGGCGGCAAATGCCAGCGCCGAACCTGCGATAAACAATAATATCTTTCTTATGTTCATTTCTTTTTCCCTTAGAAAATACGAAAATCAGAACGATGCCATTGCCCGGACGAAGTGCTTCTGCTTTTTGTCCAGATTGGCAGGAATCTCGACCGACTTTCCCGTGCCCATGTCGAAGGCGTATGCTATGCTCGTGCCGCTTTCGTTCGATGACCAGTAAACGGCGTCTTCCAGTGCGGTTCCCCCGTTGTCGGTGAGGCATTTGTTGAGGAAGGCCTTGTGCTGTTCTTCGGAGCCGCCGTCGCCGTTGCCGTTCGCCTTGACGGAAGCCAATGAGCCGGTCCCGCCTTCGGTGTCATTCGCCTCGTGGCCGCTGTAGCCCTTGTAGAGGGCGGCGAGTTCGCTCATGGACGGGAGGAACCAGTCCTTCAGCACGCCGACATTGTCCTCGGTCGCCTTCGCGAAAGCCGGGTAGTATTCTTTCCAGCCGGAGAGTTTCTGAACGCAGGCGGTGTTGTACGGGCCGCTGCCCGGAAGAGAGCCCATAGCTTCCTCGTATCTGTAGGCCCATGCCTCCTCGTTCTGTTTCAGAGACACTATGTAGCCGTGTTCGCCGCTTTCATCGACGCTCACGACCACCCCTTTGACAAATCCCTTCTCGTAGAGGTCTCCCACGGCATAGGTCTTCGGTTCCGATGTGCCCGGCTTGTCAGGGTTTTCAGGCGCGCCGGGTTCCTGACTGGCAGGCTTGCCGCAGCCGGCAAACAGCGCGGCCGCAGCAAGTGCCATGGTGAAATGTTTCAAAATGTTTGTTCTCATTTGCAATATGCCTGTAGAAGTGAAGCACGGCTTTTCTACCGTACCGAAATCGTTTCAGTCTTGTCTATTGAGACATTCACTCCCATTCCCGTATTTGATGAACCCTCTTCTTTGGCTGTGTGCGTCACCTTGATGATGTCAGTGGCTACTCCGTCGGTGTCAACCCCGATGAAATAGACGAAGAACTTTGTGCCCCGGTCAGCTCGGAAGGCCGCGCTGGCTGTACCGTAAGCCCCCGCAGGTTCTTTCATGAGAAGCTCCGCCACTTCCGCGCCGGACTTTTCTGCCCATTCGTCCGTGCCCAAGAAGTACTTGCAATAAACCCCGCCGACGAGATCGTAAGGGTTTGCCATGGCAGAGACGGTGTAGTTTGTCTGGTTCGGGGAGATTTCATCGTACATCCATGCCGTCATCCCGACGCTCAGCGAAATCTGGCTCTTCTTGTCCGCGATGGTAGTGAACTCGGAGACGAACGGCTCCGTCGTGTAGGTCCCGTCTGCCTTCAGACCGATGACATACATCTCGTAGGTGGTTCCGGCCGTGAGGTCAGGGATGTCATAGTAGGTGCCGGACGCGATGTCGGTGAGGAGACTTCTTGAAAGGAACTCCTTCCTGTCCATGACCGCATCGGCGTGCTTGCTGTTCCAGGACTCGAGTTGGGAGTCGATAAGTTCGTCGCAGGCTTTCTTATAGGCTGCGGACACGCTGCCTTCCGCGACGGTGAGTGCGGCAAGACGCTCCTTGGTGATGTAGTTCAGCATATAGGTCTGTCCCTCCGCCGCCGTGTTTCCGGAAACGCTGACTTTCGCGTCTGTCTTTGTTATGTCATATACTTTGACGTTATAGACGGCTCCCGTCATCGTTGCCTCCGCCGTCGTCACGGCTATTTTCTTCACATTCAGCTTGTCTCCTGTCTTAGGAAGTCCGTCAGGCGTGCAGGCGATGAGGAAAAGGGTGTAGTCTTCGCCGGGGATGAGTGAAGAGACGGAGAAATTTGCCTTGCCGGTGTAGAGGTCGTCCGTAAAGCTGCCCTTCCTTGCCGCGAGAAGCGCTTCGACGGATTCCTGGTCGGTGAGACCCTGAAAATAGGTCGTGCGTTCGAGTATGGCGGCATAGACTTCGTCCCACGCCGGGACAATCGTGACTTTGTATTTAGTGTCGGTCGCGGTCGCATCCATTGTAATCCAGTCGTTCTTGGGACTTTCCGTGGTTGAAACCATCTGTACGAAAGGCTCTGTCGTGAAACTGCCGTCGTTGCCGAGTCCTATTGCGAACACCGGGTAGGACATCTCGGGAAGAAGTGAGTTGGCCGCTTCGGAAAGGGCCGTGTCGTATTCCTTCTCGCCGCTGACGGTGAGAGCCGTTATGAACTGCGCCATGGTCATCGCCTTGAACGTGTCGTTCTCGCTCTTCATCGCGCTGAGGTACGATTCCATATAGGACTTTATGTTCTCGGGATTGCTGCCGCAGTACTGCTCATAGACATCGGGCATCATCACGTCATAGTAGTAGAAAATGTCCGGGTCACTGCAGTCGAACTTGACCTTGAACCAGGTGGAGCCTGCCTCGACGAGACTGATGCTGATTTTCGCATCTCCCTTGAGCACTGCTTTCGGGGTCTTGAATTCCAGGGTTTCCGCCTCGGTCGTGGCCTTTCCCTCATAGCTTACTCCGAAAACGAAGAACAGATACTCGGTCTCGGGGTCGAGCGCGCGGAAACGGTAGTCCTGCATACCGGACAGCAGGGCATTGGAGAGGAACTCGTTCAGGGAAAGTCCGTTTGCGGCGGCCATCTCGTCGAACCAGCCTATGTATGCCTCCTGAAGCACCTCAGTGTCGCCTCCATATTTTTCATTGAATTCTTTCTTGGTGACAACCCCGAAATAGTACGGCTCCTCATTGTCCGCCGGCGTAATCCTCGCGCTGAAGGAGCCTTGGGTGAGAGCGGTCTGCTCTACGTAAAATTGAGATTGGGTGGGGGTCTGGCCGCCGGGAGTAGCGTTCTCCTTCTTGCAGCCAAAGAACAGCACTGCTGCCGCAATGCACATTGGCAGAAATCGTTTCATGCGTTTTACCACTTATAATTTTAAACACTTTTCAGCCAACTTTTCATGAAATCCTTGGCTGATATACTACTAATGTATGCAAAATTATAAGTTTGTCATGATATTCGCAAGACTTCGGAGCGAAAAAATGTGCAGCAACCCCAACGGCTCCTTACATTTTTCTGTATTCCGACGGTGTCATTCCCGTCTTGGTCTTGAAGAAACGGTAGAATGTCGTCTGGTTCGGGAAATTAAGCTCATAGACGATGGACTTTATGCTCATGTCCGAATATTTCAGAAGGTTCTTCGCCTCAAGGATGACGAAGGAGTCAATCCATTCGTGGGCCGACTTTCCGCTGACGGACTTTATGAGCTTGGAGAGGTACTTCGGGGTCAGATAGAGCTTGTCCGCATAGAACGAAAGGCTCCTTTCCTTTGTGTGATAGTCCCTTACGAGCATCAGGAAGTCTTCGAGGATTATCCTTGACCTTGTCGAGGTCTCTTCGCCTCCGTTCTTTCTCGCCTCTGTCAGCCTGTCAGTCCACATCGAGCCCATCAGGTAGAATATGGACGAAATGAGCGACGCGACCGACTCCTTCATGTTCGGCAGCCCGAGGCGCGAGACTTCCTGTATGAGGTCGAAGTATTTTCGGCAGAGCTCCCTCTCGTTTTCGCTGATTACGACGCACGGGGATTCGAGCAGACGCAGGCTTTCGTTGTAGAGCTTGCTGAAGTCGAAGCGGGTGCTGGACATCAGGTCTTCGGAAATTGCGACGACGACAAAATGCACGGCCTCCTTTTCCTTTGGGTCTATGCTCGTGACTCTCACGATGTTACCGGGGGTATATATGAACATCGACTCCTTCCGTATCGTGAACTTCTTGAGGTTTATCTCGACTTCAAAGGTTCCTTCGATGCAGAAGAACGCCACATACCCGTGGAAACGGCAGGGATATTCGATGATGTCCATCTTCGATTCGTAGTGCATCTCCGCGATGAAGAGGTCGTCTGACAAATTGTCATTCACCGTCCCTGCCGATGACAGATGCCGGAGTTCGCGGATGTTGAGTTCACGATATTTTTCCATAATCATTTACATTTTGTCGCTTATGTTGAATTACAAAAGTACGCATAAATTCTTAAAAAGTCGTTTTTTACGACAAAATGTATATTTATACACCCAATTTGTTATACATATTTTCTCCCATATGGCAATCGTTTTGAATAATATGCCGCCGCATTCAAATCGGATTTTCTGCCATTTGGGTGCAATGTCAGGGAAATAATTAAAAAATATTGATATGATGAAAAAGACAATGTGGATTATCGCCGCAGGGCTCTGTGTGCTGCCGACCTATGCCGGGGCACAGCAGGTGCTGACTCTTGACGAGTGCAGGCAGATGGCTGTCGAGAACAACAATTCGCTCAAGACGGCGGAGCAGAAAATCAAGGTTGCGGGCTATGACAGGAACATCGCCCTCGCGAACTATTTCCCGAAGATTACGGCGACGGGAACTTACATGTACACCAGCCGTGACTGGAAGCTCATCAGCGACGACCAGGCGAAGGAGATTCAGAATGCGGGAACAGTGCTTCAGGACGACGTGACCAACAAGGTTCTGGGACTTATTTCAGATCCTGACGTGTTCAACAAATACATGACCGACCCTGCGTTCCAGAAGATAATCAACGGTCTCAAGGCAACCGACATCGCCACTCCTATCAACGCGATAGGGCAGCACATCACGGACGCCCTGACTCTGAATATGCACAACATCTGCGGAGCGGTGGTTTCTGTTCAGCAGCCGGTGTTCATGGGCGGCAAGATCGTGGCTTCCAACCAGATGGCGAAATATGCCGAGGAACTGGCTAAGTCGCAGTATGATCAGGAGCACGCGCAGGTTCTCGCCGACATCGAGCAGGCCTACTGGCAGATTGTCTCCATCGCGGCCAAGAAGAACCTCGCCGAGAACTATGCCGACCTTCTCCGTCAGATGGGAAAGGATGTCGATGCTCTCGTGGCCGAGGGATTTGCCACTCCTTCAGACGCGCTTACCATAAAGGTGAAGACCAACGAGGCCGAGATGCTTCTCACGAAGGCCACCAACGGACTGGTGCTCGCGAAGATGCTCCTCTGCAAGGAGTGCGGCCTCCCTCTTGACAGTCAGATTACTCTTGCGGACGAGAACCTGGACGCCATTCCGGTCCCTGAAATGAGCCCGGTGATTTCGGACGAGGAGGTCTATGCGGCAAGGCCTGAAATCAGGAGCCTTGACCTCGCGAAGAAGATTTATGACAAGAAGGTCGCTGTGGTTCGTGCCGACGGACTTCCTACCGTTGCCGTGATGGCAAACTACGCCGTGACCAGCCCTAACGTATTCAACGGATTCCAGAACAAGTTCGGTGGCTTCTTCTCTGCCGGAGTCGTGGTGAACGTGCCTATTTTCCACGGCACCGAGGCAATCCAGAAGACGAAGAAGGCCAAGGCCGAGGCCGCGCTCACGCAGTACAGGCTCGATGACGCGAAGGAGATGATTTCCCTTCAGGTCGCGCAGCTCCGCCAGCAGGAAGGCGAGGCGCTTGAGAAGCTCACCACCGCCGAGAGCAACCTTGCGAACGCGGAGGAGAACCTCAGGGTTGCCACCGCCGGCTGGAACGAGGGCATGATTGCTTCCAATGTGGTGCTTCAGGCGCAGACGGCCTGGCTGCAGGCTCATTCGGAATATATCGAGACCGGCGTTGAGCTGCAGATGTGCAGTGTAAACCTCGCAAAGGCAGAAGGAAGGCTTTAGGCTTCCGATATTCAAATTCATAAACACGATAATTAAAAAAGAAAAATATTATGGAAAAGACTCAGAAAAAAGGCAACCTGCTTCTTGGAATCATCGTTCTGGTTGCACTCATCGCAGCTGTGGCTGTGCTTGGTATCATCTTCTCAAAGCCTAAGGAAGCCGTCATTCAGGGCGAGGCCGAGGCTGCCGAATACCGCGTTTCCGGAAAGGTTCCGGGACGTATCGAGGCGTTCTACGCAAGTGAGGGAGACATGGTTCACAAGGGCGACACCCTCGTTCTCATAGACTCTCCTGAGGTACGTGCAAAGCTCGCGCAGGCAAACGCCGCTTATGCAGCCGCAGCCGCACAGCGCAACAAGGCAAACACCGGCGCCCGCAAGGAAGAGATTGCCGGAGCATACGAAATCTGGCAGAAGGCTCTCGTGGGCAAGGACATCGCGAAGAAGACCCTCGACCGTGCCACAAGGCTTCACGAACAGAATGTCATAAGCGACCAGAAGTTCGACGAGGCTACTGCCCAGTACAATGCCGCTGCAGCGACTGCCGAGGCCGCAAAATCTCAGTATGACATGGCCGTCAAGGGTGCGCGCGATGAGGACAAGGCTGCTGCAATCGCTCTGGTTGACAGGGCAAACGGCGCCGTGATGGAAGTGAAGTCATATCTTTCAGAACTCAAGCTCACTTCGCCTGTCGATGGCGTCATTTCAGCACGCTACCCTCATGTGGGCGAGCTCGTCGGAACAGGTTCTCCGATTATGACCGTGACCGACCTCTCCGATATGTGGTTCACGTTCAACATCCGCGAGGACAAGCTTCACAGCATGAAATCCGGCGACAAGCTCCGCCTCAGCATTCCTGCCCTCGACGGCAAGGAAATCGACGCTACGGTGACCTACATCGCCGCACGCGAGTCCTACGCGACCTGGAGGGCTACCAAGGAGACTGACGGCTATGACGCCAAGACTTTCGAGGTTCGTGCTGTACCTACGACTCCTGTTGCTGGCCTCCGCCCGGGCATGACCGCCATAGTAGTAAAGTAATTTAATCCTGAACCAGACTTTTGATTGCAATGAAAGATAATGCGTTTTTGAAAGTTATGCGGCGTGAGTTCGGGATTATACGCCGCAAACCTGTCTATCTGCTCGGATCGGTGGTTATGATGGCTGTCTGCTGTCTTTTCTACCTGACATTCTTCAAGGCCGGACTCCCGGAAAAGCTGCCGATCGGAGTAGTTGACATGGACAATTCATCCCTCTCGCGCAACTTCTGCAGCCAGCTCGACGCGACCCAGCTCGGAAAGGTGGTCCATTTCGACAGCTTCTCCGAGGCCCGCGACGCGATGCAGACCGGCGAGGTGGCATCCATCTGCGTCATCCCGAAGAATATGGCGGCGGATGTCTATGCGAACCGTCAGCCGACGTTCACATACTATGTCAACTCGCTCTACATGATTGCCGGAGCGCTTAGCTACAAGGACGTCCTGACGATGGTGACACTCACCGGAGGCGCTGTCCAGCGGGAAGTATTCCGTGCCAAGGGAGTCTCCGACGGCGAGATTATGGGAATGATACAGCCGATTACGATTGACGAGCACCACATCGGCAACCCGATGACGAACTACAGCATGTACCTGAACAACATCATTCTTCCGGGTCTTCTCTGCCTGAGCATCGTCTTCGTGCTGATTTACGCTCTCGGCTCTGAACTCCGCTACGGCACGTCAAAGGAACTGATGGAGACGGCCGACGGCTCGTTCGCCGCCGCGCTGTTAGGAAAACTTACTCCTTACACGCTGGTCTATCTCCTTATGGGACTGACGCTTGATCTGCTGATGTACGGCGTGTGCAAGTTCCCTGTCGCGGGAAGCGTCGGCAACATGATGCTGCTCATGGTGGTGTTCATCCTTGCCTGTGAGGCTGTGGCAGTGACGATTGTGGGGCTTCTCCCTACGCTGAGGTTCGCCCTCAGCATCGCGGCTCTGTTCACGATTCTCGGATTCTCGTTCTCCGGTTTCACCTTCCCCGTGGAGGCCATGCCGAAGGCAATTCAGGGCATCGCCGTCCTCTTCCCGCTGCGCTTCTACTATCTGGCATACGTCCAGGAGGCGATTTTCGGCACGGGACTCGGTGACTGGTGGCCATATCTGGTCTGCCTTCTCCTCTTCCTCATCGGTCCGCTGTGCGTCAGCGGCCGTCTCAAGAGGGCGTGGGTGAACCAGAACTACGAGAGGTAGGGTATATGATAGAATGATATGCCGCGGAATTGGAAATATTCGGGTATGTCTGTGATATATAGGAATATAAAATTATGTTAAAAGAACTTAAACGCATATTTGCGGATTCATACGTCCTCATCATCTTCCTTCTCGGAGGACTGCTCTATCCGGTCATATACGGCCTGATCTACTACAAGGGTACGGTGGATGAGATGCCGGTTGCGGTGGTGGATTTGAGTCAGAGCAGCGACAGCCGGCGCTTCATTCAAAAGATTGACGCCACTCGTGAGGTGGATGTGGCATATAAGTGCGTGTCCATGGCCGAGGCCCGGCAGCTGCTTGAGGAAAGGAAGGTCCACGGCATCGTGCTCTTCCCGGAGGATTACGGCGACAGGCTCGCGAAGATGGAGCAGGCGACTGTATCGACCTACGCGGACATGGCCAGCTTCCTCTACTACAAGAACATAACGATGGCAGTGAATCATGTCATGATTGACGAACTCCGCACGATAGGTTCGTCCCGCCTCGCGATGACGGGGCTTACGGATGCGGCAATCTCGCAGATGATAGAGGCCATTCCGGCTGAGGAGAACGTCCCGTTCAACACGAACTATTCGTTCCTGATTTTCTTCCTCTCCGCGGCTCTTCTTCTGGTCATCCAGCAGACGATGTTCTTCGGAGTGAGCGTGATGAACGGTTCGATGCGCGAGGGCAACGCCACCCACGACGGCTCTCTTATCGGAAGGGCGGCCGCATACACGCTGATTTATCTCGGCATCGCTTCCTACTGTCTCCTCCTTGTTCCGGCCCTGTTCGGAATGCCGCAGCGGGGACAGCTCGGAACCATGCTCGCGCTGATTTTCTTCTTCGTGATTGACTGCGTGGCATTCAGCTTCACCTTCAGCCGCTTCATCCGCCACAGGGAGACGGTCTTCGTGGAACTCCTCTTCGTGTCTTCCATCTGCCTCTTCCTCAGCGGCACCATCTGGCCGGTAAGCTCCATGTCGCCGTTCTGGAAAGCCGTCTCATGGATTTTCCCATCGACCTTCGGCATCCAGGGCTTCCACGCCATCAACAACGCCGCCGCCACTCTCCCGATGATTCGTCCGCAGCTCATCGGGCTGATTTCCCAGTTCGCCTTCTACAGCGTCACGGCCTTCATCATGGACTACCGGGAGCGCAACCACTACGCTTCCCGTCTCCACGAGCTGATGGAGAAGCGCCACCGCCTCATAGCTGCCCGCATCGAGGCCCGTCGCGCTTCCCGCAGCACCGCCGAAGCCGCCGAGTAACGCACACGGTTCATACTAAACTTCAATCGGGACACACGTTCAATCATCCGTGTGCCCCGATTTTTCATTTCTTGTGACATCAGCAAATTTCGGCCTGCCTGCAAAAGTCCCATATTTCTTGGAAAAGTTGCAGAAAACCTGTGAAAACACCTTGGAAAAGTTGCAGAAGATGCATATATTTGCCATGGAAAAGTTGCAATAGCTATGCTTAACAGAAAGATTGACAGTGAAATAGAGAAGCACTTCGCTTCCACAAAGAAAGCTTTGTTCCTTACGGGGGCAAGACAGGTGGGAAAGACGTATGCTGTCAGGAAATATGCACGACAGCATGACCTGCGGTTAGTGGAGATGAATTTTCTTCTCCAGCCGGAAGTCATCTCCGTCATCAGGGGTGCAGGGGACGTAAGGGAGCTGAAACTAAGGATTTCAGCTTACGTAAGGGAAGAACTTGTGCCCGGAAAGACTTTGATATTCTTCGATGAGGTTCAGGAATATGCCGACATAATGACATGGGTGAAGGGGCTTGTTGATGACGGGGACTATCTGTATGCCCTCAGCGGGTCTCTTCTTGGTGTGGAGATGAAGAATATTCGTTCCGTTCCAGTGGGCTATATGTCGGAATATCAGATGTATCCGTTGGATTTCGAGGAATTTGTCACCGCTGCCGGACTTCCGGAGAATGTTCTGGACTCATTGCGTGAGTGCTGGAAAGAAAGAACTCCTGTGGATGAGTTTGTCCATAAGAAGATGATGCAGCTGTTCAGGCTTTATCTGATTGTCGGTGGAATGCCCGCCGCTGTGCAGGCGTATGTGAACACCAACAACATTCAGAATGTTGTCAAGGAGCAGAAAGACATTCTAATGCTGTACAAGATGGATATAGCCCGCTATGACAGAGATGAGCGAAAAAAACTCTACATAAACGAAGTCTTTGATATAATTCCGTCGGAACTCAATGCCAAAAACAAGAGGTTCATTTTGAAACGCCTGAATGAACACATGACGTTCAGCCGTCATGAGAATGACTTTATCTGGCTCAAGGATGCCGACATGGCTCTGCCGACCTACAATGTGGAGGAACCGACGGCTCCGTTGAAGCTTAATGAACAGAGAAACCTTTTCAAGCTGTTTCAGAATGACGTCGGCCTGCTGTCAAGTCAGTATTCGTCGGGAGGCATACAGCTGAAGCTGCTGCAAGGGGAGATTAACATTAACTATGGTGCCGTGTTTGAGAATGCCGTTGCTCAGGAACTGCACGCGCATGATTGGAATCTCTACTATTTCAACAGCAAAAAGCAGGGCGAGATTGATTTCCTGCTCGAAGCGGACAATGAAATAATCCCCGTGGAGGTCAAATCCGGAAAGGACTACGAACGCCACAATGCCTTGAGCGGCGTGATGTCAAACCCCGATTATGGGATAAAAAAGGCATACGTTCTCTGCAATGACAATCTGCATACGGTGGGCAATGTCGAATATGTCCCTGTCTATATGGTCATGTTCATCCAAAAGCCCCGGGAATCCGAAGACCTCATCTACAAGGTGGACCTTTCTGGATTGTAGTCCCTCTCGCCCCATTTTACCATCCTGTTATAAACATTTTTAACAAACCTGTTTATAGCAACCTTGTGAAAATGCATCAACTGAGGAAATGAAATTTGGCCAACTAAGGAAACGAAAATTAGCCAACTGAGGAAATTAGATTTAGCCAACAGAGAAAACGGATTAAATAAAATCATTATATTTGCCTAAAAAAACAAGGATATGGAGTTTGTTTACAAGGCAAGGATAGCGGACAGGATTCTTGAACGGAGACTGGCAGGAAAAGGAGCGGTACTTATCGAGGGTCCCAAATGGTGCGGTAAGACGACCACGGCAGAACAGCGGGCGAGAAGCATTCTTTATATGGACAGACCAGAAGACTTGGAAGGCAACCTCAGAATGGCTGACCTTAATCCAAGGATGCTTCTGGAAGGCGAATCTCCGCGCCTCATCGATGAATGGCAGCTGGCCCCCAAACTATGGGACACAATCCGTTTTGAGGCGGACCACAGACACGGTACCGGACTGTTCATTCTCACAGGTTCCGCTGTTCCTGCCGACGAGAACGAGATTAGGCATTCCGGAACGGGACGCTTCGGGTGGGTGACAATGCGTCCGATGAGCCTGTATGAATCCGGCGAGTCCAACGGTTCGGTAAGCCTTTGCGACTTGTTCAATAGCGCAGATGACATAGCTGCCGTGAACAGTATTGAATTGGGTGATATTGCGTTTCTTATATGCCGCGGCGGATGGCCGTTCGCATGCAGCCTCAATGGCACCGCGGCGCTTGATCAGGCGTTCGATTATGTCGAGGCTGTGACAAAAAAAGACATTTCACGAGTAGATGGGACTCGAAGAAGTTCGACTACGGCGAGGCTGCTGATGCGCTCTTATGCCAGAAACATCGGGACGCAGGCCACGCTCGGAACGATAGTCGCGGACATGATGCCAAATGAGGAAAGTTCAATAAATGAGAAGACCGCATCATCGTACATTGAAGCACTGAGAAAAATATTCGTCATAGAGGACTCAGAGGCGTGGAATCCGAACCTTCGCTCAAAGACGGCCATCCGCTCGTCGAACACGAGATATTTTGTTGATCCGTCCATAGGCACCGCCATACTCGGACTTGGGCCGAATGACTTGATTGGCGACCTGAACACTATGGGTCTTATGTTCGAATCGCTCTGCATACGCGACCTCCGGGTATATGCAGACTCCCTCAACGGGCAAATCTTTCATTTTCGAGACAAGAACGGACTTGAATGTGACGCCGTTATGCATCTTCGTGACGGACGATATGGGCTCATTGAAATAAAGCTCGGAGGAGACCGGCTGATTGACGAGGGTGCGCACAATCTCAACGGTCTTGCGGCAAAGATTGACACGGACAAGATGAAGAGTCCTTCATTCCTTATGGTTCTCACCGCCGTGGGCAAGTACGCCTATCGCCGCAGGGATGGAGTCTATGTTGTTCCCGTGGGGTGTCTTAAAGACTGATCCTTTTTAATGAAAGTTTTTCGAAAACCCTTTCTGGAAGCTATACTGCGAACAAATGTTAGATATTACAGAGTATTCTTCAAATTATCCAGATACGGAACTCCGTGGTACGACAAAAGTAGAGGAATATTGGATAGAATACTATTGAGTGCCAATGTGTTTTTTCGCCTCGTTTCAATTACTCATTCCAGACCCTTTTCTTGAGCCAGAGCTTGAGGATGGGGTCTGTGATTTCTATCGTGTGGGGTGCTGTTATGGCGATGAGATCCTTTTCCGTGAGAGACTTTTTCAGGCGTGATATGTTGGCCGGGGTTCCCAGTCTGTAGGTGTTCAGAACGGAACTCTGCGTGAAGCCGGTGTGAATGCCGTCGGCGAGGACACGCAGGAAATTCATCTGATAGGAAGAAAGGGATTCCGTCTGTTGGATGAATACCGGTTCGCAGGCATCGAGAAGGCGATTCATACCATATTTCAGGTCATCTTCGGTTGCGGGACCGTCCGTCCTTAGCCATACGAACCATGCCAGTTGCTGAACATACGATGAGTACCTGTCCGTTATTTCACAAATTTTGCCAGCAAGCTCGGGAGAAATGCTTTTCCCGGAGTTTGTGAACTTGCGGCAGATGTATTCGCACCAGTCGGCCTCGCTGATTTTCTTCAGGAACTCGTCAATGCAGACGACTGTCTTGATTCCCTTTTCCTTTGCAATAATTTCCGGCAGTTGAAGCACCTCTTCCGTAGTCTTGTTGTCGGTATTATGCTCCAATGAGACAGAAAAGTCACTCAGCGGATCCGGTCCGATGCTTATCTTAGGCACAAACCTGCTGAGAAACATTGAATGACTTTTTCTCAAAATTCGCTATGGGAAAATATGACTTTTTCTCGAAATTTGGTATGCAGAAACATGACTTTTTCCGATTGTTGTTGTTTGATGGGTTGTTTTGTAAAATACTATTTTATAAATTTGTCAAATAATATAAAATGGCGCTTAAAATGGCAATCTCCCGACAAGTATTGAAACAGGTTCTCTATGACAATCAGAAAGACATTGAACGGTACGATGTCTTGGAACGCGATTTTGATTTGGACAGTTTTCCGTTGCTTTTATTCGTGGGGGTGAGACGTTGCGGAAAATCTTTCCTTCTTTATCAGAAAATCCGCTCGATGCTGGCTTCCGGACACAGCTGGGCTGAAATGCTTTATATTGACTTTGAGGACACGCGCCTTGAGGGTTTTTCTGCCGAGGATTTCAATCTTATTCTTGAATGCCATCAGGAAATGTACGGGCAAAGACCCATGCTTTTTCTCGATGAAGTTCAGAATGTCGATGGGTGGGAGAAATTCGCGAGAAATCTTGCGGATAAAAAATACAGTGTCTTTATAACCGGAAGCAATGCCAAGATGCTGTCAAGAGAAGTAATGGCCACTCTCGGCGGCAGATATATACCGGTGGAAGTTTATCCGTTCAGTTTTGGGGAGTATTTGTCGTTCAGAAAAATCCCATTTGATGAGAGGGCACTGACTGCAACGGATTCGAGGGCGCTCTTCTTCTCCGCATACGAGGAATATTTCCGTTGGGGCGGGCTTCCGGAGGCGGCGGGTCTTGGCATAAAGAGGAATTATCTTACGAGCCTGTTTCAGAAAATCTATCTCGGAGACATTATTCAACGCAACAGGATTTCGAATCCCAAGGCACTTCAGCTGATGATAAAGAAGATAACCGAAGGAATAATGCATCCGTTGTCCTACACCCGGATATCCAACATCCTTTCGGGCCTGGCAGGAAAGATAAGCGTTCCGACAGTTTCGAGTTATGTCTCATATTCTGAGGACGCGTGGCTGCTGCTTCGGCTCAGGAACATAAGTTCCGCATTCGTGGAAAAAGAAAGCCTTTGCAAGTACTACCTCATCGACAACGGACTCATTTCCCTCCAGCTGATGAATGCGGACACTGCGCTGCTTGAAAATCTTGTGGCGCTTGACCTCTTCCGGCGATATGGACATGATGACGACAATCAGACAGTCTGGTTCTATTCAGACAACATTGAGGTGGACTTCTATGTCCCGGAGGAAAAACTTGCAATACAGGCCTCATACAGCATTCGCGGCGATGAAACCCGAGAACGGGAGACCGAAGGGTTGAGAAAGCTTCCGAAGGTACATCCGTGTGAGCGGCGTGTAATCATCACATACGACGAGGAAGAGACAATCACCGATGCTCTCGGCACGATTGAAGTCATTCCATATTGGAAGTGGGCGTTGAAATAGCCTTTTTCCGATTATAGTTCCTCCTTGGGCCAGCCTTGGGCATGGAGGGGGAGTTCGACGCCGTCGGGGGTGACTATGACGGAGCCGACTTCGGGCTTGGCGAGGTGGCCGATGATGTCGAAGGTCTGGAAGTCGTGGCGGAACTTGTCGTGTTTGCCGATGGGGATGGTGAAGAGAAGGCGGCAGTCGTCTCCTCCGTTCAGGGCGGCGGCGAGAGGGTCAATGCCGAGTTCCTTGCTCAGGTCGATGGAATTGCCCATGAAAGGCACTCTCTCTGCGTAAATCTTCGCTCCGAGACCGGAGTCCCTGACGAGGCATTTGACGGCGTCAGCGAGGCCTTTTGTAACGAAATAGCCGAAACTCGGGACTATTTCCGAATCTTCGAGAAGCTTCAGTATGTTCGGGGAGAGGGACGGCTTGAGATATTCGCCCACAAAGTCCTTGTACTTGTCGAGCTGCGGCTGCGCGTGGTCGTCCTTCGTCTTGTCGAACTTGCGCTTTTCGCGCTCCAGCACGCTCAGGCCGAGATAGGCTCCGCCGAGGCTGCCCGAAACGCAGAGCAGGTCCATGCTCTTTGCCGGCATCCTGCGCTTAGCCGTGAGCAGGGAGGTCTCTCCGCAGGCGCTCACGCTGACGCAGAGGCCAACCATCGACGGCATCACCTCAAGGCTCAGCTTTTCGTAGCCGTGTTCCTTGGCGCAGGCGACAATTCCGCCCCAGAGCTCCTTTATGTGGCTGAAGTCCAGCTTGGCCGGCACGCCTATGACGACGGCGAGGGTGCGCGGGGAGGACAGCTCCGCATAGAGCTCTCCGGTCACCATGGTCACGCACTTGTGTCCGAGGTGCTTGAGAGGGAAATAGACGAGGTCGAAGTCCGTTCCCTCGATGAAACAGCGGCTCTTCTGGGTGGCATACGCCTGCCCCTTGGTCTCGAACTGTATGCTCTCGAACGGCTTGTAGCCCGTTCCGTCAAAAAGCCTTGCAACGGCCTCCACTCTTCCGAGGCTCGCGAATCTTTCCTCTGCTGCCATATCTTTGTCTTTTTTTATTTAAAAATTTGTGTGTCCTTGAGTCATATTTTTTCGCTTTGAGATGAGTTTAGTGGTGCTAAATGGCGGTCAAAAACGGGAAAATATGTCCAAAGGACACTCAAATCACCTCTTTTTCTCGATGTCATAACTAAGTCCCATCGCGTCAAGCGCCGACACGAAGTCGTTGTTCACGCCCACGGTGAATTTTCTCGACGCGAACTCGATGTTCCACTTGTGCACCGGGTCGTAGAGCTTCATCGAGAGCGGGATAGGCCCGCCGTTGTCCTTGATGATCTGCACGAGCCTCTCGCGGAACTCCGGCGTGAGCTGCGTCGTTGTGAGCTGAATCGTGAAACTCTTGACCTTCTCCTCCGCCACGTTGCCGAGCAGCACAATCCTGTTCACCCTGAACCCGTACGGGACTTTCTGCTGAGCCTGCGCGGAAGCCCCCTCGGCTGGTTTCTGGTAGAACCGCGGCTTGATTTCGCCGTCAATCCACACGGCAGTGTGCGGCTGGAGATAGGCCATGAACGCCTCGTGATCCTTGCCGAAGAGAGCCAGCTCGAAGCTGCCCTCATAGTCCTCAATCTTCGTCTTGGAGTAGGCGCGCCCGGTCTTTGAGTTGAATGTTCCGGTCTCCGTGATGAGCCCGGCGACGCAGACCTTTTCCCCGGCCTGACGCTCCGTGCAGTCGGCAATCATCGCTTCAAGCTGCCCGAGGCTGCATTTCACGAAATTGTCGAGTTCAAAGCGGTACTTGTCGAGAGGGTGCGCCGAAAGGTACATTCCCACCAATTCCTTTTCCTTCTGAAGGAATATGAATTCATCCACTTCCCGCTCAATTTCAGGAACCTCGGGCCTCGTCGGCTTCATCTCCTCGGACTCGCCGAACAGTGAAATCGCCGCGCTCTCCGCGTCCCGACGGAAAAGCTCGCCGTAGCGGATGAGGGCGTCGAGGAACGTGTCTCCGCTCCTGCACGGGGTGAAGAACTGCTGCTTGGATATGTGGAAGCTCTCGAAAGCCCCGGAATAAATCAGAGACTCCATGGACTTGCGGTTCACGATGCCGGACATCCTCTCGATGAAGTCATATACGTCGGTGAACTGCCCGTTCTTCGCCCTCTCGCTTATGATTGCCTGCACGATGTTGGAGCCGAAGCCCTTGATGCCCCCGAGGCCGAAGCGGACGTGCCCCTCGACGTTCACGGAGAATGCGGAGTGCGACTCGTTGATGTCCGGATTGAGAACCTTGATGCCGCTCTTCTTGCAGTCATCCATGATTTTCTTAATCTCGTCCATCTTCGAGAGGTTGTTGCTCAGGTTGGCCGCCTGGAACTCGGCCGGATAGTGCGCCTTGAGCCAGCCCGTCTGGTAGCTCACCCATGCGTAGCAGGTGGCGTGGGACTTGTTGAAGGCGTACTGCGCGAACTTCTCCCAGTCCTTCCATATCTTGTCGAGAGTCTTCTCCGGGTGGCCGTTCTTCATACCCCCGTTCATGAACTTCTCCTTCAGCGAGTTCAGGATATCTATCTGCTTCTTGCCCATCGCCTTGCGGAGCTTGTCGGCCTCACCCTTGGTGAAGTTCGCGAGCTTCTGCGACAGAAGCATGACCTGCTCCTGATAGACCGTCACTCCGTAGGTGTCCTTGAGGAACTCCTCCATCTCCGGAAGGTCATATTCCACAGGTTCCTGTCCCTGCTTTCGGGCGACGAACGACGGAATGTAGTCCATAGGTCCCGGACGGTAGAGGGCGTTCATGGCGATGAGGTCCTCGAACCTTGTCGGCTGGAGCAGCTGAAGCCACTTCATCATGCCGGGAGACTCGAACTGGAAGACGCTCGTGGTGTCGCCGCGTCCGTAGAGCTCGTAGGTCATCTTGTCGTCGATGGGGATGGCCTCGATGTCTATGTCGACGCCGTATCTCTCCTTTATGAGGTCGAGGCAGGTGTGTATGATTGTCAGCGTGTTGAGTCCGAGGAAGTCCATCTTGAGCATTCCCACGTCTTCGATGTAGTGCCCGTCATATTGCGATGTCCAGAATTCCTTTTTCTTTCCGTTCTCATCGACGATTTCCTTGTCTTCGGAGAGACAGATGGGGATATAGTCCATCAGGTTTCCCCGGCCGATGATGGTCGCGCAGGCGTGGACTCCCACCTGACGGATGCAGCCTTCGAGCTGGAGGGCGTAGTTCAGCACCTCCTTGGTCAGCTCCGTGCCGTTCTTCAGCTCTTCCTGAAGTTCCGGGACAAGCCTGTAGCAGTTCTTGAGAGTAATCTTTGCGTTCGCTTCCTCCTTGCCGACCTGATAGTGCTTCTCGACGAACATCTTCTGTCCGGGATTGTCCGGGTCGTCGGTCTCCACCTTCTTCACGACCTCGCTGAATCCCTTTTTCAACTCATCAAGCTTGGGGTTGAAGGGATATTCCTTATCGACCATCTCGCTCAGGCGGTCGGGAATCATCTTGGTGAGCCGGTTGGATTCCTCTATGCTCATGTGGCTGATTCGGGCCACGTCCTTGATTGCCGACTTGGCCGCCATCGTTCCGAAGGTGATGACACGCGAGACGTGGTCGAGGCCGTAGTGGTCCTCTACATACTTGTGCGCGGCTCCCAGGTCCTCGAAATCCACGTCAATATCAGGCATGCTGATTCGGTCCGGGTTGAGGAAACGCTCGAACAGGAGCTGGTACTTGATAGGGTCGAGGTTCGTAATCCAGAGGCAGTAGGCTACCACCGAGCCGGCGGCCGAGCCACGTCCCGGGCCGACCATCGAGCCCATTGCGCGGGCGGCGGCGATGTAGTCCTGAACGATGAGGAAGTAGTCCGGGAAGCCCATGCGGCAGATGGTCTTGAGCTCGAAGTCGATTCGCTCGCTCTGCTCCTCGGTGAATGTCTCCCCGTAGCGGATGTGCGCGCCCTTGTAGGTCAGATGGCAGAGATAGGCCACGGAGCGGCAGAACTCCTCCCCTCGGTCCGTGCCGTCCTTGTCGCAGCGTCCCACGTCAATCACTTCCTTGTATTTTTCCAGCTGATTGTCTATGTCCGCGAGAAAGTCCTCCGGCAGGTCGAACTTCGGGAGCACGTGCCCTCGGTCAATCTTATAACTTTCGATTTTGTCCGCCACCTCAAGCGTGTTCGCGAGCACCTCCGGATGCTCCTGGAACAGCCCGGCCATCTCCTCCTCGCTCTTGAGGAACTCCTGCTGGGTGTAGCGCATCCTGTCCGCGTCGTCGAGATAGGCCCCCGTGTTGAGGCAGATGAGCCTGTCGTGCGCCGGGCCGTCCTCCTTCTTCACGAAATGCACATCGTTCGTCGCGACGACCTTCACTCCCATCTCCTCCGCGAGCCTGAATATCCCCGCATTGGCCACCTGCTGCTTCTCCCAGACTTCCTGCGTCATTCCCGGAACCTCCGTCCTGTGGGACTGCACCTCAAGGTAGTAGTCCTCCCCGAACAGGTCCTTGTGCCATTGGATTGCCTTGCGTGCGGCATCCTCGTCCCCGTCTATGAGGTCTCTCGGCACCTCTCCCGCGATGCAGGCCGACAGGCACACGAGATTCTCGTGCCATTTCTCCAGCACCTCGTGGCTCACCCTCGGCTTGCTGTAGTACTTGCCCTCGATGTGCCCCGTGGAGACAATCTTCATGAGGTTCTTGTAGCCCTCGTAGTTCTTCGCGAGAAGGATGAGATGGTAGTAGCTTCTGTGGTTGTTGTCCTTGAGCTTGTGATCATAGTGCCGCGTGACATAGACCTCGCATCCGAGAATCGGCTTGATGTTCGGATGCTTGGCGGCGAACTTCATGAACTCCTTGATTCCGTACATGTTGCCGTGGTCCGTAATCGCCAGCGCCGGCATCCCCAGCTCCTCCGCCCTGTCAAAGAGTTTTGGTATGGCGGAAAATCCGTCGAGGATGGAATACTGCGTATGGACGTGAAGATGTACGAATGACATATATGTAAATCAATGAGTTATATTCTTTTCTACAGGTATATCGCGTTGTCGCGGAACTACAAAGATACTCAAAAAAGAAGCGTCTGAAAAATTTTTCAGACGCTTCTTAAGAATTTATATTTCGCTAAAACTAGGCTTTCTTTGCCTTGCGCTTTTCTACAGCATTAACTACATCATACATCACAGGTGTTCCGATGAAGATTGACGCATAAGTACCGATGATGATTCCGAGGATGAGCGCAACCGCGAGACCCCTGATGACCTCACCGCCGAAGATTGCGATTGCAAGCATCGTGACGAGAGTCGTGAGGGAGGTGTTCATTGTACGTGAGAGCGTGCTGTTGAGCGCGTCGTTCACATTGTCCTTCAGAAGGGACTTAGGATGCTCTGCCTTGTATTCACGGATTCGGTCGAAGATGACCACGTTGTCGTTGATTGCATATCCGATGATGGTCAGGATAGCCGCGATGAACGTCTGATCGACGTCGAGGGTGAACGGAAGGATGCCGCTGAAGAGCGAGAAGAATCCGATCACGATGATTGCCGTGTGTGCGAGGGAAGTCACGCCGCCGAGTCCCCATGTCCAGTTCTTGAACCTTATCGCGATGTATGCGAAGATTACGAAGAGGGCGATGATGACGGCGATGATAGCGTCGCGCTTCATGTCGTTCGCGATGGTAGGACCCACCTTGTCGGAAGATATGATACCGTTAGGATTATCAACCGTAGAGCGGAACTCCTCGAATGTCATGTCCTTGGCGAAGAGACCCTTCAACGCGTCGTAGAGGAGGTTCTCAACCTCTGCATCCACATCACTTGAATCTTCATTTATTTTGTATGTCGTGGTAATCTTCATCTGGCTGTCACCGCCGAACTGCTTGATTTCAACAGCCGCCTTTCCTTCAGATGCCGCATCAAATACTTTCAGAGTTGCCTCACGAACGGCCTCCGCGGTAACAGGCTTGTCGAATCTCACGACATAAGTACGGCCTCCCGTGAAATCGACACCGTAGGTGAAGCCCTTGATGCAGATGGAGAGGATGGAGATGAGGATGAGCGCGCCTGAGATTGAGTAGGTAATCTTCCTCTTGCTGAGGAAATCGACGTGAGTGTTCTGGAGGAAGTTCCTCGTGAGCTTGTTGTCGAAGCTTACCTTCTTGCCCTTCGCGAGCCTGTCGTCGATTACGAGACGGGTGATGAAGATGGATGTCACTACAGAGGTGACGATACCGATGATGAGGGTCGTCGCGAAGCCCTTCACAGGACCTGAACCGAAGATAAGGAGGACGAGACCCGTGAGAGCCGTTGTCACCTGACCGTCGATGATTGCGGAATATGCGTTCCTGTAACCGTCTGCAACGGCCTTTCCGAGACCCTTGCCCGCACGAAGCTCCTCCTTGATTCGCTCATAGATGATGACGTTCGCATCGACCGCCATACCGAGAGTGAGGACGAGACCCGCGATACCCGGCAGCGTGAGGACGGCTCCGAACGAAACGAGGGTTCCGAAGAGCAGCAGCACGTTGCACAGGAGGGCGAAGTCTGCGATGAGACCTGCTCCCTGATAGAAGAACACCATGTAGAGAAGCACGAGGAGGAAGGCAATCACGAAGGAGATGAGACCCGCGTTGATTGACTCGCTACCGAGTGAAGGTCCTACGACCTGCTCCTGAATGATGGTTGCAGGTGCAGGGAGCTTACCTGACTTGAGGACGTTTGCAAGGTCCTCGGCCTCTTCGAGGGTGAAGTTACCGGTAATCTGTGAAGAACCGCCGGAAATCTCGCTCTGAACCGTAGGGTATGAATATACCATTCCGTCGAGGACGATTGCCACCTGACGGCCGATGTTGTCCTTGGTGAGGCGTGCCCATGTCTGTGCGCCCTCGGCGTTCATCGACATTGAGACCTCAGGGCGTGCGCCGCCGTCGCCGTACTGTACGCGAGCCTCCGTTACGGCGTCACCGTCAAGCGGAGCCTTGCCGTCGCGGGATGTGTTCCTGATTGCGACGAGCTCGAAGTAGTTGCCGCCAGGAATCTGGTCGGAAGGCTTCACTGTCCACATCGGGGTGAACTCGTGAGGGAAGCACTCCTTAATCTGAGGCATCGCGAGGTACTTGTTCACGAGAGCCGTGTCGGCGTAGCTTGCGAAACCGATGCAGGCGTTGGTGTTGTAGCCTGAAGGACGGAGAACGGCGAAGAGAGGGTTCTGCTTCCTGTAGTTCTCAAGTTCCTCGTTCTCCTTTGCCGCCGCATTGACCTCCGCGTTCAGGATGTCGCTGCTGTCGGCAGGCTGAGCGGCCTCTGCAACTGTCTTCGTTGCCGGGAGAATCTCCGCAAGCCTGGAGTTGGCCTCGCTGAGGAACGGCTCAATCTCTGAGAACTGGAAGGTCGTCCAGAATTCGAGTGAAGCGGTTCCCTGAAGGAGCTTTCTCACACGCTCCGGCTCCTTCACGCCCGGGAGCTCGACGAGGATACGTCCGCTGTTTCCGAGCTTCTGGATGTTAGGCTGGGTGACTCCGAAACGGTCGATACGGTTTCTCAATACATTGAAGGAGTTGGAGATAGCGCTCTCCGATTCCTTCTCAATCACGTCAAGAACCTGTGCGTCGCTTGACTGGCTCGTCACCTTGTCCTTGAGGTCGAAGGTCGCGAATATGTCAGAAAGCGGACGACCGCCGGCAGTCTCCTGCCAAGCCTTTCCGAAAAGGGTGATGAAGTTGTCCCTTGAGTTGACGCCGCGAACCTTCGCGCTGTCGATGGCCGCAAGGAACTGCGGATCCTGGCTGTTGCCGGCAAGAGCCTTCACGAGGTCTTCAAGCTGCACCTGAAGCATCACGTTCATACCGCCCTTGAGGTCCAGACCGAGGTTGATGTCCTTGACCTTCACATCCTTGTAAGTGTAGCCGAAATAAACTTTCTCGGCTGAGACAGAGTCGAGGAAACGCCTGTTGCTGACCTTTGCGATTGAGTCAAGAACATAGGCCTTGTCCTCGTCCGATACAGTGTTGAATTCCGCCGATGCGCTGAAAGCCTCAACGGCCTTCTCTGCATATTTGTCAGCCTTGTGTTCCTGTACCCTTGTAACTACAGAGAACGAGAGCTGCCAAAGACATGCTATCGCAAGGCAGATTGCAACGAATCTGATGGCACCTTTACTTTGCATAATCGTTATTGTTTTAATTAATATTTATTGTCTCTTTTGTCGCCTTGTCCGTTTTTCGGACGCAATCCCGTGTCTGCCACAAAGTATGGCACGGATTTTACTTCCGGCAAATAGGGCACAAATTTACGATTTTTTTCTTATAAACGCACTTTTTATTAAATTTGTACTCCTTTTTGTGGCTTTGGCTTAACGGAGTTACGACTTCGCGGGAGCAGAGCCGGCGGTCGGCGAGTGAAGAAATGGGGAAGACAAATGTTTTGGCAATATTCCTGTCGGTGTTTTCAACAGGCATCGCGGCGGCGCAGTCCCAGTCGGCGGACCGTGCCGATTCCTTGTTCTCTCCAGCCAGGGATACTGTTGTCACGGTTCAGCCCGTTTCCGTGAGGGACACGGTTCCTGCCGCGGTCATCCCCTACGTCCTATCCTCGCAGGACACCCTCACCGTCTCCGTGCCCGCTGCTCCGATGCAGATTGCCGTCCCGGTCCTTGAGGCGGCCTCCAAACTCACCGACACGGAAAAGCTCGCCCTCGCGGACTCCCTGCACTGCAGCTACCAGTTCCGCCGCGCCATCCAGGTCTGCGACGAGCTCATCTCCGAGTCCTCCGACAGCCTCGTGAGAGCCTACGCCGCCGAACTGCTTGCCAACGCGGAAAGCGGCTTCGACCTCTCCTCGCTCGTATGTCAGCCTACCGTAATCGCACGTCAGAAGTTCACGCTCCGGGACTTTTTCCTCTACTATCCTTTTTCTGACCGCTCATGGCACGACCTCAGTTCCAGCGAAGGCCTGCGTGACAGCCTCCAGACCCTGAATGCCCCAAAGGCTCTCGGAATCCTTCCGGACATCGCATATTATCAGGAAGATGACGACGTCATATATTTTTCGTCTCCCGACACGCTCGGACACATGAAGATATATTCTTCCGTAAAAGATACCCTCTGGAGCCGTCCCCGTCAGGTCTTCGCCCCTAAGGATTCTATCTCTGTGACGGCGGATTCGATGGTCGTCGCTCAAATGTTCCGGGATTCTGCGAATTTCGTATTCAGGGATTCAACAGCGACTCTTCCCGTGTCAGATGAGATATTCCCGATTCTTTCCGCAGACCGCCGCTCTCTCTTTTTCTCGGCGAAACGAAAGGACAGCGCAGGGGGATATGACCTCTATGAATCCGTGTGGAACGAGGCTGACGGATGCTGGTCGGACCCCGTGAACCTCGGATTTCCGTATTCTTCGGTGGATAATGACTACCTATATATGAATACGGACGACGGACGCTACACCGTCTTTGCTTCGGACCGCGGGTGCAAGAAAGACAGCGTCTGCGTCTATGTCCTTGAATATGAGTTCGCTCCGCAGCAGCAGAGAATCACGGATTCTGAAAGGCTGCGCCGGATTATAGAACTCGTTCCCTCTGACGGGACGGATGTCGTCGATGCCGGTTCTGCCGTAGGGGGCGGAATACCGGAAAATGCCGACACGAAGCGCTATATGGAGAAGATGGAGGATGTACGCCGTTTCCGCGACCTGCTCGACGGCACGAACCGGAAACTGGACGAGATGAGGGAGGAGTTCGCGCTCAGCGACGATGTGGAGCGCCGTCAGGAACTCACCTCGCGGATTCTTGAGACCGAGGCGGAGATTCCGCAGATTCAGTCCTCGCTCGACAATGCCGCCGCCGAAGTCCAGAAGATAGAGATGGAATTCCTTTTCAGCGGCGTGGTCATAGACTACAACCACCTCTCCTCGGAAGCCTCCCGCAACCTCGTCGGCGACAGTTCCCGCTATGTCTTCAAGGAGCGTCAGATGGGCTCCCCGCTGCGGCTTCCCGTGCGGGCGGAATAGTAAAAATTAGTCAAATGGTGTGACATATCAGTATATCGGAGCCGGCTGCCTTGTACGGTCGTGCGCATTACTTCGTAAATTTTCTATTTTCGTGAAGTTTTTTACATATTTATAACGACAGACTTATGTTCATGTACGACAGACTTATGATTGTTCTGCGAAATATCGCGGTGTCAGCCTCGCTGATGTTGTTTTCGTCTTTTGCCGCTTTCGCGCAGGGCGGGGAGGATTCGCTGACGGAGCTCAGGAAAGTGAGGGAATCCTTCGTCGAGGCCACGCTGGACTCATGTTCGCCTTCGGATGAGGTGACGGAAAATTTCCTGACCTACTCTGAACACGGCAGGGCGTCTATAGACGTTCTTCTGATGCAGCTCTATCTTGCCGTGCAGCTGCCTGAGAATGAGGTGGAGCGGGTTATGGGACTTTTTGATTTCGAGAGACGGCAGTGGAAGGACATCGACTACACGGACATGTCTCGCGGAGGATGGGACATGACTCTGCACATCACGCGGATATATGCCCTTGCCAAGAGTTATGCATGGCCACAGTCTCAGTTCTATAAGTCTCCGAGGCTGAGTGAGCTTCTTCACAAGGCTGCGGGATGGTGGTTCGACAACCGGCCGGTGAATCCTAACTGGTGGCACAACGACATCGGCGTTCCTAAGAAACTTGCGGCGGCGATGGTGCTCCTCAGGGACGAACTTTCAGAGGAGGAGATTCAGGGGACGCTGAGGGTGCTTGAACGCTCCCGCTTCGGACGCACCGGACAGAACAAGGCGTGGCTTGCGGGCAACCAGATGATGAAGGCGCTGCTTGTCGAAGACCCTGAACTTGCAGGGGAGGCGTGCAGGCAAATCGGCGAGGAGATATACGTGACGGATGCCGAGGGCATACAGCGGGACTGGTCGTTTCATCAGCACGGGCCTCAGATGCAGTTCGGCAACTACGGGCTGGCTTTCGCCGACGGGGTGTCGTTCTGGGCGCGTGTGCTTGAGGGAACGGAATATGCCTTTTCTGAGGAGCAGGTTGAAATCATTGAGAATTATATACTTGAAGGGCTGTGCTGGCCGATATGGAAGGGTGTCATGGATCCGAGCGCGTGCGGCCGCCAGCTCCACATCAACGGCGGGCGCGGCAAGGCCTATTCCTGTGCCGTCGCCTTGTCTAACATGGCCGCGATGAACCGTCCTCGCAGCGAGGTGTTCCGGCACATCGCCCTTCAGAACCTCCAGCCGGAGCTTTATGAAAATGAACTGGTCGGAGCACGATATTATCCTCGTTCCGACTTCGGGGTATATCGCGCGAAGGACTGGTATGCCTCGGTGCGTATGCAGTCCGAGCGTACAATCGGCTATGAATTTACCAATGCCGAGAACCAGCTGGCGCAGTTTTCCGCCGACGGAGTGATGATTCTGATGCAGTCGGGACGGGAATACGAGAACATCTTTCCATATTGGGACTGGCGTATGCTGCCCGGGGTCACTGCCTATTATGACGGCGCGCCTCTGCGCACCGACGACAGCCGTGAGGACAAACAGAACAACACCTGTCATGTCGGAGGGCTTTCCGAGGGCGGGACGATGGTCACGACGATGGAACTTGACCGTCACGGGCTTCACGCCTTCAAGTCAAGTTTCTTCTTTGACGACGTTGTTGTGTCGCTCGGTGCGGACATCCGGTCTTCGCGCAGTGAGATAAGCCGCATCACCACGGCGGTTGAGCAGAACCGTCGTTCCGGGAAACCGTGCTCGGGCTCGTTCCGTTCAAATGTGCACGGCCATACTGAGTGGGCGTGGCACGACGGGCGCGGATACGTCGCTCTTGACGGCTCCCCGATGCTTGTCGAGACCCCTCTTCAGAAAGGCAGCTGGGCAGACATGGCACCGATGTACACTCAGATTGACAGCGGTCGCGTGTTCAAATGCTGGTTCGAGCATCCTGCGGAGGGAACATCCTCATATGCTTATGCCGTGCTTCCATGCCGGGACGCCGCCGGGACAAAGGCTTTCGCTAAGGCGTATGCCTCCTCAAAGGCATTCGTGAAGGTCTCCTCCTCCGCCGGAAGATGCAGAAAAGTCTCCGGGAAACCGTCGGAAGCCGCTCTCCCGCAGATTCTCCGTAACGATGACTGCTGTCAGGCTGTCTCATACAGGGGAGGTCTCTATGTCGTCGTGCACAAGGCCGGGACATATTCATTCATGAACGGACATCACAGTTTCTCAAGCCCCGGAATCTATTTCTGCAACGGTGACGGCGTGGTGTCCGAGCCGCTTCCTCCTGCCGTCGGGCTGGACTGACCTTCCTCGGCCTGAGTCTTGTGCAGCGCCACGAACTCCTTGGGGAGTATGCCGAACTGCTTGAAGAAGCATGAGGTGAAATAGGACGGGGTGTTGAATCCGCACATATAGCAGACCTCATTGATGCGGTAGTTGTCCGAAAGCAGCAGCGCGGCGGCCTTCTTGAGCCTGAACAGCTTGATGTATTCGTTCGGAGCCATTCCCGTGAGCGACTTCATCTTGCGCTGGAGGTTGCTTCGGCTGACGAACATCCCGTCCGCGAGCTGCTGGACTGAAAAGTCGATTGAAGATATGTTCGCGCCGATGATTGAGTCCGCCTTGGAGAGCCATTCTATGTCGAGGGACCCGTATTTGGAGAAGTTGAGGCTTTCTTCCGGCGACGAGGCGAACTTTTCCATAAGAGCCTTGCGGTTGTTTATCATATTGTCAATCACCGCCTTGAAATGGCTGACTGAGAAAGGCTTCTCGATGTATGCGTCCGCGCCGTAGTCGAGCCCGCGTATCTTGGACTCTACGGACGATTCCGCCGAAAGGAGAATGAACGGGATGTGCGAGGTCATCGGATTCTCGCGCACCGCCTTCAGAAGTTCGAACCCGTCCATGTTAGGCATGGCAATGTCCGAGACTATGACATCGACATTGTGCCTTTCTAGCTTCGCCATGGCCTTCTGCCCGTCCGTGGCCTTCAGTACCTTGTAGGAGGATTTGAGCTGTTCGGCGATGAACGAGAGTATGTCCGTGTTGTCCTCCACGACCAAAATCGTGACCTTGTCGCCGGACGGCTCCGCAGCAGTTCCCTGCCCGTCCGCGGATGCCTCGTCATCCTGAACCTCCGCAGCCCGCTCTTCGGCCTTTTTCCAGGGCAGTTCGACGCGGAAGCGGCATCCGTCCTCATATTCCGTATCCACATAGACCCGTCCTCCGGACTTTTCCGTGAGCAGGCTCACGAGTGACAGGCCTATCCCGAAACCCGGTTTCCGGCTCTTCCCGGCACCGCCATCGACCTGATAGAAGGTGTCGAAAATCTTTTCCGCCTCCTCTTTCGGTATGGACGGTCCGTTGTTGCTCACCGAGAGAACCAGCAGGTCGCTCCCGTCGCGCTTTTCTTCGTGCAGTTCCACCTCAATCCTGTCCTTCGCGTATTTCACCGCATTCTCCACGAGGTTGCTCAGAATCTTGGACACGGCGTCCGGGTCGAACATCCCGACATATCCCTTGCCCTTGTCTCCGCTGGAGAAGATGATTTCCGGATTCTTCCCCGACGGTGTGCGGAACCTGCGCAGAACCTCCTCTACAACAGGAACGAGATTGACCGGAGTGAGATGCAGAAGGTAGCCCTCGTTACTGATTTTCTTGAAGTCAAGCAGCTGGTTCGTGAGTTCGGTGAGCCTTGCGGTGTTGGCTTCGATGATGCTGAGGTTCTCTTCGGTCTCGCTGTCCCAGACGCGATGCTCCATCACGATTTCCAGCGGAGCCTTTATGAGCGTGACAGGGGTCTTGATTTCGTGCGCTATCTGCGTGAAAAACTGAATTTTGGCGTTATAGGACTCCTGTTCGCCGCGCATCTTCATTTCCTCAATCTTCCTCGTCTCCTCCCTGCTCCGTATCTTTATGAAGGCATATATCCCCAGCGCGGCCGCCGCCACGAGCAGAACCAGATAGACGCACAGCGCCGCAGTGCTGCCGTACCAAGGAGCCATTATGGTCAGGCCGATGGCGCAGTTCCGCTCGCTTGCGTAGCCGTCTGAGTTGACCGCACGCAGAAGGAAAGTGTAATCTCCGGGCTTGAGGTTCGCGAAGGACACCGAAGGCTGGTCCGTCCTCGTCCAGTCGCGGTCCTTGTCGAAGCGGTACTCGAACACGGTCTTTTCCGGTGACACATAGCTCAGACAGTCGAAGCTGATGCTGAAATTGCCGACTCCGCTCGGAATCGTGACCTCCTGTCCCTGCACGATGTGGTCGCCGTACCTGACCGATGCCGTCACCACGGGGGCTATGCTGTTGTCGGTGATGTCCTGAGGCCGGAACGCGTTGAACCCGTCAACCCCTCCGAACCAGAACTTGCCGTCGCCGCTGCGGAAACTCGACTTGAAGTTGAACTGGTTGCTCTGAAGCCCGTCCTCGTGCGTGTAGAGCCGGTAGTCGCCGGTCTTGGGGTTGAGGCGGATGATTCCCGCGTTGGAACTCATCCACAGCTGTCCGCGGCCGTCGTCGAGGATTCCGAAGATGACGTTGCTCGGGAGCTTGCCGTCCGGAGTGCCCACGGGCGGAACGCTGAAGGTGTCGGTCCCGTAGTCGTAGCGGCAGATTCCGTTGCCCTCGGAGCAGAACCACAGCTGCCCGCTCGTGTCGCTGTAGATGTCGATAATTCTGTCGCTGCACAGACTTCCGGCATCCTCGGGGTCGTTCCTGTAGAGCTTCCATGAACCCGAGTAGCGGTCGTGGCTATAGACCCCGTTGCCGTGGCTGCTGAACCACATCTTGCCGGTGTAGTCCTCGAATATGTCGTAAATCATCTGCCCGTCCAGCTCGTGAACGGGAGTCATGGTGTCGGTGCCGTAGTCATAGACGCTGCATCCGCGCTTCGTCCCGACATAGAGGCAGTTGCGCCCGTCCTTCGCGCTGTGGTAGAGGGAATAGACCGCGTTTTCGCTGTCAGGGACATTTCCTTCCGTCATGTGGTAGTGCCTGATAGCCCCGCTTGCGAGGTTTATGCGTTTGAGACCCGAAGAGAACGTCGCCACCCACAGGTCGCTGCCAATCTGGCACAGGGCGTGTATGTTGTCGTCCTTGTCGTGCCATCTGATGGGGACAAATTCCCCGGAGTTCATGTCGAGCAGGCTCAGTCCGCCGTTCTCCGTCCCGACCCATAGCCTGTCCTTCCCGCACTCGCAAAATTCGCTGACGGCCGTCCCCGAGAAAAGGCTGTTGGGATCCGGGCTGTAGAGTTCAATCTTCGCCGCCTTCGGGGATATGTAGAATGCCCCGTTGAAATATGTCCCCACCCACAGGCCTCCCTCGCGGTCCTTGATGCATGAATAGAAGCTGTCGTTCCTCAGACCCGCCGAGAGTTTGAGCCTCCTGAGCCTTCCGCTACCGCGGTCATATTCAAAGAGCCCGGAGTTTGAGCAGACCATTGTCGTCGAGCGGTCATTGTGCCCCAGCCACCGTATCAGCGGCACGGAATCCTTGCCGCCGTGAGGGGAGAGATAGTTGTGGATGCTTCCGTCTTTAGGGTTTATGCTGTACATCCCGTCGTCCCATGTTCCTGCCCATATAATCCCGTTCTCATCCTCGCTGATGCAGAGAAAATGCTCCTTCCGTCCGCTTCCAGTGTCAATCCTCACAAACTTTCCGCTTTCCCGGGAATGCCGCACGAGCCCGTTCTCAGTGCCAATCCAGACATCTCCGCAGCGGTCGCGGAGCAGGGCGCCGACATTGCTGCTCGGAAGCGATTCCGGGTTCTCCGGGTCGTGCGTGAACACGGCCTCTACCGCATATTTCGAGGCGTCTGACCATGAGCCGGCCCCGATGACAGCCAGTCCGTCGTTCGACCCGACCCAGAGGCGGCCTTCGCTGTCGTGGCACAGCGTGCGGAAACCCTTGCTGATTCCATGGGCGCTGAGGTCGAGCTGCGTGAGCTTCCCGGTGGAGACGTCGAGCAGCTCAAGGGAATAGCGCGAAGCAATCCAGATTTTCCCTCCGTCGGGATGTTCGAGGAGAAACTCTATGTTGAGGTGCCTCGCGTCCGACGAGTTTCCGTAAATCTTGAATTCCTTGCCGTTGTAGCGGCTCAGCCCGTCCTTCGTGCCGAACCACATGTAGCCTTTCCTGTCCTGCATGATGCAGCGGACGCTGTTTTCCGACAGGCCGTCCCTGACATCATACACCCTGCACGGAATCTCGGCCGCGGCCGCCCCGTGCATCCCCGCCGTCAGCGCCGCGACAAGAACTGCCGCCCGTCGAACCGCTTTTGTCCGGAAAATCTTCATCTTATATAATAATGTATCTTTTCCCGCAAATCTAATAATAAAAACTGTTCGGATTGTGCAGCGGCCGTGCGCTGATTGCGCTTGTGCTCAAAAAATGTAATTCTATGCCTAAAAACTGACACTGCAAGACGGGCATATTTCCGAATTTTGTAACCGGTAAAAACTATAACCAATTATGGGACATAAAAACAGAATATCTCTCTTGATAGTGTCGGCGCTGGTGGCCATTGCCCCGTCCCTGTCGGCACAGAACAATTCGGTTATCAGCGGAACGGTCACTTCGGAAGGCGGGCAGCCTCTTCCGGGGGTCGTCGTGATGCCGACTGACGGAAAGGCGGATGCCGCAGTCACGGACATCGACGGGAAGTGGACGGTTCACGCCGCCCCGTCCGAGGTCGCTGAGCTTGAGGTGTCATGTCTCGGATACTCCACGATACGCGAGGCTGTCGGGGGACGTTCCGTCATCAACTTTGTGATGAAGGAGGACACGCAGCAGCTCGAAGAGGTCGTAGTCGTCGGCTACGGAGTGCAGAAGAAGGGCAACCTCACAGGCTCAGTGAGTCAGATTAACTTCAACGACGCCATAGAGAGCCGCCCTGCGATGACCGTGTCCTCGGCTCTGGCGGGTCTCTCGGCAGGTCTTCAGGTCCGTCAGGAATCGGGACAGCCGGGCGAGGACAGTGCGAAGATGCGCATCAGGGGCAACACGACCCTCAACAACAATGACCCTCTCGTCCTCGTCGATGGCGTGGAGTGGAGCATGGACGACGTGAACCCTGCCGACATCGAGAGCGTGACCGTGCTCAAGGACGCTTCATCAACGGCCATTTACGGTTCACGCGCCGCGAACGGAGTCATACTCATCACCACGAAGAAAGGTTCCGGGAAGGCGAGCGTGACCTATTCGGTTCAGGCCGTGATGCAGACTCCGTATAACAGGATAGGCTGGCTCAGCGACTACGCCTCCCACATGGAACTCGTCAATGAGGCTGCGGAGAACGTCGATCAGGCGCACATTTTCTCGGATTCCACCATAGCCGCATGGAAGGCCGCTCAGGCGAATCCGGACGGTGTCAATGAGTACGGCGTGAAGAACAGCGTAGCCTACCCGAACACCGACTGGTTCAAGGAACTCTTCTCCACCGGCATATCCCAGGAGCATAACCTCTCGGTGCAGGGCAGCAGTGAAAAGGTCAGATACCTCATTTCATTGGGCTACCTCGACAACAACGGAGTGATGACCCGCTTCAAGGAGATAGATTCGGGCACGAGCAAGTTCAACCTCAGAACCAATGTCGAGGCGAAAATTACGGACTGGCTCACAGTCGGAACCCGTATCTTCGGACAGAAGCAGAACTATGGCCTCGCCAACGTGAAGAACGCCTTCTCCTACATCTACCAGACGACTCCCGGCGTCTATCCCGGCGAGCCTGACAAGTGGGGACGGGCCGTGGCTACGGAAGAGTCAACATCGGCGAACAATGTCTTTGCCCAGATGGCCGGACCGGCGGGGCACAAGACCACCTACCGCGCGAACGCCTCCCTCTATGGAATATTCACTCTCTACAAGGGGCTCACTTTCGAGGCCACCGGCAACTATTCGCACATCTACACGGACCAGAACACATATTCCCGCAAAAACGGTATGTGGAACTACACGAACGACACCCGTTTCAGCGAGTCCAATCTGGCCAACGCGAATAATTCCAACCTCTATGACATGAACTACCGCATCAATACCGAGATGCTGCTCCGCTACAGCAACACTTTCGCTGAAAAGCATGAAGTCGGGGCACTCGCGGGATTCACGACCAACTACTACAAGAGGCGCAAGTTCAATGTCAGCAAGAAGAACGCCCCGGACTGGGCAATCACAGAGATGGACAAATACACCGAATATGACAGTTCCGGCTCGCTGACCGAGGAATGGTCGCTCATGTCATGGTTCGGAAGGCTGAACTACGCCTATGACAGCCGCTATCTCGTCGAGGCAAACTTCCGTGCTGACGGCTCGTCGCGCTTCTCTCCGAAGAGCAGGTGGGGATTCTTCCCTTCATTCTCGGCCGGCTGGCGAATCAACCGCGAGGAATTCATGAGCGGGGTGAACTGGCTGAGCGACCTCAAGCTCCGCGCCTCATGGGGTATCACCGGTAACAACAACGTCGGCAACTACTCATGGCAGAGCACCTACCAGTCCGTGAATACCGTCGTGGGGGGGGCAGAAACCACAGGCTTTGTACAGAAGGAGTTAGGTAACGACAACCTCGAATGGGAGACGACCTACACGACTAACGTCGGACTCGATTTCGGAATATTCGACAACATCTTCACCCTCGGCGCCGACTTCTATGTGAAGGACACCGACGGCATACTCTACCGCCCTACCGTCTATGAAACGATGGGCAACATCACCGGCGCATACGCCAACCTCGCCGCCGTGCGCAACACCGGTTTCGAACTCACCCTCGCGCACAACAACACCGTAGGGAAGGACTTCCGTTACGGAATCAGCCTCAATCTCGGCTACAACAAGGGAATCGTCACCAAGTATCAGGGACAGCTTCAGCAGTACTGGACTGAACAGAACGGCAAGAAAGTCTATGTGAACAACCTCGCGCAAGTCTCTCAGGGCAGCAACACCGCCAAGATTCTCGAAGGCCACATCTACGGTGAGCACCTTCTCTATCAGGTCTATAAGGGCAGCGGCCGCGGCTACACCGGCGGAACCGTCGATCCGAATGCCGGCCCGAAGGACGGAATGATACGCACCGAGGCCGATATGGCTTGGGTCAGGGCCATGATTGAAGCCGGCTACTCATTCTGCGGAGTGAAGAAGGTCGGCAAGGATCAGCTCTGGTACGGCGACCTCATCTATAAGGACATCAACGGTGACGGGAACTTCGGCGATTCCAACGACCAGGTTCTCAACGGTCACAGCAACAACCCTCTCGTGAACGCCGGCCTCAGCCTCAACTTCGCGTGGAAGGGGATTGACTTCTCCGCCGTATTCTCCGGCGCGTTCGGCTTCTGGCTCAACTGGGGCACGCAGTACTACAACACCACCAAGGTTACCAACGGTCACAGCATCGCGCGCCACATCGCCGCCGACCACTATTTCTACGACCCTGACAACCTCACCGACAGCCGCACCAACATCCACGGCAAGAACCCTCGTCTGACTCTCAACGACGATTTCAGCAACGCGATGACGAGCGATTTCCGCGAGTACCGAGGCGACTATGTGAAGCTCAAGAACCTCCAGGTAGGCTACACCCTTCCGCAGAACATCAGCCGCAGAATCGCCATGCAGAAGTTCCGCGTGTTCGTCTCCGCGGAGAACCTCTTCACGATAACGAAATATCCGGGACTCGACCCTGAAATCGGAACGACGATAGGCTATCCTCTGATGAGGAGCGTGAGCCTCGGAGCGCAGATTTCCTTCTGAGAATTCCGAATGTTAAAAGTCTGATATATAAAGAAATATGTATATGAAAAAGATAAATATATCAATTCTTCTCTTGTCTCTCGTGGCGATGTCCTCGTGCTCCGGATTTCTCGACACCGTGAGGACGGACGCCGTTTCCACCGGAAATATGTGGACGGACGAATCGAAGGCCGACGCGGGAATGGCGGGAATATATTACCCTCTCTACAAGACCAACCTCACGAGAACTCAGATTCGTATGGAGGACTACGACGGGCTGAACAGGACGGGAATGGAGGGAAACGGATTCACCTCGGACGAATATTCCTCAAACTATCCTCTCCAGTACCTCTACCGCTCGACCAAGCAGGCGATGGACTTTCAGGGAAGGCTCGAATGGCAGATTATCTTCCGTCTCGTGCATGACTGCAATGACGCGGTCGCCAATCTCGGCAGGGCGGGACTTTCTGATGAAAAGTACAACCGCTACCTCTGCGAGGCAAGGCTTCTGAGGGCATGGGCATATTCCCGTCTGAACATGATTTACGGCGGTGTTCCGCTCTACCTCGAACCGGTCACCAACGAGGAGTGCAACAGGGTGCAGTCCTCATTCGTGAAGGTCTGGCAGGCTGTCATAGACGACTGCACGTTTGCCATTGAAAATGAATATTGCCCGGATAACACGCTCACTTCCAATTACGGGCGTCCGTCCAAGGGGCTTGCATACTCTCTCAGGGGAATGGCGTATATGTGGCTGGCGGCGATTGTTCCGGACGGCGTGAGCCACCCTTTCAAGTCGGGTGTCATCACCGATCCTTCTGACGTGAAGCTTTCCGAGACCGAGTACTACACTCTCGCCGAGGCTGACTTCGCGAAGGTTGAGGAGTGTGGCTACGGACTCTGGCAGGGCAAGTGGGGCGACTTCTTCACCGAGAAGAACGAGAAGTCGAGGGAGATGATTTTCCCTCTCCAGTTCACTTCCGAGCCGGGATTCTGCCACAACTGGCAGCAGGTCATAGGCTGCACGGACCAGTACATAGGCTGGCAGCAGCTCAAGCCTTCCGCAGATTTCGTGAACACATTCCAGAATGCGGACGGAACTCCGTTCAAATGGTCTGAGGTTCCGGGACTTGAGGACTGGGACGCGATGGATGTGACGGCCCGTGAGGTGTTCTTCATCCGTGACGGAATGAATGACCTTCAGGGGATAATCGACGAATACGACGCGAAGATAAAGGCGGCTACGGACGAGGAGGAGATTGCGCGGCTCAATTCCGAGAAACTTGTCTATACTGAGCTCCGTACCCGCAAGGAAGAGTGCATCAAGCGCATAGGTCAGGACAACTGGGACAACTACTATCTTAACTCAGGCAACGAGGCCCGCATCCGCGCTGCCTACGAAAACCGCGACCCTCGCCTGGAGCAGGCCGTAATCACGCCTTATCAGCGGCTGGATTCCTACACGCCTTACAGCGAGCCCCAGAAAGTTCTGAAGAAAGTGCTCCGCTGGCCTGTCTCCGTGCAGGACAACACAAAGGATGAGACTGACCTCTTCGTATGCTACAGAAACACGCTGTTCTATGTGTGGAAGAAATACAATGTCCTCGACGACTCCCTTCCGGGAGGTACGCAGGGTCGTCAGCGCTGCGGCTACGACTGGCCGCTCGTGCGCTTCACCCAGATTCTTCTCCAGAGGGCGGAGGCTCTTGTCCACCTCGGACGCGAGGGTGAGGCCAAGGCGCTTGTCGATCAGGTTCGCGCGCGTGCCGGGATGCCTGGCGTGACGGCTTCGGGGAAAGAGGCCATGCTTGAGGCAATCCGCTACGAGACGCGTATCGAGCTCTGCGAAGAGGGCGTGAACTACTTCGACGAAATCCGCTGGGGAACCTACAGGGACTCCAAGTTCCAGGGCAAGGACGTGCACGGCGGAACAAGTGTATGGGGAGACATGCAGTACGAGTACAAGTGGTACTACACCTCCACGATGTGGCCGTGGTCCATTTCCGACCGCGAGGCTCAGAAAAATCCGAACCTCATTCGCCGTGACGGCTGGTTGTATTAGGGAACTGTTTCCTGAAGGTCAGAAAGGATAGAATTGAAATCTTTAATAATATGAGGATAGAGAAACTTATATCAATGACATTGTCTGTGCTGCTTCTGTCGGGAACGGCGTACGCGGCGCAGTCATGCAAGACGGAGGCACCGGTGGAGAATCCGGAAAAACCGGACGACAACGGAGGGAAGAAAGACCCTGAACCGGAGCCGAAGCCTGAAACAGGCGATTTCGACCCCGTTCCGGAGGGGTTTGTTGAGGAGCCGGACGCGACGGTTGACAATCCCGCAGGAACGGCCGACCTAGCCGCCCTTGAGAAGATGGGGCATCCGCGTGTGCTGATGAACAGGGCGGACTTCGACCGTCTCAGGGAAAAGGCGCTGAACAACCGCTTCCAGAACAAGACGCTCTACAAGCTGCATAAACTTCTCATGGATGTCGCTAACGAATCCGTTGCGGACAACACCGAGATTGTCTATCAGCTGGATGCGGCCGGCAAGCGCATTCTCGACAAGTCTCAGCTCGCGCTCAAGAGAATAGGCTCCTGCGCCTACGCCTACAGGATGACGGGGCAGGCAAAGTATCTGGAAAAGGCTGTTTCGGACATGAAGACGGTGATTGCCTTCAAGGACTGGAACCAGAGCCGCCACTTTCTCGACACCTCCGAGATGGCCTTCGCCGTGGCTCTCGGCTACGACTGGCTCTACTACAGCCTCGACTACGACCTCCGCGTCAGCGCTCGCAAGGCCATGCTCAACAACGACATAGCCAATGCCCGCAGCCACTGGTCCAACACCAATGCAGGCAACTGGAACCAGGTCTGCTACGGCGGATCCATCGCTGCTGCCATCGCGATTTACGGCAAGGAGAAGAGCAACAGCGGCGGACTTATCAACGACTGCATAAGGAACAACGGGGCTATGGTCAAGGCGATTTACGACCCGGACGGAGTCTATCCCGAAGGGTATTCCTACTGGGGCTACGGCACCGGCTATCAGGGTGTGATTTTCAC
>CAKUPC010000001.1 GCA_934675095.1 uncultured Bacteroidales bacterium | reverse complement strand
TCCTTCTTCGTGCGGGTCATGTTGTCGTTCAGCGGGTACGGATACACGCTGCGCTTCGCCCTCTGGTACGACCAGTCGCGCTCGAAGATCGGCGACTGCTCCGCAGGGTCCAGGAGGTAGGTCGGCATCGTTATCTTGCCCTCCCACGCCTTGACAGTCGAGGAAACTTCATTAGCCGCCGATGCCGCCGCAGCGTCCGAAGACCCCGCGACCGCATCCTGCGCATTCACATTGGCTGCCAGCATAAAACCGAAAGCCGCAACAACAAATATTCTCTTTACCATATATTATTTAATTTATTTTTAATACCAGCCGTCGTTTTGCGACAGTGCAGGATTCTTCTCCTTCTCGGCGGAAGGAATCGCCCATTTGAGGAAAGCGTCACCGCCGTAGCTGTAGCTATAGACGGTCTCGCCCCAACACTGCTTCAGGCCGCCGCCGTTTCCGAACTTGCGGCTCTTCCAGATGCCCCAGCGAAGTTCCTCCAGATAAAGCTGCTCCTCGCAGGCAAGCTCCCAGTGCTTCTCGTCCTGAATGCGCCTTAGCATATCCTCTTCTCCCGAAACGCGAAGCCAGTCCGGACCGGAATTCAGCTCAGCCACGCCCGCACGCGAGCGGACCTGATTCACATAGCCTGCCGCCTCGGGTGTGCGTCCCTGCGCGTTCACGGCCTCAGCAAGGCAGAGGAGAATGTCCGCATATCTGATTACAGGCACATCAACCGGGTTGTAGAGCGGGTAGGCGTATTCCTTTCCGACGGCGACGAACTTGCGGATGCAGTAGAGCATATCCCCTGTAGCCCTCGTGCGGAGGTCGAATGACGGTGCGTTCTCGCCTCGGTACGGCCAGCGAATCTGGTAGTTCTGCGCCGCTCCGGAAGCGAAGCCGCCCAGATAGTTGGAGTACGGGGTGATGACGGTCGCGGCAAGACGAGGGTCACGTCCGGTGAACGCCGTCTGAATCCTCGCCTCGTTGCCGGAGGCGTCATATTTCGACATATCAGCCCCGTAAGTCCTCATCGTCAGAGACTCGTTCTCGGTGATGTTGTTGCGGAGGAAATAGACGCTGCGCTCCTTTGGAGACATGGAGGAATAGCCCGGAATCACGTCGTCGTAGGAGAAAGGCTTTCCGTTCGCCCACTGGTAGGACTCAACGAAATCGGCGTTCATGTAGAAGTTGTTGTTGCCGTTTCCGCAGGTCATCCAGTTGCCGTAGCTGCGGCTATAAACATTTCCGTGGTCGCTCACCTCCTCCATCGTAACCGTGAAGACCATCTCGTCGCACTTTTCATTCTTCTCAAGGAAGAGGTCCGCATACGAACCCGAAGTGAAGAGAGAGTAGCCGCACTCGCCCACCTTCAGGAAGTCCGCCTCGGCCTCCGCCCACATCTTCTTCCACATATACACCTTGCCGCGCAGGGCGTAGGCAGCGCCCTTGGTGATGCGTCCGTAGTTGCTGTCGGCCGCCTTGTACTTGTCCGGAATGTTCTCGCAGGCAATCACGGCATTCAGGTCGTCGAGAATCGTCTGCCAGACAAACTCCTCGCTCTCGCGTCCGCGGGTGTATTCAGACGGAGCGAGGTTCTCAAGATAGACCGGCACGCCGCGCCAGAGGCAGTTCAGACGATAGTAGTAAAACGCGCGCAGGAACTTGCATTCGGCGATGCGGCGCTCGCGAATCTCCTGTGACAGAGCCTCAGTCCTGCCGATGTTGTTGATGACGTCGTTCGCGCGGTTGATGCCCTCATAGAAGCGCTTCCACTGCTCGTTGAACATGGAGCCGTTCGACTGAATCTTTCCGGTGAGGAAAGGATAGCGGAGCGAATAGGACTCCTCGGCGGGGTCGATGCAGGAAGAAAGCGCGTCCCAGTTCAGGCCGTCAGCGGAAATGTAGCCGGCGAGAAGGTTGCTGTAGGCTCCCACCACCGCGTTCTCGGCGAGAGTGGCCGACGAATAGACCGCGTTCGAGCTCACCTCGTCGTAAGGGAACCTGTCAAGGAATCCGTTGCAGCCGGCTGCGGCAAGCGAAACGGACAATATCACCACAGATTTATATATATTCTTCATTTTCATGTCATTTTAGAATTTGATGCTCAGACCGAACGAGTACTGCCTCAGGAGCGCGTAGTAGTTCTGCTTGTCGGTAATCTCCGGATCCATTCCCGGCCAGTCGGTCAGCGTGAGGAGATTCTCGCCGCTGAAGAAGACGCGGAGGTTGGAAATATGCACCTTGCGCATCCATTTCTCAGGGAATGTGTATCCGAGAGTGACGTTCTTCAGACGAAGATAGTCCGTCTTGTAGAGGAAGAGGGTGGAATATGCGTTCGCGCCGTTCTGCTCCGAACCGTAGTTCATCGTGAGACGTCCGTGCTTCGAGGTCGTGTTGGTGCGCGGGTCGTCCGGATTCATCGGATCGTAGAAATAGTGATCGTAGGCTATCTTCTTAGGAAGCGTGAACTTGGAATTGGTGGAATATGCGTTGAATCCGACATACCGCCAATATGCGGCAGAACCGCCGGCACCGTTCCAGAGCATTGAGAAGTCGATTCCCTTCCATCCCAGTTCAAGCTGGAGTCCGTAGTAGAACTTAGGTGTCTGGGAGGTTCCCTGGAACATATAGTCGTTCGCGTCGCCATAGACTCCGTCACCGTTAATGTCGGCATAGATGTAGTCGCCGTACCATATTCCCGCCTTGTCGATGGTCTTGTTCGGGAGGAAGGTGTTGCCGGCGCTGACCATGGCCTCAAGCCACGCCATATCCTCCGGAGTCCTTATCATACCGTCCTTAGGGCCGCCGTTCGGGTTCACAGAGCCGTCGGCGAAGAAGTGGCTGCCGTCGCCGGAGTAGAGGTTCAGGAGATAGTGCTCGTTGATGAGCTTGCCCTCCATCACGCGGCGCGCGCCGTCAACGGTAGTGGTCACGTCGCCGATGTTGCTGACATAGCTCCTGTGACCGTTCTCGTCCGTCACCCAGCCTGCCTCAAGCGCACCCTTGTACTTGGACACCTCGTTGTGGTTGTAGGTGAAGTTGCCCCTGACACCGTAGTGGAAGCCCTTGATGTCGTCCTTCCAGCCGAGCGAAAGCTCAACTCCGCGGTTGGTCACCTCGCAGAGGTTCTGGTAAGGTGCGCCCTTGTTTCCTATGGTCGCATAGACAGGAGCCTTGTAGAGGATGCCGTCCGTGACCTTGTTGTAGAAGTCGGTCTCGAAGGTGAGACGGTTGTTGAACACGCCGAACTCAAGTCCCACGTCGGTCGATGTGGTGGTCTCCCATGTCAGGGCCTCGTTGGAGAGGGTCGAGACCATGCCCGAAGTGAGCTTGTTGCCGTAGGAGTACTGGTAGCCGGTCGCGTAGGTCGATTGCCAGTCATAGTTGCCGATTGAGTTGTTTCCAAGCTTTCCCCATGAGGCGCGGAGCTTCAGGTTGTCGATGCCGGAGTTCTTCATGAACTGCTCCTCGCTGATTCGCCATCCGGCTGAAATCGAAGGGAAGAGTCCCCAGCGCGACTGGCGGGCGAAACGTGACGAGCCGTCGTAGCGGAGGTTAGCCTCGAAGAGGTAGCGGCTGTCGTAGGCGTAGGTCACACGGCCGAAAACGGATGCCGACGCGAAATCGGTCTGCGCTCCGGTCACGTCCTTAGGATCCACGTCAAGCGCATTGTTCAGCTCCGTAAGCTGGTCGTTGTCAAGGCGTTTCTTGGTAAGTCCCTCGTTGATTTCGTTGGAGTACATTGCCTCGAAACCGACCATAGCCGAGACATCGTGCTTCTTCGCGAAGGTCCTCGCCCACGAGAGATTGTTCTGGAAGGTCCAGCGGTAGGCCTGGCGGTACTTGCGCGTGAGGGCGAGGTTGTCAAGATTGTCGTAGATGTAGGCGTCCTTGCCCTCGCGGAACGAGAAGGCGTTGAGCAGCATACGGTTGGTGCGCGACTCCGAGCCTGTGCGTGAGTAGTTGAAGGATGCGTTGTAGCGGATGTCCAGCGGAAGCTTCACATTGGCGAAGGCTATGGCGTTCACGTAGTGTGTCTTGGTGCCTCCGCCCATACGGTTGAAGAAGTAGAGGTTATTGCGGGAGTCGCTTGACTGCTCCGGGTTCTCCATCCATCCGTATTTTCCGTCATAGTAGGGATATATTCCCGGAACAGCGCGTGACATGAGTCCGAAATAGGTGTCGCAGACCTCGGTGTCGGACTCATATCCCCAGATTTTCGTTCCTATTTCGAGCCATTTCGTAATCTGTGAAGAAACGTTCGTGCGGAGCTGGAATTTCTTCGATCCGGTGTTGTCGATGACTCCGGGGTTGTCGATATATGACATCGAAATGAGATATTTCGTGCCTCCGGCGGAACCGTTTGCGGAGATATTGTGCTTATGATATATTCCCTTCTTATATATGGCGTCCATCCAGTCGGTGTTAGGGTAGGCGACATAGTTCGGATAGCCGGAGTCCGCAATTCCGTTCGGATCCTTTTCCTTCTCACGCCAGAGGTCAATCATCGCCTGCGAGAACGGAGCCGTCGCCCCGATGTTGTCGGCGGACTCGTTGATTATGGCCATGTAGTCGGCGTAGTTGGAGATGACCTCGAACTTGCTCGCAGGCTCGTTCAGGGCGAGCATTCCGTTGTAGGAGATGCTGAACTTGCCCTTTTCGCCCTCGCCTCCGGTCTTGGTGGTCACGAGCACGACTCCGTTCGCTCCCCTGTTTCCGTAAATGGCGCAGGATGCCGCGTCCTTGAGTATGGAAACGCTGAGGATGTCGTCCGGGTTCACGTTGGCAATAGTTCCCTCGAAGCCGTCAACGATGATGAGAGGACTTGCGGAGTTGAGGGTACCGATTCCCCTGACGCGGATGGTCACGTCCTCGGCGCCCGGCTGGCCGGAAGCCTGATTGACCTGCACGCCCGGGCTTACTCCCTGAAGCACCTGAGCGGTGGAAGTCACCGGACGGGACTTGACCTCGTTGGCGTAATCGACGGAGGCCACCGCGCCGGTCACATTGACCTTCTTCTGCACGCCGTAGCCGACAACGACGAGCTCGTTAAGGGCGTTGGTCTCCCGGGCGAGCGTGACATTCATCACGGCGCGGCCGTCAACGGTCACGTTCTTCGTCTCGAAGCCGAGGAAGCTGAAGACGAGGGTCTCCCCTTCCGCCGCGCGGATTTCGTAGTTTCCGTCAATGTCGGTGATTTCTCCCCTTGTGGAATTGAGCACGCTCACGGACGCTCCCGCAAGCGGTTCCTGAGAATCGTCTGTCACGCGGCCCTTTATCAGATGGTTCTGCGCTATGGCGGCAGAGCCGACGAGCAGGGACAAGGCGATGGCCAGACTGCGTTTTAATGTTATCATAATCTTCTTTGGTTAGTGTTATCTTATAACCCGCTCCCGGCAACACGCACGGGAACAGATGCAAAATTCATTATTTCGGAGCAAACGGAATAGAACAATAGAAGCATTCTCTGCAACACGCCCTACAATTCAGCGGCTGCCTGACTTTCCCGAGAACACTCTTTCATGTATTCGGCCGGCTGCATTCCGAACTGGCGCTTGAAGCACTTGGTGAAATAGGAAGGAGTGTTGAAGCCGACGGCGTAGCAGACCTCGTTTATGCGGCAGCTGCCCTTGGAGAGCATGGCCGCGGCGACATTGAGGCGCTTTGTGCGGATGTAGTCGTTCGGGGTCGTCCCGAGAAGCCCCTTGGTCTTGCGGATGAGCGTGGATTTGCTCAGGCACAGCTGCTCGGCAAGCTCGTCGTTGCCGAACTCGGTGTCGGAGAGGTTCTCCATGATGAGGCTGTCAATCTTCGCGAGGAATTCCTCGTCGCCCGTGGTGATGTCGAACTCCTGCTGCCGCACCTTCTGCCCCGAGAGATGCGCGGTCTTGAGCGATTCCCGCTTCCGGGCGATGACCTCAAGGGAGCCGAGCAGGTAGTCGAGGCTGAACGGCTTCTCGATGTAGAGGCTCGCGCCGCTCTCCATGCAGGTTATCTTCGTCTTGGTCGAGGAAATCGCCGAAAGGACGACCACAGGGATGTGCGAGGTGGCGAAGTCCGAGGTGACCTTGCGGCAAAGTTCGATTCCGCTCATTCCGCCGAGGGCTATGTCCGTGAGGACGATGTCGATGTCGTTCTGTTCCAGCAGCGTCACCGCCTGCTCGGCCGAGGATGCAGTCATGACCCGGTAGGACGCGGACAGCTTGCGAGAGAGATAGGCCGAAAGGTCCTCGTTGTCCTCCACAATCAGGAGCGTGAGCCGTCCGGAGGCGCTTTCGTCCGAAGGTGAAGGCTGCGGTTCGACCGTTTCCGGGGCGGCGGCCTTGTCTGAGTTGTACGGCAGCCTGAGGATGAAGTCCGTGCATCCCGGCTCGTCACCGAGCTTCAGCGAGCCGCCGTGCATCTGGGCGAGGTTGCGCGCGAGCGGAAGGCCGATTCCGAAGCTCTGGGAGTAGGGATGGCGCTCGTCGCTGTACTGGACGAAAGGCTTGAAGATTTCCTCGCGCCTCTCCGGCGGGATTGCCGGGCCGTCGTTGCGGAAGGAAACCGTGATGCCGTCGGAGTCCGCCGTGAGCGAAATCCGGATGTAGGTCTCGGCATATTTGGCCGCATTGTGCAGCAGGTTGTTCAGAATCTTCAGAAGAGCCGCCTCATCGACCCATATCTCCGCATGAGGCTCCGAATGTTCAAAACTTATCGCGATGTTCTTCGTCCGCACGGTCTCCTGAAAGTTGAATTTCAGAAAATCAAGTTTCTCCACGACATCGACCTTCCTGTATTCAAGCACCCACCCGTTCTCCTCAATTCTCACGAAATCAAGCAGTTCCTTCACGAGGCGGTCGAGATAGTCGGTGTTGTTCCCGATGACGGTGAGGTCGTCGCGCAGCTCCGCGTCGAGGTCTCCGGCGGTCATTATGTTCTGGAGCGGCGTGCGGATGAGGGTCAGAGGGGTCTTGATTTCATGGATTATATTATAGAAGAATGAAATCTTCTCATGAAAAAGCTCCTGTTCCCTCGCGATGCGTTCCTTCTCCCGCGACTTTCTCTCACGGGTCACCGCCATCCTGTACGAAAGACGGATTACGACCGCGAGCAGGACGAGGATGAGGAGAACATATATTATATATGCCGCCGTCGTCCTGTAGAAAACCTCCTTCACGACAATCCGCAGCGGAGGATGAGTCTCGTTCCATATCCCGTTGCCATCGACTCCCTTCACACGGAGGGTATATGTGCCCGCGGGGACATTGACATAGCGGAAATATCCTGCCCCCCCCAACTGACGCCAGCCATCATCGTAGCCATCAAGCATATAGAGGCATTCCGTGCTTGCCGGGGAGGCCATCCCGAGAAGCGAGACGGAGGCTCCGAATGAATTTTGGTTGTGCCGGAGGACAACCTCGCGGGTAAGGTCGATGTTTTGCGAAAGCGGAGAGTCAGCGCCGGGCTTCACCGCGGCGTCATTGACCGTGAAGTCCGTCAGCACGAGCGGCGGGACGCGGTTCACGGAGAAGAACCTGTCGGGATTGAAGCGTATGAGTCCGTTGTTCGAGGAGAAATATACGGTTCCGTCAGCGGTCATCAGGGTGCCGTGTCCCTCGACCATGTTGTCGAGCAGGCCGTCGGCGGCGGTCCAGGAGCGGAAGTCCGTCGATGAGTATGCGAAAGAGACCAGTCCCATGCTCGTGGCGACCCACATCCGGCCGTCCTGCCCCTCGACCATCGAGTAGGCGATTCTGCTCGGGAGCACGCCTTTGGAGTCATAGCTGCGGAAGGAGTCGCAGTCCCTGTCGTAGCGGAGGAAGCCCTCGCCGTAGCTTCCGGCCCAGATTCCGCCCTTTGAATCCTCATAGACACACATAAACTTGTCAACGGGGATGTGGCGGCTGCCCCGCTCGCCGTAGCCGTAGTGCGCGATTTCCTTCATGAGGGAGAAATCATAGCGGTAAATCCCGTTCGCGTATGTCGAGACCCAGAGCTCCCCGCTGAAGGTCTCGGCAATCCCGGTGACATACAGCCCGTCAAATTCCGGGATGCGGACAAAGCGGCCCAGAGCGCGGTCATAGCGCATCAGTCCGAGCGGGAAGCCGAGCAGGATGTCGTCGGAGGCGGTCTTGTAGAGACGATGGGCATTGTCGCGCATCTCGCAGCAGTGTCTCACCCGCCCGGTCCGCGTGTTAAGCCTCCAGATGTCTCCCCATGAACCTATCCAGAGGTCGTCCCCGTCGCTGCACAGCGAGCGGATGTTGGTCGGGAGCGAGGAGCGGAAGAAATGCAGAGCGTCGTCCGCAGGGTCAAGATAGAGCAGTCCCCTGTTCTCGGAGGCCACCCAAATCCGTCCCGACGAGTCCTCCGCGATGTCCATTATGAAGCTTCCGGCAAGGTTCTCGCCGTCGGCCATGTAGTATTTCCTGAAGTTCTTGTGGTATTCGCTCGCGTAGTTCAGGCCGGAGGAGAGGCTTGCGGCCCAGAGCCCGTCGGAGGCATCCGTGAAAACCGCCGTTATGTTGTCCCCCGAAAGCGAGAAGCCGTCCTGCACGTTGGATGTCAGATTGGTCGTTCCGCCGGTGTTCAGGTCGTAGAGGTAAAGCCCCCGCGTGGTGGCGGACCAAATCCGGCGGTTGTTGCGGTCGTAGAACATTCCCTTGGGACGGCGCCCGCGCTCATAGCCTAAATAGCGGCGGTACGAGCGCTTCTTGCAGTCGAACTCGCAGAGGCCGTTCTTCCATGAGGACAGGATGATGCGCCCCGGCCCGGAGCGCTCCATGGCCACGATGTCGTCGTTTTCTTTCCACCCGGCGATTTCCACTCGCTCAATGTTCCGAAGCCCGCTGTCAGCGTGCCAGATGTCGGCGAAATAGAGCGAGAACCAGAAGTCCCCGTTGCCGTCTATCACGAAGGTTCGGATGTTGAACGGGAGCGTCGTGCGGCCGTCCTCGCAGAAGAAGTTGCGGAGTTCGTCCGTCGCGGGGTCGTAGGAGAAGAGGCCGAGACCGTTCACGGACATCCAGACACGTCCGCCGTCGTCGATGCAGATGTGCGTGACCTTGCCGCGCAGTCTGGTGCCCATGTCGCTGACGGCATCCAGAGGCACGAATGTATCACGGGCGAAGTCGTAGCGGCTGGCTCCGTTGTCGGAGCCGATCCAGAGATTGCCCCGGTCATCGGCGCAGAGCTGGGTGATGAAGTCGGTGTCAAGCCCGAGGTCCTCCTTTCTGAAGTTCCGGAAGCTGCGCCCGTCGTAGCGGCTCAGGCCGTCCTCGGTGGCGAACCATATGAAGCCGTTGGAGTCCTGGGTGATGGAGGTCACGCTGTTGAAGGCCAGTCCGTCGTCGGTGGTGAAATGCGTGAAGTACCAGCGCTCCGGACTCGCCGGCGAGGCGTGCAGTTCGGATACGCAGATGGTCAGCAGGAACAGGATTCCCGCTGACCACAGCTTCAACATATATTTCAATTCTAACTTCAACAGTCTTGTTCAGTTTTATATTCAGTTATTCAGATTCCTCGGCTCCACTTCGTTCCGCTCGGAATGACAGTGGGGCATCATTTCTTGGACACACCCGTCATCTCGCGGATGAAATCCACTTCCTCCTGGCTGTAAGGCGTTCCGTCGAGCCTGAAGATGTCGTGGAACCACACCTCCGGCTCCGGATCTCCGGCCTTGCTCGTCCATTGGAGGTGAAAGTTACACTTTCCTGCCGTAAGTCCAAAATTTATTGCACCCACATTGTATTTTTTCAGTATCGGCATGCACTCCTTGAAGGTGGATTTCGGCCTTCCCATATACTCCGTGCACACGAGAGGACGGTTGTACGGAAGCAGGAGCTTTATGAACTTTTCGAGGTAGGCAGGCTCCTTGTAGCAGTGGAAGGAGATGATGTCGCTGTTCTCCCAAACCCATGTGACGGTCGGCATCTGCGGGGTCAGGGAGCTCGGAATCTCCCAAATCGGGGCGGTGAGCGGCTGGGACGGGTTGATTTCCCTTGCCCAGCGGAAGGTCTCCTTCATCAGCGGAAGGGTTTTCTTCACTCCGCGCTGGGTGTTCTGCGGCTCATTGTAGAGGCACCAGAAGAGGATGCGGTCGTCATTCTTATAGGTCTTGATTATGTCCTTGACCATCACCTCAAGCTCATGCCATTTCGTCGGGTCATTGACGACCTCCGTTCCAGGAACCATGCACCACTGAGAGTTGTGCACGCCCTGAACGCTCTCCGGCTGCTTGCCGAGCTGCGGGTTCACGCACTTTCCGCCGTTGGTCCAGAAAGTTACGATTGCGCGTATGTGGTGCTTCTCTATGATGCCGAGAAATTCCTCGAAGCGCGCCTTGAAGCCCTTGGGGTCGGCCGTATAGACGAGGTTGGAGAGGAAAACGCGGACGGTGTTGAACCCCAGCCCCTCGGCCCAGCCCATTTCCTTTTCAATCGTTGCCGGGTCGAAAGTCTCGGCCTGCCACATCTCAATCTGGTTGATTGCCGTCGCACACACATAGTCGCAGCCCACAATCCAGCCCTGCTTCTCCATCCATGCGTTGGCCTTTTCCTCGCTCCAGCGCTCCGCCGGCTTCTTCGCGAATCCGAGGGTTGCAGCAAGCGCGAGCAATGTCATCGTAAGTAAAATTTTCCTTTTCATATTTCTGTATTCTTAATTTTCGGAGTTATGTATTTTCGGGATTATATATTATATATCTCTTATTTTCAAAGACATACATCAATCGACGATTGAGAATGAGACTGCCGTCACTTCAGGAGTGGCCTTCGTGTCCGCCCCGCCGCTGGCAGTTGCCTTGTCCCAGAAGTAGAACGGTGCCGCGTAGCCTGACTTGTCGGAATAAGGATATTCCCTCGTGGCCACATCAGTTATGGTGTCAGCCTGAACTGCCCCGTCCGCACATTCTACGCGAATCTTGAGGAAACCGCTCTTGACCTCATTCGTGAAAGTCATCGTTTCCGTGATTATCTTTGCCCCGCGCACAAGCGAGAAGGTACACTCCATAGAAGTCTTGCCGTCGTAGCAGACCTCGTCGTGGAGATTGCAGGTCTTCCACTGCTCGCCGTCACGATACTTTATGTTCCAGAAGACAGGCTCCTGACGTCCGTAGAACGGCATCTGCATCTGTATCTTCGTTCCAGCCGCAAACTTCTTCACAGGAATCGTGAACTCGAAATAGTCTCCTGTCCACACACCCTTGACGCCGCCGGTGGAGATGTTGCCGCTGTTGACAATCTCACGCTTCTGGTTGAATCCGCTCGGATGCTCAAGCGTGCTGACCTGATGCCACTCGCAATAGGCCTGAGGCTGTTCGCTGCAGGACCAACAGCCCTCGGACATCCAGCGAGGCTGCGACGCGGCCGTGAACCGCTGCACTCCGTCAACTTTGCTCACAGGGAACAGCACCGGGAATGTTACAGGCTCGACACCGTCGCCGGAAGCTGAGATGACCACATCCGTGACTGCCCCCGCCTCAACTTTCTTCCCCTCATCGGTTTCCTGTGCGAGGAAGACGGTCTCGAAAGACTTGCCGTTCACGTCGCTGAACTTTGCCTTGAAGCCGCCCTTGGGAGTAGTGAACGGAAGCACGGCCAGCTTGACCTCGGTCTTTGCCGCCTCAAGCTTCAGCCCTCCTTCAGGGAAGTTCACAGTCAAAGCGCTTGAACTGCCGGCTGTTCCGAGAGTGAACTCACCGCTCGCGAAGTCGATGTTTCCCTCACCGGCAAGCACGACTGACGAGCCGTCTGCGGCAGGGGATATTTCAATTGATTTCAACGTCGCCGGGACATTTTCCTCCACGATGTCAATAGGCACGAGAAGATTGAGCACGGCGGCAGGGGTGCTGAGTTCAAGCTCGATGTCCGGAATCACCGTCGTGACGCTCTTCGCTGCCCAGAGGCTGAGGTAGGAGTTCACTCCGGCGGCATATTCCTGAACGGACGGTATCTTCACAGCGGCGCTCTCCCCTATCGTCTCCACGGCCGGCGACACGGCACGGAAACGGAAATTGTGGTCTCCGGCAAGCGCCGTCACCGCATCCTCTCCCGAAGCCTTCACCAGCTGCCATTTGATGTACTGCTCCGTCCTCACGACCCCCTCGTCCGTAAGACGGTATTCGGACACAGGCCTTTCGCCCATCATCACGTCGGCCTCTCCCCCTCTCGTGCAGGTCGCCGCAATCGAGAAGGCCGTGCCCGCAGGCAGTTCCATTCCGGATGTCTTAACGGAAAAATTGACGTCAAGTGTCTCGAAGTCAAGAGTCTTGTTGTTGTCCCCGTTCGGGTGACAGCCTGCGGCAAGAAGCGCCGCCGACAAGAGTATCATTCCTTTCCTTTTCATTTCAGTTATCAGTTTTATGTGTTTTCACTTTTTGCAAATATCGCCTTTCTTCGATTTCGAGGATAGAACAAAAAATTCAAACTATGCAAATGAAATCACCGCAGGCATATTTCGACGTTCCGGACATATAAAAATACCAACAAATGGGGATATGCCGTCGCATTCATTTTTCATATCTTTGCAGCCGCCAAAAAAGACGCATAAATTATATGAGACTTTTTATATGAGACTTTCTGATCTTAAAACAGGGGAAGTTGCCGTTGTTGTAAAAGTCAGCGGACACGGCAGCTTCAGAAAAAGAATCACCGAGATGGGATTCGTCAAGGGCAGCAGGGTGAAGGTCATACTCAACGCGCCGCTGCGGGACCCAATAGAATACGAAATCATCGGTTACAAGATTTCCCTCCGCCGCGAGGAGGCAGAGAAGATTGAGGTACTGACCCGCGATGAGGCAAGGGAAATGCTGAAGGAGAACCCGGAGGCGTTCGGACCGTCGCAGCCGCGCAGGGCGATAGAGGCCGATGACTGCGAGGACACGAAAAAATATAATCCCGAAAATTCAGACGCCACGGGAAAGGATATCTCAGGACAGGACAAGGATTCGGAGTTTTCGGACGAAGAGATAAACGCGCTCGTCGATAAGAAGAGAAAATCAATCAGGGTCGCGCTCGTGGGAAACCCGAACTGCGGAAAGACGTCGCTCTTCAACATCGCCGCGAACGCACACGAGCACGTCGGGAACTACAGCGGAGTGACGGTAGATGCGAAGGAGGGGGTCTTTGAACACGGGGGATATACCTTCACCCTCGTCGATTTGCCGGGAACATATTCCCTGTCGGCATACAGCCCCGAGGAACTTTATGTGAGGAAGAACCTCATCGACGAGACTCCGGACGTCGTCATCAACGTCATCGACGCGTCGAACCTTCAGCGAAACCTCTACCTGACGACGCAGGTCATCGACATGAACCTCAGGATGGTGGTCGCGCTGAACATGTACGACGAGCTTCAGGCGAGCGGCGACCAGCTGGACACCAAACAGTTAGGCTATCTGCTCGGACTTCCGATTGTGCCGACAATCAGCCGCACCGGCGAGGGAATCGACAAGCTTTTCGATACGGTAATCGCTGTCTATGAGCACAATACGCCGGAGCTTTCGCGTCACATCCACATAAATCACGGTCCGGAGCTGGAGCAGAGCATCGACCGCATCAAGCTGATTATCCAGAAGGACGACGAAATCCGCCAGAAGTACTCGACGCGCTACCTTGCAATCAAGTATCTCGAAAACGACAGCGACATCGCCAAGGTTGTCGAGTCACTTCCGAACCGCGACGAAATCATCGCCGCACGCTTCGAAGAGCAGAAGAGGCTCAAGGATATGCTCGGGATGTCGGCGGAGACGGCGATTGTGGAGGCGAAGTACGCATTCATACAGGGGGCGCTCGCGGAGACATGGAAGCGCAACGACAAGGGGCACGAGCAGAAGACCCTTTCGGAGAAGATTGACGCGGTGGTCACGGACAGGTGGCTGGCGTTCCCGATTTTCCTCGTGCTGCTGTTCATCGTATTCCAGGGCACATTCACCCTCGGAGCCTATCCGGTGGATTGGATTCAGTGGTGCGTGGATAAGCTCGGGGAGATGGTCAGCGGCTTCATGGGCGACTGGTGGCTGAGGGACCTGATTGTCGATGGAATCATCGGCGGAGTGGGCAGCGTGCTGGTGTTCCTGCCGAACATCCTGCTGCTCTACCTCTTCATCTCGCTGCTTGAGGATTCGGGATATATGGCCAGGGCGGCGTTCATCATGGACCGTCTGATGCACAAGATGGGACTCCACGGCAAGTCATTCATTCCTATGATTATGGGCTTCGGCTGCAATGTTCCGGCAATTATGGCGACGCGCACCATCGAGTCGCGCAAGAGCCGCCTGCTGACGATTCTCGTGATTCCGTTCATGTCCTGCTCGGGCAGGCTTCCGGTCTATATCCTTCTCACGGCGGCCTTCTTCCCGCACCACGCCGGCATCGTGCTGCTCGGCCTCTATGTCCTCGGCATCGCGCTCGCGGTCATCAGCGCCCGCATCCTCAGCCATTTCATCAAGGACGACGACCTGCCGTTCGTGATGGAGCTGCCTCCGTACAGGATTCCGACCTCCAAGGCGGTGTTCAGGCACACCTGGGAGAAGTGTAAGGAGTATCTCTCCAAGATTGGCGGCGTGATTCTCGTCTGCTCGATTGCAATCTGGTTCCTGAGCTATTTCCCGAACCACGACAAGTACTCCACCGCCGAGGAGCAGCAGGAAAACTCCTTCCTCGGCTATCTCGGCAAGGCCGTGGAGCCTGCCCTCGCCCCTCTCGGATTCGACTGGAAGATGGACATCGGCATCCTCTCCGGGGTCGGAGCCAAGGAGCTGATTGTCAGCACGCTCGGCATCATGTACAGCGAGGATGATACGGCGGGTACGGCAGGTGGCACAGAGAATGCCACCGCAGCAGTGAACGATGCCGCGGCTGAAGCGTCCGCCAGTGACATTCAAGCCGAGTCCGTCGGCAAGGCACACACCGAAGCCGTCGGCGCAGAAGACGACTCAGAGAACACCAGCCGCCTCCAGAAGGCACTCCAAAAGCACACGACCCCGGCAGCCGCGCTCGCCTACATGGTGTTCATCCTGCTCTACCTCCCGTGCATAGCGACCTTCTTCGCCATCCGTCACGAGGCCGGCGGCTGGAAATGGGCCTTCCTCTCCGCCGCCATGACCCTCGCCCTCGCCTGGCTCTTCTCCTTCGCCACCTTCCGCCTCTTCAGCCTCATCCTGTAGGCGCAGGCACCCTAACGGCAAGCAAGCATAACTCGCGGAATCGCATAAAAAATCATCGATTCCGCGAGTTATTTTCTTTTTGGACGAAAATTTGAACAAAAAATTTTGCAGGATTACAAATTATGTCTATCTTTGCAATCCCAATTCAAAGCGGATGTGGCGAAATGGTAGACGCGCTACTTTGAGGGGGTAGTGGGAGTTTTTCCTGTGCGAGTTCGAGTCTCGCCATCCGCACTAAAAAAGACGACTGAATCTCAGCCGTCTTTTTTGTTTTTCATTCTGTTTCTATTCCTCAGGAATAGGTTTCCATTTGACGGTCTTGCCGATGCCCATGACGGAGCCGCGGACGGCAATCATGTCGTCTTTGGTGAACTGGACGGTGGCATCTACGCGGATGCCGCTGGTCGGGTCGTAAATCTTGCCCTTCCAGTGCTTCTTCTCAGGGTTGTACTTGAGGTTCCACATGATTATCATCTCGTTGCAGGGCTTGTTGCGGAGAGCCTTGTCGGGATTCTTGGTGTCGAGGAAGATGTTGCCGTTCTTGTCGTACATGTTCTTGCACCAGTAGTTGATGAAGGTGTAGGTGCCGTCGGCCTCCCTGTAGCAGCGGACCTTGGACTGTTCGCCGTTGTAGTCGATGAAATAGTTGCCGACGATGCCGTCTGCCGTGTTGTTGCGTGACTCCTGTGCGGAGAGCGTGAGTGTGCCTGCGGAAAGTCCCATGACGATGCCGAGGGCAAGAGTGATTATCCTTTTCATAAAAAAATGTATTATAAATTTCTCCTAATATGATGTTCCGAAACTATGATTATTCTGAAACCATGACATTCCGAGCCTCGGAAACATCGCAAATCCTGTGCAAAATTAGGAAAAATTTCCGATGTCTTCCGGATATTGCATAATTCGACGATAATCATTATCTTTGCAGGCTTTTCCTCGGGAAGGAAGGCACAAGGTAATTTTATTAAACATTTAAAACAGATTCACAATGGCTGTTAAAATTCGTCTTCAGCGCCACGGTAAGAAGAATTTCGCATTCTTCCACATTGTTGTGGCCGACACCCGCGCACCTCGCGACGGTCGTTACATCGAGCAGATCGGCTCTTACAACCCTAACACGAACCCTGCGACTATCGTCCTCGATTTCGACAAGGCTCTCAACTGGGTGAAGGTCGGTGCCGAGCTTACTCTCGTCACCCGCAGAATCCTCTCCTACGAGGGCGTGCTTCTCCGCAAGCATCTTGACGGCGGCGTGGCAAAGGGTGCGCTCACCCAGGCGGACGCCGACGCCAAGTTCGAAGCTTGGAAGGCCGCCAAGGAGGCTAAGGTGAACGCAAAGAAGGAAGGTCTCGTAAAGGCTGCCGACGCCAAGGCAAAGGCTGCCGCAGAGGCTGAGGCAAAGGTAAATCAGGAGCGCGCCGCAGCTCTTGCAAAGAAGGCACAGGAAGCCGCTGAGGCTGCCAAGGCCGCAGAAGAGGCAAAGGCCGCTGAGGCTGCTGCCGCCGCTGCCGAGGCTGAAGCAACAGAGGCTCCTGCCGAGGCTTAATCGGATTTCCTTTGGAAAACCTGCTTAAAATAGCCAAGGTAAGCAAGTCGGACGGGCAGGACGGAGCTGTAGTCTTGAGCTTTCTTTCGTTCGACCCCGACGATTTGGAGATTTCGGAACCGGTGTTCGTCTATTTTGACGGACTGCCGGTTCCTTTTTTCATTGAAAGTTTCACCCGCAGGGGTTCCGCCAAGGCCGTCGTGCGGCTGACTGACGTCCGCAGCTTCGAGGATGCGGAGGAACTCGTCGGGAAGGAGGTCTTCGTCGAGGACGAGGGCGAATATGAAGATGACACGGACCTGATCGGATGGACGGTTGCGACGGTGAGCGCGGACATGACGAGCGGCGGTTCACGAGGAAAGGCCGCATCCCCGGCTGTCCTTGGCAAGGTCACGGACTTTCTCGACATCCCGTCAAATCCATGCATTGAGGTGGAGACAAAAAAAGGAGCGGTGATAATTCCGCTCCATGAAGACTTCATCGTTTCAGCCGACCCCGAGACACGCACGCTCGTGATGTCGCTCCCGGAAGGGCTGCTGTGACGCGGTTCCTTTCCGCAACCGGCAGCCGTCAGCCCATCCCCTCCTCCAGAACCGGTCAGAGATTGTTCCTGAGATTCTGGTAGAACACGGCCTGCGACGTCTGATAGTACGGCGTCAGCCAGAGGAAACCGATTCCGCCGGTGAGGCAGGCAAGGATGAACCATCCTATGAAGCTGAGCTGAAGGTAGAAAAGATTGAATTTCTGTCCGGTCATCATCCGCTGGCTCTTTCTGAGCGCCTCACGTACCGAAAGTTCAGGATTGTCGATGAGGATGTACGGAGTCATCGAGTACGAATATGCCTTTATAATGCCGGGGATGACGAGAAGCAGCGCCCAGAGGAAAGTGAAGAGCGCAACAAGCAGCGTTCCCCCGATTGCCCTCCAGTAAATTTTGAATCCATAGCCGAAGCTGTTGGAAAGAACCTCCCTGTTTGAATAGACATAGAGCGCGTTGAATGCGTATGTGGCTCCCACGCCGAGAGGAATCAAGACGAATACGCTCAGAAGCATAGAGCCGCCGTTGAGCCCCATCAGCGTTGCAAATGCGTCAGGATTGTACAGTTCATAGAGAGACGTGGCTCCGGAGACCACACACGAAATGACTGAAATGACGAGGGTAGCGAGCACCGCCGGCGCCCAGTTGCCATTCAGCGCGGCGAGAGCCGCATTCTTGAATTCCTGATTAGTTGTCATCATGATTTGAGTATTTTTTTTGGTCTATATTTATTTTCTCATCGGTCACATACCCCTGTATGCTCCCTTTTCAAAAAGAAATCTATCCTCAAAAATCTAACTCAAATCTCCAAGCGGCTGACTCGGATTTCCAAGTTGCCGAAATCCTTGAGTTAGATTTTGAGAGTACAAAAATAATGTTTTTGATGGAAATATTCTACAATATGTCGATTTTTGCGACGAGCGTTGCGGGACCGGTGAGCCAGACATCCGTGAAAAGCGGGATGCCGGGGGCGGGAACGGACGGGACTGTCGTTCCGCAGTCACCTCCGAGGGTGCCTGCGGAACGACAGTCCTCGGAACCACAGTGCGGGAGGAAATCGACGGAGAGGCGGTCATTGAGGGCATCGACCTCGTAGTGGAGAGCGCCGGTCATGGCATCACGGGAAGCGGGCGCAATGCCGCAAAGCCAGGCAGCAACTGCGGAAGCCGTGATTCCGGTTCCGCAGGCACAGGTCTCGGCCTCGACCCCCTTCTCGAAGGTTCTGACATTCAAAGGATTGCCCGCAAGAACGAAGTTCACATTCACCCCTTTCGGAGCGAACTCCGGAGTCCATCTGAGGTTACGGCCCTGTCTGTCCACATATTTCTCATCAACCGGTCCGTCGAGCAGGCGCACGAAATGCCTCGTTCCCGTGTCTATGAACCAACCTGAAGCCGCACTATCGGCCTTCAGGGACTCGTAATGCTCAGCGACGGAAATGTCCCGCATCTTCAGACGCACGGTCCGGGCCTTGTCCCCAGGCTTCATATCCCCCTCACGCCTGAGGATATATGCCCGGTGCATCCCGTCCGGTCCAGCAAACTCCCAGCACCCGTCGTCCCCGGCAGAGGGTCGAAGTCCGAGAAAGTCGGCGAAGGCCACGATGCAGCGCCCGCCGTTCCCGCACATCATCCCGCCGGAGCCGTCGGAGTTGTAATAGGACATCGTGAAGTCCGTCCCGCCGCTCCCGGCTCCGAGCAGCATCACCCCGTCAGCGCCCACGCCGTAGTGACGGTCGCATATTTCCGATATGTACTTCTCCGTCAGGCGAATGCCCCCGTCACGGTTGTCGGCGACAAGGAAATCGTTTCCCGCCCCGTTATATTTATAGAATGTCATTTTTCCAGCAATGTTTTTATTCCTTCCGCCCAATCAAGCCGCGAAGCAGGACGGTTCACGCATTCATGTCATTATAAAACAAATACTTATCGTAGCAAATCTTCAAGTTGTATGGAGCCGGAGGTCTTCTCGTCACGGTATTTCACGATTACGGGGCAATAGAGCTGAATCCCGGCGGAGGCTCCGGGGTCATGGGTCACGGGCCTTGAACCCGCCACGACCACCGCGCCCTCCGGAATCACAATCTGTCCCGCGCTGTTCCTCCGAATCCACTCCCCCGCTGTCGCATCATAGACCGAAGTGGAGGAATTGATTATCACACCGGTGCCTATCACCGCACGCGACTTCACGATTGTCCCCTCATAGATTCCGCAGTTTCCGCCGATGAACACGTCGTCCTCGATGATGACGGGCAAAGCCACGACCGGCTCAAGCACTCCCCCGAGCTGCGATGCCGCCGAAAGATGCACCCTCTTACCGACCTGTGCGCATGAACCCACCAGCGCATGAGAGTCAATCATCGTCCCCTCATCGACATACGCCCCGATGTTCACATACGCGGGAGGCATCACCACCACGCCCTTGGCAAGGAAGGCTCCACGACGGACGCTGCTTCCGCCGGGCACCAGACGCACCCCGTCCGACGGAGAGAAACTCCGCGCAGGCACCGTGTCCTTATCGACGAACTCCCCCATCTGCACGAGCGTCCCGACCCGGAACCCGTCCAGAATCCGCTCCTTAACCTCAACATTCACGACCCATTCCCCGGCAACTCTCTCCGCCACGCGGAGCTCCCCGCTCTCAAGGTCATCGCAAAAATCCGAAAATTCCTGTTTTGTCATACTATATTAAATTTGTCATACTATATTGAATAAGACTATCATCCCAGCAAGTTTTCTCGCCCGAAATCACGAGATTGCGACACTTTTGAAATAGAAAAGTGTCGCAATCTGCCTAAAAATCCGAGATTGCGACACTTTTATAAGAATCAGAGGCCGGCGGCAGATGCACCGAACTCGGAAACGAGTTTCCGCATAAGTTCGACGGTCGAAGGCCGGGCGGACACGAGAGGAAGTCGCAACTCGTTGGAAATAAGGCCCATCTCAGAGAGTGCGGCCTTGATTGGAATCGGATTGCTCTCCACGAAGCAGGCAGAGAAGAACGGGCGGAGGCGGAAATAGAGGCGCTCGGCGGCAATCATGTCAATTTCGCCGGTCCCGAGCTCGTCGCCGCAGACTCCGGGAGCGCCGAGAGCCTCGACGAAATTCACCATCATCTCCGGAAAGGCGTTGGAAGCCACGCTTATCACGCCCTTAGCCCCTGCGGTCATGAACGCCATCGTCAGGTCGTCGTCACCGCTCAGCACTGAGAAGCCCTCCGGAGCGCCGGCAAGGATGTCCGCCACCTGCCCATACTTCCCGGAAGCCTCCTTCACCGCCACGATGTTCGGAAGCTCATGCGCGAGCTTCAGGCAGGTGTCCGGCTCCATGTTCGCCCCGGTGCGTCCGGGGACATTGTAAATAACAATCGGCTTGTCCGTCGATTCGGCGACGGCCTTGAAATACTCGTACTGCCCCCGCTGCGTGGGCTTGTTGTAATATGGGACGACGATGAGGAACGCATCCGCGCCGTGAGGAGAGAAGAACTCGATGTTTCGGACCGTCTGCCGCAGCGAGTTGGTGCCGGCGCCGACAAGCAGAGGAGTTTTTTTCCCGCCCGCAAGTTCATGAGCCTCGACAATTTCACGGCAGCGGACGAGCAGCTGGAGCTTCTCGTCGTTTTCAAGGCACGGGGCCTCGCCGGTCGTGCCGAGCGGTACAAGAAAATGAATCCCCGCCTCAAGCTGCCTGAGCACAAGCTTCTCAAATGCGCAGAAATCGACCTCTCCGTCCCTGAACGGAGTGACCATCGCGGTTCCGCAACCGGTAAAGAGCATTTTTTCCTTCATAATCAAAAAATATTTTCAACGAACAACCGAGCCACAGTAAAAGCCGGCCCATAAAAATCCGGCATTCAAGCAGTTACCAAGTCCTGAAACCTGTGGACACCGGACAAAGTTTCCGTAAGCGCCGCTGCATAAACCGCGCCCTGCGCGAGTCCGACACGGGAAAACGCCTCATGGCTTATGGTTATGCGGTCGTTCAGTCCCTCGAACCCGACGGTGTGTATGCCCGGAATCTCGCCGCAGCGCACGGACTGGACTGACACATCGCCGCCCATCCCGGCATCGACGATTTCCGCGATGGACTTCGCCGTTCCGCTCGGAGCGTCGAGTTTGTGGATGTGGTGCATCTCAATTATATAGGGCATATACCCTCCCGCCGCGCCGAGCTTCTGTGAGAGGAGCGCGACGGCAGCATAGAGAACATTCACGCCTATGGAAAAATTCGATGCGTAAATCATTGTGGTTCCGCACTTTTGGAAGCATTCCACTACCTCGTTTTCAATGTCGTTCCATCCTGTCGTGCCCACAACCGCGGCCTTGAAGTTCTCCGCTATGAAACCATAGTTCTCCCGGAATGCAGTCGGCGTGGTGAAGTCGATACACACGCACTCCGACGCCGTTTCCTTGGGCACGGAACAGATGTCGTCGGTCGCGAGCACAAGCTCTATTCCCTTGGATTTCAGCTCGGTCTCGATGATGTGTCCCATCTTTCCGTAGCCGCTGATTATTGCCTTTATCATATTGTTTTGTTTTTATCTTTCAAACAGACAGCGGTGCACCTCGCGCACGAGTCCATCAAGGCGGTCAGCCGCCACCACATAACTTATATTACTGTCATTCAGCATCTTCCCAAAGTTCTTTCTCAACCCCGGAACAGCCTCCTCAAGCTCGGGGGCAAGAGCCGAGAGTCCGCGCCCTATGACGGTCAGCTGGCTGTAGCCAGTCTTGAGCAGAATGTCCGTCCTTGCGGCGACAAGCCTGATGAAATTGCCGATGTTGTACGAGAAATCCAGCGTCACCATCATCTGCCGTCCCGCCGAAGTCAGCATATCAGGCTCTATCCTGCACTCCTCCATGCAGCGGCGGAAATCCTCCGATGCCTTGGGGCTGAACCTCACCAGACAGACATTTCTCTTGAACGCAATTCCGCGCGGCCCTTCGGGCGCCTCCTCAGGAACGACCGCGGTGCCCTCACCCTCAGGAGCCGAGGAATTAAGCACATAGACAGGAATGTTCCGCGCCATCGCCGGAGCTATCGTCTTGGGATGCAGCACCTTGGCTCCGAAACGGGCCATCATGGCGGCCTCCTCGCAGCAAATGCGCGGAATCCGCATGGTGTTCGGGCAGACGCGCGGGTCGGTGGTCCTGATACCATCGACGTCTGTCCAGATTTCAACCCGCGAAGCACCGAGCGCCGAGGCGATTATCGAGGCGGACCAGTCTGAGCCGCCGCGTCCCAAGACGGTGCCGGCCCCGAGCCTGTTCGCGGCAATGAACCCCTGGGTTATCACGGCATCGTTCGGTCTCCCGTCCGCAGACTTCCCGTCCGTCGCGAACGCCGTCCCCCTTGCGAAGCACTCGCCGACGACCTCCGGGACAAGCCTGTCAATCAGGTCGAACTGCGGCTCCCCGCACATATATTCCGAATCCGTCACAATCATCGTCCTCGCGTCGGCGAATCCTGTGCGCACCCCGCGCGAATTGAGCGCGAGACAGATAATCGTGGAAGAAAGAATCTCACCGTGGGAGATGATTACCGCGCGAACCCTGTCCGGGACATCCCCGAGCGCCGTCACGCTGCTCACCACAGCCGCAAGGGTGTCGCAGATTTCATCCACCCGCGCCGCAGCCTTGGCACAGCCCTCCGGGTCGGCCGAAAGCAGCGAGCAGACAAGCTTCTGATGGCGCGAGCGCAGCTCATACATCAGCGTGTCCAGACCGGAGCCGTCTCCGTGCGCCGCCGCGTCAGCAATCGCGTAGAGCAGGTCGGTCACCTTGGAGAGGGCCGAGACGCACACCACCGGGTGCTCCGGCAGCCGCGACGCTATGATGTCCATAGCGCGCGAAACCGCGTCGAACGTCCCCACGGACGTGCCCCCGAATTTCAAAACAACCGCCATAGCCTACCGTCCCGTCACAATTTCGTACATCCTAACATACTGGGCCGTTGCCTTCACAAGCTCGCTCACCCTCACATATTCATCCATGGTGTGGGCGACCAGAATAGAGCCCGGACCGCAGAGACAGCGGTGCGCGAAGCCGTCCAGCTGCGGCGCGTCGCTGCCGAATGCCGCAGTGGCTGTCTCGAATCCGTCGAACACCGTGTAGTTCATCGGCGTGTCCCCTCCGAAGGCCTTGACGCTCACGCCCTCCCTCTCGCCGAAGGCGGACATCACGCCGCATACCCGCGCGTCGGAAGCGAAAGTCGTTCGGAAATATATCCGGAAACTCATCTTGGGACTGAGTATGTTCTGCGGATTCGCGCTCGACAGCCTCCCGATGTTCCACGTCGTCTCCCCAAGAACCTCATCCGAAGGAAACTCCGTTCCGCGAAGCTCATTCACTAAGTCCACGAACATATCGACCGCCGACACTCCGTGCTGAGGGTAGCCCGAATGGCAGCCCTTGCCGCTCAGCGTCACCTCAAACGACTTCGTGCCCTTGCAGGCGGAGACCATCATGTTGTCCGTCGGCTCCCCCACAACCACATAGTCTGCCCTGAAGCCGGTCTTTCTGAACGACTTTGCCCCGAAAGAACCCGCTTCCTCGCCGGCGAGCAGCAGAAGGCCGAAATCCGAACAGCCGCGCCTTTCGAGTTCAAGACAAGCATTATACATGGAGATAATCTGCCCCTTCGCGTCACACGCTCCCCTGCTCCTCACGACCACATCCTCCTCGCCGTCCCCGGCAGCCGCTCCGGTGGTATCGACCGCAGGAGGGAAAAACGGCGGCACCGTATCGAGATGGGTGCAGAACACAATCTTAGGAGTTCCCCACGAGAAAAGCAGGTTCTCCGTCCCGTCCCCGTCGGGATTCTCAGGCGTCACGCCCACGGGAAAGCGGTCGAGCCTGTTCTTTCCGGTCATGAACCGTTCCGCCAAAAAATTCGACAGCCCCCTCTCCCTCGAAGAAGACGAGTCCATCGACAGCATTTCTATAAACAAATCAAGGTTATTCATAAATCCATCCTCGAAGACAATGCAAAATTTTGCTAATATATATAAGTGTGCGAAGTTAGTGAAATTTGTGAAAAGACAGTGTGAAAATGGGGCCGCGGCGTGAAAAAATTGTTGATTTCAACAAAATTGCTGATAGGGCAAAAAGTGACGGGGCAAGTTTGGGGGACGAGCCTTGCGGGGGAAAATTAAAATTCATACTTTTGCCCTGCACTGAGGGAGAAATACTGACCTTCCTTAAAATAAATGTTATCCTTTAATCAGAAACACAATGAAGAAAAGACTTCTGCCCGCACTTTTCACCGCGCTTGTGATGTTGTGCGGAACAGCCGTGAGTGCAAACGCCGCAGACCGTGACGAGGACTTCGGATTCGGAATGAGGGCAAATCTCCTGAGATGGGCGACCCTCACGCCCGACGTGGGCCTGGAATGGAATCTTCCGAAAGGCTGGAGCGTGCTTCTTGACGCGAGCTGGACATCCCTTAAATGGAAACATGGAGAGAGGAGATATGCCGTCGCGGAACTGAGCCCCGAAGTGCGGAAATATTTCGGGAAGGACGAGCGGTGGTACGCCGGGGCGATGTTTCAGGCCGGGCTCTTCAACCACAAGTTCAAGGGTGACGGAAAGCAGGGCGAGTTCAAGAGCGGCTCGCTCACCGGAGGCTACAGGCTGCCGCTCAACAAGTCCCTCTCGCTCGACTTCACGCTTGGAGTCGGCTGCATCTGGGGCGAATACGAGGCCTACAGCGTCTCCGAGGGCTACCTCATCCGCAACGACAATCTCACCGGCAACCAATGGGGGCTGACCCGCTTCGGGGTATGTCTTGTATGGAATATCTTCTGAGTTCGTTCTTTTGGTGTCTTTTTGGCCACATTTCCCCGTTTTGTTCACTTTGTGCCACTTTCTCACGTTCGGCAAAATGAATTTTTAATTCACTTTGCTCTCACTAAATCGAAAGGTTCGTCATTTAGCACCACTAAACTCCTCTCAAAACGGAAAAATCTGACTCAAAAAATACACTCAAAATAACTGAACACAATTTTGGAAAAAATTTTTAGAATCAAAAACATAAGCAGTATGAAAAAATATATGTCAATTTTGCCGGCAGCGGCACTTCTGTGCATCGCGGTATCCTGCGTGCTCGACCCTATTTATGATTTCCCCCATCCGGGTGCGGTGCCTGCGCGAATCAGCGCCGAGTTCGTCGGGACAAAGGCCGTGGAGACGAGCTGGAACAAGGACAAAATCGGAGTCGTCGTGACGGAATCGCCTTCGAGCGACATGACCGACAGATACAGGAACGTGGGATATGTCACCGCGAGCACCGGGGCGTCAGCCGAATTTACGGCGGCCGTGGAACGCGGAGGGATATATTTCCGTAACGACGAGACCGTGACATTCTCGGCCTACGCGCCTTATTGCGAGGGCGATGCCACGGCCTATCCGGGGAACGACGGCGAGATTGCGGTCTCGACCCTCACACAGCCCGACGCCGCGTCAGCTGAAAAAATAGATTATCTCTTCGCCTCAGGCGCGACCGCTTCCAAGACCGCCCCGGCCGTGAAGTTCGCGTTCTCCCACATCATGTCGCGCATCATCCTGAATGTCAAGGTGTCCACGGCCGACGGCTTCGATGCCGCCGACATCGACAAGGGAGCCTTTGAACTGAACGGTCTCGTCCATGACGGCAACGTTAACGTGCTCACCGGAAAGGCCGCGGCATCAGGACAGGCACCGGCCGCATGGAATCTCGGCACCAACGCGCAGAAAAGCGCCCCGGCAGCCGGAGCGCACAGATATGTGGCGGTCGTCCTCCCTCAGGCAACGCCTAACGGGCTGACATTCAAGGCCGTAATCGACGGTCAGACATTCTCTCTCGGCGGCGTGCTCGCGGGAGAACTGGAGACAGGAAAGTCCTACACCTACGACGTCACCTTGAAAAGAACCGGACTTGAATTCACCGGCTCGACAATCCTTCCTTGGGATTCGGTTGACGGAGGCAGCGGCGACGCGACCATGGAATAGCAGCTGTACGCTCATGTTAATCACGCATCCCAGGCGCAATTCTTCCAGGGCTTCCAGACAGTCCGACATTCATAAACATTGACTTCACCAGCGACAATTCATGAGAAGAAAAATCTACATATCAATCACCCTTGCGGCGATGCTGCTTTCCTGCACGAAGGCAGAAACGGAAATTTCAACGGCTCTTCCCGAGGGCAAATATCCGCTGCGGATTACAGCAGAGATGACCTCTCCGCAGACACGCTCCGGAGGAAAGGACGCGTGGGTTGGAGGCGAGGAAATCGTCGTGAACATGGATGGGATGCTCTCCCCGAAGAAATACAGAGTTGAGGGGAACCTTGCGGTGAGGCCCGCAGATGCAGAGAACATCATCTGGTGGAAGAATACCGACGAGGCGCGCATCACCGCATGGCATCCGGACATCGTCAATCCCAATCTCGACATCTCCGACCAGAGCAGAGGATATGCCGAATTTGACCTCGTGTGGGCGACGGCTGTCGGACGCTACAATCAGGACATCGTCCTTCAGTTCAGGCACCGTATGGCGAAAGTCGAGTTCTCGCTCGCGGCCGGCGACGGCATCACCGAGGAAGAACTCTCGGGCGCTTCGGTCAAGGTTCTCGGCGACGACGTGGCCTATTTCAGCATCGGGATGGTCGGGGCTGCCGACAAGTCGGACGGCGAGATAGCCCCCTGCTACGACTCCGCGACGAAGAAGTTCGAGGCCGTTGTGGTGCCGCAGGACATGACGGGCAAGCCGCTCATCCGGATAGGACTCGGCGGAAAGACCTTTGCCTACACCCCATCTACAGAGGCTGCCGGAAAGCTTGACGCCGGCACCTGCCACAGCTACGCCATCACGGTGAAGGCGAACGGGCTTGAGGTGCAGACGCCGTGGGGATACGACTGGCCCGCTGGCGGCGAGGAAGAGGTGATTGCCAAAAGAAAGTTCACGGCCTACACCGCAGATGAGGTCAAGACCGGTGATTATATCTATACAGACGGAACCACATCTGACGGCGGGCTGCGCAAGCGCTATTATGACGGCACCGCGCCTGTCTTTGCCGACCCGAAACCCAAGCCTGTGACGGGCAAGACCGTGGCGGGCATAGTTTTCTGGACACCGGCGGACACCGACCCGGCGGGACGGCAGACACCGGCATCGCTGACGGATGACAAGATTATGGCAAAGGACTTCCCGAACTGCACGCGCGGGCTGGCCGTCGCGCTGAAGGACGCGTCGGACGACACGCTGGTCTGGCAGGACCCATACGAGTCAGTACAGAATTATCAGAACAGCTGGTACTTCAGACCTTCCGACAAATATGATTATAAGTCCATCAGTTCAGGCCGGGGCGCGACAGACAACATCAACCGGATTCTCGGCTACCAGAACACGAAGATACTTTATACGTACAGCGCCTATTGCCACCAAAATGTCAAATACGCCTATACAATCAAGCCCGTCGAGGAAATAGAAAGTTTTGCCGTGAAGAACCCGGCGCCGAAGGGCAGCACAGGATGGTTTCTGCCGTCGCTCAAAGAACTGCACATACTCTCTTATGGGGAGGTGGACAATGTCTCTGAAGTGCACGGAAAGGACATCTACAAGGGCAGGACATTGGAGATAGTCGAAAGATCCATCTCCGACGCGAAGGGCGCCCTCCTGTTGAAAGCGATAAACATGTTTTTCGCATCCTCAACAGAAAGCTCGGAATCACATTACGTTACGCTACAAATTAAAAACGCCTCCAAAAACGATCTTCAGAAGAATATGCCGGCACGGGTGCGCGCCGTGTGCGCATTTTAACGGAGCCATAGAAACCAGCATTTTTGCAACTCACCGACAATGAATAACTCCAAACGACATTGTATGCGACCATCATATATTACATACGCCACTTTCCTGCGCCGCTCAATCCTCCCGGCTGCGGCTCTGCTCATACTGCTTGCCGCCTGCGCAAAGGAGCAAGTCCCTGTCGCCCGGGAGGCTGGCCGCCCAATCACATTCACAATCACCGACGGAGGCTATTCCTCAGCTGACGCTCCCGTCACCCGCACGGCGGAAATAGGCTACTCCACCGAGTTCACCGCCGGCGATGCCTGCGGGCTCTATGTGGTGCGCGGAGACCGGACGGTCTATTCTAATGTGAAACTTATCGCGGAGTGGGACGCCGCCACGGGAGAACTCGTCTGGAAGGCTGCGGACGGAACCGAACTCGCAGGAATGCCGAACGACCAATGTTATCTCTACTATCCCTACCGGTCAGACATGGACGGCAAGACAGCCGATGTTCCGCAGGACGAAATCCACCAGCGCGACCTGTATTTCTTCCAGCCGCTCATCAGTTCATGGCAGCCGAATGAAGACCAGAGTACCCGCGAAACCTACACCGCTTCCGACCTTATGACCTGCCACAGCACAGCTGCCCCGGGTCTGACGTTCAACACGCTTGAGGCTGCATTCTTCATGAGACACCGAATGTCACTTGCCGTCATCGACCTGCCGAAAACGGTCTATGAATTCACGGACGCGAAAGTTCCGGACTACATAGTCATAACCCCGACGACATTTACCGGCTCCGCAAAGCCGCTTCGCACGGGAGACCATTTCCGCTACATAGTGAACCCGCAGGCGAGTGCGGCCCCGACAATTTCAGGAAGTTTTGAAGACGGCAGCCGGGAGTTCACAATCACTCCTTCAGAGCTTTATAAAGGCTACTTCAAGAGGTTCAAGGTGAACGGAGCCTCCGAGACGAAAATAAGCTACACGATTCAGCGCGGCGACTTCCTCCTCACTGACGGCAACCTGCTGCCACGGGACGCCGCCCTCACCGAGGAGCAGAAAACGAAAGTCGCGGCAATAGTCTTCTGGACACCCGCAGAGACCGAAACTGAGGGAAGGATTACCCCTGCAAGGCTTTCCGACGACAAAATCAGGTCAAGGGATTTTCCGAACTGCACGCACGGGCTTGCAATATCCCCTAAAGGACCTTTTCCAGCGCCTTGGCAAAACGATCACGATTATTGGACTACAGACGATTTTGTGCTGAATTTCCAGAACAGCGGCAATTTTTCAAGAGCCGACAAATCCGACTTCCGCCCTATCGCGCCGCTCAACAAGGCCGAAGACGACCTCAACAGAGTGCTCGGCTACCAGAACACCCGGATATTGTTGGCATACAACGACTGGCACCGTGCAAGCGGCAAGGGAACGCTCGTCGGGATTGCCGACAAGCTCACGGAATTTGCGGCCGCAAACCCGGCTCCGGAGGGAAGCACCGGATGGTACATCCCGTCGGCCAAAGAACTCTATATGTACGTGAACAAGGATCTCGACAACATCTACAAGCTCAAGAACGGGTTTGAAACCTCAGACATTCTCAATAATTCATATTCAGCACTCGGAATATACCCGCCGCTTGAATTTTTTTCATATCTTTGGTCCTCCACAGAAACCAAATACAGGGATTATGATGAATTCGACAGTGCCTATCATCTGGACAGAGCTGGATATATAACCAACAGTCCCAAGCGAGTGGGGAGCTATGGAACAGGAGTAGCGTTCGTATGCGCATTCTGATACCCCTCTCCGCACGATGTATTCCATGATAATCATATTTGATGTTGTGGAAATTCTGTAATTTGTGTAAATTCGCGGTTTCGTATCGTAAGGATATGGGAAGTCATTCCCCATTCCATAAAAATGTAAAAACAGATTACAGAATATGGCAAAGGTTATTTTGACAGGCGACCGTCCTACCGGCAGACTTCACATCGGACACTATGTAGGTTCTCTCCGCAGGAGGGTGGAACTCCAGAACAAGGGAGGATATGACGATATGTTCGTGTTCATCGCCGACGCACAGGCGCTCACGGACAATGCGGACAATCCCGAGAAGGTGCGCCAGAACATCATTGAGGTGGCCTTGGACTATCTTTCAGTAGGTCTTGACCCGTCAAAGGTTACAATCTTCATCCAGTCGCTCATCCCGGAGCTCTGCGAACTGACGTTCTACTACATGAACCTCGTCACCATCGCGCGTCTCCAGCGCAACCCGACGGTGAAGAGCGAAATCGAGATGCGCAAGTTCGAGGGCGAGAGCATCCCGGCCGGATTCTTCACCTACCCGGTGAGCCAGACGGCGGACATCACGGCGTTCAAGGCCACTGTCGTCCCGGCCGGCGAGGACCAGGAGCCGATGCTTGAGCAGGCCCGCGAGATTGTCCGCAAGTTCAACGGCACCTACAACTGCGACGTGCTCGTGGAGCCGGAGATTCTGCTGCCCGACAACGCCGCCTGCCTGCGCCTTCCGGGCACCGACGGCCGCGCCAAGATGAGCAAGTCCCTCGGCAACTGCATCTACCTCTCCGACTCGGCCGACGAGGTCTGGAAGAAGGTCAAGGGAATGTTCACCGACCCGAACCACCTCAAGGTAACAGACCCCGGCAAGGTCGAGGGCAACACGGTCTTCACCTACCTCGACGCATTCTGCCGCCCCGAGCATTTCGGCCGCTACCTCCCTGAATACGAGAACCTCGACGCGCTCAAGGACCACTACCGCCGAGGAGGCCTCGGCGACATGAAGGTCAAGAAGTTCCTCGGCGCCGTCCTCGAAGAGGAGCTCTCCCCTATCCGCGCCCGCCGCGCCGAGCTTGAGAAGGACATCCCGGCAATTTACGAGATTCTCCGCAAGGGCACCGAGAAGGCCCGCGCCGTCGCCGCACAGACTCTCCACGAGGTGCGCGAGGCCATGAGAATCAATTATTTCGACGACCCGTCCTTAATCGAGGAGCAGGCTCGTCGATTCGCAGAAAAAGCCACGGAAAAAGCCGAATAACGGGGCATCTGCTGCGTTGCGCTCGGCACTTGAATCCTCACAACCATCAGGTTGCTGCGGTTCAAATGCTTCGTGCGCCTTGCATCTGACCCATTCTTCTACTTTTTCCATCTCAGTCATTTTGAAAAATTTCTCAAAAGTTGAGTATTATTTTTTTTGAGTGATTTTTTGATTAGGAAGAATAGTTACAATATGGTAAAGCACATTATATTATGGACGCTCAAGGAGGAGCTGTCCGAGGAGGAGAAGACTGCCGTCAAGGCCGGAATCAAGGAGGGACTGGAATCGCTTGTCGGGGTTGTCCCGGGACTTATTGAGGTGATGGTGAGCACGGAAGGCCGTCTTCCGAGTTCCACGGCCGACGTGATGCTCGACTGCACCCTCGAATCTCCAGAAGCCCTCAAGGCCTACGCCGTCCACCCGGCTCACCTCTCCGTCGCCAACACCAGGGTCCGCCCCTACACCGCCCTCCGCTCCTGCCTCGACTACGAGTTCTGACCCGAGTCTCAATCAGCCCCGCCTTGCCATCAGACATCCGTTTTTGTCCAAATCCCATCAAAAAACCGGGATTTGGACAAAATTCGCCCGATTTTCGTCCAAATCTCACAAATAAATCGACATTTGGACAAAAATCATGGATTTCTTCATCGCGAATGATTATCTTTGCAGACAAATCGGATTGTTATGGAAAGACTCGTCGGACGCGAAAACGAATGGAAAGAATTGGAATGGGCTGTCAAATCTGACCGCTCCGAGTTCATTGCGCTATATGGAAGGCGAAGGGTGGGGAAAACCTTTCTCGTGAGATGTTTCTTCAAGGACCGCTACAGTTTTCATTATGTAGGAGCGCATCGGCAGCCTAAAGCCGTTCAGCTTCAGAACTTCAGGGAGGCGCTGGTGCGCTACAGCCACGGCTCCACCGTTCCTCAGATTGACAGCTGGCACGACGCTTTCCTGCAACTGGAATCCTATCTGGAGCATTGCGAAGACAAGAGGAAAATCATCTTCTTCGACGAGATGCCATGGATGGACACGCACGGCAGCGAGTTTCTTAATGAACTGGAATACTTCTGGGCCAACTGGGTTCAGAATAGGGACGACATCGTGTTCGTGGCCTGCGGAAGCGCGACAAGCTGGATGAAGGAAAAGCTTGAAGACAATCAGGGAGGCCTGCATAACAGGCTAACGCACAGGATTTACCTGCGTCCGTTTTACCTGAGCGAATGCCGGGAATATCTGCAGGAGCACGGATTCGGATGGGATGATTACCAGATTATGCAATGCTACATGATTTTAGGCGGCATACCATATTATCTGAGCCTGCTCCGCCCCGACCTGAGCCTTCCGGACAACATAGATTCCCTGATTTTCAGAAGAGGAGGCGAACTTTCAGATGAATTTAACGAACTATATAACGCACTGTTCTCAAAATCAGACAGATACATATCCGTCGTAAAATTCCTGTCCGGCAAAAGGGAAGGCTACACGCGTTCGGAAATAGAACAGGGCACAGGATTCGGCGGAGGCGGCCTCTCAAAGCTGCTGGACAATCTGGAAAGATGCGACTTCATCGTCTCCTACTCCCAGTATGGTAACCGGAGCAAGATGAGCCTCTATCGCCTGAGCGATTTTTACACAATCTTTTACTACAAGTTCGTACTCGGAAACAACTCAAAGGACGAGCACTATTGGCAGCACCATTTCAACGACCGCAGCGCGTCTTCATGGGAAGGCTTCTCATTCGAGCAGCTCTGTCTCCACCATCTGACCCATATCAAACAAGGCCTTGGCATCTCCGGCGTAGCCACCGAAGCCTCGACATGGCGTCACGTCGCGGCCAAGGGAGAAGAAAGGCGCGGTGCCCAAATCGACCTCGTGATAAAGCGTGCCGACAGGATGATACACCTCGTGGAGATGAAGTTCGCGGCAAGCCGCTACAACATAACCAAAGACTACGCGGCCCAACTGCGCGAAAGACGGCAGACCTTCATGGAAGACGAAAGGCTCACCACCACCCCAGTCTTCACCTTCATCACGCCATACGGACTGACCCGAGGACTCTATTCCAGCCTCGTCCACAGCGAACTCACCGCCGAACACCTCTTCGCGGCAGTCAAATAGTCCATAATTTATTCTTATGCGACATATAAAAAACAGAAAAAACATATAAAAACAGAAAAAATTCTACAACTTTTCAGTCAAAGCATACAGAGTATCTGTGGATAAAGGTTGCACCAACAACAATTAGCACTATCTTCGTTTCCGCATATTACAATAAGTAATCCTTTTCTGTCAAAAGAAAGAGAATAACGAACTAGTTAATTTTTTGTAAAATGTGTTGGAATTATATTTATGAGGAAGAGTGCTTCGATGCAAATGGATATTGCTGCGCCGGAGTTATCTCAAATGGCAAGAACTGCCTGTTTTTCATAGTGTGCTGTGATGAGCCTGGTACAAAAGAAATCTGTAGAGTCTATAACTCCATTTTCTTTGCTCCTGAAACACTTGAATGCCAATATGACTGGTGTGAGCAAAATGACAAGATTCTGTTCAACTACCTGAATTCCGCCAATGAACAAAACTATTGCGGAGAAGCCAGTTCGATCAAAAATTTGATTTTTTTATCGAGCCAATAACTCCATACGCAACGCACCGACATTAGAGTACTTTCCCGACAAGAAGGTGAGACAATTTCTCCAAAGAATGATGAAACTGCATTTTCTGCTGATGCCATTGAACAAACCCAAATGGCAGCAATGTCGTAGAACCTCCATTTTGATGACCGGGAGATATGCTGTCCGACTCTGCTGTAACTGCCTTTTTAATATCGTCAACCGAATAGATTTCATCAAAATCGTCTTCTCCCAAAAGATTTATATACCAGACATATTGCGCCCAGTCGCATGAATTTGCTGCAAGTCCACGAGCGAAACAAAAATCCGCAATCTCCGAGACATTTTCCTTGAACCACCCCAACAGAGCATCGCCATTCTCCCTGTCCCAATTATAAAGAGATGTCCATACCAGTCGATTATGCCGACGCTGGTACTCAATCAACGATTTCGTTTCTCCCGTGGTAACTCTCGCATCATCCAACAAAGAATCAGTTTCCGAACTTCCATAGAAATAAATATATAGGAGTCGTTTTATTCCCGATGGAACAGTTTTACCATACTGCATTTCAAAGCCTTCAATAAAGCGATCGACACCTATCAAATATACTTGGCCGCCGGCACTCTTCTTTATCGAAATATTTATATTCCGCCCATCTGCCAAGGTCAGAACTAGGTCCGTCTTGGACTTTGTCTTATCTCCAAAGACGCTCAAAACTTCCGTTTCGCATAACCCTCCAACAGATGCCGAAACAATCTTGCCAATACCTAACCTTTCGGAAAAGGCCGTCCTATACTCCTCGTTCCGAAAAAGAACTTCCACATCCGATTCATTTTCATGGCCGGAAATCTTGGCATACTGCCAACCCGAAGCACGATTCCTTTCTGTCATAGATATTCTGTTTTGTCAATTATCTCCTAAAGGTTCAAAGAAATATGAGATATTCTTGCCGTATCTCCGAGCCAAAATATTGAGCATAATCGCAGAAATATTGATTTCTGCATTCTCTATTTTTGAAAGGTGACTTTGAGAAATCAGCCCCTCTCTCTGCAAATCAGACTGCTTGATGCCCAACTCATTCCTCACTTGGTACAGTTTCCCGGCCAGGCGTAATTTTTCCTTTGATAAGTCATTCTTTTTCATTTGACAAAATTAAAAACTGTAATTCTATATTCCATTTTGGAATAATCATAAAAATGCGTACATTTGTATTTGAAAACACCGAGTAAAACAATATGGCATATAAAGTAATTGACCTTTTCGCCGGCGTAGGGGGGCTGAGTTACGGATTCGCCCACGACTCCGACTTTGAGATTATTGCGGCAAACGAAATCCTCACACCAATGGCTCAGGCCTACAGCTGCAATCATCCGGCAGTAAAGATGTATAACAAAGACATCAAAGACTTTTCGCTGGATGATTTGTCAAGAGATTTGGGTATAAAGCAGGGAGACATTGACATCGTCGTCGGCGGTCCGCCTTGTCAGGCATACTCCACAGTGGGGAAAAGACTGATTGACGACCCGCGCGGAAAACTGTTTCAGGAGTATTACAGAATACTAAAAGAACTGAGGCCGAAAATTTTCGTTTTTGAGAATGTGAAAGGCCTCTTGTCCATGCAGGGAGGAGAGTTGATAAAGACAATCATATCCCTTTTCGAATCAATCGGCTATCATCTTCAGATGAAGCTCCTGAATGCTGCCGACTATGGTGCTCCGCAAATAAGGGAAAGAGTAATATTGGTCGGGACACTCAATGACCGTCCTTTCAAGTACCCGGCACCAACGCATTATAATCCGGAACTAGGCATACCAGCAGATACTTCTCTCAAGCCATATGTAACTTTAGGAGAAGCGCTGAGTGACCTGCCATCGATAAAAACAGGAGAAAGTGCAAGCCAATATGCAACAGAGCCTCAGAACGAGTATCAGAAACTGATGAGGGCTAATGCGCCCAAGGAGATTCAAGAACATGAGGTGCCGAAAAACAGCGCAAAACTCGTAGCCATAATGGAAGCTCTGCCTGACGGTGGTTCCCCCAAAGACATCGCCGAGGAACTGCGTCCTAAAAGCGGATTCGCAAACTGCTACTGCAGGCTATGGTGGGACAAGCCGAGTACAACAATCACCCGCAATCTTGGATGTCCATCCTCGTCAAGGTGCATTCACCCACATGACCCACGCCCGCTATCAACCAGAGAAGCCGCCCGCCTACAAGGTTTCCCTGACGACTATGTATTTTGTGGAAAACGAGGGGACAAACATCTGCAAATTGGTAACGCTGTGCCAACATTCTTGTCGAGAGCAATCAAAGACTCCGTCAAAAGTTACCTTAGCAGCGTCCATACAGAGAATTTATTCGATTCCGCCGAATAAAATCGAGAACCAGATAATTCAAGCCGCCATGCCAAAGAGGGATTATGTTCCCGATGGCATATTCGATGTCATGCTTGGCGATGGACGAATCCGGGATGGTTTCATTTCTCGCAAAATTCTGCTTAACTACTGAGCAACAAGAGCCATTTCCAGACGGGAACCACATCAATGTGCAGACCGTTCTTTTCAATGCTGTCCTCATCCTCATAGGTTATTATCATGGCCTTGTTCAGAGGACGGAGTGAGTTCAATGCGACCAAGGCCTTGACCTCGCGCTCAACGGTTGTGTCATCGCTCATCCGATAGCAGGACTGGACGGCAATGTTTTCTTCCGGGACATAAAAATCGACCTCAACATTCCCGTTGTAATAAAAAAGCCCGCTTCCATATTTCTTAAACAAGGTCAGGGCACACAGATTCTCCAGCAATGCGGTTTCAGGATTGTTCAGGAACAGATGAAGAAGGCCGTTATCAACAAAATAGTGTTTCTTGACGGTCTCCCTCTCAACGAGCTTCGACGCATAATTATCCAAGGAAAACAGCAGACAAGACTCCTGAAGATAGCGCACATACTCCATAACGGACGAAACACTGCTGGACACGCCTGTCGATTTCACAAGATTGCACAGACGGTTCAGCGAGCACGGGTGCATGACACTTTCTGCCAGGCGCCGCACGCAAAGACGCAAAGCATCGTCGTTCTTTATCTTATGCCTGACGACCAAATCATTGAGGAAGATACGGTTATATAAACTGTTCAACCACACACGCTTCTCGCGGAAATTTACCAGTTCCGGAAATCCTCCCCACTCGAAATAGGTCCGGAACAGGCGTTGTAAGTTGTCCGCCTTTCGCCCATATTGCCAGCCCGAGGTGACCTTCTCGCCAGAAGCGCTCAAGAACTCGCGGAAAGAATATGGAAACACCTTCATATCAAGATAGCGTCCGCCAAGAACAGTCTCTACATCCCGTCCAAGCATCTTCGCATTGCTGCCGGTCACATAGACCCGATATTTTCTGTTTGCAAGGCGCCTGGCGAAGTTTGCCCATCCGTCAACATTCTGAATTTCATCAAAGAAAAAAACGGGATCGCCGTCATACATGCTGTGATATGCCCGAAGAATAAGGTCAAAATCATCAGATGTCATCCCAAGCAAACGTTCATCATCAAAATTTATATATACTATGTCTTCCAGCCTCGTACCTTGTCTCAGCATCTGCCGGACGCGCTGATAGAGCAGATAGGACTTTCCCGCCTGCCTCACCCCGACAAAAACATAATTTCCCGAAGCCTCCAAATCCAGAGGCCGTTCAATCAATGGGATATTGCCTATATACTCCTGATTCTCAGATATGATAACGCGAAAAAGTTCCTTGTCCATATTGTTTGTTTTGCCGCAAATATAGAGAATTTACTCGGTGGCGCAAAATAAATTTAGCATATTTTATTCGACGACACAAAATAAAAATTGCGGATTTTATTCGGCGGTATCGAATAAAATTACCGACCGAAGTCGATGCTTTAACGGTATAGTCCGTCCAAATCAATCTGAATCTGGGCAATTCTGCTGTAGGAGTTTTGCTTGACGCCGAATGTTGTGACAAAGACGTGCTGGATATGCTTTTTTGTGCCGGTCACTTTCTGGAACAAAGAGGCTCGTTGGCGAAGCCGTCTGTCATAATCGGCATCTATGATGAACTCATCGGCAGAATATTTCATCTCACACAGATTGATTATATTGTCATCGCGGTCAATGACCAAGTCAATCTGGCCGCCAGACCATTTTGTACCATCTGAATCTGTAAATGGTTTGCTGCTCCACGAACACGCGTTGCTCAACACTCCGGCAATACCCATCGATTCCTTGATTTGCCTGAGATGATGGAGACATACCTGCTCGAAAGCGTAACCGCTCCATGCCCTTCTGGAGCCACTGCCGCTCATATTTGACCAGAAATTTTCATCCTGGCCACTGCTTTTTGTCACAAAGTTCAGATGGAACAGGGAAAACAGGTCCGACAATTGGTACATGATATCTCGCTCAGACTTGCCAACGGCAGCATATCTCCGGATAAAATCGCATTGGAACAGATTATCCAGTGCCTCCGAAAAAGTTCCGCCATCATTGATTTTCAATGTCTGCCGAAGTTGTTCCCGCGTCATTCCCTTCAATGTTTTGGAGAGTGTTTCAACTATTCTCCTATAAAGAGTCGACTCGCGGAACAATGATTTGAACAGGAACTCATATTCTGTTCTGAGCGGTGCTCCCGCGCGGAAGAAAAGGTTATCGATGCATTTATCCAAAGGAATGCCTTTCTCAATCATATCCAGATAGTACGGGACACCGCCTAAAATCATGTAGAGTTCCAGAATCTGATAGCGTCCGATGTCTATGCCCTTGATGTCGGAAATGAATTCCTCGGTTTCGGCTAAAGTAAAGGGGGCAAGATATATAGGCCGGCATACCCTTCCGTAAAGTCCTCCCTTATCGCCTATTATATGAGACATCATCCATGTCGTGGCAGAGCCGCAGATGAACAATTTCAATTGAGAAACCGGCGACGACCACATATTCCAGAAATTTGAAAATGCCGCCAAAAAGTTGCCGCGCGGAGTATCCATCCAAGGCAATTCATCAAGGAATACTACAATTTTATCTTTTTTAAGTGACAGCAGATAGTCCCTCAGTGCATTGAATGCATCGAACCACGTTCTGAGCGGCTTCACATCCTTTCCGGAAAAACGCCTTAACTCATTCCTGAACTGAAGCAACTGTACAGCTCTGGGAGTATCATACATTCCCGTAAACCAGAAATCAAATTTCTCGTCAAAACATTTCTTGACAAGATAAGTCTTGCCAATCCGTCTTCGTCCATAAACCGCGATAAGTTCAGACTTTCCGGAATTCCAATAATCGCGTATAAGCCTCTGCTCATACTTGCGACCAACTATATTTACATTATCAACCATACTGCAAATATAGTCATTTATTCCGATAGTGTAGCGGTAACTATGTGGTTTTGCACAGTTACCGCCACACTATCGCCTATACCATAGCGGTAACGCCATAAAATTATCCGTTACCGCTATGGTATCGAGTTATTCGCTGCGGGAGGTCTTGGCCGGGATGGTGAAGGCGTCGGCTGGGAGGGTGGCGGACTGGACGAAGCCCGTCATCTTGTATTCGTTGACGTTGCCGTTGAACTCGGTGAGCTTCATGTACTGGAGGAGGCCGTCGGACTTGCGGTAGCTGAGCTCGATGCGGGAGTAGCCTCGGACTGCCTTCTTGCGGGCGGTGATGGTGACGTCGGTCGAGCGGGCGAAGTTCTGAACCTTAATGTCCGCGTCGTTCTCGTCGGCGACTTTCTGAGTGTCACCCTTCACGCAGTTGAGAAGCGTCGCGCTCATGCCGCGCATCGGGGCGTTCTTCGTGGTGTCGAAGCGGCGCTCACGGCCGGCCTGACGGATGAAGACGGAGGTGCCGTCGATGACGACGAGGTTGGTCGATGGGGCGGCGTAGTGGAGGGCGAGACTGCCGGGAGCGGCGTAGTAAATCTTGCCTGAGTCTTTCTCCGTGACGCCTGCCGCGGTCTTGGTGTGGGTGAAACTTGCCTCAAGTCCCTTGACCTGGGCGGAAAGCGCCGTGACGCAGAGGAGAGCGGCGATAAGGGATATTATCTTCTTCATACTAATCAGTTTTTTGTGCACAAACACTCGTCGGGTTTCCGAACGCACGGGCCTCGACCATAAAAATTATCTCAACAACTAAAATTTGAGCCGGAGCATACCCGCAAAAAATATTCCTCAGGACATCATCTGCCCGTCAGACGCTTCCGGTAGAACGGAACTTTCAGAATCATACGGAAGAGGAACGGCTCAATCGAGTAGGAAAGGAGGATTGAGGCGGACATTCCGATGATGGAGCTGATGCCGATGCTGCGGATGGCGGGATGAACCGCGAAGAGGAGCGAGCCTGTCACGACGATTAGAATCATCGCGGAGAGGCCTATTGCCGTCTTGTGGTAGTTCAGCATCTCGGTCCCCTTGCCTGAGGCGGCGGCGAGAAGACCCTGCATCACGAAGATGCTGTAATCCACGCCGATGCCGAAGATGAACGAGGAGATGATGATGTTGATGAGATTGAACTTCAGGCCGAAGAGCCACATTATTCCCTGCACGACATACCAGCTGAGGGTCATCGGGAGGAAGGCTATGAGGCTGACGGCGAAGCTGCGGAACGACAGAAGCAGGACTATGAATACGAAGGCCATAGAAATCCACAGAATCGTGTTGAAGTCGTTGTGGATGATTTCGACCATATTGCCCGTGTAGAAGAACGGATCGACCACGAGCGACCCGTCAACCTCGGCAACGGCCTTGTTCACGCTCATCTTTTCCTGCTCGGGCATGAGCGCGGAAGCGAAAATCATGTAGGTGCCGTCCTTGCCGCGCTCGATGAAGTTCGAGGTGACGGACTCGGGGAGAACGCCGGAGTCATAGAGCGATTCCGGAGCATAGTCTGCCTCGCACAGCGCAGTGAACGGAGTGAAGAGTCCCGGATTCAGCCCCTGCTCGCGGGCCGCCCTTTCGAGACGGGCCTGCGTGACCTGAAGTCGGGTGCGGCCGCCGCCGACGGGGTAGTTCCAGTAGGTGGTCCAGTCATAGATGCGTTCCTGCTGCTCGTCTTCGGGAACGAGGAAGGCGCTGAAATCGCTGTGGCTCTTGACCATTCCGTCGCGCTGAAGCGAGTCGAGGGCGGCGGAGAGCCTGCGGCTGCAGAGAATCGCCGAGTCGAGGGTGGAGCCGGTCGCGGCATAGTATTGCGAGGACCAGCCGCCGTTGTTCTCGGCGTTGTAGATGTTCAGCGACTCGCGAACCTTGGGACTCATGTAGTTGATGTCGCGGAGGTTGCTGTCAAATTCGGGAGACGGAAGGAAGAGGCAGACAACGGCAATCGCGCCTATCGTCCCGAGAATCCACGGATTGCTGTCAAGTGGCAACGAGTTTATCCTGTCAAAGAGAGCGAAGGCCTTCTCCGACTTGCGGTTGCGTTCCGGGCGGAAGAACTGCGGGAGGAAGACCAGCGCGAAAAGAGTGGTTCCAATCATCGCGAAGGAGGCAAACAGCCCAAAGTCGCGCAGAAGCTCGCTGCTGGTGAAGAGCAGTCCCGCAAACGCGCCGATGGTGGTGAGGCAGCCGAGGAAAACCGGAGTGGATTCGTCGCGGAGCACCCTTTCCGGGTCATCGACATATTTGTAGTGCGTCAGCACGTGCAGGCAGTAGCTCAGGGCCACTCCGAGCACAATCGCGCCGATGCCGACGGCCATCAGAGACATGCTCCCCTTTATCCAGTACATCATCGCAAGCGCCGCGAGCGTGCCGTAAGCCACCGGCGAGAGCAGCAGGAGAAGCGACGACTTGTTCTTGAAGAAAAGCGAAATCAGAAGGACTATGAGAAGAAGGGATATGCCTACGGTCATCACGAGGTCGGCCTTGATGCGGCGGGAGTTGTTCGCGCTCATCGCCGGTGCCCCGTGCATGAATACCTCCGCCTCGGGATGCCGTGCCTCGAACGCGGTGATTTCCTTCTCTATCATATCCACGAAATCCGCCGATGCCTGCGAATCCATGTAGTCAAATCCCGGAGCCACGAACGCCATCACGACATTTCCGTCCTTGGTGAAGAGGTGGCGGTTCTTCAGAGTCATCCCCGTGGCGGTCTTTTCCATACCGTCTTCAGCCGCGTCCGCATCCCCCGCGCCGGCCACGGCAGTTCCTCCCATCGCCTTTTTCAGCGACGCGAGCATTCCGTAGCGCAGCCCCGCAGGGTCGTATTCCACGAGCATGGACATATTCCCGTCCTCGTCATTTTCAAGCATTTCGGCGTTCTCCGCCATCCGAGCGCGTATGCTTTCCCACGTCAGCAGGCTGTCGAAGGCGGCGTAGCACTCGGGAGCGACGAAGGTCGGAAACTCAGCGACGGCATAGTCCATCGCGCTCATCATCATGTCATCATCGAGGCAGGAAAGCACACTCGCGATGTATTTTCCGTCGTCACGGAGAGTCAGCGAGTCAATGAACTCGTCGCAGAAATCACTGAGAGTTTCCGCGTCAAGAAGCGGTTCCGTCCCCACCTTTCCCACCGAAAATCCCTTGGGGGCAATCTGGATGAAGACCTTGTCCTTAACCTTCAAATTGCTGAACACCAACTCATAAGACGCGGAATTATCGGTCTTGGGCAGAAGCTTTATGATGTTCTCCTCATAGTGAAGCTGAAACCCGAAAACGGCAAATACCACGGCCGAGCCGAGCATCAGCGTCCACATCAGCCATCGGTGTCCCTTGAAAAAACGATATATAGGAATGAATATCCTCTCCATATTTTGTCATATAATTTTCAAAATCTTGCGAAGATACAAAATATTTTGCTTAGATTTGCAAAGTTTGGGGCACACGTCCCGAAGCAGAGTATAAACCTTAAAAAATAAACAATGATGAAGAGATTAAGCTATCTTCTCGCTCTCGGGGCGCTTCTCACGCTCGGGACAGGTTGCGAAAAGGAACCGGCAACCGACAGCACCACCACACCTGTTCCTCTTTACGTAAACACATGGACAATCACGCAGGGCGACGCATCCACGGACAAGGGTCCTCAGACCATTATTTACGAAATCGGCGCCGACAAGACATTTAATTTGGGATATGTCGCGACTGAGAGTCTTATTAAAGAACTGAAGGACGATTTCCTGCCTTCCACCGACACTCCTTCCATTGACGGCGACAATCCGACAACCGACGAGGGCGACGATGCGGAAGATGAAGAACAGAAGAAAATAATTGAAAAGATAAACTCCATTGAGGTGGGCGATGTCATCATCATGTTCAGGGGTATGTATGTCGAGATTCCGGGAGAACAGGACGACAATTATCTGTCACTGTTCATCCTGTTTGAAATCAGCGACACGGGGCTGGAAATGGCCGAGTCAATGCGTAATGAACTTCATATTCTCAATGTCACTGAAAACGAAATCACAATTAAGAATGAAGAGGCTCAGCAGCAGGCACTGACAATGCAGAGTTTGAAAACTTCCGGGATAACCTTAGGAAAGACTGTCGATTGCAGCGACTTCATAGGAATCAAGTAATTCCACGGCCACCATTAAACCATCACAAACTACAAACATTTGACAATATGAAGAAATTGATATACAGCGCATTCGCTCTCGCGGCTCTTACCCTTACAAGCGCCTGCGACAAGCAGAACACAGAACCGGCAGAGGAGCCGAGGCTTTATGTAAACACATGGGCCGTGAATTTCAACGAGACCGACGATGCGACAAAGGACGAATGGACAACATTCACACTGAATGCCGACGGTACGGCGACAATTGGTGAAGTCTTTAGCCAAAAGTCACTGGACGGATTCAAGGAGGACATCGACACGGAAAAACTCACGGAGGAACAGAAAGCCCTTGTCGATGGTCTGAAGGAATACGATGTTGTCGGAGTGGAAGGCTGGTATTCCATAAAGGCAAATGCCGACGGCAGCAATGTGCTGTGCTTCGTGTTCGACAGCATGTATAATGGCGAACTCGAAAGGCATAGTATAAGTTTCCATGTCAAGGACATCACCAAAGATCACATGCTTGTCTTCGGCGGATTCGATGACAAAGACGAACCATATTTCTGCGATGCGTACAGCCTTGAGACCTCTCCGATGAAACCGGGAACATTCTACGAGCAGAAAGTTGTCAGCGAAATTCCGTCAAAAGAACCGGAATATTTATAATCGACAACTACATACAACAAGAAACACCCCGAAGGTCATTTCCTCCGGGGTGTTTCTTATTATATGCGCTGAGAGTAAAAGTCGTATAAAAGGATGGGATGCAAGGCGGACGGTGAAGAGGAAAGCGCAGCAACCTTGATGGTTGTGAGCATTTCGTCAAGCCGTCCAACGAAGCAGACCGCCTTTTAGGCGGCTTTTACTTACGAACTGCTGCTATTCCCGGCAACTCAATGCCTTCGAGGTACTCAAGCATCGCGCCTCCGCCTGTGGAAACATAGCTTACCTTGTTGGCGAAGCCCATCTGAGTGACGGCAGCCACGGAGTCGCCTCCGCCCACGAGAGTGAACGCGCCGTTCTCGGTTGCCTTTGCAAGCATCTCGGCCACCTTCATAGTGCCCTTTGCGAATGCAGGAATCTCGAACACGCCGACAGGGCCGTTCCAGAGAATGGTCTTTGACTTCATGATTACATTCTCCCAAGTTGCAAGCGTGCTCGGAGCGGCATCGACACCCTCCCAGCCGTCAGGAATCTCGGTGTTGCGGCAAATCTTCGTGTGAGCGTCATTGGAGAACGCGTCAGCGATGACAACCTCGTCGGAGAGGTAGAGCTTCACGCCCTTCTCCTCGGCCTTCTTGAGGATGTTGAGAGCGAGGTCCATCTGGTCGTCCTCGCAGAGGGAGTTGCCGATGTGGCCGCCCTGAGCCTTCTTGAAGGTATAGACCATTCCGCCGCCGATAATCATGTTATCAACGATGTCGAAGAGGTGCTCGATGATTCCGATCTTTGAAGAGACCTTCGCACCGCCGATGATTGCGGTCACAGGGTGCTCCGGAGTCTTGAGGACGCGGTCAATGGCCTTGATTTCGCCTTCCATCACATAGCCGAACATCTTGTCGTTAGGGAAATAGTCGGCGATGAGGGCTGTGGATGCGTGTGCGCGGTGAGCCGTTCCGAACGCGTCGTTGATGTAGCAGTCGGCGTAGGAAGCGAGCTTCTCGACGAACTTCTTCTGGCTTTCCTTGAGAGCGGTCTTAGCGGCCTTCTTCTCCTCGTCGGTAGCGTCCTCCGCGAGTCCTCTCGGCTTGCCTTCCTCCTCAGCGTAGAAACGGAGGTTCTCAAGAAGAAGAACTTCGCCCGGCTTGAGGGCAGCGGCCTGAGCGTCTGCCTTCATGCAGTCGTCGGCGAACTTCACCTGAGTTCCGAGGAGTTCCTCGAGGTGCGGAAGGATGTGCTTGAGGGAGAACTTCTCCGTGACGCCCTTAGGACGGCCGAGATGGGACATGATGATGAGTGAACCGCCCTTCTCAAGCACTTTCTTGAGGGTAGGGATTGCGGCACGCATACGTGTGTCGTCGGTGATTTCGAATTTTTCGTTGAGCGGGACATTGAAATCCACGCGGACGATGGCTTTCTTGCCTGCGAAATCGTAAGTTGAAATGTTCTGTTGCATAACTTTTATAATGAAATATATTCTTTTCCGGAATATTCACAACAAACTCCGCCCGAAAGCGGACGGGCTGCAAATATAGCAATTTTTATGCTAATCAAATTTGGAAAAGTTTGGCAAATAGATATAAATTTGCAGGAAGAAAGACATCGGGACTATGCTGGATAACGAGAAGGAGTTACTGAAATCGGTCACGGATGGCAGCGAAAGCGCATTCCGCGAGGTCTTCTCGTACTACTACCCGAAAGTTCTTGTCTTTGTGACCGAGATTCTGAAGGACCGTGCGGCAGCCGAGGACATTGCCCAGGATGTGTTCGCCAGAATCTGGCTTTTGAGGGGCACGCTCCCGGAGATACGCTCATTCGGGTCCTATCTCTACACCATGACACGCAATTCCGCGCTGCTTCACATAAAAAAGCGCCGACCGTCCGTTACCATTGAAGAGTTCGACATCGCCGTTGAGCAGACCATTGATTCCCATCTGACCGCTGCCGACAAGGCCGCAAGAATCCGCGAGGTCGTCGGGAATATGCCGGAGCGGCGCCGTCTCGTGTTCACTCTCAGCCGCGACGAAGGCAAGTCCAACGACGAGATTGCGGAAATTCTCGGGATAAAGAAAAAGACCGTCGAGAATCTTATGAACGCGGCACTCAAGGACATCCGGCGCGTCCTATGCCTGATGGTATTCTTCATTTAGCACGCACCCGCATATTCATGACTCCCATATCCATACCCTGCGGAAGATATTTTCAAAAAATCAGAATCTCCGATGGGTGCGGCGACGATTTTTACACTCACTATAGTGATAAAATCGTCACCATATGCGCATTCGCTTAAAACCACATTTTTGTAACTTTCGGAAAACAAGGGGGATATATCCTTTTTTTCTTATTCTTGCAGCCATAGTCTCGTGCACGGACGGGAAGAGCAATGCCGTGAAACCGCCCCTGATGGGCTGGAGCTCATGGAACGCATATACCGTCAACATCTCGGACTCGCTCATAAGACATCAGGCGGATCTCCTCGTCGAACGGGGGCTCAAGGACGCAGGCTACACAAATGTGAACATCGACGACGGATTCTTCGGCTATCGTGACAAACGCGGTTACATGATTCCGCATCCGGTGAGATTCCCGGGCGGCTCGGAGCAGATGCGCTCGCTCTCGGACTACATTCACGCCCTCGGATTCAAGGCCGGAATCTACTCCGACGCAGGGGACAACACCTGCGGTGCGCTCTCGAAGAACCTCAGGGACACCAACGGAATCGGCGCCGGGCTATGGATGCACGACGTGCAGGACGCGGACCAGTACTTCAATAACTGGAACTTCGACTTCATCAAGATTGACTACTGCGGTGGCTTTCACCTCCACCTCGACGAACAGGAACGCTACGAAAGGATTCGTCATGTGATTGACAGCGTGGCCGGAAGGCATATCAACATCAACATCTGTCGCTGGGACTTCCCCGGGACATGGGCAGAGAAGATTGCCGACTCCTGGAGAATGTCCGGGGACATCCGCCCCGTGTGGTCGTCGGTGGAATCCATAGTGAAGAGGAATCTCTACCTGTCGGCCTATGCGCGTGAGGGACACTACAATGACATGGATATGCTAGCCTTGGGCTATAGCATAAAACCGTCGCCGTTCTTCTGGGAGAAAGGGCTGGGACTGAGCTATGCCGAAGAGGAGGCCCATTTCGGGATGTGGTGCATAATGAGTTCGCCGCTGCTTCTGGGCTGCGACATCGAGTACATTCCAGAGGAGACGATGCGGATAATCACCAACCCGGAACTGATTGCCGTGAACCAGGATCCGCTCGGACTTCAGGCCCATGTGGTTCAGCACGAGGGAGAGACATACGTCTTCGCCAAGGACATCCTGCGGCGCCACGACCGGACGAGGGCCGTGGCTCTCTATAACCCTTCGGACACGGCCGCCTCGTTCAGCGTGCCGGCGCAGGTGCTGGAGTTCTCCGGGCAGATGAAGCTGCGCGATCTTAACCGGCGCTCCGACCTTGCTTCCTGCGATGTCATAGAGATGGAGCTTCCGCCGCATACGGCGAAGATTCTCAAGGTTGAGGGAAAACGCATTGAGCCTGTACTGTACGAGGCCGAGTGGGGATACTGTCCGGACTTCACTGACATACGCGGAACGGGCGTGAAATATGTTCCCGTGGAGGGCACGTCCGGACGGACAGCGGCGATGAACCTCGGCGGTTCGGAGACGAATTATCTCGAATGGACGGATGTTTTCAGCCGTCGCGGCGGCGAGTATAGGATTTCTGTCCTTCTCTACTCTCCGGAAACGGTTGATTTTGATTTGGTCGTGAACGAAGAGACGCATCACGCCTCGGTTGCGGCGACGGACTCGGCATTCGTGGAGATTCCGTTCGACGTGGAGTTGCGCAAGGGGGAGAATGAGGCCCGCATATCCGGCGTGACGTCACCGAAGGCGGCATTTGACTGCATAAGAATGGCAAGAAAAAAGTGATATGAGGAATACGAAAGATGTTTTCATCGGATGGGACGCGATTGACGGCTCGTCCGTGACACAAGAGGAAATAGACAGGGCGTTTGCACGGACAAAGAAACGTGCGGCACGGCTGGAGAAAGAGGCCGGGCAGCGCAGAAACGGTCTTCTGCGCGTCGTGGCGGCTGTGTCCGCCGTGGCTGCGGCTGTCGCGCTCGGTGTCTTTGCGGGGATGCGCATTTCTGCGCCGGAGGCAGTTCCCGGACAGTTCGAGATTGTCGCGGACTGCGGGCAGAGGAGCGACGTTCTGCTTCCGGACGGCAGCCGCATAAGGCTGAACTCAGCCAGCCGCGTCTCCTACTCCACCGAATACGGAAAGACGAACAGGGACATATCCCTTGAGGGCGAGGCGTTCTTTGAAGTCGCGAAGAACGCGGAACTTCCGTTTGTAGTCAGCACGGGAAACATCAGCGTCGAGGCTCTCGGAACGAAGTTCAATGTCCGTTCTTATGAGAACGGTGACGAGACCGTGACGCTCGTGGAGGGCAAAGTGCTGACAACGGCCGGAAGATGTGAGGCAGTGCTCCTGCCGCACCAGCGCGTATCGTTCGACAGGGCATCCGGAACGCTCGGAAAACCGGAGCCTGCAGGTGCATCCTCTGAAGTTCCGTGGCTTCGCAACGAGGTGGCGTTCAGCAATGACAGCCTGACCGCAGTTGCGGCCGAGATGGAACGTCTCTACGCAGTGCGAGTTGTCTTTGAGGACGAAAGCATACGGGAACTGCGCTACACCGGCGTGATTCCCAACACATCGCTCAAGACGATGCTCAGCCTGATTACCGAGACCTCCCCCGTTGCCTGGACAATGGAAGGAAATGTAGTGAAACTTTCGGGGCGTGACCGGTAACATTCCGGGAAGCCGCGGCATAAATAAACATTAATAACCCAACAAAGCAATGCACCGCAGATTTACGAAATGGGTATTGGCAATACTCGTCGCGACGGCTTTCGCCGTACCGTCGTGGGGACAACAGATTACTGTTTCCGTGAAGGACAGCCCTCTTTCGGAGGTTCTTCCTGTCGTTGAGAAACAGGGCGATTTCAAATTCTTCTACAGCAGCGCGCTTCCTGACTTAGCCAAGAAAGTCAGCATTGACGTCAAGAACAGACCGTTGAAGGCCGTTCTCGACGCGCTGTTTTCAGAAACGTCGATTTCGTATGAAATCAAGAACCCGAGACTTGTCGTGCTTTCTCCAAAGCAGCAGAGCAACGGAACTCCGAAGTCTCAGGATAGGACAGTCAGCGGAACGGTCGTGGATTCGGACGGGATTCCGGTGATAGCGATGAGCGTGCTTGAGGAAGGCACGACCAACGGCACCATGACCGACGCCGACGGAAAATACACGATTACGCTGACCGGGAAAGACCCGTCGCTGAGGTATGAGGCACTTGGCTATAAGATTGTCTCAGAGAAGGTTGCCGGGCGCTCCGCCATTGACGTGACCGCCGAAATTGAGGCCATAGCCCTTGATGCCGTCGTGGCCATCGGCTACGGAACGGCAAAGAAGCGCGACCTCACGACTGCAATCTCCACCGTCTCCACCGAAGACATGAAGACCCGTCCGATTACCGATGCCGCAGGCTTCATTCAGGGAAAGGTCGCCGGAGTCACGGCGCAGCAGACAAGCGGTCTTCCGGGCAGCGGAATGACCATCCGCGTGCGCGGAGCATCTTCCATAGCCTCCAGCAACGACCCGCTCTATGTCGTTGACGGCGTGCCTGTCGGAGAAGGCGGCTATGCAATCGCATATCTCTCCCCTTCCGACATCGAGTCAATGCAGATTCTCAAGGACGCATCCTCAGCGGCCATCTACGGTTCGCGTGCGGCCAACGGCGTCGTGCTCATCACGACAAAGGCCGGAAAGGCAGGCAAGGGAACGCAGATTTCGTTCAGCTCATACGTCGGACTCACGACCGTGGCGCGGACATTCGATGTCCTGAACCACGAGCAGTACAAGGAACTCCTTGTGGATGAGGGGCTTCAGTCCATCGTCGAGGAAATGCCGTACGGGCTCAAGGACGAGACCGACTGGCTGAAGGAAACCTACAGGAACGGACTCGCGCAGAACTACCAGCTTTCCGTGTCCAATGCCACCGACAAGGCAAAGTACTATGCCAGTGCCGGCTACAGCGACGAGACGGGTGTCATCCGCTCCACCTACAGCCGCCGTTTCAACATGAAGGTCAACACCGAATGGAAGCTCTTTGACTGGCTCCGCTTCGGCACCGACATTGCCTATTCAAACGGGCGCTCCAACGGCGTGAACACCGGAATGGGCGCGAACAACGGAGGCGTGGTTATCTCCGCGCTCTGCACCCCGACCTACGCCAAGGTGTGGGACGAGGCCAACCCGGAGTACTATTGGACGAACTTCTATGGACTCAGCGGTCTCAACTCCCCTGTCGAGAACATCGCGAGGACGCAGGAGAATTTCTCGTCATACGACAGGCTCATCGCGTCCGGAGCGCTGACCATTGACATCGTAAAGGGTCTCCGCTTCAAATCGACCGTTTCCATGGACCGCCGCTGGGGGCATGGCTACACCTACCTCGACCCGGTCAGCACCGTGTTCGGCCGCAAGGCGCACGGCTCCGTGACGGACACCCGCAACGACGACAAGAGGATGATTTATGACAACATCCTGACCTACAACGGTCTCTGGGGAGGACACAGCCTTGAGGTGATGGCCGGAACTTCCGCCACGACTTCAGACTACCAGGCACTCACAGCAGGCAAGAACTACCTCATGTCCGACCACAGCGTGTTCGGGCTCAATGCCGGCAACAAGCCGGGCTCAATCGGACAGAGCTGGTCCAAGTGGTCCATCATGTCCTGGCTCGGACGAATCTCCTACAACTACGGCAGCCGCTACTACCTCACCGCGAACTTCCGCGCCGACGGTTCCAGCAAGCTCGCGCCCGGTCACAAATGGGGCTTCTTCCCGTCCGTTTCAGCGGCATGGCGCATCAGCGGGGAATCATGGATGAAAGACGCCTCGTGGATTGACGACCTGAAGCTTCGCGCGGGGTGGGGACAGCTCGGCAACCAGGCCGGCCTCGCTGACTATGCATGGGTGGAGAAATATTCAATCACCTACTACGACTACACCAAACCGGAATACGCGAATGCGGTCCCGACAATCGGCAACCTCAGCGCGATGGGCAACACCGACCTGACTTGGGAAACCACCAACCAGGCGAATGTCGGAGTTGACTTCTCGATGTTCGGAGGCCGCCTGAACCTCACGATGGACGGCTACTACAAATACACGACAGACCTTCTCCTCAACGTTCCGCTTCCTTCCACCGCAAAGGTCGGGAGCATCTACCGCAACGAGGGCGAAATGTCCAACTGGGGACTTGAGTTCTCGCTGAACTCCGTGAACATCGACAGGAACGACTTCCGCTGGAACACGGACTTCAACATCTCGATGAACCGCAACAGGCTTGAAAGCCTCCGCCTCCAGAAGATTTACTATTTCGCCGGCACCTCTGACCAGCAGGGCCGCGAGTCCGTCATCAGGATGGAGGAAGGACACCCGCTCTCGCAGTTCTACGGCTATGTCTCAAAGGGTGTCGATCCGCAGACGGGAAACATCGTCTATGAGGACCGTAACAACGACGGGCGCATCACGGACGCCGACAAGACATGGATAGGCGACGCGAACCCGGACTTCACTTTCGGACTCACGAACACACTCTCATGGAAAGGGCTCAGCCTCTCTTTCCTCATCACCGGTTCCGTCGGCAACGACATCTACAACGCCTCCCGCGTCGAGCTTGTCAGCATGAACAACGGCTACAACCAGATTACCGATGTTCTCAGACGCTGGCGCAGCCCGGGCGACATCACCGACATGCCGAAGGCCGGGGGAACGGACAATCTCAAGGTTTCGTCCCGATTCGTGGAGGACGGCTCGTATGTGAAGCTCAAGAACATAACCCTCGCATACGACATACGCCATCCGGCTCTGCGCAAGGCCCACATCTCAAGCATAAGGCCATATATAACCTGCGGCAACGTGCTTACACTCACGAAGTACAGCGGCTATGACCCGGAGGTCAGCGAATACACGGCCGCAACAAAGATGGGAGTCGATTGGGGCTCATATCCGAATGTCAAGACATTCATTTTCGGACTGAATGTGGAATTCTAAAAGAGGAAAAATAATCATGAAGAATATATATCGTATATCCGTCGTCGCGGCCACCGCGCTGCTGGCGCTTTCCTGCCAGCTCGACCTGATGCCGATCACCGAATATGGGACGGAAAAGAAAGAAGAGGGCGGCAGCGAGAATCCCTACGAGCTTCGCGCCGACATCGAGGGTCTCCGCAACGCAATGTACAACAGCTGGGCGCCGACAGTAAGCTTTGTCGGGACGCTCTACTATCAGGTGGTTTCCGAATGTCGTCTCGACAACTCCTACAACGGCACGAACAACGCCAAGCTGCTCGACATCGAGGCCAACAAGATAAGCCCGTCCAACGAGGACGTGGCGGTCACATGGACGCGCTATTTCCAGCAGGTGAGCAACGCCAACACTCTCATCAACTACGCGGACTCAGTGTTCGTGAAGGACGAGTCATGGAACGACGAGCAGGAGAAGAACCGCTGGCAGGCCGAGGCATACTGCTTCCGCAGCTGGCTGTGGCTTCAGGCGACGTCCCTCTGGGGAGACATCCCGATGACCACCGTGGTGCCGCCGTCAATCACGACGGACAACGTTGAGGAAGTCTATCCGCTCTACTACCCCGAGGCCACGCCTGTCCTTGACATCTACCGCAAGATTATCACCGACCTGGAGTTCGCCTGCCAATATGCTCCCGACACAGACCCTGCGAACAAGGCCGTCTTCACCAAGGCCTTCGCGCACGGACTTCTGGCGCGTCTCTATGCACGCGACACCGAACTCCGCGACTGGAGCAAGGTCGCAGACAACTGCCTGGCGCTGGAGGAATGCGGCTACACGCTCTCTCCGAAATATGACGACATCTGGGGATTCAACGAAACGGATGCATTCAGGAACAATCCGGAGACCGTATTTGAGATTCAGAGCACCAAGAGTTCTGGAGACCGCCTGGCATACATGTACTACTATGACCAGTACAGCAACCGCACTAATTTCGGCTGGGCGAAATACCTCACACCTTCACGCGACCTGCTGGCAGCGTTCGACAAGGCCGGGGACACGGAGAGACTGAACGCGTCCGTGAAATATGACCAGTGCACATGGTCTCTGTACTACCCTTCAAGCAACTATCCTTTCGCCTATAAGGTCCGCACCAACGCGAGCAGCATAATCTTCATGCGCCTTGCCGAGATCTACCTGCTTCACGCCGAGGCTCTTGCCGCGCAGGGAGACCTCAAGGGAGCGACGGGCTATGTGAACAAGGTCCGCGAGCGCGTGCATCTGAAGAAGATTGACGAACCGGCGGACTACGACACGATGCTCGGGCTCATACTCGACGAGCGCCGTCTGGAGCTGGCATTCGAGGGCTTCCGCTTCTTCGACGTCGCCCGCTACGGCTGGGAGAAGGTGAAGGCAATCCATGACGCGATGCCGGAGGAGGATTCCTACTGGCAGAGCCGCCGTCCGTTCGAACAGACCGACCTGCTCCTTCCGATTCCTCAGGGCGAGATCGACAAGAACCCGAACCTCAGGCAGAATGCGGGATATTAGAAATCCCGGGATATGAAATATTAGAAACGCCTCGATTCTGAGGATAATTCCGATAAATGAGAATGAGAAAAGTTGTATATATTGTTTCATTAATTTTTGTGTTGGCCGCCCTTCCCCTTTCGGCAAGAAAAGGGGAAGGCAGGTGGAGCCGCGAGAAGGCCGACGCATGGTATGCGGAGCAGGGATGGATTGTGGGATGCAACTATGTCCCCTCGACGGCGATAAACCAGATTGAGATGTGGCAGGAGAGCACGTTCGACCCGCAGACCATCGACCGTGAGCTCGGGTATGCAGAAGGGCTGGGATTCAACACTGTCCGCGTATTTCTCTCACATCTTGTCTATCTCGACGACCCCAAGGGCTTCAAGGCCCGTTTCAGCCGCTTCCTCGACATCTGTGAGAGCCACGGCATACGGGTTATCGTATCTTTCTGGACCAACGGAGGAAAATGCGTGAACCCGCAGCTCGGCCCGCAGCCGGAGAGCGTTCCCGGGGTGCACAATTCGGGATGGTGTATGGTTCCGGGGGCGGAATGGGTGAACGACCCGTCGACCTGGCCTAAACTTGAAAAAATGGTCAAGGACATCCTGCGCAGCTACAGTAAGGACAGCCGCGTGCTGATGTGGTGTCTCTACAATGAACCGGAGCATCACCGGCGCGGGGTCACGGATTCCGTTCCCCTGCTTGCGGCGACCTTCCGCTGGGGCCGCGAGGTGAACCCGTCCCAGCCGCTGACCGCGCCGTTGTGGTCCTGGGTCGGCAACAATATAACCTCGCTCCCCGAGGTTTCCTTCATGCTGGAGAACAGCGACGTCATCACGTTCCACGCCTATGACACCCCCGCATCGCTCGAACGCTACATAAAGCAGCTCCTGCCCTACCGCAGACCGATGGTCTGCACGGAGTTCCTCGCAAGGGGAAAGATGGACTCGACGTTCGAGGGCTCCTACCCGATATTCCGGAAATACAACGTCGGCGCGGTGAATTTCGGCCTTGTCGCCGGCAAGTGCAACTTCCACTACGACTGGAACAAGCTCGACTCCGAGGGGAACTCGATTCCATGGACGGAGGAACCGAAGATCTGGTTCCACGACATATTCCGTCCGGACGGAACGCCGTGGAGCGAGGAGGAGGTTGAATATATACGTAACTTCATAAAGAACAATAAATAACACAGAACTATGAGAAAGATTTTTTTGATGTCCCCGGCATTGGCGGCGACGCTTCTTCTTGCCTGCCAGAAGACGCCGGACGTGCATATAACGGAGAATGAGAAGGCAAAGACCGTGACGGTCGATGCCCCTGCGGGCTTCGTCTGGAACGAGGAAGCCAGAATTGTCGTGAACGGGATGAAATCAGCCCTGACAGAACTTGATATGGAGGACGACGCGAGGGCCGCGTTTTCATTCAATGTCGGCGTGGAGGTGCCGCACTGCGCCGTCTATCCGGTGTCGATGTACGACTCGTGGTCGAAGGAGGACAAGACCGCAAAGGTGGTGATTCCGTCGGAGCAGACCTCGGACGGAGAGACGATAAATCCCGAGACGAAGCTGATGCTCGGATACAGCGGCAAACTCGGGTCTCTGGAGATTTCGGACGCGATGGCATACATACGCATCACCCCGCAGAAAGGAAGCTCTACCTTTCCTGTCTCGTCCGTCAAAGTCAGCGACCCGGAAGGCTATGCCGTCAGCGGCAAGTTCACCGCAGTGTTCTCTGAAGAGGGCATTTCCCTTGAGAACACGAAGCAGGACGGGAGCACGATAAACGTCACCTGCGGCGCGGCCGGGGCGGCTCTTGGCTCCGACATATTCTTCGCTGTTCCGGCAAAGGCATATTCCAAGGGACTGAAGCTTGAGATTTACGACATGGACGGAAGTTTTCAGGAGATGACTTTCCCTTCCGAGGGCGAATTTGTCGCCGAAGCCGGCGAGACCTACGAGAAGGCATTCGTCTATGAGCCTAAGAGCATACTCGACCGTGGCGAGATTCCGAACGTCGAAATCTGGAACAGGTTCGCGGCTAAAATCAGCGCCGGAGATGACTTCAGCGGAAGGACGCTCAAACTCACGGCGAACATTTCCGCAGACAACCTCACGCTTGCCGACGGAGTGTTCAACGGCAAGCTCGACGGCGACGGGAAGGGCATAAGCCGCTCGGCGGCGACAAGGCCTCTGTTCCGCGAACTCGGCGCTGACGCCGAAGTCACGAACCTTTCGCTGACGGGAGAATTTACATCACTTGACAAACCTTATGAATATGGCAACGCCGCCCTTGCTCAGATTAACCTCGGAACTGTAACTAAAGTGTCAGCCAACTGTTCCGTCAATCTGAAGCTCGGCGGTGAGCCATCCCTGCTCGGAGCCATCGTCGCACAGAACGGAGGCGTGATGGAGAACTGCACCAACGACGGGAATGTCACTCTTGAGGTAGCCGTAGGTGACCAGAATGGAAAGGATGTCGCCTGCGCCAACTTCGGAGGCGGACTCGCCGCCTATGGGCACACGATTGCCGGACTTGACGCCAACACCGGACTCTATTTCGCGAACGAGGAGTGCAAGGCCGGCAAGTTCATCGGCTGCGTGAACAACGGAAGCATCAGCGTCAAGGCGACTTCTGGCTCAAGGGCTCTTGGAGTTTCGACCTACGGAGGAATCTGCGGAATCGTCGAGCTTGACGGAGTCGTGTTCGAGAACTGCCGCAACACCGGGGCGATTTCACGAGTTTCCGACGGAGAGGGCTCAAGCAGCGGCTCTACCTGTGTGGGAGGAATACTCGGACGCTGCGCCGGAACATTCGTGAACGACTGGAAGGACAACGGTGCGCAGATCTGCATCAACGGCGGCAAGGGCTACTCCATGACAGTCTCGGGATGCGAAAATTCCGGTGCCCTGCTCAGCAAATGCCGTCACAGCGGCTGTCTCAACAACGGCAACTCCCATGCCCGTCTTGACAATGTCGGAGGCATCGTCGGCGCTGCAGTAGGAAAGGATGACGGCAAGGTCGAGCTTTCCGGATGCAAGAACACAGGCACGGTTACCGGCGGTTGGGCGACTTCAGTGAACACTACGGTTCTCGGCGGCATGGTCGGTCTCGCGCAGAACGTCACCATGGCGGACTGCAGTTCAAACGGAGCGTTGTCCGCGCTTGAGAACACCTGCGTCGGCGCGGCAGGAGGCTTTGCCGGATTCGTGTTCAAGGGCGTGAGCGTGAGCGGCGCAAGCATCTGCGGAGCGGCATTCAAGATGGCCAGGCTCAACAAGGACCTTGCGATGCTTTGGGGACTCGCATTCGGAAACGTCAAGGAGAACGCCGCCATTGACGGCGCGGCGTTCGGCTGCTCAGCGAACATCGACGGGGCAGAACTTGAACTTTCGGCCGACAATTTCGGTGACTACATCTGCAACACCGGCAGCAAGGCCAAGCCTACGGTGACAGGCTGCACTTGGAGCAAATAAGAACAACACATATAACCACCCTCCCCGATCCGTCTGCAGCGGGCAGGGAGGGAAAACAAAAAAAGCTTAAGATACAAAATCATGGAAAACACTAAAATCTATTGCCCTCCCCAAGTGTGGTGCGGCGAAGTGAGAACGGAACAGGGATTCGCGGGATCATCCGGATTCAGTGATTCCGAAGGCACGGAAGATGTCACGACAAACGGCGCCTACATCGGCCTTTAGTTTAACCCTAAAAACTGTTACGATTATGAAAATGAATAATTATGCCGCTGCGGCATTTGCACTTGCGGGACTGTGCATCGCTTCCTGCAACAAGGAACAGCCAGTAGAGGAACCGGTCGGGCCGTCCTCTGAAAAAGTTGAACTTCTCATAGCCGCCGGAGAGCCGGGGACAAAGACCACGTTCACCGACCCTGCTGCCGGGGACTACGGCGTGAAATGGCAGGACGACGACAAGGTCGGACTCTTCATCGCCGACAAGACAGCCAATGCCGAGGCCGGGCTTACGAGGGTGGACGGCAAGGCATATTTCCTTTCCAATGTTTCGGGATATGAGGCCGGGAACACTCTCTACGCCTACTATCCGTATGCAGCCGCAGCCGAGGGAGAGACCGTGGCCGCGACCGCAGTAAAATTGGTAATCCCTGCCGCACAGACTCAGAAGGACGGATTCAACGGAAGCTATGACCCGATGGTGGCGGTTCCTGTCGAGCTGCCGGCGCCCGGCACTGCCCTTGAGGAGCCTCTCAAGTTCAGGCATCTCGGAGCGATGGTCGAGCTGAAGGTCAAGTCAGCCGAGAAGCATGTCGGCGAGAGCATCAAGTCCGTTTCCTTCACCGCGAAGGACGGAGGAAAGGTGGCCGGCGAGTTCAGTTTTGACCTCACGAAGGCTACTGAAAAAGGTGAGCTTCCCGAATATTCAGGCTCATCCGAGACAGTGACGGTAACGCTTGAGACTCCGGTTGCAGTTTCAGCCGAGGGCGCGTCCGTGTTCATGACGGTCATTCCGGGTTCATACACCGGAACCTTCACCGTCACGACGACTGCCACCGTCGCTGCCGAAGAGGGTGAGCCGACCGAGGAGACGCACACCTACTCATACGTTTCAGGCTATGACTACAAGAGGGCAAGCGTCACGCGCTACACTCTCGACCTCGACAACGCCAAGGAAATGGCCGACGAAATCAGGACAGTGGCCGATTGGGAAGCATTTGCCGCCGCTGTCAAAGGCGGCAATGACTACACCGGCAAGGTCGTAAGTCTCATCAACGACATCACTGCGGGAAACCTTCCTATTGCCACCGGCACGTTCAACGGCAAGGTCGCCGGCAACGGTCACACAATCACGCAGACCGCGAACACCCGTCCGCTCTTCGAAACCCTCGGGGAGAATGCCGAAGTTTCCAACCTCACGCTTGCCGGCGCGTTCGCAAGCTTCGAGAATCCTTATGAATGGGGCAACGCAGCACTCGCTGAGGTCAATCTCGGAACCGTTTCCAATGTCACCGTTAACTGTCCGGTAAGCCTTGAACTGACTGACGAGCCGTGTCTGTTCGGAAGTATTGTGGCGCAGAACGGCGGAACTTTGCAGAACTGCACAAACGACGGAGATGTCAAACTGGCGATCACAATAACAGAGAAAATGGCAACAGACGAAGTTGCTATTGCCAACTTTGGAGGAGGAATCGCGGCTTACGGGCACACAGTTGCGTCACTCCACAAGGAGTCTGGATTATACATGACTGGTGAAGGCTGCCGTCCCGGCAAGTTCCTCAGTTGTGTGAATACCGGAAACATCAGTGTCACCGGTGCAGGAAATGGTGACTCTCAGTTAAAAGTGCTGGGCGTATCAACTTACGGCGGTATATGCGGAATCGTCGAGTTTGATGGGGTCGTCTTCAATGGCTGCAGAAACGCCGGAGCGATTTCGCGCATTTCCGACGGAGAGGGTTCCAAAGATGCATCTTCCTGCGTCGGTGGAATACTCGGGCGCTGTGCAGGAACATGGGCACCGACATGGACTCACACAAATGGCCAAATTTACATCAATGTCAATAAAAGCTACAAGGTTTCTCTTTCCCGATGCAGCAATTCCGGCAGATTACTCAGCAAGTGCCGTCATCAAGACTGGGCGACTTCAGAAAAAAACGGGGCACGGTTTGACAATGTCGGAGGAATTGTCGGTGCATTCTTTGGAAAAGACAATGACATATCCAAAATCGAGAATTGCCATAATAGCGGGATAATAACCGGAGGTTGGCAAGGGGCAAGCGCCACTGTTCTTGGCGGTATAGCCGGCTGCGCAAAGAATGTGGAAATGAACGGCTGCAGTTCAGGAGGGACGATTTCAACCGAGGAAAACGCCTGTGTCGGCGCTGCCGGAGGATTCGTCGGATTTGCCTTTACGGGAGTATCCGTTAAAGGTTCCAGCAGTTGCGACGCAAAGTTCAAACTGGTTCAGCCAAACAAGAAAATCCCAATGCTCTGGGGACTCGCGTTCGGAAATGTACAGAAAGACGCCACCATTGACGGCGCGGCATTCGGCTGCACCGCCAACATCGACGGGGCGGACCTCGAACTCACCGCCGATAACTTCGGGAACTACATCTGCAACACCGGCAGCAAGGTTCAGCCGAAGGTGACCGGCTGCACTTGGAGCAAATAAATTGAACGACCCTGCCGTCCTGTGCGCGAATCGCCGTGCGGGACGGCAGGATTATTTTTGAAAACAAACAGACTATGGACAGTAAACGCATTCTGGGAATCGCGGCTTTGGCACTACTTGTCGCCTCCGCCGCTGCCTCCTGCGACAAGACCCCGCAGGAACAGAGGGTTCCCGACAGGCCGGAAAAGACGACCCCTTCGGAGTTCATTTATGTGCAGGGACGCTCCCTTCTGAAACCGGACAAGACCGTCTTTCAAATGAAGGGCGTGAACCTCGCCGGATGGCTCAGCCCGGACGGTGAGCTGCTCGGTATAAATAATGTCCGCGCCGAACGGGACATAAGCCTCATGCTGTGTCAGGTGACCGGCCCGAGACGCACGGCAGCCTTCTGGAAGGCCTTCAAGGACGGCTTCGTTACGCGGGAAGACATCCGCTTCATCGCGGAATGCGGGGCGAACACTGTCCGTGTGCCGTTTGACTGGCGGCTTTTTTCCGAGGACGAGGACTTCATGGGACTGAGCGCCGGGCAGGACGGCTTCGCGAGACTCGACAACCTCATGGAATGGTGCCGCGAGGCGGGGCTCTATGTCATCCTCGCCATGCAGGCCGCTCCGGGCGGTCAGACCGGCGACTGGAGCGACAACGGCTGCGGCTACCCGTGGCTGCTCTCCGGCAAGGCTCAGCAGACCGAGTTCACGAGAATCTGGGGCGAGGTCGCAAAGAGGTACAAGGGAGAAAAGTTCCTCCTTGGGTATGAGATTATGGACGCCCCTCTTTATGAAGACGCGAAGTTCGACGGCCTCCTGTCCAAAGTCGAGCCGCTCTGCCGCAAGACCGCCAAGGTCATCCGCGCAGCCGACAAGAATCATGTCATAATCCTCGACGGCATCCGGGGCGGACTGGACTTCAGCTGTTTCAGCGACTACGAATTTGACGACAACATCCTCTACGCCGCCCACTATGACGGTTCCGGTGACTTCGCCTCGGCCCTCGACTCCTTCGTCCGTTTCCGCGAATACTCCACCGGACTTCCCCTGCTCCTGACGGCGGTAGGTCCCGTGTCGGACAGCGGACGTGCCTCAATGGAAGCCGAAAATGTCGGCTATGCGTTCACGCCGTACAAGGGCTACGAATCCTCCGGCGCCCTGCTGTCCTTCGGCCCGGTGGAGAACTGGAAAATCGTGACGAGGTTTGCGGGATTAAGGCGCGTGACCTTCGACGACCTGCACGCCGCAGGCAACTTTGACGTCAAAGCGGCCGCAGGGGCGGTGGCTGCCTTTCCGCAGGCGTGCGGACTGTCCGGATGCCGCGCCAACGGGCAGGTCATGAGCACCGCCGGTTTCACGCAATCAGGGAAGAAATAGTTTCCGGTTTCGCACTTGCGAAGCCTGAGCAGTGTTTGACAATATATTTGCAGAACAGAATGAAAAAGACACTTTTGGCATTTTTCGCCACAATCGCGGTGATTGCGGGAATATCCTCAAACGCGGCGTATGCGCAGAACAACTTCCTCAAAGTCAAGGGGAAGGACATCGTGAAGCCCGACGGGTCGAAGTTCCTCATCAGGGGAACGAACCTCGGAAACTGGCTGAATCCGGAGGGGTATATGTTCGGATTCACGAACACCAATTCAGCGTCGATGATCGACCGTATGTTCAAGGAACTCGTGGGCGAGGAATACACGGCGTCGTTCTGGAAGAAGTACAAGGACAACTACATAACCCGCGAGGACATCCGCTTCATCAAGAGCACGGGAGCGAACACCATTCGCCTTCCGCTGCACTACCGCCTCTTCACCGACGAGGACTACATGGGACTCACCTCCGAGCAGGACGGATTCAAGAGAATCGACGACGTGCTTGGCTGGTGCAACGAATTCGGGCTCTACCTCATCCTCGACATGCACTGCGCACCGGGCGGACAGGGCGGCGGAAACGTCGATGACAGCTTCGGCTACCCGTGGCTTTTCGAGGACCCGGAGTGTCAGGACGAGCTGGAGAGAATCTGGGTGAGCATCGCGGAGCGCTACGCCGACAATCCGCTTGTTCTTGGCTATGAGCTGCTGAACGAGCCAATCGAGCACCGCCCTGCGTCAGACAGTTGGAACACTCTCTATTACCCGAAGCTCGAACCTCTCTACAAGAGGCTCACGGCCGCAATCCGTGCCGTTGACAAGAACCATATCATCATCCTCGGCGGGGCGAGGGGCAACACCGACTTCACGATGTTCACCGACTGGAAATTCGACTCCAACCTCATGTACACCTGCCACTGCTACTTCAAGGACGCTCCGGAGAAGAGCGTGAAGTACCTTGTGGAGTTCCGCGACAGGACCGGGATTCCGATGTTCGTCGGCGAGACGGGACACCTGACTATGGAACAGCAGCTCGCGATGAGCAAGTATTTCATTGCCAACAACATGGGCTACACCTATTGGCCATACAAGAAGATGAAGGTCGGAGGCTCTTTCGTGAATTTCACACCGTCCGCAGGCTGGGACAGCATAGTATCCTTCTCAGAGGCCGACCGCAGCAGCTATCCGGCCATCCGCAGCGCCCGCCCTGACCAGGGAGTCGCGAAGAACGCCATGCAGTCGTTCCTCGAACAGTGCAAGTTCTCCAACTGCAAGGTCGATCAGAACTACATCAACTCGACGCAGATGAAATAGCATCAATTCCACGCTGTTGAAACAGCATCAATCCCGCGCTGGCGAAATAGCGCGAATTCCCCCTCCCGAACAAGAAATCATATCTCAAAACAACAATTTCCCGATGAAACATCACCATAGCCGCATGTTCATTGCAGCGGCCGTCTTATTTCTGTTGCCTTTTGCCGCCAATGCCCAAACGACTGGACTGCCCGAAGACAATCCGGCCGCGGCTCCGGAAGCCGTGGTAGTTTCCGGCAATGCGCGATTCACCGTCCTTACCCCGCGTCTGCTGCGCATGGAATGGTCCGAAGACGGCCGTTTCGAGGACAAGGCCACGCTCGGCGTCGTCAACCGCAGACTTGACGTGCCGAAGTTCAAGGTCAGAAAGTCGCGTAACAGGACAACAATCGAGACGGCGGATTTGAAGCTCGTCTATTACGGAAAGGGAAAGTTTGACTCCTCGAATCTTTCGGTGACGTTCAATATGCCCAAGGCGGACGGCGGTTCACGCAGGGTCGTATGGCATCCGGGGATGGACGAGGGAGGCAACCTGCTCGGTACCTGCCGCACCCTTGACAGCTGCGACGGGGAAAAGACCATAGACCCGTTCGACAAAGGCGTGGTCTCCCGCGACGGCTGGGCTGTAATTGACGAGTCGGAGCGGCATCTGCTGAAGCCGGTCGATGAGGACTGGAAGACCTGGGTGGAAAGCCGCGGGGACGGAGAGCGTCAAGACTGGTATCTCTTTGCCTACGGACATGACTACAAGGCTGCCGTCTCGGACTTCACGAAGATTTCGGGCAAGGTTCCGCTGCCGCCGAAATGGGCTTTCGGCTACTGGTGGAGCCGCTACTGGCAGTATTCGGACTATGAGTTGGTCGAGCTCTGCAGCGAGATACGCTCCTACGGGATTCCGATTGACGTGATGATAATCGACATGGACTGGCATGAGGTGTTCGGGCTCAAGATGGGCTCCGGATGTCCTAAGGACGACCTCGGAGAATCCGAAGGCTGGACCGGCTACACATGGCAGAAGCAGCTTTTCCCGTCGCCGGAGAACTGTCTGGCCGAGCTCCACGGACTCGGTGTCAAGACCGCGCTGAACCTGCACTTCAATGAGGGGATACAGCCCTTTGAAGAGCCCTACGGCCGCTTCGTCAAGGACTATCTTTCGCGAACTTCCGACTATGACGGGCCGAAAGACTATGTCTATGGCACGGAACCCTACCATTATGCGGGAGTGAAGAAGCCTGCGGGAGAGGGAAAGACCGGGCAGCCGGCGCCGGTTCCGCACAGGATGAGCCAGATGGAATGGGCGGACGCATATTTCAATTCAGTCATACATCCCATTGAAAAACAAGGAGTTGATTTCTGGTGGCAGGACTGGCAGCAGTGGAGGGACAGCCGCTATGTTCTGGGGCTGAGCAACACATTCTGGATAAATTACTGTTTCTTCAACGACAAGGTGCGGCGCACTTCCCATCTGGGGATTCAGGCTCCGAGACCGATGATATACCACCGCTGGGGCGGCATCGGCAGCCACCGCTACCCTGTCGGATTCTCCGGCGACACCTACGCCACATGGAAAGTCCTCGGCTACCTTCCCTATTTCACTGCCACGGCGTCGAACGTGGCGTACGGCTACTGGGGGCATGACATCGGCGGGTTCAAGAAATACGAGGGGATGAAGGCCACGAATCCGGAACTCTTCACGCGCTGGTTCCAGTACGGCGTGTTCACACCTATTTTCAAGACGCACTCCACAAAGGATCCTGTGATCGAGAAGCATTTCTGGAAATTCCCGGACTATTTCCCGACCATGCGTGACGCAATCCGCCTGCGCTACAGTCTCTCCCCCTACATCTACACGGCCGCCCGCGAGGCCTTCGACACCGGAATTTCCATCTGCCGTCCGCTCTATTATGATTCTCCGGAAGACCCTCGGGCATACTCTTTTAAGCAGGAATATATGTTCGGGGACGACATCCTCGCGACGGTCGTATGTGAACCGGTCGATAGTGTCACGGGGCTTGCCGCCCGTACAATGTGGTTTCCGGAAGGGTCTGACTGGTTCGACGTTGCTTCCGGCAAGACATTCAAGGGCGGTGTCACAGACACGCTCCACTACACAATAAACGAGAATCCGTGGTTTGTCAAGGCCGGAGCCGTCATCCCTATGGCATCCGAAAAAATCACCTCCCTCCGGAGCGCGGATAACACTCTGCGGCTGTTCGTCGCCCCCGGCCACGGCAGCAGCACGGCAACGGTCTATGAGGACGACGGCGGGACGCAGGCATACGTCTCGGAGTACGCCACAACGAAAATCAGCAAGCATTCCGACATTCACGGCACACACATCGAAGTCTCCCCGCGCACGGGTCAGTTCCCCTCCGCCGCCACGTCCCGCAGCGTCATAATCGAGCTCGCGAACTCCTACGCGCCGTCTGAAGTGCTCTTCAACGGAGCGCCCGTCCGCTATTCCCGCTTTGCCTCTGAGGCATCCTCCGAAAACGGAGCCTCTTCAGAGGCGCTGTGGACCTACGACGGAGCAAACCTCACCGTGAAGATATATCTCCCGGAATCCGATGTCAGCGAACGCCTCATGGTGGATTGCAGTTTCCCGGAGTTTTCCCCTGAGCAACTCGCGCTCCTCGACGGGGCGAAGGGACGCATCAACAGGATGCGAAAGTTCGCTCCGGAGGCAAAGATGGCGTTCGGCACTTATGTGGACCGCATCTGTAAGATGCCGGACTCTTTTCTGGCGATTCTTCAGTGCGGCAGTTTCATAACTGAAGACCCTAATAACGCACCGGCCTTTCTCTCCGAATTTGACCCGCAGGCGGCATTGGCGGACCTTGAGGGCCTCGGCAAGCTCCCGCCGGAATTTCTCGCGCGCTTGCGAGCCCAATTGGATTTTTAATGCTAACTTTGTGCTTCAATGAAGCATAAAGACATGACAATTGAAAGCCCAAGTCCGCTGTGGAAGGATTATCAGCTCATCGACTGCGGAAACTTTGAGAAACTCGAAAGATTCGGAAAAATCGTGATGGCACGTCCGGAGCCTAAGGCTCTTTGGGACAAGTCGCTTTCGGACGACGAATGGAACCGTCTGATGCACACGAGGTTCGCTCCCGGAGCCGGATTCGGAAAGGCCGGGAAGGAGGACAGCGGGACATGGAAACGGCTCAAGCGGATGGACGACCAGTGGTTCATCAGATACGGCGGCTATGGAGCGGAGAACTGCGCCGGCCTGGTGTCAGAGATTACAGAAACGGGCTCGCGGGCTGAAGCGGGCGATTCCATCGAGGACGACGCACGGACGACAACCGATGTCCTTACGAGCGGGCCGTCGTTCCGTCTGCGTCTGGGGCTGACGTCTTTCAAGCACGTTGGGGTCTTCCCCGAGCAGGCTCCGAACTGGGAGTACATCTACACACATACGAAGACCCTTGTGGAAAAGGCAAAGGCGGAGGGACGGCCGATCCCCAAGGTACTGAACCTCTTCGCCTACACGGGAGCGGCCTCGCTCGCGGCAAAGGCGGCAGGGGCGGACGTGACGCACCTCGACTCGGTGCGACAGGTCGTGACCTGGGCCAAGGGGAACATGGAGAACAGCGGCCTGGACAACATCCGCTGGGTGGTGGAAGACGCGCTGAAGTTCGCCCGGCGCGAAGCAAAGAGAGGGAATGTCTATCAGGGAATCATCCTCGACCCTCCGGCCTACGGACACGGACCGGACGGCGAGAAATGGAAGTTGGACGAGTGCCTGAACGATATGCTGAAATGCGTTTCGGCGATTCTAGCCCCCACTGACAGTTTCATGGTGCTGAACCTCTACTCCAACGGCTTCAGCGCGGTGCTCGGGGAGACGGTCGTCCGGCAGAATTTCTGTCTCAAGACGGGTTTCAAGGAAATTCAGAGCGGGGAGCTTGTGCTGACGGACAATTATGGAAAGAGGCTGCCGCTGAGCATCGTAGTCCGTCTGTCAAGGTGACGGGGCGGTACGGGGCGAAGAAAAGGCGATCTGCTTCGTTGCACATGAAATTCAAGTCCTCACAACCATAAGGTTGCTCCGGGTCGAATTTCCTGATGCGCCTTGCATCTCATCCTTTTCTTCATCCCCTTTCTTCCAGTGCTTTTTGTCGGAATTATTTTGAGAAATAAAGACACCAAAAGAACGAACACAGAAAAATAAACATATTCTGCATATTGAGGATTAAATTTGAAGGTCTCTGAGTATAAAAGGATATTGATTGCGTCTTATATTGACAAGGTTACGATTTATGGATATATTGATTTTTTCTTATTATTGATAAACACTAAAATTTATGAATTTCAAAAGATTGATTTTTCTTGCCGCGGCGATTTTGGGAGCGGCGGTTACTTCATTCGCGAAGGACGTGAACTATCGGGTTACGTCGCCTGACGGGCACATCAGCGCCACGGTTACGGTCGGCGAAGACATCAGATATTCGGTGTCCCGCGACGAACAGACACTCATCGCCCCGTCGGCGGTTTCCATGAGCCTTTCAGACGGCATCGTGTTCGGACAGAACGACAAGGTGCGCAAGGTTGTGAAGACATCGTTTGACAAGACTTTCCCTGCCGTCGCCTACAAGAAGGCGGAAGTGCGCGATAACTACAACCAGATTTCATTGAACTTCAAGGAGTTCACTATCGTGTTCAGGGCATACGACGACGGTGTTGCATATCGTTTCATCAGCAGGCTCGACAAGAATAAGACATACGAGGTCATTTCCGAGCAGGCGGAGTTCAATTTCGGAGAGGATCGCCAGACATTCGTCCCTTATGTCAGGAAAACCGGAGCCGACACGTTTGATGGCCAGTTCTATAATTCATTCGAGAACACCTACACCGTACAGAAGGTTTCCGAATGGAAGGACGGGAAGCTCGCGTTCCTCCCGCTCGCAGTCGCTGCCGACAACGGGGTGAAGGTGCTCATCACCGACGCGGACCTCACCGACTATCCGGGAATGTATCTGCTCGGGAAGCCCGGCGAGACAAGCCTTGAGGGAGTGTTTGCCACCTATCCGAAAGTAATCGAGCAGGGCGGTCACAATATGCTTCAGGGCGTTGTCAAGGAGCGCGAGAATTTCATCGCGAAGGTTTCAGGGGACGAGACTTTCCCGTGGAGGGTCATCATGGTCAGCACTTCTGACGCGCAGCTTGCCGTGAACGACATGGTCTGGAAGCTCTCTCCTGAGCAGGATGCCGGCACGGACTACAGCTGGGTGAAGCCGGGCAAGGTTGCATGGGACTGGTGGAACGACTGGAATCTCTACAACGTCGATTTCAAGGCCGGAATCAACAATGAGACATACAAGTACTACATCGACTTTGCCGCATCCCATGGCATAGAGTACGTGATTCTCGACGAGGGCTGGGCAGTGAACCTCAAGGCCGACCTCTTCCAGGTGATTCCGGAAATCAACCTTCAGGAAATTGTGGATTACGGAAAGGAGCGCAATGTCGGAATCATACTCTGGGCAGGCTACTGGGCATTTGACCGCGACATGGAGAAGGTGTGCAGGCATTTCTCTGAAATGGGAGTGAAGGGCTTCAAGGTCGATTTCATGGACAGGGACGACCAGCTGATGGTGAATTTCCACGCGCGTGCGGCCGAGATGGCGGCGAAATACGGCCTGATGATGGACTTCCACGGCACCTACAAGCCGACCGGACTCAGCCGCAGGTGGCCGAATGTCGTGAACTACGAGGGCGTGCACGGACTTGAACAGATGAAATGGAGCAAGCCGGAAGTGGATCAGGTGACCTACGACGTGACGGTTCCGTTCATCCGTATGGCCGCAGGCCCTATGGACTACACTCAGGGAGCGATGAGAAACGCCGCAAAAAGGAACTATCGCCCTGTCTATAACGAACCGATGAGCCAGGGCACACGCTGCCGCCAGCTTGCGGAGTATGTGGTCTTCGACTCTCCGTTCAATATGCTCTGCGACTCTCCGTCCAACTATATTGGCGAGCCGGAGTGCACGAAGTTCATCGCGGAATGCCCTGAAATCTGGGACGAGAGTCTCGGAATGAACGGCGAGATAGGCAAATACATCACCATCGCCCGCCGCAGCGGCAACGACTGGTATGTCGGTGCCCTCACCGGTTGGGATGAGCGCGACATCACGCTCGACCTGAGCTTCATCGGCGAAGGCGACTGGACGCTCGACATCTTCCATGACGGCCTGAACGCGAACAAGGCGGCCCGCGACTATGTCCACACCACCGCCTCCGTTCCCGCCGACCGCAAGCTCACCGTCCACCTCGCCAAGGGCGGCGGCTGGGTCGCCAAGATTTCCCGCAAGTAGGGTGACTGACTTATAATTTCAAGAGCCGGTTCAATCAGAATTTGAACCGGCCTTTTTGTTTCATAATAAGCCACCATCCGCTGTGTGTCAATGGAGATGAACGGGAAAATAGGTATAAACTTTGAGACACGACACAATCAAAATGTTTTATATATGATACTATATTTTTCGGGAACAGGGAACAGCAAGTGGGTCGCGGAACGAATTGTGGCAGCATTCGGCGATGTGGCTGTATCAATGGAAAAATCAGACGGAATAATTGACATCTCGGAGGGAGAAATGTTCGGGATTGTAACGCCGACCCATTGGTGGGAACTGCCGGCTTATGTCCGGGAATTTCTCAGTAGAGCCGTTTTCGGCAAGACCATCCCAAAGTATTCCTTTATTGTGGCCACTTATGGCACTACTCCCGGCTGTACATACGAAGATGCGAGGAGGATTCTGGCTTGTAAGGGCATTTCAACGGATGCCGGCTTCGGCGTCAAGATGCCGGACACATGGACTCCACTCTTCGATTTGAGCGATTCGGAGGATGTTGCCAGACAGAACCGGGAGGCAGAGCGTTATATTGACGCGGCGATCGATGGAATCCGTCAGCGTCTTACCGGGAATCGGATGGAAAAGAAAATCCCCTATGCAGTCCGCATATTTACGGATCCGTTGCTCAATTCGGAACGAAAGACTAAGAACTTCTATGTGGAAGACCAGTGCATAGGCTGCGGTCTTTGTGCCGGACGTTGTCCTGTTCAGGCCATCGAGATTCGGGAGAAGAGACCTGTTTGGGTAAAAAAGCAATGCACCCTATGCTTCCGTTGCCTGCACTTTTGCCCAAAGTTTGCCATCCAGTACGGATGCGGAAGAACCAAGAAACATGGTCAGTACCGAAATCCGAATACAAAAATATGATTATCAGAAAGCGGGCTGCGCATTCTTGCAAAGGGTTTAAATAAAGAGAAACTGCCAAGGCTGCTGAAAACAGCTTTGGTAACTTTCTCTGTCGTGGTCCCAGCAGGGCATGATCCTACGACCCCCTGATTATGAGTCAGATGCTACTAACCAACTGAGCTATGGGACCAAAGGTTCAAAGAACTTTTTTAAAATTTGCAGAGCCGCCGTTTTGGGAAGACGGCTCTGCAAAGATATGAAATTTATTTCAAATTTCGAGGGTTTTGCGCTCAGACTTTGATCTCAACCTCAACGCCGCTCGGAAGCTCAAGCTTCATCAGGGCATCAACGGTCTTCTGAGTCGAATCGTAGATGTCAAGGAGACGGCAGTAAGAGTTCAGTTCGAACTGCTCGCGGGCCTTCTTGTTCACGAATGTCGAGCGGTTGACAGTGAAAATCTTCTTGTTGGTAGGGAGCGGAATAGGACCGTTCACGCGGGCACCTGTAGAAGAAACTGTCTCAACGATCTTCTTTGCCGACTTGTCAATCAGCATGTGATCGAATGATTTAAGCTTAATTCTGATTTTTTGGCTCATGTCGTTATTGTATAACCAATTAAACTTTCTGTTATTATTCCTCCTCAGGAACCTTGTAGCCGGACTTCTCGATGATGTCCTTCGCAAGGCTCGCAGGAACCTCGGCGTAGTGGTCGAAAGTCATCGTGCTGGTTGCACGTCCTGATGAGATGGTACGGAGAACCGTCACATAGCCGAACTGCTCGGCGAGCGGAACGAACGCCTTGACGATACGCGCACCGACCGTGGAGTCCATTGCAGTGACCTGACCGCGGCGGCGGTTGAGGTCGCCCACGATGTCACCCATATAGTCTTCCGGAGTAACCACCTCAAGGCTCATGATAGGTTCAAGAAGAACCGGCTTGGCCTTAGGGCAGGCATGACGGAACGCCATGCGGGCGCAGATTTCGAATGAGAGCTGGTCTGAATCGACAGGGTGGAACGAACCGTCCTTGAGGGTAACCTTGAGTGAAGGAACCTCGTAGCCGGCGAGAACTCCGTTCGCCATCGCTGACTTGAAGCCCTTCTCGACTGACGGGATGAACTCCTTAGGGATGTTACCGCCCTTGACCTCGTCGATGAACTGAAGTCCCGTAACTCCCTCGTCCGCAGGGGCAATCTCGACGATGATGTCCGCGAACTTACCGCGGCCGCCGGACTGCTTCTTGAACACCTCGCGGTGCTGAACAGGGATTGTGATGGCCTCCTTGTAGTTAACCTGAGGCGCACCCTGGTTAATATCGACGCCGAACTCACGGCGAAGACGATCGACGATGATGTCAAGGTGAAGTTCGCCCATACCGCTGATGACCGTCTGGCCTGTCTCGTGGTCTGACTTGACGGTGAAGGTAGGATCCTCCTCCGCAAGCTTCGCGAGAGCGATTCCGAGCTTGTCAAGGTCCTTCTGGGTCTTAGGCTCCACTGCAAGTCCGATTACCGGATCAGGGAATTCCATTGACTCAAGGGTGATAGGATGTGCCTCGTCGCAGATTGTGTCTCCCGTGCGCAGGTCCTTGAATCCGACGGCGGCGCAGATGTCGCCGGCCTCGACGAAATCGATAGGGTTCTGCTTGTTGGAGTGCATCTGGTAGAGACGCGCCACGCGCTCCTTCTTGTCGGAACGGGTGTTGAGCACGTATGAGCCAGCGTCAAGATGTCCGGAATATGCCCTGAGGAATGCGAGACGGCCCACGAACGGGTCGGTCGCAATCTTGAACACGAGAGCGCAGAACGGCTCCTTCGCGTTCGGATGACGGACTTCCTCTTCTCCGGTCTTAGGATTCGTTCCCTTGATTGAAGGGATGTCGAGCGGAGACGGAAGGTAGCGCATCACAGCGTCAAGAAGGAACTGAACGCCCTTGTTCTTGAATGACGAGCCGCAGCATGCAGGCACGATTGACATATTGATTGTAGCCTTGCGGAGAGCCGCGATAATCTCGTCCTCACTGATTGAGTCAGGATCCTCGAAGAACTTCTCCATGAGAGAGTCGTCGTAATCGGCAGCGGCCTCAACGAGCTTCTCCCTCCATGCGGCAGCCTCTGCCTTCATGTTCTCCGGGATTTCCTTAATCTCGTAGTTCACGAGCTCCTCACCTCCGTCATAGTAAATCGCCTTGTTGGCGATGAGGTCGATGATGCCCTCGAACTTGTCCTCGGCTCCGATAGGGAGGCAGATTGGAACTGCCCTTGCACCGAGTTTGGTCTTGATTTCCTCAACGACGGCGAGGAAGTCCGCGCCGACACGGTCCATCTTGTTGACATACGCAATCTTTGGAACGCCGTACTTGTCAGCCTGACGCCAAACGGTCTCGGACTGAGGCTGCACACGACCTACCGCGCAGAAAGTAGCGACCGTTCCGTCAAGAACACGGAGAGAACGCTCAACCTCCACGGTGAAGTCAACGTGACCCGGAGTGTCGATGAGGTTAATCTGATATGTATCCCCTCTGTAGTGCCAGAAAGCGGTAGTGGCGGCAGAAGTGATGGTGATTCCACGCTCCTGCTCCTGAACCATCCAGTCCATAGTGGCCGCGCCCTCATGAACCTCACCGATCTTGTGAGTCTTTCCCGTGTAGTAGAGAATACGCTCCGAGGTAGTGGTCTTTCCGGCATCGATGTGAGCCATGATACCGATGTTTCTGGTAAATTTAAGATCTCTTGCCATTTGTCAATGTCTCCTTGGGGATTAGAACCTGAAGTGAGCAAAAGCCTTGTTGGCCTCTGCCATTCTGTGCATATCTTCTTTTCTCTTGAATGCCGCACCCTCGCAGTTGTACGCCGCGATGATTTCAGCACAAAGTTTTTCGGCCATGGAGTGACCTGAACGCTTGCGGGCGAAGACTATCATATTCTTCATGGAAAGTGAAATCTTCCTTTCAGGACGCACCTCCATCGGCACCTGGAAGTTAGCTCCGCCGATACGGCGTGACTTAACCTCAACCTGAGGGGTCACGTTCTCGAGAGCTTTCCTCCAAATATCGAGAGGAGCCTTGTCAGAATCTTTCATCTTCTCGCCTACCATGTCAATGGCATCGTAAAAAATAGAATACGCGATACTCTTCTTTCCCTGCAACATAAGATTGTTCACGAAACGTGTAACCATCACGTCGTGAAACTTCGGATCTGGAAGTAGAATCCTCTTCTTAGGCTTCGATTTTCTCATTGTTTTGTTGGAAATTAAGGTAATGAATTAAAAATTACTTCTTAGCGGGCTTCTTTCCTGCCTTTGGCCTCTTGGCTCCGTAGAGAGAGCGGGACTGGGTCCTTCCCTCGACGCCGGCAGTATCCAAAGCGCCCCTAAGGATGTGGTAACGTACACCAGGAAGGTCCTTTACACGACCGCCGCGAACGAGCACTATTGAGTGCTCCTGCAGGTTGTGGCCTTCTCCAGGGATGTACGCGTTGACCTCTTTGGAGTTTGTGAGACGCACACGGGCAACCTTACGCATTGCTGAGTTAGGTTTCTTCGGTGTGGTGGTATATACACGCACACAAACGCCTCTTCTCTGAGGGCAAGCATCCAGCGCGCGAGATTTACTCTTCTCGACGATAACCTCGCGTCCTTTGCGAACTAACTGTTGAATTGTTGGCATAAATGATTATAAATCTTTTATTTATGTTTAACTCCCCAAAATTGGGGCTGCAAATATACGAATAATTTTTTGATTATCAACAATAAACGGATACATTTGTGTCGCGGAAGATTTTTTTGCCGCTGAAAAAGGGGACGGGGCACGATGTGTGCGGGGCATGGAAAACATATGCACATATCATAAATATATGTATATATAATAAGGTATATGCGAAACTCAAAAAAAATCTTTGATATGAAAAGGAATATGATTTCGGCTGCGCTCGCGGCCGCCACGGTTCTCGGAGTCATCGGATGCTGCGGAACGAAAGATGTCGGATACGAAAAGGTCGAAATGAAGAAGGGTTATGCCCTCGCGGAAGGCGGACGGGACTCGCTCAGGCTCGATGTCAGCCTCCAATTCCCGACGGAAGGACTCGGGGAGGACGCGCGGAAGGCCGTGTGCGACGGAATCATCTGCGACGCTCTCGGTGAGGTTTTCTGCGGTATGACGCCGCAGGCGGCCGTGAAGGGATACGCCGAGGAGACCCTGAAGAACTATCGGGAGGCAAATCTTGAGTTTGTAGGACAGGTGGCGGAGAACCCGGAGGACAGGGAGGAAGGCGAATGGGACATCTTCACCTGGGACTTCACGATTGAGGGACGCAGCGAAGGCGAGTACAACGGAATCCTTGCCTACACCATCACCAAATACAGCTACACCGGCGGAGCGCACGGCGGTTCGGCGCTGCTCGGTCTGAACTTCAGGAAGGAGACCGGCGAGGCGGTGACCGAGGACGACATCTTCGCGTTCGGCTATGAGGAACGGCTCAGCGCCGCCCTCCGCACCCACCTCCGCTCCGCCCTCGACAAGGACGACTACGACATGCTCTTCACCACCGACATCACCCCGAACGGCAACTTCATCGTCAGCAAGGCCGGCATCACCTACATCTACGGTCAGTACGAAATCGGCCCCTACGCCGTCGGCATCATCAAGGTCACAGTTCCGTGGGGCGAGATTCAGGATATTCTGAAATAGGCACGGACAGAGCACAAAATTCGCCTCAATTATAGTCTAAATTTAAACCATTATATGTATATTTGCAGCATAATAGTCTAAATCTAAACTATAATGACGGATATTTACAGTCTCTCGGACGCACAGATTTCACAAAAGATTGGAGCCCGACTCAAGTCGGTGCGCCTGAAGCAGAACATTACGCAGCAGGAACTTGCTAATCAGGCTGTCGTATCGGTGTCAAGCATAAAGAAAATCGAAAGCGGGCACATCTGTTCCTTTGACTCCCTGCTGAGGATTATGCGCATTCTTGGAAGTCTGGATTTGTTGCAGGAACTGACGGAAGATGAGACGCTGAGCCCGAATGAATATTTCGAGATGGTGAATTCCAGAGGCAGGCGTCTGCGCAAACGCGCAAGAAACAAAAGAATGCCTTTGACAGAGAAGGAGGAATCAGAATGGTAGATGTTGCAAAGGAGCGCCTGTTCGGGAAAGAGATCGGGACAGTCCGGTGGAATGAAGCCGTCACAACAAATCTCTAACGCGCTGTAAAACAGCGCAAACATATTCGATTTGTACGGAATCGCAAAATGTTTTGACGACAAAATGCACTGAATCGCAAAATGTTTTAGCCGAAAATTGCACGAAATCGGAAAATGTTTCTGATTGCGGCATATCCGGATTGAAGATTTATTGCCATTTGCCACAAAATCTTCAACAAATATGGCGATGATTTTTGGAACTTCCAAATTACATCCTAAAACTGTTCGCCCCTCCCCGTGTAGGCGACGACGGCGGTGCGGTAGGAGATTAGTGCGTCAATGCGGGCGAAATTCGGACTTTTTTGTCGAATTTCGCCCGGCTTCGTCGTGGTGGAGGGATTACTTGACTTCAAAAAGACGGATGTGAAGGAACTGGGATTGGGAGGTCGGAGCCGGGGTGGAGCCGGCGGCTTGGATTGGGGCGGGACATGGAACGGTGGAGGATGCGGCGGGGCATGGAATGGTGGCTGAATCGAGGAGTTCCAGATTCAGCGAGAATGAGGAAGCGGGGTGAGGGATAGGGACGGATTTTGCGGCTTCGCGCCAGAATGTTGCAGGGACTTGGGATGCGGAGAAAGTCAGGGAGATTGTCTGATTGAGAGAAAGGCTGAAGAGGCCGCTGACTTGGCTTCGGTAAGTCGGGAATGAGTTTATTCCGGCGGTGGCTTTCAGAAGATGAGCTTCCATTGCGCCGTCCGTCACATAGAGGAAGAGTTTTCTGGAGCCAGAGAGAGTTATCGCGTTCAAACGGCGGAGGTCATTGAGCACCTTGCCGACATTTTCGGTGTAGGTCAGGGTTGAGCCTGTGAAGCGGTGCAGCTTCATCTCGAAGCAGAAGTTAGCGGTGCCGTCGTTGCTGCCGAGGACGCTGGTGCCGCCTTCGTAGTGGAGGTCAAGTTCTGCCTGACCGGGGCTGAGGGCATTGCAAAGATTGGGGTTGTATTGCTCTTCGAGGCAATAGTGATTCAGGTCGCTATCCTGCTTGAGCATATTCGCGAACCAGTAGTAGCGGATGTTGTCTTCGGTCAATGGTCTTGTGCGTTGTGAGAGAGCATTGCAGAAATCGGTGAAAACTTTGTTGATGTTCATGATTATAAAGATTTTATTGGGTTATATTATTTCGTCAGTCGTGGTTGGGCCGGAGGCCTTGCCCCGACTGACATGATTATTTCTTTTGTGAACCGGCAGGTTCCGCCTTCAGGCAGGAACCTGTCAGTCCTTGACGCAGCGGACGGAATAGGCGTTTGAACGGCCGCTGCCGTATTTGTTCACTTCCACTTCCGAACCACTGAAAGACAGGCTGTAGGCACTAATGCTGCCGGACTGCGCAGTGGACGACCAATAGGAGCCGTAGGAACTGGTAGCGTTAAGAACAGGAAAGAATACTGCCGGAACTGACTCCGAATAGGTCTTACTACCAGAGAACCAACGGCCTTTCACTCCATTATATGTCGTGTAGGCGGAATAATGTGCAGACAAGGATTCCAGTTCTTCTCGTGTAGGAGTTCGCCAACCTGACGGGCATGGGGTCTGCTCAAAAGTATATGTTCCGCCATAAATATTATCTGTCGAAGAATTAGCATTATAACGCTTCCATATTCGTCCATCAATTTCAATGGCGCCACCTAACACCTCGCTACCATTAGACAATACATATATTGTTGTTGGATACTGATTCATCGCCACTACACTGCTCAGCCACGATTGGGACGGACAAATTACCCTGGCGAGAATAGGATTCTCCAAAACATTAAGCACCTGCAATTGAACAATTTTCGTCAAGTCCAGCTCCGAGATGCTGAGACCGGAAGCATAGAGTTCCTCAAGGAGAGTGTTGTTCCGCAGGTCCACGAGCGAAATCTCCTTGTTGCCGCTGACATTCAGCTTCTTGAGGGCAGTGTTGCTGCGGAGGTTTATGGCGGAGAGGCCGTTGCCGGAGATGTCGAAGTCCTCAAGGGCGGTGTTGGCGGTAACGTTGATTTTCGTGAGACCGTTATTGCTGCAGTTGAGTGTCTTGAGGGCAGTGTTGTTCGCCACATTCAGCGACGGGATGGAGTTGCCGGAGCAGTCGAGTGATTCGAGGGCGAGGTTCTTCGTTATGTCGAGTGAATGGAGGCCGCAACCGTGGGCGTCAAGTTTCGTGAGTCCGGTCAGGAGCGAGAGGTCAACGGCTGTGACCGCCGGGTTGCCGGAGATGTCAACCGAGGTGAAGTCACCGTCGAAGACGAGCGAGGTCAGCTCCGGGGTGTCCTTGAATGTGAAGCCCGTGAACGGCGTGTTCCGGATGCTGAAGTCGAAGGTCGTCGCCTGGGTGTAGGCGCTGAACTTTATCGCCGTGCCGTCGATGGCGTTCGTCGTCTCGCCCTGGAGCAGGAGGTTCTGGAGCGCGGCGCAGTTGTCGAGGACGAGCTTCCTCACGGGGTTGCCGGCACAGTTGAGCGTGCGCAGCTGGGTGAGGGTGTGGAGGTCTATCTCAGCGATGCTGTTGTTAGCACAGTTGACTGTCACGAGGTTGGTGCAGCATTCGAGGCCGGTGAGGTCTGTGACGCCCTTGCCGGAGCAGTTGACCGAGATGATGTTGTCGGCCTCGGCGATGCTTATCTGACCGTCCTCGTCATCGTCGTAGATGTTCAGAAGGTAGGACTTGAGGGCAGCGTCCGGGATGCTGATGCCGCCGTTGTTGAAGAATATCGCCGTGGCGTCGTCCTTGGCGAGCGTGAGGGCAACCTGCTGGGCGCTGTCCTTGAGCCAAAGCTTTTCAAGGGATGCGTTGCCGCTGCAGTCGAGGTTGGTGAGGGCGGCGTTGCAGCTGACGTTGAGGCTCTTGATGGAGTTGCCCGAGCAGTCGAGGCTCGCGAGGGACTGAAGCTTTGTCACGTCAAGCTGCGTAAGGGCGTTGTTGGCGCAGCCGACCTCCTCGATGCCCGAGCAGGCTGAAAGGTCGAGGCCGGTGAGGGAGTTGCCACGGCAGTCGAGCTTGGTGAGCGCCGTGCAGTTGCCGAGGAAGAGGTGCGTGAGGGCGTTGCTTCCGCAGGAGAGCTCAGCCAGTTTGGAGGCTTTCGTGAGGTCAAGCGCCTTGATGGCGTTGCCGCCGCAGTCGAGCTTCACGAGTTCTGTGTTCTTCGCAAGGTCAATGGCAGTCAGCTGGTTGTTCGCGCAGCGAAACTCCGTGAGCAGGCGGCAGTTGGAGACGTTCAGGGCGGCGAGGCTGTTGTCACCGCAGTCGAGCGCCCTCAGTTCCTTGTTCTGCGCCACGTTGAGCGACACGAGCCTGTTGTTCGCGCAGTTGAGAGTTTCGAGCGACTTCGAGCCGCTGACGGTGAGGGTCTGGAGGCGGTTCCGCGAGCAGTCGAGAGTCTTCAGAGCCGCACAGCCGCCGAGGTCGAGGACTTCGAGGTTGTTGTTCGACGCGTTCAGTTCTGTGAGCTTGGTATTGCGGCTGAGGTCGAGCGCGGTCAGGCGGTTGTAGCTGCAGTCCAGACGCGCGAGGTTGGAGAAGTACTCTATGCCCGCGAGGCTACGGATGGTCGCGAGGCTCGCCGCTATGTCTATCTCCGTCACCGCGAGAGCCTCCTCCTCGGAGATTTCCCCGTCGCCGTCGGTGTCGAAGCTGTCGACGAGATACGCCTTGAAGTTGGCGTCCGGGATATATATCCTGTCCGTCGTCCACGGAACCATGCTTATGTACTCCGAGCTCTTCTGCGTGCTGCCGCTGCTTATCAGAAGGCGAACGTTAGCCGATATGCCGCTGCGGAAGTAGCTCTCGTCGAGGTTTGCTCCGGAGGCGACCACCGTGAGGATGCCCTCGCCTGCCGCGACGCTCGATATCGGGAGTTCCACGGTCTCTCCCGCAGTTGCCCTTGTGATTGTATATACCGCCTTGAGGCTGAGAGCCTGACTCCACACAGCCGCGAGGTCGGAAGCGGCGCTCGCTGGCTGTATCTCGAAGCGGAGCGTCGTCGAGCCCGGAGTTATCCCGCCGTCGCCGTTGGTGTAGTACATCGTCGCCCTGCCGTCGGAGTAGTCCGGGACGAAGCTTATGGACTGGATGCGGGCGGTGAGGGCCTCAATTCTTGAGTTGATTTCCTCGATGTCCGTCTGGATGCTGTAGATTGCCGCCTTGATGTTCTTCACCTCGGTCTCGAGGGTCTTGACACGGGTCGTGAGCTTGGTGATGGTTTCGTTTATGTCCTTGACCTCGTCGTCGATCCTCGCGTTGACGTCGCTGACGCTCCTGGCGAGCTCGGCGGTGAGCTTCCCGTCGAGGCTGTTGACTGCCGTCTTGATGGCCTCGGTGTAGGCCTCGGTGAGTTCCGTCCTTGCCGTCTCAAGGTCGGTGCGGAGCTGCGCTATGGCCGCCGCGTTGTCGGAGATGGCGGCGGCGTTGTTGCCTATCGCCGTGGTGTTGGACGAGATGAGCGAGGCGTTGGACGCTATGTTCGAGGCGTTGGTGCCTATCGCCTCGGCGTTGGCGGCGATTTTCCTCGCGTTCTCGGCTATTGCGGACTTGTTGTCGGCGATGCCCTTTTCGGAGGCGGTCTTGAGGGCGCTCAGCGCCGTGCGGGTCTCGGAGAGGAGTTTCGTGTTGGAGTCTATGGCCGTCTTGTTCGCGTCGATGAGCTTCCTGTTCGCCGCGATGTCGGTGCCGTTGGTTTCGATGTCCTGCGTGTTCCGGCTTATGGCCGCGGCGTTGTCGGAGATCTTTCCGGCGTTCTCGCCGATTGCCCTGGCGTTGTCCGCTATCCTGGCCGCGTTCTCCTCTATGGACTTGAGGTTTGCCTTGATGGCCTCGGCGTTCTCCCCGATGAGGCCGGTATTGGACTCGACGTCGCCCCGGAGCTTCGTGAGGTCGGTGCGCAGGCCGACGATGAGTTCGGCGTTGGCCGCTGTCTGTTTTTCCATGTCCGTGCGCAGGCCCGCGACGAGGCCTTCGAGGTAGGTCTTCTGGGACTTCAGCTCGCCCTCGAGTTCGGACTTCAGCGCGGCTATCTTCGAGTCGGTCTCGGACACCGTGCTGTAGCCGGTGAGGGCGCTGTTGACCCATTCCTTCATGGACGACTCGGATGCGGCAATGGACTTCGAGATGTCGGCCTTCCATGCCTTCTCCATGTCCGCGCGGGCTGCGGAGATGGCGGACGTGTAGTCCCTCGTTATGTCCGAGGCTATGTCGGACTTCAGCTGCTCACGGATCGGCTCGACCGCCTTGGCGACCTCGGCGCTGACCGTCGTCGAGAGCTGCTCCTCAAGGGCTGCGACGGAGGCGTTCAGGGACTCCACCGTGCCGCGGATGCCGGCGATGTCGGAGGCGAGGGTGTTGTACTGTTCGAGGGTGGCGAAGGTGGCGCTTGCCCAGTCCTTCGCGGCACTTATCTCGCCGTCGGTGTAGGACTTGAGGTCGGAGATTTTCTTCTCGAGTTCGGTGTCCTTGGCCCGGAGCTGTTCTACGGTCTGCTCAATCTGTTCGAGCCTGCCCTCCAGCGCCGACTTCGCGGAGGCGAGCTGCGCGAGCACGTCGGACTTGGCTGTGGAAATCTGCTGTTCGAGGTCGGATTTCAGGGCGCTGTCGGACTTCTTCGCGTCTTCGGCGGCGCGGTCAAGCTCCTGTTCCAGCGCGGTGATCTTGGATTCGGATTCGGTGATTGACTTGCGGAGGTCAGCAGCCGTGGTCTCGAGGCTCTCGATGTAGCCCTTCAGTTCCTTGTCGGTCTGCTCAAGTTTCGGGAGCGAAGTCTCGATGGCCTTGATCTGTTCGTTGATTGTCTTGATTCGGGTGTTCTCGATTTGGTCAACCCTTGAGCTCACGGAGTCGATTTTCTCCTCAAGCTCGCGGCAGCCGCCTAACAGGCTGGCTGTCAATAGAATCCCCCCCCATACAAGGGCAGGCGAGATTAACTTTTTCATGGTGCTTATTTTTTGTTAAATAGTTCGTTTTCAGCTAATTGCTACAAAGGTAATTCTTAATCAGCAAATTACAAAAGTTTTTTTCATAAGCACAATTGAAGATTTTGTGGCAAATGGCACAAATTCTTCAACAAAGACGGCGAGGATTTTTGAAGCTTCCCCAAGCCACCCCGATAATAAGCCCCCAGATGACCGCAAAGCAGCATACTTGGGAGGCTTTTAGTTAATGTGCTGAGAGGGAGGGGTGAAGAAAAAGACGGGATGCAAGGCGCAGGGCGAAGGTGAAAGCGCAGCAGCCTTGGCGGCTGTGAGCATTTCACCAAACCCTGCAACGCAGCAGGCCGCTTTTTATTCGCCCCTCCCCGTGTAGGCGACGACGGCGGTGCGGTAGGCGATTAGCGCGTCAATGCGGGCGGAGGCGTCGGCACGGTAGGCGGTTTCGGCCTGGAGGAGGTCCTGGAGGGGAATGAGGCCGGCGGAGAAGTTGGCGAGGGAGACTTCGTAGAGGCGGCGTGAGTTGGCGAGGGCCTCTTCGGAGAGCTGCCAGGCGTCGTAGGCGGAGGTGAGGTCGAGCCAGAGCTTGCCGACGAGGAGGTGGAGCTGGCTGTCGAGGTAGGCGCGGTCATTCTCGGCCTTGGCGATTTCGGTGCCGAGGCGCTGGGCGCGGCGGGCGGTCTTGCCCCAGTCGGACAGCGGGATTTGGACGGAGGCGAAGGCTATGGCGTTGTAACGGCCTTTCTTGTAGAGGTTGGAGTATCCGGTGGAGGCACCGACCGCAACCTGCGGGAGGGCCTCCCCTATGGCCATGCGCTTTTCCAGCCGCTTGGCCCTGACCTGAAGGTCGAGCAGGCGGGTTTCCTGCATGGAGGCGACAATCTCGTCCTCGTCGCGCCAGTATGAGTCCGGGGCGGCGGGCAGTTCGGAGACGGAGTCGAGCGTGAGGGAGTCAAGGAAGGGACGCTCGGGGGTGGCGTTGGAGGAATAGACGGTGTAGGGCTGGCCTATGGCGTTGAAGAGGTTCATCTTGGAGAGGCGTATGCCGCTCGTGACCTTCCTGCGGGCCGCCTGCAGTTCATTGCGCTTTAGTTCGAGCCGGAGGATGTCGGTCTCGGCGGCGAGGCCGGAGCCGATTGCCGCCGAGAGGCTGGAGTAGAGCGTGTCGAGAGTGCCGTCAAGATAGTCGAGGGTTTCGAGCTTGTCGGAGAGCGAGACGACCTGCCACCAGAGGCTGTCAACGGTCTCTTTCGTCTCGCGATGGCGGATGCCTTTCTGAAGCTGCGCGGCTTCGACTCCGAGGGCGGCGAGACGGTTGCCGGTGACGATGCGGCCGCCGGCATAGAGCGGCTGGAGCGCCATGACGGATGCGGAGTAGCCCTGTTTGAAGGCGGTATATTTCGTGTTTATGCCGTAGAGCGAGCCGTAGGATTCAAGTTCGCTGCTGAGGTTCCACGCGAAGTCGTTGTTGCCGAGAATGTCGGTGACTCCGATTTCGAGAAGCGGGTTCATCGCCCAGTAGCCGAGGGCGGAGGCGGAGACACGCGGGAAGTATTCGGAGAGGGCTTCCTGCTTGCGGAGCCATGCGGCGCGGACATCGAGGGCGGCGTTGTTGAGAGCGGCGTTGTTGCGCATGGCCATCTCGCGGCAGGCGGCGAGCGTCAGCGAGCGTGTTCCGGCTTTGCCGGAAAGGTCGGAGGCGATGGATTCCTTGTTTTCGGAGACTGCGGACTGCGCGGCGACGACGGGAGAGAGCTGAGTCGCGAAGAGGGCGAGAGCCGCTGCGGTGGCCGTGAGTCTTCGTATGTGAGTATATTTCATTTTCCTAAAATTTTATGCTTCAACAGGTTCAACGACCTCAGAATTATCGTCCTGCGGCGGGATTTCCGGAGACGGGACGGGGTTCTTTTTGTCTGCGCTGCGGAAAATCTGCCAGTAGGAGACAGGCATTATCAGGGTTATGAGGATGACGGAAAGCATTGTGCCGAAGCAGATTACGACTCCCATAGGCATCCAGAGGAGGTCGCCGCTGATTATCATCGGGAGCACTCCGAGGGCCGTTGTGCAGGAGGTGAGGAAAATCGGGCGCATACGGCGCTTTCCGGCAAGTTCCGCAGCTTCCTTGACAGGGATTCCCTGGTCGAAGCGGAGTTCCTCGGCGTATTCGAACATCAGGATTCCGTTGCGGACTATGATACCGACGAGGGAGATGAGTCCGAGGACGGCGGTCATGGAGAAGTCGAGACCGAATATCCAGAGGCCGAAGAAGGCACCGAAGAGGCAGAGGGTGCTCAGGACTAGGGTCAGGACGGCGAGGGAAATCTTCTTGAAGTGGAAGAGCAGGAAGAAGAAGAGAATCATCACGGCAGCAATGAACGAGAGGGCTATTTCAGGCCCCATCTGGCTGTTCACTCCGTTGAGCCCGCCTAATTTCACGGTGATTCCCTCCGGGATGTCCGCCGTCTTGAGATAGCGCTTTATGGCCTTTATGGCAGTCGGCTGGCTTCTTTCAAACTTCATGTCGGCGCCCACTACTATGGCAGGCTTGCCATCGATGCGGGTGAGCGAGGCCGGCTCCCATTCCGGAGTAACCGTGGCCACCTGCCGGACGGGAACCATCACGCCGGGCATGGCGGTAGGGACGAGGGCGTTGGAGATGTCCTCGTAGGCGGAGTGCGAGTTGATGTTCTCGGAGTAGAGGTTCACCGGAATCACATTGTTGCCCTCACGGAGCGAGGTGAGCTGCAGGCCGTTCATCTCTCCGGCGAGAGAGAGGTTCATCAGGGTGCGGTTCACCCCAAGGCGCATAGCTTCTTCGCCATCGAGTTCGAGGGAGACGGACGGGGTGAACCAGTCGGCGTCGGAGTGAACCCACTTGAGCATGTCCAAGCCCGCCATATAGGCTTTAACAGAATCCGCAACAGCCTGAATATCATTATAATTCTCACCAAAAACCTGAATTTCAACAGGCGCGGCAACTCCCTGATAGTCCATCTGCTTGACATGGATGACGGCCTCGGGGAAGATGTGCTCGTAGTAATCCTCGTATTCCTTGAGAAATTCCTCCGTGGCGCGGTTGGACCTGGTGTTTACGATGAGCTGCGCGACATTCTTGCCCGGAAGAATCGGGGAATAGGTGCAGTGGAATCGCGGTGTGCCCGTGCCTATGAATTCGGTGACGGAGGTGACGCGGCTGTCCCTCCGCAGCATCGAGGCGAGCGAGTCGGCTACCTCGGTCGTCTTGTCAAGGCCGGCAGTAGGGTCGAGATAGACCTCGACGGCAAAGACCGGACGGGCGGCCATAGGCATGAGCTGGATGTTCATCCGCGAGAACATCAGCAGTCCGAGGGCGATGGCGGCGACTCCGGAGAAAATCGTGAGCGCAGGGTGCCTGAAGCACTTGTCCTGCATGAAGTCGTAGCCTTTCTGAAGCCCGTTGAAAAGGACGTTCTGGAACCTGGTGATGATGTTCTCGGAGTTTTCTTTCTGAACAGCCTTTATGAACCGGACCTCCAGCGACGGTACGACCAGAACGGCGTAGGCAAGCGAGGTCATCAGCGAGAAGGCAATCACCCACGGGAAGGTGGCGACGAAGTCTCCGAGGTAGCCGGTGATGATGCCTGTCATCGGGAAGAACATCGCGCTGATTGCGAAGGTTGCCATGAACATCGGCGAGAAGAGCTCCTGGGCGCTGGCGGTGGCGGCGTCGAGAGGCGACATTCCGCGCCCGAGCTTGTCCATGTAGCCGTCCATCGTTATGATGGAATCATCCACAATCATTCCGAGCACGACGATGAGCGCCGCGAGCGAAACGGTGTTCAGGCAGATGCCGAAGAAGTACATCAGCGCTATGGCGATGGCCGTGCAGACCGGCACTCCCGAGGAGGCAATCAGCGCCGAGCGCATCGGGAAGAGCATGAGCATCACGAAGATGACCACGAGCATGGAGATGAGCAGGTCGCGCAGGAAAGACCATACTGAGTCGCCCACGACCTTGGGCTGGTCGGTGATGCGCGAGACCTTGAGGCTGTCGGGGGCGTCGGCCATGAACTCGGCGAGCACGCGGTCAACGTCCTTTCCGAACGCCACGATGTTGTTGTCCGGACGCATCTCGATGGAGAGGACGATGGCGGTGTGGCCGTTGTAGGTGACGAGCGAGGTCGGGGCCTTGATGCGGCGCTCGATTGTCGCCACGTCCTTGAGCCTCAGGGCCTGCCCGTCGGTGGATGACCAGATTATCTTGTCGGCGAGTTCCTGCTCGTCGGTAATGGTCTTCTGAATATGCACGGGCGACGATGTGTAGTCCGTCGTGAACGTGCCTCCGAGAGCCTGGATGCCGGCCGTCTGATACTCAAGCATCAAGGATGTCGGGGATATGCCGTAGGCGGCGAGCCTGTCCATATCGACGTTCACGGCTATCTCCTCGCTCTGCGTTCCGATTATCTTCGCGTTCGCGAGTTCGGGGATGGTGCGCAGGCGGTCGGAGAGATTGTCGGCATATTCCTTCATCTCCATATATCCCTTGTCCGAGGATTCGAGGGCTATGAGGACGGACGTGAGGTCGCTGAAATCGTCGAGAACGACAATCGCGAGCACGCCCGGAGGCAGAGTCTGCTTGAAAGTGCCCAGCTGGAGGCGAATCTTCGACCAGATTTCATTTTTCTTGTCGGCCGGCGTGGTGAGGTCAGTATAGACATAGCAGATGCCGTCCTTGCTGACGACCTTGGTGTTCTTCCTGTTGATTTCCTTCATCGAGAAGAGGAGCTTTTCGAGAGGCTTCCCGACCTCCTCCTCAACCTGATGAACGTCGGCTCCGGGATAGACGGCAGCCACGAGCCCCTGCTTTATCTCGAAGGTCGGGAACTCGTCCTTGTTCATGTTCAGAAGTCCGAATATTCCCCCGCCGATGAGCAGAAAGAGAAACAGCAGGACTATGTTCTTGTGCTCTATCGCCCCTCGGACGACCTTTGACACAAATCCTTTCTTCTGTTCCATAACCAGCTATTCAGCAATGGTTTCCACCTTCATCCCGGTGCTGACCTTGGCCGCGCCCTCGACTATGAGAAGGTCGCCGGCCTCAAGGCCCGAGAGAATCTTCACTCCCTTGCCGGCGAAGCCGCCCGTTGTGACATATTTCTTCTCCACGACATTGCTGCCGCTGACCGTCCAGACATAGCGTCCGACCTTGTCCGTGCGGATGACCGAAGCCGGAATCACCGGAATCTCGGAACCATCCGCCGACGAGCGGAACACGACCTTGCTGATCATGCCGGGCATGAGATTCTTGAGAGGGGTCTCAAGGACGAGACGGCAGTCATAACTGTGAGCCACGACGGAAGCATCAACGCCCTTCCGCACAAGATGAGCGCGGACAGAAGTGTCGGAAACGGCGGCTATCGTGACGTCAGCGTATGAACCGACGGCATAAGAAGAGATTTCGGTTTCAGGAACGGATATGCTGATTTCCAATGAGTTCAAATCAATAATCTTGACTATCGGCTGGGCTATGGCGATGTCCTCGCCCTCCTCGCAATAGACCTCGCTGACGGTTCCGGAAAACGGAGCCTTCACGGAGCAGTCGTAGGCGGCCTTCTGCGCGGAACTCAGCGCCGCCTTGGCACGGGCGAGCGCGGTCTCCACCTCAACCATCTTCACCTGCGGCACGCTCCCGTTGTCCTTCACGGCCTGAAGGCGGTCGTAGGCATCCTGAGCCTGACGTTCCGTGGCGCGGGCGGAGCTGAGAGTGTTGGCGACGGTGGTGGAATAGACCTTCGCCACCTGCTGGTTCGCCCGGACGGCCTGTCCCTGCCTAACATTGATTTTTTCAAGGTTTGCCGGGAACGGGGAAAGCACTGTCGCGCTCTTCGATGCCTCGACACGTCCGACGTATGTCTTTGTAGTTGCGGACGATGCTGAGCCGACCGCCTCGACCTTGACCCTCACCGGCGGCTTCTCCGGAGCGGCTTTTCTGAAATTCACATTCAGCTTTCCATTGTTACAGCCTGACAGCAGCGCAGCACCGAGCAGCACTGCCGCGGCCATGGATATTCTTCTGACAGCATTCATGTTTTCTGACAGCATTTTACATTTATGACATATCCATCATTCCGACAGAGCCTTCAATTCCTGAAAGCGTCAGTCTTCGTTGACCTTCGCGACGCATTTGACGTCGGACTCCCTTATCTCGTAGTCATAGAGCGTCGTCTCGCCCTTGCCCGCGTATTCAAGCGTGAAAATCGCCACGTCATCGTGCTTCTCGGCGGTTCCCGAAACAATGACCTCAAGACTCACCGTGCTCGCCCCGTCCCTGAAATGAACAAAGCGCACGGCAGGGTCGAGCGTCAAAGTTTTGCCCTCCGCCTTTCCGTTGAAGACAAGGGCATCGCCCCCGACAATGTTCATCGTGACAATCACTGAGTTGTCACCGGTCTTGATGATGTTCATCTGGCCGGACTCCGAGGTGAGCGGCAGTCTGAACGTCCGGTCACCGTCGGGAAGATCCACACCGGGAATATCCGGCAAATCAATGTCCGGAAGGTCTATTCCCGGCCATTCCGAACTCCCGTTGTCCGAGACCTGTCCTGATGCCGCCTCAGCGCCGCCCGTTTCCGAAATTTTAGCTATTCTCTCGACTGTCAGAATTCCGCTGGTCTTGAACGAATAATTTCCATCAAAAAGCTTTACTCCCTCCTTTTCACATGAGCTGAGGGACATGAGCGACGCGACCACAGCGAGCGCCGCAACAAATGATTTCATATTCATAATAGTTCACAGTATTTTTCAAAAGCCGGGCGAAAACGCGCAAAGCGGATGCCATAAAAAAGGGATGACCAAATGACCGGTCATCCCCTAATTTTTATATGCAAGTCTGATTTTAGAACTTGTACCTTACGCCGAGGCTGATTGCGCCGGCATAGAAGCCGTAGCCTGAGAATCCAACATGAGACTCGCTGTCACCTGCCGCTCCGCCGAAATAGATGTCCGGGCCGATTACAGGACGCCAGTCGAAGGAGAGCTGAAGCGGGAACCAGAAGTCATACTCAACTCCGATACGACCTGCGACGCCCACATTGAGGAAACCGCCGAACCAATAAGCGAGACCTGCACCGGCGCCCATATACCAGTTCCACTCACCCTTGTGGTTCCAAGGAATGGCAGTGTTGAACGGGTTGAGCCAGTCATAAGTTGCGGCAGCACCGATTGCTGCAAAGCCAGGGAACTGAAGCTCGGCAGAAAGCATATTGTCGGCTCCGAGTGAATGCTGGTAAGAAACCTCTGCGCCCCAACCGAAGCGCGCACCGATTGCACGTGGCTGTGCGTTGACTGCAACGGCAGCAAGAACTGTAGCTGCAAGAACTAAGATAAACTTTTTCATTGTACTATTTTTAATAATGGTTTGTACATTTTGTTTGCCCGACCGTGCCAGCAGTCAAAAGCGGGTGCAAAGATAGGTAAATATTCATACTATTCCGCTACAAAAACGAGAATAAAGATGTTTCAAAATCGGAAAACGCGGAATTGCAAAAGAATGTTTTTCGGACGGGCCCACCTCGAACAGACTATGATTCAGAGGATTGCCCTCTTGAAATCCATTCAGCCGGAGAGAGACCCGTGATTGCAGTGAAATTTCTCCACGCGGTGACACGCGAACGGTAGCCGGCCCGGTAGAACACGTCCTGAATGTTCTCTTCCCGACCGGTTGTCAGCTCATGGCAGACATACTCTATCCTCTTGCGGTTAATCATGTCGGAGTAGGACTGCCAGCCCATCTCCTTGATTGCCTGCTGGAGGTAGGTCGTGTTGGTGCCGACAAGGTTGCACAGCTCGCCCATGCTCAGCTCCGGGTTCTGCCACACTCCCGGGGTGTTCATCAGGACAGTAAGCTTTTCCCGGATGTGCCCGGAAGACTCTTCCCGGAGAGAGACCGGAGCCGTGTCCGAGTCTCCGACAAGCGCGTCAGGCCCTGAGTCTACGGCAGAGTCATCCGACTCCGAGTTTCCGACAGGCGCATCGGGCAAAGAAGGGCTCCCCGCCTGGGCAGAAACTGCACTTCCGTCACCGGCAAGAGGCTCCTGGACAGGCTCCTGCGGTGTACTGTCCGGCACGCGGAAGCGTGAAACCAACTCAAGCCGCAGGATGAGAAAGGTCATCAGGAGATAGAGCACGGCGTGGGCATATATCATCCAGCGGATGTTGAAAAGGCTGTGGAAGGAGAAAGTCACCGTCATCAGCATGGCCAGCGCCACGATGATTCTCACCCACTTCTTCGAGGCGCTGCTCCGCTGCCAGTTGTACTGGATGCGGCATGACCACAGGCCGTACGGGATGAATATCAGCGAAAGGACTATTCTGAGATACACGTCAGTCTCGTTGATGTTGGGAAGTATCTCCCGTGCCGAATGAAGGTCCCGGAATCCGGACGGAGCCACAATCGCGAGGCAGGCAAGGAAGAAAAGCCACGGAAGAAGCAGCTTCAGAGCCCTCCGCAGGGTCATCCAGCGGGGCCGCATGACCTCAATCGGATAAAGCAGGAGGAGAAAGTAGATGATGAATCCGAGGATGATATACACCGGCGACATCACGGTGTCGGAGGCGAGAAGCCCGAGTCCGACGGCCCTGTCTATAGTTATGACCAGAACGCTTACCGCGCTCAAAAAAAAGAAGAACGCGATGAAGAGCCGCGAGCGGTCCGGCTGCTGCTTGTGCTTGGCAAACATCAGCCCCGCCGCGACAAGCTCAACCGCGGAGAACAGTATATTTATGAACAGCATCAATTTCACACAAAACCTATCTGCTGCAAAATTAGAAAATTTACAATCTATAAACAAGTCGGGGCAATCCGAGTCCATTCAAGGAATGCTAACATTTTGTTAATTATACTCAACAAAAATCAAAAATCCCACAATTTGTTCATTATACTCAACAAAAATAGCTATCTTTGTCATACCATTAAAACTATAAGAACATGAACATCATATCCAGACCTGATTACTACAGGAAACTTGAATCCGTTTTGGGGAAGGGAGTGCTGATTGTCCTTACCGGCCAGAGGCGCGTCGGGAAAAGTTACGTAATGAAAGAACTGATGGTCAAAAAGGGCAGCGACAATGGAAACAACATAATATATATAGACAAGGAAAAGACAGCTTTCGACTTCATCGCAACATACAGGGAACTGGTTCAATATATTGACGGGCATATTGACAGCAGCCGGCACAACTATATTCTCATTGATGAGGTTCAGGAGATTGCGGACTTCGAACGGGGACTGCGGAATTATTACAATGAGGACAATATCGACATCGTCGTGACCGGCAGCAATTCCGACATACTTTCCGGAGAACTCGCTACCCTCCTGTCTGGCAGGTACATAGAAATTCTCATCCAAGGTCTCAGTTATTCTGAATTTCTCGAATTTCACAGTCTTGAAGACAGCGAACAGTCATTGGGGAAATACATGAATTATGGAGGGCTTCCGGGGATGAGGGCATTCGGACTTGACAACCCCGAAACCATAAACGACTATCTTCAAGGCATCTACAACACGATTCTGATTAAAGACATCGTCAACAGGAAGAATATCAGGAACGTCCCGTTTCTGGAGAATCTCGTGAAATACACCGGGGACAACATCGGGAAGCCTGTTTCCGCGACAAACATCCACAACTACATGGCCTCGCAAAAAGACGACGTTTCCAAGAATGTTGTCATCAGCTACCTCAAGGCGACGACGGCCGCATATCTGATAAATGAAGTCGAAAGATACAACATACACGGGAAAAAATTACTTGAGACAAACTCAAAATATTACTTCGGAGACGTGGGACTCAGGAACTTCATCGTGGGCGGAAGACGTGTCAATGACATTGAGAAAATTCTCGAAAATCTTGTTTATCAACATCTTGTAAGACTCGGGTATGAAGTGAACGTCGGTGTTCTGTACAATGCGGAAATAGACTTCGTATGCTCAAAGGGCGACGATGTCCGATATGTGCAGGTCGCATATCTCATCCATGACGACAACACATTCGAGAGAGAGTTCGGCAACCTGCTGCAAATCAAGGATAACAACCCGAAATATGTGATTTCAATGACTCCGTATATGGATACAGGCAAGTACGAGGGCATCCGTCACATTGATGCCGGAGACTTTTTCAAGAACGGGTTGATTTGAGCTGGTTTGTGCCAGATTGATTATCTTTGCACTCGGCAAGCGTCTATTATATATCGGCAAGCGCTTGCATAGAGGAATATTAACGCTCCACCAAATTTATCAGATATGCTCAGAAAGATTTTTACCATAATGACCGTCCTGACTGCGGCAATTCCGCTCACCGGGAAGATCCGCAGTGAGAAAGTGCTGAAAGAGTGGGAGTTCCGCAAGGACCACGAGGCAGAGGCCGTCTCCGGTTGGGAGAAGGTAAGCGTGCCGCACGACTGGGCCATCTGCGGACCGTTCGACAAGGCCAACGACTTCCAGATCGTCGCCGTGACACAGAACGGGGAGACCGTGCCGTCGGAAAAGACAGGACGCAGCGGAGGACTGCCATATATGGGCAAGGGCTGCTACAGGACGGATATAAATGTCGGCAATGTGGACGGCCGCCGCTTTGAACTTCTTTTTGACGGGGCGATGAGCGAGGCGCAGGTGTTCGTGAACGGGAAGAAGGTCTGCGAATGGCCCTACGGCTACAACGCATTTCACTGCGACATAACCCCGAACCTCCACGAAGGCACGAACCGCGTCACGGTCCTGCTCGAAAACCGTCCCTTCTCATCGCGCTGGTATCCCGGAGCGGGGCTCTACCGCAAGGTCCGGCTGATTGAGACTCCTGCGATTCATGTTCCCGTATGGGGAATAAAAGTGACGACGCCTCATATTGAGAAGGAATATGCAAGCGTCAGCATATCCACGGAAATCCAGGGCGCGGAAGAAGGAGAGACATTTGAACTTGAAACGACCATACTTGACGGAGACGGAAACATCGCCGCAAGACGCACCGACAAGCGTGCAGTATGCCACGGGGAAGCCGCACGACAAAACCTGACAGTAAACGCCCCGAGGCTTTGGTCTCCGGAAAGCCCCGCGCTCTACACGGCTCAAGTGAAGATTATGAAAGGCGGGGCGATTATCGACAGCAGTTCGGCACGCTTCGGAGTGCGCACGGCGGAGTTCATCGCGGACAAGGGATTTTTCCTGAACGGGGAACGCAGGGTGATTCACGGGGTGTGCATGCACCACGACCTCGGGCCGCTCGGGGCAGCAGTGAACAGGTCCGCGCTGAGGCATCAGATTGAGCTGCTTAAGGAAATGGGCTGCGACGCGATAAGGACCTCGCACAATATGCCGGCGGAGGAACTTGTCGAACTGTGCGACGAGATGGGAATGATGATGATGGCGGAGACCTTCGACGAGTGGGACGTCGCGAAGTGCGAGAACGGCTACCACAGGTTCTTTGCCGATTGGGCGGAGAAGGATGTCGTGAATATGGTGCGGCATTTCAGGAACAGCCCGTCAATAATAATGTGGAGCATAGGAAACGAGGTGCCCACCCAGAGGTCTGCCGACGGCTACAGAACAGCGGCATGGCTTCAGTCGCTCTGTCACAGGGAAGACCCGACGAGGGCGGTGACCTGCGGAATGGACCAGTTCAATCATGTCGTGAACAACGGATTCGCGGCACAGTTGGACGTGCCGGGATTCAACTACAAGCCGCGCCGTTTTGTTGAAGCCTACGGGAAACTGCCGCAGAACATCATCCTTGGCAGCGAGACGGCATCGACCGTAAGTTCAAGAGGCGTTTATCACCTGCCTGCCGAAAAGGGGGTTCACGGCATCGACGCGCTTCTCGGAGCATACATGAGGCATCCGGACCATCAGTCATCATCCTACGACACGGACTATTGCCCGTGGTCGAACATCCCGGAGGTGGATTTCGCGGCCGATGAGGACTACCCTTGGATGCCGGGGCAGTTTGTCTGGACGGGATTCGACTATCTCGGTGAGCCTACTCCTTACGACACCGATTCATGGCCGAACCATTCTTCCGTTTTCGGAATCATAGACCTCGCCTCCATTCCTAAGGACCGCTTCTGGCTCTACCGCAGCCAGTGGAGGAAGGACGTGCCGACACTGCACCTGCTTCCGCACTGGACATGGCCGGGGCACGAGGGCGAGAACATCCCGGTGGTGGCGTACAGCTCGTTCGACCGCGCGGAACTGTTCGTGAACGGGGTGAGTCAAGGATTTGCGGAAAAGTCCCCGGCGACGGGAGTCTCTGCAGACCCGACGCATCCTTCTCCAATCGCGCCGGACACGGAACTCATGCGCCGTTTCCGCCTGATATGGCCGGACGTAATCTATCAGCCGGGAGAGGTGAAGGTCGTGGCATACGGCGCGGACGGTCAGCCGGCGGCGGAGCAGACAGTGCGCACAGCCGGAAAGCCTTATGCCCTGAAGCTTACGCCTTACACCGGGCCGGAGTCCATCAGGGGTAATGAGGCGGTGGACGGGTTTGGAAGTTGCGGCACGGAATCAGCGGCCGGGGTACAGCCGAGTGGGGCATCAAGGGCAGCCGTTCTCAAGGCCGGAAGCGAGGAACTGTGCTACATCAATGTCAGCGTGGTCGATCGCGACGGCAATCCGGTGCCGACGGACCGCAGGCTCGTGAAGGTGAATGTCGGAGGATCCGGCTCGTTCGAGGCGGTGGCAAACGGCGACCCGACCTGCCTTGAACCGTTCCAGCAGCCGCAGATGCATCTTTTCAGCGGACAGCTTACGGTGATTGTCCGCAGCGGCGACACTGCCGGGGACATTCCGGTCACCGTCTCCGCCAAGGGGCTGCACAAGGCAAGCGTCACTCTCCGCTGCGAGTAAGGGAGCCTTCAGCCGTTCCACGCCGGCAAGAGCCGCACTATCATCTCAAATAATCGAAATTTTCGACGATTTTTTCTTGCGAATCACAAGAATTTCTTGCGATTCGCAAGTTTTTCTTGCTGTTTTCGCATCATTTTTATCCATACCTTTGGCGCGAACGAATATCTCCGGAAATTGAAACGGAGGACACTGACCACAAAAAAGGATAACACAATGGATAACGACTCCATCAAGGAGAACATTCTGCGCCTAAGAAAACTCCGGGGCCTCACACAGACCGAGGTCGCCCGGCGCTGCGGCATCTCCATGACCCACTACAGAAGCCTCGAAAGCGGGACGGCCTGCCTCATAAACCCGATAATGTCACGGCTCGCGGAGGCTCTTGGGATTGGCACCGGATGTCTGATTTTCGGCTCCTGGAACCGGCAGGACAAGGATCTCAGGCTCGAAGACGAAGCGGTCGGCTACGGGTTCAGCGCCGCCGCGGCCGATCGTTCCGAACGCAGGTGCAGCGAACTCCGTGATGAATACGAGGCACGACTCAGGAAAGTCAGCGACGAGAACAGCTCCCTCCGACAGGTCGTCGAAACACAAAGGCGAGACATCTCCCACCTCGAAAGCATAGTCCGTATGCTCCGCCGCCTCAAAGGCCTCGATGAATTTTGAAATCATCAGAAAAAAATTGCGGCAAAGGTGGAAAAATTCGGGGCATTTTCGGGAAAAGGCTTGGAATTGAGGATGACAAATTCTAAATTTGTGCGGTTAGAAATTTACGAATGATAGGCGCCGTTTCGGAAAGTCGTGTCATAAGTGGATTTATGTGTTTAATTATTAGGTCATTGGACCAGCTAAAAATCTCAAACAAATGAAAAGGATTGCTTACATTGCAGTCGTTGCATTGGCTGTCGTTGCCTGCAACAAAGAGGAGGGGGGGGCAAAGATTGACTCCATCAAAGTGGTTCCCGAAACAAAGACGCTCTACACGGACGAGGCTCTGCCTGAGCTTGCGGTTGTCCTTGAGCCTGAGGATGCCGACGTCACCGTCGAATGGACTTCAAGCGACCCGGAAACCGTGACCGTTTCCGACAAGGGAGAGCTTGCATTCGCGGTGAAGGACATCGAGGATGCCGAAAAGACCGTGACCATCACCGCAAAGGCCGGCGACAAGACTGCCACCTGCGTGCTCACCGTTAAGGGACAGATTTCAAGATATGAGGTGCTGGATCTGACTGAAACCCTCGGGGTGAAACTTCTTGACAGGAATGTCGGAGCAAAGTCCTCCACAGAAATCGGAAACTTCTATCAGTGGGGTAAGAATACACCGGTTGCGGCAAATGATGAGACTGCCGTGAATACAAACTACGATGCAGCGTGGGGACCGACAAGCGAGGGATTCGCTGACTGGACGGTTGCGGAGAACACACCTTGCCCTAAGGGCTGGAGCCTGCCGAATGACGAGCAGATGACAAAGATTGACAAGGCGCTTGAAAACATCGCTTTGTGGGACATGGATTTCTGCACGAGGGAAGAATACGAGGCATCCTGCGCAGCGCTTGAGTCCATGAAACTCGTCGGATGCGGTCAGTTCAAGAACGGATACACTGACAAGAAGTATCTTGCCGATGCCAGCTATTTCTGGACTTCATACACATTCACTGATTCCGAAGGAAAAGCAAAAATCGGAACATTCGAGAACAACCTGTTCCCTACATACAGCAAGAAATCAGGATGCGCATATGATGTTGCCATGCCAGTGCGCTGCGTAAAATAATTGAATGCCAATAAAAAGGTTTCTAATATCCGTTATGATTTTACTCGGAACGGCGTGCCGCCTTGCGGCTGCGGCTCCGAGTAAAGTCGATGTTAGGGTGCTCGTAAGTTCAAAGGAGAGCGGCGAGCCTATGGCAGGAGTAGTGGTGGGATTCCAGGACTGCGGAATCTATGCCGCGAGCGAGACTGACGGAGAGGCTGTGCTGAAAGGAGTGCCTGAGGGGAAGCGGAAACTCTCGGCGCAGATGATCGGGATGCTGGACTACGAGGCCGAGGTCAGGGTGAGCGCGGGGATGTCCCCCGTGCCGGTCGTGATGGTCGAGTCCTCGTTCAGGCTTGACGACGTGGTGGTGACCGCCCGCTCGGGGGCAGTGGGGGCATCCACGGCATCGAGCATATCGCGCACGGCCATAGACCACCTTCAGGCCACCTCCCTTAGCGACATAATGGAACTCCTTCCGGGGCAGCTGTCCTCGAACCCGTCCCTTACCTCGGCCAGCAAGGCCACAATCAGGCAGGTGGGCACGGACGCGATGAACAGCCTCGGAACCTCAGTCATCGTGAACGGGGCTCCGGTCTCCAACAACGCCAACCTCCAGGTGGGCAACACAGCCACTAGCGGCACGCTCACTTCCGGCTATTCATCCACGGCCGGCTCCGGGATTGACCTCAGGCAGATTTCCGTCGATAACGTCGAATCCGTAGATGTCATCCGGGGCATTCCGTCAGTCGAATACGGGGATCTCACCTCCGGAGTCATAATCGTGAACCCGAAGGCCGGTGAATATCCGTTCCGCATAAGGACAAAGATAAATCCGACGCTCACTCAGGCGTCCGTCAGCAAAGGCTTCGCCCTCGGAAGGAACGGCGGTGCGCTCAGCGCGGACTTTGACTATGCGTCGTCCCTCGCCGACGAGCGCAGACCCTACCAGCAGTACCGCCGCATCACCGCGAACCTGCTGTATTCCAAGACATTCGCCGAGAAGGTCCGCACGACCACAGGCTTCGGATTCTACTCCGACCTCGACGCCCAGAAGCTCGACCCTACGGATGTGAAGTACCAGAGGAAGCGCTCGGCGGAGAACATGGGATTCAAGTTCAACACCAACATAAACTGGCAGACCGACCTGTCGTTCCTCAAGAGCGTGAAGTTCAACCTGTCGGCAAACTACGCCGAGCAGAAGGGCTACACCCAGGAAATCCGGGGCAATTTCGGCTATATGGTGACCTCCGCGATGACCGACGGCACTGTGGCGGCAAATGTCAGCGGCCCGGTCTATGACAACATCGGCAACAAGCTGACCAACACAGACACTCCGGAACACGACGCGGCCACAAACATACTCCCCTACGAGTTCCTTACGCAGATGACCACCTACGGCAAGCCGCTCAATGTCTTTGCCAAGGCCGTGGCCAATATGTTCACGGAGTTCTGGGGCATCGGCAACCGCATCATAGGCGGCGCGGAGTGGAAAACGGACGTGAACTTCGGCCGGGGCAAGGTGTTCGACCCTCTCATGCCGCCGGAAAGCGGACTGAGGATGCGCCCATACACCGACATACCGGCTCTCAACCAGTTCTCGCTCTACGCCGAGGACAACATCTCCAAGACTCTGTGGAACAGGGAACTGAAAGTGCAGCTCGGACTGCGCTTCGACCTGGTGCAGCCCGGCCGCAGCGAAAGCATGAACGCCCTCTCGCCGAGAATCAACGCCTCCTTCGAGCTTGTCCCTAAGACGCTGAAGCTGCGCGGGGGCTGGGGCATCACGGCGAAGGCTCCCCCGCTTGTCTATCTCTATCCGGACAAGGCCTATTTCGATTTCGTGAACTACAGCAACATAGGCAAAGGCGGAGTCGGTGAAAACCAGGAGCTCAGCGTCCTTACGACAAAGGTCTATGACACCTCCAATAGCCGCATCAAGATGGCGAGGAACATGAAGTCGGAAATCGGGCTTGACTTCGAGTGGTCGGGCATGAGGCTGAGCGTCACGGCCTACCGCGAGCTGCTGCGCAACGGCTACTCGTTCGGCACGGACCGCAGCTGCTTCCATCTCTTTGAACTCAAGAAATACGAGGGCATCGAGCGCGAGGGCACATATCCCGTCCTCAAATACAACGACGCCTCGAATGTGGTCGTGAGCTACTACAAGCCCCTGAACAACAGGGTGAACGACTCGAAGGGCGTGGAGTTCGACCTCGATTTCGGACAGATAAAGCCGATTCGGACCTCATTTGTCCTGACGGGGGCATATATGATTTCGGATTCATATTCCTCGACGGAATCATATTTCCAGAAAAGTCCGGATCCGAAGACGGGGTACAAGGACATCGGAGTCTATGCCGCAGGCGACGGAAGCCGATATTCCCGATTCTCGACGAATCTGAGGGTGATACACAATATTCCTAAGATAGGATTCGTCGTCTCCATGTCGGTGCAGACGATTTGGAGCGACACCCACGAATATCTCGGGACGGAGAACATACACCCGATAGGGTACATCAGCGCGTCGAACCTCAAATACACGGCGCTCGCGGAGGGAGACCCGATAAGCGAGGACATTCAGAAGCAGATTTTAGACAACAGGCTCATCAAGGAAACGCACAAGCCTCTGTGGCTCTGCAATTTGAGGTTAACGAAGGAAATCGGGGAATATCTCGGGTTCACGTTCTTCCTCAACAATGTCTTCCGGACGAACCCGCTGGAGGAGAGCAAGAGGAATCCGGGAACATGGTCAAGCTCGCGCAATCCGTCGCAGTTCTTCGGGATTGAGGCGTGGTTCAAGTTCTGACGGACGGGGACGGGGGCAGGCGTGTCACGGCAGGGAGTTAAAACAGGAGTTGAAACAGAATTTAAAGCAGGAGTTAAAACATTGGAAATCGGGATGAAAGGCTTTGGCAACATAGGGATTTTGAACCGGGGTCGGGCGATGCTGCGGGGCCGCGCCCTCGCGGCGGCCGTGCTGTCGGCACTTCTGCTTGGGGGATGCTTCCGCGACGAGGTGCCTTCGAGCCAGTTCGTCAGCGATTTCGAGATGCATTTCAGCTACGGCGAATTCGGGAACGGGAGGGATTTCTCGACTCCCCTCTCCGTGCTGATGACCAACACGACCGAGCAGTTCAGCTACAGGTTTGAGAGCGGGGCCAACGGGGGCGTGACCGTGAGCGGAATCATGCCCGGGCAATACACCGTGACCGTTTCGGGAAGCCTCACGGCGGAAGAAGCGGCATCGGTCGGCACGGACACCGATGGGGAACCGCTCTACCTCTCGGGATTCATAAGCAGCCTTGGACTGCATCTGGGAACAGCGCCGCAGCTGCCCGAGAACAGGCTCATTGCAGTGCAGGCCAACCCGGTGATTTTCAAGGAACTCTATTATGCGGGCTCGACGACTCCGAACAACGGGTCCTATCGCAACGACACATTTTTCTCGATTTACAACAATTCATCCAAACCGCAGGACATCGGAGACCTCTATATAGGGATGAGCGAATTTTACGGCGGGCTCGGAGAGACCGGACCGCAATGGCCCGGAGAGGAAGCCGGGAACTACACCCACGCCTACCTGAAAAGCGTATGGAAGATTGTCGCGGGCGGAAAATCTTTCGTCATGCAGCCGGGACAGACCGCGGTGATTGCTACAATGGCGGCGCCGCATAACAAGAAAGAGTCGTATAATCTCAATTCCCCGGTAGATCTTTCCGGAGCGGACTTCGAGGCTTATGTCAGCGACCCGGAAAACAGCTATCCCGACCTCGACGCGCCGAACATGGAGATGGCGTTCTGGCCGGACTACGGCTATCTGTGGAGGCCGAGCGTGTTCGGGCAGGGAATGGTGCTGTTCGAAGCCACACCGGAGGAATTTGCCGCTTTTGAGAGAGTCACGCTGCCCGAGGAATTTCAGGACCAGTTCGAGAGCGAGGAATACTGGAACTGCGTCAAGGTGCCGTATGACTGCATTGTGGATGCCGTGGATCTGATTCAGAACAGCACTGTCACGAACACCAAGAGATTCTCGCCGGCGCTGGATGCCGGATACGCGACCGTAGGGCAGATTTATGCAGGTCTGAGCGTGCGCAGAAAGGTCCTGCCTTCGACAGACGGACGTGTACGGCTTCAGGACACGAACAATTCGGCAGAAGATTTTGAAATCAACGAAAAACCATTGTCGGAATGAAGGATATGAGGAAACACAGGATTTCGTGTATATGCCGCCGGAATGTTTTTTCCCGTGGAGCAAAGGACTTCATCGCGACAGTCCTTCTCATGTCCGCATTGGCCGCGGGCTTCCCCCGCTCCGTCTCCGCGCAGGAAAGGCAGCTGAACGCGGCCGACATGGAATGCGCCAAGCTTCAGAACGGTTACGGACAGGCCGTGCTCGGGGCAGACTTCGAGACGGGAACCTTCCACAGGGCACAGGATGCGGCGACAAAGACAGGGATATTCTTCAACGCGGACGGAGAGAGGCAGGTCGGGAGATTCTATCTCAGGGGAGACTTCCGCTTCAGGCAGTCCTTCGAGAACGACGTGCGCTTCGCCTCGACATTCAACCCGCTGAGGGCCATGCCGTATGTCATCGCCGACAGCACCGGAGGAAACTGGCAGAAACAGTCCTACGCGATGTGGGCGGACATCTCCACGCCGATTGTAAAAGGCCTGCTGAACGCGGGGCTCGCGATGGACCTCGACGTCGGGAGGGGCGCGAAAAAGATTGACCCGCGTCCGCAGGCTGGTATGTGCCGCATCGAGATAAAGCCTTCACTCTCATTCAGTTTCCTGAATCATTTTTCAGCCTCGGCAGGATTCATCTACGGGCTCTACCGCGAGACATCGAATCTCATTCTCTACGACTCCTCGCAGCCGCAGAAGCTCTATCTGCTCAAGGGGCTGGGACAATATACCTACGAGGTGTTCAGCAGCACGGAGAGGGAGCGGAAATATGACGGGACGACGCTCGGGGGCAGCCTTTCCCTTCAATACAACGACGACATGGGAAACGTCAGCCTCTACGGAGAGTACCGCAACGGCCTTGAGAAGGTCTTTGACATAGACTACAACAAGCCGCATGACAGGGGAAACTACTACACGCATGATTTCAGGGCAGGGGTTTCCATCTCAGCGCCGATGGAGGGCAAGGAGAGATACGGAGCGGCATTAGGCTTCGAATACAGCGGCCTGCGCCACTCCGGACGAGAGTTCGTGCAGCATTTCGACTCATCTCCGGAAGTCAACTCATGGGTTACGGACTCTTCGCTTCCGGGACGCTATCTCAACCGCGAGGACCATTTCAACTGCTCGGTCAAGATTTATATCAATGACAGGAACAAACGGAAAAGCTGGGTCATAACCGACGACTTTGAATGGAACCGCTGCGAACAGAGCTACAGTGCGGCGAATGCGTATGAACTCATAAAGAATGAGAGATACGCCCTCGGGGTCCGGAAGTTTTTCCACACCCGCGGCGGTCTCCTCGACCTCGGGTGCAAGGTCAGGGTTTCGCACGGCAAGGGCAGTCACCTCGACTACATCCCCCGCGAAAACGAAGACACGCACATCGCCGTCGATTTGATTGACCATGACTTCGCCATTCCTTCAAACTGGCATTATATCCACCTCAATGCCGGCTACACATGGAGTCTCAAGCATAAAAGGGCGCTCAGCCTCGAAGCCGAGACTTTCTTCAAGTCTTCAGAACGCGACCGCCGCAGCAAGGAGGACAGCGGTCTGGAAATCGACAACACGCCCGGCCGCTGGTGGCGTTCCGGCTGCCTCCTCACCGTCGGCCTCCGATTCTAAATTGAGAAAGCGTCAAATCCGCCATCGACAACGCATACGGTTCCTGTCACTGCCTTTGAAGCGTCTGAGGCGAGGTAGTGGAGCGTGCCCACAAGCTCGTCCGGCTCAAGGAAGCGTCCGACGGGAGTGTGCGCGAGGATGGTCTCGGAACGCGGGGTGAGAGAGCCGTCCTCGTTGGTGAGGAGCGAGCGGTTCTGGTCCGAAAGTATGAAGCCGGGAGCGATTGCGTTCACCCTTATGCCCTCGCCGAACTTGAGCGCGAGCTCTGCGCAGAGATATTTTGTCCAGTTCACGACCGCCGCCTTGGCTACCCCGTAGCCGGCTACGCGGGTAAGCGGGCGCAGTGCGGACTCTGAGGCGAAGTTGATGATTGACCCCTTGCCGCTCTCTGCCATTGACCTGGCGAAGACCATGGTCGGCAGAATGGTACCGAACAGGTTCAGCTCGGCCACCTGCTTCACGGCATCCACATCAAGGTCGAAGATGGTCTTGTCCGGCGGAACCGTGGCCGACGGCATATTTCCTCCGGCCGCATTCATGAGGATGTCAATCCTTCCGTATTTTTCCATAATCCGCCTGTAATTGTCCTCAAGCAGCGCCCTGTCGAGCACATTGGTCTTGAGGAAGCAGGCCTCGCCGCCGTCCCTGCGGATTTCATCCACGAGCTTCGCGCCCTTCTCCTCGGAACGTCCGAGCAGCACCACCTTGCAGCCCTGCGCCGCGAAATACTTCACTATCGTGCTTCCGAGCACGCCGCAGGCTCCGGTCATCACCGCAACCCTGTCCCTTATGTCAAAAAGACTCTGTGTCATATTTATCAAAATTTGTTTTCCGTATTAAAGATTTCTCGACTTCACTTCGTTCCGCTCGGAATGACAATTACTTCATAGACCTGATAATACCCTCTTGTAACCCTCTAAGTTCAGCCAGGCTGCGCATTCGCCCGTAGCACGAATAGCCCGGGTTGGACCTGCGGCCGAGGTCGTCGCACATCTGGTGGCCATGGTCGGGACGCACCGGAAGGCTCACCCCGCGCCTCTGCTCGACCTCAAGCAGCGCCTCCATCATGCCGTACATATCCACGTCGCCCTCAAGCAGGTTGGCCTCGTAGAAATTGCCCTCGGCATCGCGCTTTGTCGTGCGCAGGTGCACGAAGCCGACCCTGTCGCCGAACTCGCGCATCATGGCGACGCAGTCGTTGTCCGCCCTCACCCCGAACGAGCCGGTGCAGAGACATAACCCGTTTGAAGGGTTCGGAACGGCCGCAATCAGCTTTCTGAAGTCTTCGGCCGTGGAGAGTATGCGCGGAAGTCCGAGCAGCGAGTAAGGCGGGTCGTCAGGATGAATGACCATGACCGAGCCGCACTCGTCAGCCACAGGGCAGACCTGCTGAAGGAAGAATATGAGGTTCTCGCGCAGCTGATCTTCGGTCACGCCGTCGTAGCGTGAGAGCGCCTGACGGAACTGCTCCAAAGTGAAACTTTCCTCGCTTCCCGGAAGACCGGCAATCATGTTCCTCTTAATCAGCTGAGCCTCAGCCTCGTCCATCTTCTCATAACGGGCCTTCGCCACCGCAATCTCCTCCGGAGTCCACTCGTCGAACGCGGCCTTTCGACCGAGAATGAAAAGGTCGAACGCCATGAATGCGGCCTTCTCGAACCTCAGTGCGCGCGAGCCGTCGGGCATAGGGAAGCTGAGGTCGGTCCTTGTCCAGTCGATGACCGGCATGAAATTGTAGGTGATGACATGGATTCCGCATTCCGCGAGATTGCGTATGCTCTGCTTGTAGTTCTCTATATATTTAAGGTATGCTCCCTCGCGGGTCTTGATGTGCTCATGCACGGGCACGCTCTCGACGACGCTCCATTTCAGCCCGGATTCGGCGATGAGTTCCTGCCTCTTTCTGATTTCCTCGACGGTCCACACCTCCCCGTTCGGGATATGATGCAGGGCGTGGACTATGTCCGTCACCCCGGTCTGCTTGATATAACTCAGGCTCACGGGGTCATTCGGCCCGTACCACCTCCAGCTTTCGGTCATTCGAATCATAAGACACATATTTTTCACAAATTTAACAATGTTTTTTCATTTCCGTGTACGGGCACGGAAACATTTCGGATAATTTGCTAATTTTACGGAAAATTTGCCGTTTAAGGATATGAAAAATTCCATAGTTACAATCAGCGACGTGGCGAAGGCAGCGGGAGTCACGAACGGAACGGTTGACCGGGTGCTGCACGAGAGGGGCGAGGTGTCGAAAAAGACGCGGGAGAAAGTGCTCAGGGTCATCGAGGAACTCGGTTACCAGCCGAACGTCTATGCGTCGATGCTGGCGAAGAACAAGTCGCACATGATTGCAGTGCTGCTGCCGAAATATCGGGATGGGGAATTTTGGGAACTCGCGCACATAGGCGTCGAGAAGGCAAGGGAATATGCCGGACGATTCTCCGTGAACGTCGTCGAGTGCCTGTATGACCAATATGATGTGGATTCGTTCCTCTCAGAGTGCCACAGGGTCATTGAGGAGGGATATTCCGGAGCGATCATAGCCCCGATGTTCCTCGACGCCACGCGCACCGTGGCCGTGGAGATGGAGGAGGCGGACATACCTTATGTCATATTGAACACGAGCGTGAGCGGGGTGTATGGTCATCTGGCCTATTTCGGGCAGCCGATTTATGACAGCGGCGCGTTCTGTGCGGATATGCTCATGTCAGGCTCGGCTGAAGAAAGCACGGACACGGTCTATCTTGTGCGAATCGAGCGCGATGTCAAGGGGCTGTCCGACCCGTCGCAGGAACGCCGCCGCGGATTCATGGACTATCTCACCGCGCACTTCCCGGAGACGGAGGTGCGGAACGTCGTCATAAACCCGAACAATCCCGACGAGGCGCACAAGGCTATGGACGATGCATTCGCCGAAGTCACCGGATGCCCGAACATCGTGACCCTCAACTCCCGCATCTACCTCGTCGCCGACTATCTGCGCGAACGGGGTCTCAAGGGATGGAACGTCATCGGCTACGACATTCTCGACAGGAACATGACCGCCCTGAAGGACGGCTATGTGAAGTATCTCATAGCCCAGCACTCCGACCGCGACGCGCAGGAAGCCGTCACCGTCCTCACCGATTTCCTCGTCCTCGGCAAACGCCCCCTCCACCCCGACAACTTCAGCTCCATCGACCTCCTCTCCCGCTACAACTGCAGGTTCTATTAGCCGTGGCGTTCTGCGCGCAGAATAGAATTTGACCATTTTCGTTCTACCGACAGAATAAAAATAATGCAATTTTGTTTTGTCGACGGAATAAAATCATTATTTTTGTCAAAAATTAAGGCTGTATGGACAAAGAATTGTTGAAAACCATATTGTTTGACAATCAGAATGACGTCATGAGATGCGAGGTGGTGAAACGTGATTTCAAATTCGAGGAATTCGGGAATTATGTCTTCACGGGCATCCGCCGCGCGGGGAAGTCGTATCTGCTGTTCCAGCGTATCAGACAACTTCTTGAATCAGGAACCGGATGGGATGAGATGCTCTATATAAACTTTGAGGACGAGCGTCTGGGCGGTATGACGGCAATGGAACTGAATCTGCTGCTGGAGACACACATGGAAATGTATGGGAAGCGTCCGATATTGTTCCTTGACGAGATTCAGAACATAGACGGGTGGGAAAAGTTCGCGAGACGTCTTGCCGACAGCAAATACAGAGTATATATCACCGGAAGCAATGCGAAAATGCTCAGCAAGGAAATCCAGTCGACGCTTGGCGGAAGATATATAAATGTAGATGTATATCCATATTCATTTGAAGAATATCTCAGGGCAAAATCCGTCACCGTCACGCCGGCATCCTTTTATTCCACGGAACAGAAGGCCGGATTTCAGCGCGTCTTCGACGATTATTTTAAGTTCGGAGGATTTCCTGAAGGGAGCATGCTGGAATCAAAACGGGACTACCTGACAAGCGTCTATCAAAAGATTTATCTGGGGGACATTGCCGCAAGGCACAAAATCGAGAACACGGTAGCACTGCGGATGATGTTCAGGAAAATAGCGGAAAGCCTGAAACAGCCGGTTTCCTACACCCGCCTTGCGAACATAATAGCGGCGACGGGAATAAAAATAGGTACCGGCACAGTAATAAACTACATCGACTTCGCAAAAGATGCCTGGCTCATCACTCCGGTCAGGAACATAGCCGGAAAACTTGTGGAAAAAGAAACGTCGCCGAAATATTATTTCACGGACAACGGGATATTGAACCTTTTTCTTCTGGACGCGAACACGTCTCTGCTGGAAAACCTCGTCGCGGTGACGCTGTTCAGAAAATATGGAAGAGAGGATGCCGTCTTTTTTTACAATCACGGCATCGAACTGGATTTTTATGTCCCTGAAGCGAAGCTTGCCGTACAGGTGTGCTATTCTCTTTCCGACAGCGACACGTTCGAGCGGGAAACGACATCGCTGCTCAAGGCAACGTCTGTCCTGGAGAGCGAAACTCTGCTAATAGTCACCCGCGACGAAGATAAGACGCTTGAAATTTCAGGAAAGGTCATACGTGTCGTCCCTATCTGGAAATGGTTGTTGAATCAAGACTACTCTGCATCGACGACCTTGTAGCGAGGGACGAAAGCCTTCATCAGGAACCAGCCGATCAAGTAGGCGAAGGCGCAGATGCAGAAGACTATGAAGTAGCCGGCGCTCTTGCCCTCGAAGCCGAGGAAATGAAGGCCGACCTTGTCCGACCAGACGAAAAGCTCGCCGGCGGACTTCTGCATGATCATGGAGCTGATGCCGCCTGCCATTCCGCCGATGCCGGTGACTGTGGCGACCGCCGATTTAGGGAACATGTCGCTTACCGTCGTATAGACATTGGCCGACCAGGACTGGTGCGCTGCGCATCCGACGCCGATGAGGATGGTCGGGAACCAAGGGGATATGGTGCCGAGGGGCTGCGCAAGGAGGACGCATATCGGGAATATCGCGAAGATGAGCATCGCCTTCATGCGCGCGGCGTAAGGGTCGAACTTGCCGCCCCTGCTCATCGCCCTGTTGATGAAGAGGGTCGGGAGCTTGCCGCCGGCGATGGAGAGCATCGTGATGGCGTAGAGGGTGAAAATCAGAGCCATGCCAAGAGGTTCGGTGGTCTTGATGCCGAACTGAGTGTTAAGGTAGGACGGAGTCCAGAAGAGGAAGAACCACCACACGCCGTCGGCCATGAAGCGCCCGGAAATGACCGCCCATGTCTGGCGGTACTTCAGAGCCTGCCAGATGGTGATTTTCTTCCCCGAATCATGTCGTGGTTTGCCCACCTCCACCGAGACTTTCTCTTCAGCGACGCCAGCTTCGGAAACGACTTTCAGGTCGGATTCCACTGAAATCACCGGTTCAGCCTCGATGACCTTGTCCTGCTCGATGTATTCGAGTTCGGCCTTGTTCACGAACTTCGACTTTTCCGGCTTCTCATAGACGAAGACCCAGATTCCCATCCAGATGAATCCGAGGACACCGATGATGATGAACGCCATCTCCCATCCGCAGGCCTTTGCGAGCAGCGGAATCGTGAGCGGGGCTATGAGGGCGCCGATGGACGCGCCGGCATTGAAGATTGAGGTCGCGAAGGCGCGGTCCTTCTTCGGGAAGTACTCCGCCGTGGTCTTGATTGCCGCAGGGAAGTTGCCGGCCTCACCGAGCGCGAGCACGCTGCGGGCAACGAGGAAGCAGTACATGCTCACGGTCGAAATCAGCACCGCAACATCACCTGTAGCCTGCATGAGTTCCGCCGCGCTGTGCAGTCCGACAACGCTCTCGGTGATGACTCCGCAGAAGGCGTGGAGGCAGGCTCCGGCCGACCATATTCCAATGGCCCAGAGGTAGCCCTTCTTCGTGCCCATCCAGTCGATGAAGCGCCCCGCGAAGAGCATACAGACGGCATAGACTATTGAAAATATGGAAGTTATCGTTCCGTAATGGGATTCGTCCCAATGAAATTCGGGCTTTATGAACTCGTCCCAGGTGAGGGAAAGCACCTGACGGTCGAGATAGTTGACGGTGGTCGCGAGAAAGAGCATCGCGCAGATTACCCACCGGAAATTGGTCATTTTGTCTTTGCTGGCCATTATGTTCTGTGTTATGAAACCTAAAAAAACGACCTGCGTCATCTTTTCATGTTTCTATGTTTTGTAAAAAAAAGACGCGGCACAGGGCGCTTTCTTGTCCTGTGCCACGATTGTTACTGACGAACGTCAGCGATGATTTTAAGGGAGTTGCGGCAAAGTTCCGTGACGGCGGCCCAGTCGCCTGCCTTGATGACGTCCTTCGGGAAGAGGTTGCTGCCCATTCCCACGCAGGAAGCGCCGGCCCTGAACCACGCCTTGAGGTTCTCCGCCTCGGGCTTCACGCCGCCGGTCACGAGAATCTGCGTCCACGGCATCGGAGCCTTCACGCCCTTGACGAAAGCGGGGCCGAGCACGTCGCCCGGGAAAGCCTTGCAGATGTCGCAGCCAGCCTCCTGAGCCATTCCGATTTCGGTCGCCGAGCCGCAGCCGGGGATGTAGGGCACGCAGCGGCGGTTGCAGATCGGAGCGATGGCCGGATTGAAGAGCGGCCCAACAATGAAGTTGGCTCCTTCCTGAATGTAGAGCGCCGCAGTCGGAGCGTCAATCACGGAACCGGCTCCGAGAATCATCCCCGGTAGTTCCGCATTTGCATATTTCACCAGTTCCGCGAAAACCTCGTGGGCGAAGTCGCCCCTGTTGGTGAACTCGAACACACGGATGCCGCCGTCATAGCACGCCTTGAGAACCTTCTTTGAAGTCTCCGCGCACGGGTTGTAGAACACCGGCACCAGTCCCGTGGAGACCGCCGCCTGAATGACCTGAATTTTACTATACTTTGCCATATTCTTATAATTTACGAAAAATCAACAAATTGCCGGCAGATAACGCCGAATCAAAATAATATTTCCATATTGTCAATCGCCGCAGTTCCACGGTCAATCGCAACGCGAAGTTCGGACGTATCTGTCGCGGGGAAAGAGACTTCACGACCGCCACCACCGCAGCCTTCCGCACGTCCGACGGTGAGGAACTGACCTCCGCCGCTCGTAATCTGAACGGTGATGTCGGCATCGGTGCCCGGTCCGAAGCAGATGCGGACTCCCCTGACACTGCCGCTGACCGGAACGGTAAGGAAATCCCCCTTGTCCAGCTGAGCCGGATAGAGCGACTCATTTTCGGCATCCGCGGCGGAGACGGCTGTCCCGCGCCCGGAAGAAGGGTCAATGACGGTAAGCTTAGACTTCAGGCGGATGTCGGTCGAGGATGCACCTGCCATAATCTCGAAATCTCCCGGCTCCACCACCGGCTTCATGTTCCTGTCCAGCATTGAGAGATCCTTCGGAGACAGGGCAAATTCGACGGACTTTGTCTCGCCCGGTTCAAGAGAAATTCTCTCGAAGCCGCGGAGAACCTTCTCGTAGGCAGTCAGCGAGGCGAGGCAGTCCTCCACATAGAGCTGGACGACCTCGTCGCCGCGTCTCTTTCCGGTGTTCGTCACTGTGAACGAGACATGGACGGAGTCGGTCGGGGCGATGGACGCGGATGAAAGACGGATGTCGGAATATTCGAAAGTCGTGTATGACAGGCCGTATCCGAAGTCGTAGAGGGCGCCGTTGACGCGGCTGGCCCAACCGTCCGGACCGAGTTCCTTGCGTCCATCGACCTGTGAGGCTCTCTTGCACGGGAAATTGAACGGAATCTGCCCCACGGTGCGCGGGAAGGTCACGGTCAGCCTGCCGCCGGGGTTGTATTCCCCGAGCAGGGCCATCGCCACTGCCGTGCCGCCGTGCGCTCCAGGATACCATGCCTCCAGAATCGCGTCCGCCACCTTGTCCGCATAGTTCACGGAAAGAGGACGGCCGTTTATGAGCACGACAATCACAGGCTTGCCGGTCTTCTTCACCTCCTTCAGCAGCAGGTTCTGCCGGCCCGGAAGTTCGAGAGAGGAGCGGCTCTTGTTCTCGCCGCAGGTCCGCGGGCCGCCTCCGAGCACGAGCACCGCGACATCGGAAGACTCGGCGGCCTTCACGGCCTCGGCAATCCCCGCAAGCTCTTCGGCATCCGGGTCGGTCGGAAGAATCTCCGACTCCGGCCAGGTCTTGTCAACCAGTTCGCAGCCCTTTGCATAGACCACCTCCGCCTTGCCCTCAAGAGCCGTGCGCAGCCCCTTCAGGACGGAGACATTCTCTGTCCCGAGAGGTCCGTAGTGAAGGCTGGCATAGCCGGTGTAATCTGCATTGGGGCCTATCACAGCCACGCGGCGCAGAGCCGCAGCGTTCAGCGGCAGCGCCTTCCCGTCAGTTCCGAACGGAGAGTCCGAGGCGGCATTCTTCAGCAGCACGAGAGACTCAAGCGAGGCACGCAGCGCGACCTTGTTGTTCTCCACGCCGTCAACCTCATCGTCGGCGGCCGCATAGTCGGTCTGGTAGGGATTGTCGAACAGCCCAACGAGGAACTTCACGCGAAGTATGTCGCGCACCCTCTCGTCAATCACGGACATAGGCACAGTTCCTTCCTCGACAAGTTCTCTCAGCGGAAGCACATAACTGTCCGGAGAGCGGAATGTGCAGCGCACGTTCAGTCCGGCCATCACGCTCTGACGCACGGCCTCCTTCATGTCAGCAGCGACATGATGCTTGGTGTAGAGATATTCCACCGCGTCACTGTCGCTCACGAGGTAGCCTCGGAAGCCGAACTCGTCGCGCAAGCGCTCCGTCAGCCAATAGTGGCTGCCCTCGACAGGCTCGCCGTCATAGTCGTTGTATGAAACCATTGCCCCGAGCAGGCCGGCACGGGAAATCACCTCCCGCCACGGCTGCACATGGACAGCCTCGACTTCGTGGGGAGATGTCTGCGGGTCCACGCGGGCCATTCCCTCGCGCGCGCCCTTATTATTGGAGTATGCGACAAAATGCTTGGCCGTAGCCGCCACCTGAAAGTCGGTCTGCATTCCGAGGGTCATCTGCACGCCGAGCTCGCCCACAAGATAGGGCGACTCGCCATAGACCTCCTCGTAGCGCCCCCACCTCTGGTCACGCCCCACGTCAAGAATCGGTGCATAGACGTTGGTGTAGCCCAGAAGCCGGCCCTCACGCCCGGTGATGCGCCCGACCTCGCGGATGAGTTCCCCGTCCCAGGTGTGCCCGAGTCCGAGCTGGGTCGGGAAATTCGTCGCCCGGTATGCCTCCACGCCACGTATTCCCTCGTTCGTGAAATCAGTAGGAATGCCGAGCCGCGTGTCCTCGATGAAGAAGCGCTGAACCTCGTTCATAGCCGCCGCATGGGTCGATGCCGACCAGAGGTAGGGACTATACATCTCAATCGGCATTCCCCACTGGCGGAAGCCGTTCAGGTGCTCGTCAATCGCGCCCATCCCGTCCTTCCACAGCTTTGCCTTCCACTCCGGGGTCGGGAGCGGATCCGCAAGAACGCGCCCGTAGCCGTAGAGAGTCACCATCTGGCAGGTCTTCTCGTCAAGCGTCATCCGCGAGAGCAGGTCCTCCACCCTCGCGTCGATGTCCGCAGACGGGTCTTCATACACATCCTTGACCCCGTTCTTGTTGAGGTCTATCCAGCCTTTATGGTACATCTTCCGGTTCTTCGTCCGGAACTTGAACGCCGGCTCCGCAGAGAAGGACTCGATTGTCAGAAGAAAAGCGGCGCAGCAGAGCGCGGTTTTGATTGTGGCACTGAATTTCATCTTTATTTCTCGGAACAATGCTACAGAATCTGAAAAATAAGAAACGTCACCTCGACACCCTTCCGGAGCCGTTGCCTTTCATCAAGGTCTCGACTTCAGCGACCGAGACGCGGTTGTAGTCGCCCTCAATCGTGTGCTTGAGGCAGGATGCCGCCACGGCGAAGTCGAGAGCCTTCTGGCAGTCACCCGCGTAGTTAAGCAGTCCGTAGATGAGCCCGCCGCCGAAAGAGTCGCCGCCGCCGACGCGATCGACGATGTCCGTGATGTCGTAGCGCCTTGAGGCGAAGAGAGTCCCGCCGTCGTAGAGAACCGCACCCCAGGTGTTGTGGTCGGCATTCACCGAGCCGCGCAGGGTAATCGCAACCTTAGAGGCCTTAGGGAACTTCTCCATCAGCGACTTGGCGACAAACTCGAACTTCGCGGTGTCAATCACTCCCGCCTCGGCGTTGAATCCCTCCGGCTTGATGCCGAAGACCTTCTCCGCGTCCTCCTCGTTGCCGATAATCACGTCGCAGCCCGCCACGAGAGCAGGCATGACCTCAGACGCCGTCTTGCCGTATTTCCAGAGATTCTTCCTGTAGTTGAGGTCGCAGGAGACCTTCACCCCGTGACGGGAAGCGGCCTCGATGGCCTCCAGGCACACATCCGCCGCACCCTGGCTGATTGCAGGAGTGATGCCGGTCCAGTGGAACCAGTCCGCTCCTTCAAACACCTTGTCCCAGTCAATCATGCCCGGCTTAATCTCGGCGATTGAAGAATGTGCACGGTCGTAAATCACCTTGCTCGGACGCGAAACGGCACCCTTCTCTATATAATAGATGCCGACCCTGTCACCGCTCTCGATGCAGAACTCAACCCCGACTCCGAGTCCGCGGAGTTCAGCAAGGCAGGCCTTTGCGATGTCGTTTCCCGGAAGCGCCGTCACAAAATGCGCGTCCTCGCCGTAGTTTGCGAGCGAGACGGCGACATTTGCCTCCCCGCCTCCGAAAGTTGCCTCATATTCATGTGCCTGTGAAAACCTGAGATGTCCCGGCGTCGCGAGCCTGAGCATAATCTCTCCGAATGTTACAATTTTTGCCATATATTACGATATATCAATAAATTTTCAACGAACCCGGAAATATATTCCTATAAAATCCGATGTATCAGATGACAAATTTATGAATTTTTACTCAAATTCCGTGTGCGTACACGGAAATATTTTCGTAGATTTGTGAAAACTCTGAATATATGGAAAGCTTCATCAACGACGATTTTCTTCTCGGGAACGAATATGCCCGCGAACTCTATCACGAAAGCGCTGAAAAACAACCGATTATAGACTATCATTGCCATCTGGTGCCTCAGCAGGTGGCCGAAAACCACCGTTTTGCAGACATAACCGAGGTCTGGCTCGGGGGCGATCACTACAAATGGCGCGCGCTCCGGGGCAACGGGATCGGCGAGGACTACATCACCGGAAAACGCAGCAGCTGGGAAAAGTTTGAGAAATGGGCAGAGACGGTGCCCTACACCATGCGCAACCCGCTCTACCACTGGACGCATCTCGAACTCGCGAGAATTTTCGGAATTTATGACATTCTGAAGCCGGAGACTGCGCGGGGCATCTATGACAGGTGCAACGAACTGCTCGCCACGGAGGATTTCCGCGCACAGGCGCTGATGCGCAAGTTCAACGTGGAGACCGTGTGCACGACCGACGACCCGACTGATTCTCTGAAATGGCACGGGCAGATTGCTGAGCATCCGTTCGGGGTGCAGGTGCTTCCGACATGGAGGCCGGATAAGGTGATGGGGGTGGATGCTCCGGAAAGCTTCGCGGCCTACATCGGGAAACTCGCCGAGGTCTCGGGAGTTGGAATCACAGGCTATCAGGACCTGCTCGATGCGCTCCAAAAGCGCCATGACTTTTTCGGCCGGATGGGCTGCCGCCTCTCCGACCACGGTCTGGACACGTTCTATGCCGAGTACTGCCCTCGCGAGGAGGCCGACAGGATTTTCCGCAAGGCGCTCAAGGGACAGATTCCGGACACGGAAGAGGTCTCGAAGTTCAAGAGTGCTGTGCTGTTCGACCTCGCGGCGATGGACTGCGAAAGCGGATGGACGCAGCAGTTCCACGTGGGCCCGAACAGGAACAACAACCGCAGGATGTTCGAGAAGCTCGGCCCGGACACCGGCTTCGACGCCATTGACGACAAGCCCGTTGCGGCCGCAGGGCACAGGTTCTTCAGCAACCTCGCCTACGAGGACAAGCTCGGCAAGACCATCCTCTACAACCTCAACCCCAAGGACACCGAGGTCTTTGCGACCATGGCCTACACATTCAACGACGGCACGGTTCCCGGCAAGATGCAGTACGGCGCGGCATGGTGGTTCCTCGACCAGGAGGACGGGATGCGCAGGCAGATGAACGCCCTTTCCTCGCTGGGTCTTCTCAGCCGTTTCGTAGGGATGCTCACGGACTCGCGCAGCTTCCTCTCCTACCCGCGCCACGAGTATTTCCGCCGCATCCTCTGCGCCCTCCTCGGCGAAGACATAGCCTCAGGCCGTCTCCCCAAGTCCGAACTCCCGTTCATCCACGATATGGTCGCCGACATCTGCTACCGCAACGCCAAGAGCTATTTTCAGTTTTGACGCAGCCAAATGACCGAACGATTTTCGGCCAAACGACCGAACGCACCATCTTTCTTGTGGAAAATCAAACATTTAGCATTACCTTGCGACAAAACTCCAAGCAGCAATAAAACTCGTTTGGCCAAGTAAACGATTAAGCGGACATTTTCGCTTAATGCAGTAACCGAAATTATAAATATTTTGGTTATTGCGTTAAGCTTTGTATATTTGCAGTAAATATAATCGGATATGGAGACATTGGCAAAGAAACACAGGATGTACATTTCTCAGGTCAGTATGGACATTGTCAGGGAACGGATAAATGACATCAACTGGGAAAAACCTCTCGTTGCCATCAAAGGGTCACGAGGAGTTGGGAAGACCACGATGATACGGCAGTATATCCGCAGGACATACGGAACAAATGCCGGAGAAGCTCTCTACTGCGTGATGGACAGCATCTATTTCTCATCGCACTCGCTCCTCGACCTTGCCGAGCGTTTCCATCAAATGGGCGGCAGGCATCTGTTTCTCGACGAGGTACATAAATACCCCCATTGGAGCAAGGAGATAAAGGAAATCAATGACCTATATCCGGAACTCAAGATAACCTTTACAGGGTCATCACTGATTCAGATTCTCAACGCCGACGCCGACTTGTCGAGACGTGCGCTCTCATACACGATGGAAGGGCTCTCATTCAGAGAATACCTCCATTTCTATAAGGGGAAAATAATTCCGAGATATAGTCTGGACGACATTCTGAACAACGCGGACGCGATCTGCGACGAGGTGAACAGGCTCTGCCGCCCGCAGAAAATGTTTGAGGAATACCTGCGGACAGGCTATTATCCGTTCTACGACGGGAGTGAGGTCGAATATTACAGCAGAATAGAGAATGTGGTGAATTTCATAATAGAACAGGAAATGACTGAGTTCTGCGGGGTTGAACCGTCCTACACGAGAAAACTGAAAGCCATGCTTCTGTTCCTCGCCGGAAACATCCCCTACGAGGTAAACATATCGAAGCTCGCATCGTATCTTGAAATAAACAAGAACACGGTGCTGAGTTATCTTGACTCCATGGACCGAGCCGAACTGATACACCTTCTATATGCAGACAACAAGACTGTGACAAAGATGCAGAAGCCGGACAAGATATTCATCCACAACCCGAATATGCTGTATGCATTAGCGGAAAAATGCGATATAGGGACTGCCCGGGAATGTTTTGTCGTGAATCAGTTGAGTGCCCGCCACACTGTCGAATATGGAAAAACTGTCGGGGACTTCAAGATTGACGGGAACATCATCCTTGAAGTCGGCGGTGAAAAAAAATCTTTTGATCAAATAGCCGACGTTCCGAATTCATACATACTTGCCGACAATCTGGAGTATCCGGTCGGAAAGAAACTGCCGCTGTGGATCGTGGGACTGAACTACTGACATAGCCGCACGGCCGCACGCCGCGACGAAATTATTTCACGGCGCAATCTCGACCATTCCAAATATCAGTGTTCTTATCCTCAGCAAATAAAATTTCGTATTTTTATTTACCGTCAATAAATAAAAATCAGTGACTTTATTTATCCGTAATAAATAATACCCATATGGAAATGGCTGCTGGAAGCAGCCAAATGACCGGACACGTCGGCTTCTCGTGAATCAGATTGCTGATGCTCAGACTATTTCAGGAACCTGTCGGCGAAATTGAGGAACTGCGTCCAGTCATAAAGGAGTATGTCATGGTCGCCGCGTCTCATGTGGTTGCCCATGCGCCCGCAGGTGCGCGGATTCTCCACCTCGGGCTTTGCCGTGTCCGTGAAGCCTTCGATGCCGTAGAGGGCATAGACGGGAGCGGCTCCGACAAGGCTCAGGTACTCGCCCTTCTGGTCGGCCCAGTTGTCCTCGCTCGCGCTGGCGACATAGACCGGACGGGGCGCAATCATCGCGACGAGTTCATGCTGGTCGAACGGAAGCGCGTCCTCGTTGTTGCTGTACTTGCGGAAATTGCCGCAGAACCAGTGCGGAAAGGCGTCGTTGATGATGTAGGGGGTCTCGCCGAACTTCCGGCGGGAAAGCGCGGCTCCGCAGCAGCCGGAGCAGTTGGAAATGACAAGGGCGAAGCGCTGGTCGGTCGCTCCGGCCCAGAGGGCGGTCTTGCCGAGGCGCGAGTGCCCGAGCACGGCCACCCTCGAAGCGTCGATAGCGGAGTCTGTCTCAAGGTAGTCGAGAGCGCGGGAAAGTCCCCATGCCCAGGCCGAAACCGTGCCCCAGGAGTCAGCCTTGCGGGGTTTATCTCCATCAATGAGTCCGTGGACTCCGTTGCGGAAACCGTCGTTCCAGTCCGGGTCGGCGTCGCCATAGAACATCGTCACGACGGCATATCCCCTCGAAAGCACATATTCATAAGGCCATCTGCGTCCCCAGTCCCCGCGTCCCACCGGCTGATACCACGCGCCGTAGTCCGCAATCTGCCCTTCCGTCGGCATCAGGACTCCGGGGTCTGTCGTTGTGGCATAGTTTCCTCTGAAATTCATTCCCATAAACGCCGGCACGGGGCCGTCCACACCGTTAGGAATGTACATGAGCAGGGTCATATACCGGCTTTCGTCCTGCGTGAAGAAGACCGCCACCTGACGCCTCGTAGCCTTGCCGCCGAAAGCGTCACGGCTTTCTTCCAACACCTTGAAATGCAGCCCGGCAGGCCGCTCCGGCTCATATCCATACATCTCCCGCCGCAGCACGTCCATAACCTCCGGACGTCTCTTGCGCTCCCAGTCCCGCACCGACTTCACGCGGCGGCCGTTTTCCCTCACGAGAGGGTCGGGAAGCACATATTCCGGAACCTTGCTCTCGTCGTAGTTCACATCGTAGGAGAGCAGCCTCCGGCTCAGCGTCACCGTCTCGCCCTTCTTCATGTAAATCTCAACCACGCCTCCTCCGAGCGCCTTCCACTGTGGGACATGCCCGTTCTCACCAGTGACAATCAGCATCATCTCAGGGATTCCGCTCTGAATCCGGCAAGTTCCGCCCTTTTCGCTGAGAACGCTGACGGAAGCGGTGTTCCCGTCCTTGCGGACCGCAGAGACAAGGAACGCTCCACGCGCACGCATATTTCTGAAGGAGACGTCGGTCCACGATGACGGACAGCCGTTGAAGATGCGGATGCGGTCGCCCCAGTCCTGCATATACAGCTCCTCAAGCGAGCACATCGCCGAGAACGGGGTCTCGATTACCGGGCCGGACTCGTTGTAGAGCGTGTTCGGGCGCACCCAGCCGGCAAAGAACCGCTTCAGGCACGCGAGGGCGGCGTCTCCGTTCCCGCGAGAGGCGAGCATGGCCGCCTTTCCGGTGAGGGAGTAGCCCGTGTTGCCCTGCCACCTGTCAAGTGAAAGGTTCATCCGCACCGCATCGCCGGGGTTGTCCCAGTCGAGGAGATGGTAGGGATAAATCATGAACAGGTGCGACCAGTGGCGGTGGGTCGTGTCAAGGAACTCAAACTTGTCGCTGACCTTGAAGCCTGTGCTTTCATCATAGCGGAAGGACGGCATCTTCGCGAGAAAGTCCTTCCACCGAGGAAGCATAGGGTCGTTAAGACCATATTTTTCGTCTATCTCTATAAGCGTCGAGAGGCCCCAACGAAGATTCGCGAGGTCGTAGTTCGCGTTGGTTCCTATCTCCCCGAGTTCCCCTTCTCCGTACTCCGGCGACGCCGTGGAAGGCAGGGAATAAGTCCCATCGGGATTCACAGTACGGATGCGGAAGAATATGTTAATCGCGGACTTGAGCAGAGGGAATAGCCTTTCTGTCATCTGATGGTCGTCGCCGTAGGCCTCGCACATCTGCCAATAGTAGAACAGCGTCCATGTGAGATTGCCCACCTCGTACTGGTTGCGCTGCACGAGCGCGGGGTTGAGAGGGGCGTGCATATCATAGCCCGAAGCCCTCGGCATCACGCGGCACTCCGTCCAGTCCTCCTGTCCGGGGATGTCGGTCACGTTCCGCGTGAGATTGTCGCGGTTCGTCCAGAAGGCGTCCCAGAGAGGCTGTTCGAGAAAACCGAGGTTCGCCTTGGTGAGCCAGCTGTAGGTGAGCTGGATGTTGAGGTTCATCCAGATTGCCGGCCACGGGGTGTCGCAGGTCGGCCATACTCCCTGCAAATCGACGACAGGCTTGCCCGGACGCGCCGTCGAGGCGAACTTGTAGTATTGCATCCACCAGAAGCGCTCGATGCCCTTGTCGGGAAAGGTCAGGAACGAGGCCTTTTTGTAGAACTCATGCCACCAGCGAGTATGCTCCTCCTCAAGTTTGTCGGACTCCGTCGAGAACACCTTGCGGATGACGGACTTTGCATCGCTGACGGCCTTTTTCAGCGACGAAGCCTGAGAAACTGTGGCTATCGTCCTGCTGCCCGCTCCGTCGGAAACGGTCTTCCAAGCGACGACGTACCACCGGGCGATGTTCGTGAAAGTCGTGTCCGTCGCGAGGGGCTGGATGCTCATGTGTATGTCGCCGTCTTTCCGGAAATATGAGTCCGGGTTGGACTTCCCCTCAGAATTGACATATCCCTTAGGGGCGGTCGATGAATTGAAGACATATCTCGGGCTCACGGCCTTCTGCGGAACGAAGTCGAGCTTCCATGCGGTCTCGCCACCTTCGGAGTGAGTCTCGAAGACGACGCACTCCAGTGTGGAGTGCACATAGGTTCTGAAGTCGAGTTCGCCGGCCGTGGTCTTCAGGGTGCCTGATGTCGTCGCGTCGTAGAGCGACAGGCGCATCTTCTCGTCCTGCACCTGCCCGACGGTAGAAAATGTGAAGTAGCCTATCGGAAGGCGTGCGGAGTTGTAGGTGCTGAACGGCGAACGTGCCTCGGTGACGTCGCTCCGGCCCACGTTCAGGCGATAGACCCCGTCGGTCAGCTTGTAAAGATTGGTTCCCAGCAGGCCGTTGCCCATCAGCGCGCCTGCATAGTAGCCGTCCGAACGCCCCCAGTGCCGCCGTGCCTGCACGCCCTCGGGAAACACCGGGTCAGCAGTTATGTCGTTGTCCCAGAGCATATCGTACTGTCCGAGGAAGCCCCTCCAGTCGAAACCGTCCTCCCCGGCGCCTTTTTTCCCCGGCACAAGGGATGCTTTCGGCGACGGGATTTCCGCCGAAAAAGACGGCAGCGGCAACATAAGAGCCGCCGTCATCACCGCGAATGTCACTATCCTCCGCATCATAATTCTATATCATAAAACACTGTTTTCGGCCCGGACGTCGCCCCGAGGCCTATCTTTCAATCGCCCTGCAATACACATACCCCTGACTGCGGAGCAGAGGGAAATGGGCAGAAAGGACGGCATCGCGTATCCTTTCAATGTCGCGGGACTCCGGAGCGCACCACTGCACCTCGCTCACCGCCAAAAGGCGCGGAAGCATCATGTAGTGAAGGTGGTTCTCAGTCACTATGAACTCCGTCCAGAGTTCGCACTCCACGCCCTTGACAAGGGGCTGCTGTTCCGGAGCAATGCCGTCCGTCGGATTGAAGTTGTAGGAGTTCTCGAACGGAAGCCAGTAGCCGATGGACGGCGGCTCGATGTCGGGCATATCGGACTGAATGTAGTCGAGGTAGCAGTGGTCGGTCGGAGCCATGACCACCTCCATCCCCTTGGAAACGGCCTTGACGCCTCCCTTTGTGCCGCGCCACGACATGACAGTCGCCCCGGGCCCGAGGTCTCCCTCGATGATTTCGTCCCAGCCTATGAGCTTCTTCCCGCGCCTTGCAAGCATCTCCTGCACCCTGTGGGTCAGATAGTTCTGAAGATAGTTCTCAGCCTTCCACTCTTCGCTGTCCTCAAGTCCGAGCTCCCGGATTTTCGCCTGACAGCGAGGACATTCCTCCCATCTGGTCTTGAGGCATTCGTCCCCTCCGATGTGGAAATATTCGCCGGGGAAAATTTCGCAGAGCTCCCCAAGCACATCGTCGATGAACTCGTAGCTCGTCTCCTTGCCTGCGCAGAGAATCTCGGGATAGACCCCGATCTTGTTCCGCAGCTGATAGGAGCCTCCGGTGCAGCCGAGCTCGGGGTAGGCGACCAGCGCCGACTCTATGTGCGAGGGCAGGCAAATCTCCGGGACCACGGTAATCGCGAGGGAGTCGGCATAGCGCACAATCTCGCGCATCTGCTCCTGCGTGTAGTAGCCGCCGTACCGCCCGCCCCGGTAGAGTCCCTTCACGTGAGAGGTCATTATGCCGTTCCTGAAAGCGCCCTCGTCCGTGAGTTTGGGATATTTCCGGATTTCCGCACGCCACCCGGCATCGTTGGTCAGGTGCCAGTGGAAACGGTTCATCTTGTAGAACGACATCACGCGGAGGAAGTTCTTGACGCTCTCCACCGTGAAGAAATGCCGCGAGCAGTCCAGCCCCGCCCCTCGATAGGCAAAGCGGGGCGAATCCTCAATCTCCATGCACGGAATCTTAAAGTCCCCGTATTCACCCTCTCCGCAGCACACAAGGGCGGCGTCCTTCACCGCCGCGTGCTCCGACCCGGGAGCGAAATGTCTCTTCTCACCCTCCGGCGACAGAGCCTTCATTATCCCCGGCCCATAGATTCCCGTGGGAAGAAGCTGCTGAAGGGTCCGAATCGCATAGAAAGTTCCTGAATATGAGGACGAGAACACCTCGACGGAATGCCGTCCCACGGCAATCCTGTACGCCTCGTCGGCAAGCGTCGTGTCCCGGTCGAACACGATTCTGCCCCGTCCGCGCTTCGCGGAAATGGCCGAAAGGTTCTCCGCAAAGCCCTCAACCGCCGCAGCCTCCTTCGGAGTGAGCGAACGGCACACGACCTCCGCGCCCTCCGCATCAAAGATGCCCCTGTGAATTTCAACGCTCCGTGGATAAGGAACCAGCGGCAGGGTCTCCCGCGACCCGTCCCCGGCAAAAGACGGCACTGACAGCAGGAGTGCCGTCAGTGTCGCCGCAAACGTCATTATCGACTTTTTCGTCATAGACTGTGTTTAAATGTTATCGCGCCCCTATCTCTGCGCACCGTACTGAGTGTAGCCGGACTTCATCTTGAACGCTCCGGTCGTCAGGTCGAACGACTCGAAAGGATTAACAAATTCTTTTACATCCGCATTGTTGACGAGCGTCACTCCGCTGACTGTTCCCTTTGTATATTCACACCCGTCGCTCGCGCTCAGAAATGCAATCTGAGGATAGTCATGCCAATTGTTCTCCTGACTGGAAATCGCAAAAACAGCGTCTTTTTTCATACCTTTGGCACTAAGCAGACCCACAAATCTCTGTTTTTCATTAACTTGCGCATCAGCCTTGGGGGTTGGTGCGGTCGTGAACGAAAGATTATTTTTCACGGAAATGCTTTTCGCATCACAGAACGTGAGATAGCCCCTTGTGAACCATACACTCTTATTTAGTATTCCTGTATCAACATTGTAGAATGTATTGTTTTCAAACAGCACATCGCCCAATGTAGCGCCATTTGCAAAAGGTGCATTGATGAAATGGAACTCTCTTCCGTCCTCGTATGTGCCGGATGTCCCGTCGCTCCACACCACATTGTTTTTCACTGTGACATTTCCGAGCGAAAATCCTGTCACAGTGTGAGTACTGAAGAAAGAAGCACCGTCTTTCATTACCAGAATGTCCGAGTTGACGATTGTTATCCCCTCGATTGTCTGGTCCGTCGCCTTTCTCGTCACAAAATCGCGGTTTACATTTATACGGCAGTCGTCAAAAATCAATTCGCCCAAAGTCTTCTTGGAATCATTCTGATCACTATAGGCGTTAATAATGTCAACAGTCGCATTCTGATTTGTAATGGTCACATTCCGGAATGCCAAGACATGATGCGAGAGGTTCTCTTCCGATCCAAGAAAATAATTGCCGCCGGAAGTGAATGTGACATCCGCCCTTTTTCCCGGAGTATTGCCTACAACGATGATTGATGAGTAATAATTGCTGGGACCGACTTTAAGGCTTCCTCCATTGTCTATGAAATAAACACCTCCGTTCTTGCCATCATTGTTCTTTCCGTAAGTCATGTTGCCCCAGAAGCCAATCTCAGAAGTTACAAGCCTGCCGTCACCATACTCCGCCTTGTTGTAGGTCTTGCCGCCGATTTCGAGGTCGTAGCCGGCCTGCCAGAGGTCGTACGGGGTCATCTGATGATCTTCGAGCTTGCCGAAGTCCAAGAGTTTGCCGGCAGCCGTCGTGAAGGACTTGTCGTACTTCGAGGCGAAGAGGACTTTGCCGGAAGCGTCGTATGCAGTCATCGTGAAGCCCTTGGACAGGGTTACGCCGGGAGCAAGCGCGATGTAGCAGTCCGTATTCGGAGCGGAGACAATGGCCTTGGCAACCGGGAAACAATTCGTCTCTGGCTGGTATGACGTGAGGCTCACCGCGCCGGTACTGTAGTTTCCGACCAGCATTCCGATGACATTCTCACCATTGTTGCCCTTGAACTCCACGGAAGAAACGCCCGAAGTCTCTGTCTGAAACTTGAGAAGCGTCAGCATATTCCTGAAGGACAGCTTCCTGTCGCTGCCGCAGCTTGCAAACGCAGCGTGAGGAATCCTTCCGGCGGCAATTTCGATGAAATCATACCCATCCCTTTTTGCATTTGTGTAAACTTTCGATGGCCATTCAAAATAGCTCAATGTGTTCTTGTCGCTGAAATAAGCCAGATAAGTCTCCGCATCAGCCGGAACAATCTTTGACTCGAAAGTTGCCGAGCCGTCGGCATTTATATTCTCAGCCTTGAGTGTAATGCGGTCAACGATGGTCTCCGTTTTTCCGTCAGTGCCCATCCTTTGTGCGGAAACGGCGACGACATCCCCCGCCGTGAACGACACCTTGGCCGTTCCCGCAGTCTCGTCAATGGCAATCGCAACCTTTGTCCCCGACGGTGACGCGGGGGCTTCGTCGTTCTGAATGTAAGCGGTGAAGGTCACGCCCTCGCCCTCCGGCTCATTTCCGCCCGAAGGATTCGCCGTTTCAACAATTTCCTTGGCGCAGGCCACGGCCACAACGGCCGCAGCCGACATAATCATATATCTGAATACTCTTTTCATGACAAAATAGTTTTACCAGGTGAATTTTTCATAGTCATAGGCCTCGTTTTCTGCCCCCCCCGACTGGGCGAAGCCGGCTTCCGTCCTCAGTTCATCGACGAGGAATTCCGGAGCAATGTAGTTTTCTTTTTTCATAATCGTTGATTCATTTATGTGGTTAATGATTTTGATGCTTCTTTCCATGGGACACCCCGTCATTCCTTGAAGACAGGGTCGTCCGCCACGATGACCGTCACCTCCCGGACGCTTTCGGAATGTCCCTGATAGTTGTCGTTCACACCATGGAACACGGCCTTGTAGGTGCCCGGTTCGCTGTAGGCGTACTCGTAGTCATAGATGGGATTCATCATGTTCTTGATGTGCTTTCCGCTGTCCTTGACGACCGAGTTCAGAGGCATGATTCGGGAGAATATCCACACGTCTATCTCGTACGGCAGGAAATGAGGATTCGTGCCCTCACAGAATATGGTGTAGCGGCTGTTGTCGAAATGGCAGGTGGCCACGGATGTCGTGTCCCCTCTCCGCAGCGGGTTCTTCCCGAGATATGGAGGATCCTGCTCATTCATCACGATGTGGTTCAGCTCGATGTCGGAGAGGTCCGTCACGACTTTCTCGCCCCCGCTGTGGGTCATCACTATGTTTCCGTTGATGTAGTAGGTGGCCTGGTTGCGGGTGAAGTTCAGCGTGTTAGGATGCCAGTGGATTGCCAGGCAGAAATCGTCCTTATAATCAGTGATGTCATAGCTGTGCTTATATATCGTTTCACGAATCGCATGGATGTCGTCGAACTCCAGCTTCTGCCACCCTTCCATTTCTCCGTCCGCCGTCATGCCCTCAACCATTTTCTTCACTGTCTCCCGGTCCGCCTTTCCGTTCGCTTCCAAGTCCCCCTCAGTGCCGAGAAGTCCGGGGAACGTCTTTGAGACATAGACATCAAGGCAGCTTCTCTGCCCCTGCCAGCCCCAGTTCATCATATATTCCATGTTCAACGTGACATTCGTCACATCCTCCATAGGAACTGACGTCCGGTCGCGGTAGCGGAACTCATGTCCTTTCTCCCCGCTGTAGAAAACCATATAGTCCGCATCGCCGGAGAACTTGAAGTGAACCGGCTGCCCGGGACGATAGACATTGTCCCCGTCGAGGCTGACGGAGAAATCCACCGGAGTCACGATGTTCTGCTGGGAGCAGGAAGCAAGCGCGGCGCATCCCAGCAGGACAAGAATTGTATTTTGCAGTGTATTCGTTTTCATAATCAGAATTTACCAAAGAGGGTTTTGCTTCAGTTCAGTGTTTACCGCCAGTTCGAGGGACGGTATCGGCAGGCAATTGTTCTTTTCTCCGAGACGATCGACGAGCGTGACATAGTTCTTTGCCGTAGATGTTCCCCATTTGGAGTCCGTCACGGCCAAGGAGGCGACCTCGTTCATCGAATCGAGGTAGATTCCCCAGCGGAGAAGATCGAACTTGCGGAGGCCCTCGAAGCAGAGCTCGCGTGCACGTTCGTTGCGGATGAACTGACGGAATTTCTCCAATGTCGAGTACTTCGCGAACGGCTCAGTGGCGACTCCGGCCCTGTCACGGATAGGGAGAATCACGTTATACAGATCCTCCGAAGGGGCGCCGTTATATTCGCACATGGCCTCGGCATACATCAGAAGCACATCGGAGTAGCGCAAAAGAGGGACATTGATTCCGCACCAGATGCACTTGAAGTTCTTGCGTCCCTCGTATTGCACCTCGCGGCGGAACTTGCCGCAGTAGCGGCTGCCCGGATTGTAGGTCGGGTCCTCGTTTGTAGAGTTTCTGTTCGCGATCTGCGCACCGGAGGTGTAGTAAGGAGTCTTGTCTATCCCGGCGATGAGCTTGCGCGTGTCGTTCGGGTCGCCGCCGTAAGGATAGAGCCAGCCCTCCTCACCGGTGCCGTTGTAGTGGTACGGCGGAAGCGTCCATTCCTGACGCTTGTCTGTAACATAGGACAGGTTCTTCTCAAGTCTCACACGGTCTTCCTTCATGTAGATGTCCCACAGCCTTATCGTGTTGCAGAACAGTCCGTATGCGAAGTTGGCGTTCATGTCGGAGTAGTTCGTTCCCGAGTTGGAACTGCGCAGGCCGTTCAGCTCGCCCCAGCGGCTGTTGCCGTAGTAGTCCGGAGAGGAACGGTCTCCGAGGAAGTCGGCCTCCCACATGGACTCGTGGTATTCCTTGTCGTACTTGTCTCCGATCATGTTGATGAACACCTGACTGTAGTCCGGGTTCAGCTGATGCTTGCCGCTCTCGATGACCATCTTCGCATAGTCGGCGGCCTTGCCGAAATATTCGTGCTTCTGAGTCTCGGTCGTGCCGCTCACGGCCTCGCCGGCCATATAGAGATAGACCCTCGCGAGTATGCCCTCAACGGTGGTCTTCGTCACGTCGGACGGCGCGTATGTCAGGTCGTCGGTTATGGTTTCGAGGCATTTCTCCATCTCGGAAGCCGCGAACTGCATCACCTCAAGCTGAGGAGTGGCCGGGCACTTCACGTCGCTGTAGGAGTCAATGGCTCTCAAACGGAGAGGGACATTGATGTAGTTCTGCGCGAGGATGAAGTAGTAGTATGCGCGAAGGAACCTCGCCTGGGCCTCCATCTTCCCTTCCGGGTCGAAGTCAGTTCCCTCGATGTTTTCGAGAAAAGCGTTGGCGTTGCGCACTCCCTTGTAGAGCCATGTCCAGGTCTGATAGACGTCGTCCGAATTGGCGTCAATCTCGAAGCACGCGCCCTTCATAGTGGAGTTGGTCGTGGACATGTACTGCACGATGTCGCTGTTGTAGTTCAGGTCCAGAATGAGGTTGCAGCCGTAGAGCTGCCAGCTGTTCAGGACTCCATAGACTCCGTTGAGAGCCAGCTGCGCCTGTGAGGAGGAGGTGTAGAAGGTCTCCTCCGTGATGATGTTCGGCTTCACGTCCAGAAGGTTGCAGCCTCCGAGAAGCAGAGCGGCCGAAAATCCGACAAATATGTTTCTTATCCTTTTCATAAACGTGTCCTCCTTAGAATGTGAGTGAGATTCCTCCCGTGATTGTCCTTGCGCGCGGATATGCCGACCAGTCGAAACCCGGCGTCAGCACCGAGTTTCTCGTCGAAACCTCAGGATCCGGGCCGGAATAGTTCGTGATGGTGAACAGGTTGTCGCCCGTGAGATAGACGCGCAGTGAGGAAATCTTCACCTTTTTGAGAAGCTTGTCCGGAATCGTGTATCCGAGCGTGAGGGTCTTCATACGAAGGAAAGAACCGTCCTCGACAACACGCGACGAGTAGTATTCCATGCCCCTCGCCCCGGAGCGCGGGATGTCGCTCTGCGGGTTGCGCTCCAGCGACCAGGCATTGCGCATGGTTCCGAACTGGTTGAGCTGCGAGCCGTCGTAGTACTCGAACATCAGGCGGTTGGCGTTGAGGATGTTGTTGCCATAGCTCCAGTTGAAGAAGACACTGAGGTCGAACCCGCAGAAGTTGAAGGTGTTGTTCCATCCTCCGGTGTGCAGCGGCTGTCCCACTCCGATGACGGTCCTGTCGGCGTCGTTGATGATGCCGTCGCCGTTCACGTCCTCGTATTTCGGGTCACCCGGCCTGACGGAACTTCTGGTCATGCTCTCAAGGTAAGGGATTCCCTCCTTGAGGAGAGTTCCGTTGGTGAACTCGTCGTACTTGTAGGTTCCGAGGTAGCGGTAGCCGTACATGAGACCGGTCGGCATCCCGACCTTGGTGACATACGGGGTCTGCGACGAGTAGCGGTCATTCCAATATACCGTGGAGATGAGCGTCGTCTGGTTCATCGAGAGTCCTGTCACGGTGTTGTTGTTCATTCCGAAATTGAAGGTGGATGTCCATGTGAAGTTCTTAGCGCGTACAGGGACGACATTTATTGAGAGCTCAAGTCCCCTGTTGCGTATAGAACCTACATTGATCATGGCGTTCTCATATCCGGAAGAGGAAGGCATCGTCGCCTGAAGAAGCAGGTCGCGGGTGTTCTTCTGATAGATGTCCGCAGTGATGGAGATTCTGTTGTCGAGGAACGCGAGGTCGAGTCCGAGGTCAAGCTGCTCGGTGGTCTCCCAGCGCAAGTCCTCGTTAGGCATATTGTAGCGGAAATATCCGGAGACAGTCTGCCCGTCGCGGACATAGTCCTGATTGTTGTTGTTTCCCGGAAGGGAAAGGAAGCGCGTGTAGTAGTCGTAAGGGGTCGATGTCCTGTTGTTTCCGGTCTCTCCCCATGAGAAACGGATCTTTCCGTTGTTCCACCAGCTCAGACCCTTCATCCAGTCCTCGTTCGTGAATGTCCACGCGACGCTGGCCGAAGGGAAGAATCCCCAGCGGTTGCTCTTAGGGAACTTTGAGGAGCCGTCCGCACGGAACGATGCGGTCACGTAGTACTTGTGCTTGTAGTTATAGTTCACGCGGGCAAGTCCGGAAGCGAGCATCCACTGCCACTTGTACGGCTCTATCGCCTGATACTCACCGGTGTTCATTCCCTCAAGCCCGAGCTGCTCGGACTGTATGTGGTGCGCCCCGACTCCCTGATGGGTCGTGGTCTCGCCCTGAAAAGTGACTCCGACGAGTGCCTGGAAATGATGGTCGAGGCCGAATGTCCTGTCGAAATTGAGGGTGTTCTCGTTCAGCCAAGTCTGCGTCTCGTCCCAAAGAATCTGGGCATTAGGACCGTAGCCGAGCGGGAATGCAGGGTGTCCGGTCATGGTGTTGGAGCCGTTGAACTGCTCGTTGCGGCTCTTGGAGAGCGTGTAGCCTCCGGAGATGCGGAGCCTGAGTCCCTTGATTATCTCATAGTTGAGCGCAGCGCTTCCGTTGAGGTAGTCCCTCACGACCTTGCGGTACTGATTGCGCACATTAGCCGCCGGGTTGAAGCGGAAGGCGTCAGGATTGGATATTTCCTCATCCACAAGTTCGTTCACGAAGGCGTCGTTGATCGGGCCGAAACGCAGCGGACGGACAGGACGGAATCCCCACACAGAGTAGAGAAGGTACGAAGAAACGGTCGTCGCCTGGTTCGACGAGGCCGGCTGGGTTCCGTTTGTCGTCGCACGGGAGAAGCTCCCTATCACGTCGAGACTTACCTTTTCCCCAAAGTTCTGTGTGAAGTTCACCTTGCCCGAGTATCTCTGGAAATCCGAGGCCACGAGAATACCGTTCTGGTCGAGGGCGCTGAAGCTGACATTGTAGAGATTGTCTGCCTTCGCGCTTCCGCCGCTCACCGAGACATTGTAGTTCTGGGAGAACGAGGTCCTGTAGACCTGATCCTGCCAATCGACGTATGGCTGTGTTTCATAATCCTTCAGCGAATAGTAGTCGTAGTCGTATGCTCCGGTGGCGTCATAGCCGGTAAAGTAGCCGGAATGTGAGCCGGTCGTGCCCTGGGCATATTCCTCATCGAGACGCACGAATTCATAGCCGTTGAGCAAATCCACCTTGTTGGCAATCTTCCCGCCCGTCCAGGACGCGGAGAAATTCACCTTTGGTTTTCCCTGCGAGCCGCGCTTCGTGGTTATCACGATGACGCCGTTAGCTCCCCGGGCTCCGTAAATTGCCGATGCGGATGCATCCTTGAGCACATCGACGCTCTCGATGTCCGCCGGGCTGATTGACGACGCGAATGAGCTCTCGGTAGGGAATCCGTCTATGACATAGAGAGGGGCCGACGACTGGGTGAGGGAGTTGTTTCCACGAATCACGATGTTGGCTTCGGCTCCGACCTGTCCGTCGGATGTGGTGACGACGACTCCGGCGACACGGCCGGCAAGAGCCTGGTCGAAGTTCATCGGAGTGGATTTTATGATTTCATCCATGTTCACCTTTCCGACGGAACCGGTGAGGTCACGCCTCGCCACGGAACCATATCCCACGCTCACGACCTCGGCGGCCGCAAGCGTTTCGGCAGAATCATTCATCTTCACATCGATGACCGGACGGCCGCCGACCTTTTCCTCCACATCGGCGTAACCGAGGCATGAGATGACTATGGTCGCGTCCGAGGGCACGGAGATGGAATATTTTCCGTCCGCACCGGTCGCAGAGCCGTTGGACATATTCCCTTTCTCATAGACCGTCGCTCCGGGAAGGGGACCCGCGTTGTCGCTGACGGTTCCGCGCACGGTCACCCGGCCCGACTGTCCCCAAAGGGAGACAGCCAGGCAGAGCAGTGCGCAGACCATTATGGATATTCTTGTTAAAGCTTTCATTTTCTTCAGTTTTTACGGACTAACGTGATGCTCCCTTGTCGGCAAAGGCCGCCTTCTTCACGAATGTTCCGGTCTCGACGTCCGCACTCTCGAACGGTTCGTCCATAGACTCGACCGTATTTCCGTTCATCTTGACTCCGAGGTCGCAGCCGGTGCTGAACTTGTCTCCAGTGAAGGAATTGTCCTGATTGCCATACCAGTACTTATTGTCTTTTGTGGTGAGGAAGCAGGTCTGCGGATACCATGACCAGTTGCCGCCGGTCTGAACCTTGCCTTCAGGGTTAAAGTTCTCGCCGCGCACTGCGACAAATGCCCCGAGACGCTCGCCGTTCGTACCCTTGTTCACGGGCTTTGACTGATAGAACAGGTTGTTCCTGACAATTATGTCACCGCTGACCGTGTTGACGGAAATGACGGCGCGTGTAAACCAGTCTGCCTTGTCACTTCCTACATTATAGAAGGTGTTGTTTTCCATTGTAATGCTTTCCCAAGGCAGACCGGATCCGAACTTGCAGTCAATGAAATAGAAAGGAATCTGCTCCTCGGACTTGCTCCACACGACATTGTTCCTTGCCGTGAAAGTGCCCATCTTGTAGCCTTCTCCGATAAACGAACTTCCGTTCCATGTCTGGATTATCGAGCGTCCGCGACCGTCCTTGTCGTTGGCGACGAGTATGTCGCAGTTCACGATTGTGAAGTTCCGGAGGGTCTGCACGGTCTTCTGCCTCCAAAGGATGTCCTCCTCAAGGTTGATGTAGCAGCCGTCCAGTATGAAACTTCCCAGTCCCTCTATTGCAGTGTTCACGAAATGCAGATTACCAACGGTAGCAATACCCAGATTGACATTTCTGAATGCGACTACATGTTTTTCAGCCGACTCGTCGCCCATCTTGAAGAGAGCGCCGCCGCTGAAGACCACAGACGCGCTTCTTTGAGTGGCCGTGTTTCCGCAGACGATGAGAGAACCCTTGAAAGTGTCGCTTGACGGGAGGGTGGCCGTTACGCCGTCAGCGATGAAATAGACGCCGTTGCCGGCAATAGGGCCGTCGCTCTCGATGAGCGTGGCTTCACCGTAAGCGGACTTGTTGTAGGCAACTCCGTTGATCTTGACGTCCATTCCGGCCTGCCAAGCCTCATAGAGGTTGCTGAATGCGGTGGTTGAAGCCTCGCAGGATGCCAGAGGACCGTCTCCGGAAGCATTGCCGGGAACGACATAGAGAGTGTAGGATGTCTCGGCGTTCAGCTTGTCGAACATAATCTGAGTCTCCGCGCCGCCGTCGGTGCCGGAAGCAATCACTTCCGCACGCGAAGGAGCCGGCTCGGAAGACTGAAGCAGCATATATTTCCAGCTGCTGGCATTCTCAAGGATAATGCTGAACTTGAGTGTTGTAGGAGCCGCCTCAAGAAGCCTGATTCCGGCTGCCGGGTCGTCAACGGTGCTCTGTCCATCAACATAGACGCGCACCTTCGCCACTGCGACATGACCGGCCTCAGAGACTGCAATCACTGAAACATCCTTGCGGGAGTCGGCGATGACGGCCTTTGTGTCAGCGGACGCGGCGGCCGGGGCCTGCACCGTGAGGATGGACTCCGTAAGCCATGCGTTCCAGCCTTCGGGACGCATGACCGTAGTGTAGGCAACGCCTTTCTGCTCGATGCCGAAAGTCTTCTTTTCGCCGCCCTTGAAGGTGACGTCACCGTCCGGAACCCCGTTTATCTTGAACAGGAAGCCCCCGACTACAGGAGCCGTGTAGCTCTGTCCGTTCTTGAGCGTGAGGATGAGAGCCTCATCTGTGTAGGTCACGTCAGCGAAATAGGAGTCTTCGCCGCCGGATTCTGCAACGGCAAGCACACGGGAGCCGTTCTCGTCAAGGACGTCAGCCCAAGTCTGGCCGCCGTCGTAGCTCACAGTCCAGTAGCCGTCCTTGCTGACGCTGAACTTCGGAGTCACGCCGTCTGATCCGCGCCCGAGGACCTTTTCCCCCTCAGACGTGACATACTGCGGGCCTTTACCGTCCTGATAGTCCACCATCCACCAGCCGTCCTTGTCTATTGAAAGAATCGGAGCCTTGCCCATACCGACAGCTCCCTGCGTGAGCGTAAGTTCCTCACCGTTCGAGAGAGTTATGGTATAGACTCCGTCCTTTTCAGTCACGCTGTTTATAGTCTTGCCCTCGGCAATCGCCTGAAGAGCCGCGACATTGTCATTCAATGCATCGAGCACATTTTCAATGGCCGTCACGCGCCCCTCGAGATCATTAACCCGTTCTTCAAGTCCGGAATTGTCGGTGCAGGCGAACAGCGATGCGGCCGCGACCGAAGCGATTATCAGTTTAAAAATGTTTTTCATATTGTCATTATGTTATTTTGTCTTTTCTAAAGTTTGCTTACACTAATCCAGTCAACGTCGAACTGTCCCGGAAGTTCCTCATCGTTTATGGCGCATCCGGGGAAGTTGCCTCCGACGGCAATATCAAGAAGAATCGCGTATGACTGCTCCGGGAAAGTGAAATTCTGCATATAATAAGGCCGCTCATTCTCATTGAGCTTCAAGTATGCAGGGTCACTCTCAGAATGCTGGATGTTTCTGTACCGATAGACCTCCTGCCCGTTAACGAAGAAGACCACGGCATCCTCCCGGCACTCGACGGAGTAGGTGTTGAACTGACCGCTCACAGAAATTGAACTCTTTCCGGAGTTTTTCTGATCCTGCGCTATGCTCGTACAGTTCAAGGTATATGGGTTATGAGCGGTGTGCTGCGTCATGGTTCCGAAGTTGGATTTTTCCATAATATCAATTTCGCCGAACTGATAACCCTTTACAGGGCAAATCCATATCGCATACCATACACCGTCGGCCATCTGGGTGAACCTTGCGCTGCAGTCAACCCTGAACGGAGGTTCAAATGTCATCTTCTTCCTTGTATCTACGGCACCGGTCCTGTATGTGTCACCATATTTCACGGCAAGCATCGTCAGCATCCCTTCTTTCTGGAAAGACTGCTCCGGATCGCCCTCCTGATACATATCCCACTCAGAGGTATATTCGCCATGCTTGTAGCGGCTCCAGTACCTCTCGTCAAGTTCCGCCCCGCTGAAATCCTCGCGGAAAATCAGCTTAGGGTCGTATGTGAAGGTGAACTTGTAAGGAGTAGTGTCGCCGGCATTCGTGAATGCAAGCATCTCAAGCGTATAGCTCCCGGCCTTACCGTCCTCCGGAGCCACGACGACGAGACTGCCGTCCTCAAGCCGTGCGCGCCAGCCCTCCGGCACATAAGTCCACACGGCGTTATCGACTCCGGTCATTTCAACAGGGAAACTGACCTCCTTCCCGGCGAAGGCATAGATGCCGTCGTAATAGTAACGCGGCTTAATAGAGGAACCCTTCTTTACAGGGATAGAAAGAGAATCCCCTCCAACCATGACGATGTCCAGATTTCCCGTCTCCTTGTTGTAGCTGACGCTTGAAAAGAAATTGTATTCACCGCCCATGGACTTTCCGTCCTTCGCGCTGATAGGATCCCCTTTTTCATTCAGTATGCGGGTCCAGTTCTGCCCGCCGTCGGCTGAAATAATCCAGAAACCATACTTGTCAACCTTGACCATAGGGGTCTTGCCGTCCTGATTTCCAGGAGGCTCGGTTCCCTCGATTTCCGTAAACTCATCTCCGCCGTCGGTCGAGATGACCCATTTCCCGCCTTCGACACCGATAATCGGGGCATTGCCTTCTATCTTGTCGCCGAAGGTAATCTTCAGTGTCTCCCCGCTGGACAGCGTGAGCTCATAACCGCCATCCGTCGCCTTGTAGTCCGTTATGAGGACATTCTTGCGGTAGAGGGCATTCGCGGCGGTGACATTGTCATTGATTTTCGAGACATAGTCCTCAATGGCCGTCACTCTCCCGTCAAGTCCGTCAAGCCTCTTGTCCAAATCAGACGTGCTGCAGGATGCGGCCGCCAGGACGAGCGCAAGAAGCGGGACGATTTTTTTAAGTGTTCCGTAAGTTTTCATTATGCAGTTGTTTTATCTGTTTTCGTATTTGCCGTCAAGCACGTCACGCACGGCCTGAAGGTAGCCGAAGCCGTCACGCCGGTCAGGAAGGAGATAGCTGCCCTCCACATACTCGTTCCACGCATTCAGCATGATGAACTTAGGCTGCGTGGCAGCATGGTCGTCCGCCCATTCTTTAGCTGTCTGAAGGAAAGAGGCGAATGCCTCAGGAGTGTGGTTCCAGCAGGTGATTTTGTCTGCCCCCTCATCGAGGAAGCGAGGCGTGCTGTCCCAGCCGACTGAAACCGTCGGGAACACGGGAAGCCCGTACTCCTTTGCCCAGTCTTCGCGCAGCCTGATTCCGTTCATGCCGTGCCGGATGTAGTCGGTGTCGAACCCGCCCATGTTGTAGAACGCGAAAGACTTGATTTCAAAGACTTCCATCTGCTTCTTGACGTGCGCAGCCTCGGATGCGCTCCGTTTCCAGTTGCCGCCGCACTGCTGGAGATGCAGATCCGGGAATCCGGCCTTTTTCACCTCGTCGCGGAAATACGCCATTGCCTTTCCGGCCTCCTCCATCGAGCCGAACCCGTCAGCGAAAAGATTCAAATCCCAGATGGAAAACACGGGACATCCGTCAATCTTCACATAGTTAGGGCGCGTGAAATATTGGGTTATGACGCGGTTCACGATGACCTTCCACTGAGCCCAGTCGATGCGGGGGTCGAAGGTGAGCGTCTTGGTGTCGGTGTTGGTGTAGGGATTCCAGAGATTCGTGACCTCGTGGTTCGCGTACATGATGTAGAAGTTCATCTTCTCGTTGGAAGGAGCCTTCAGGAAACCGTTGTCGAGAGCTTCCTCAAGGAAAGGGTAGTTATGGAACCAGTACCAGTCATAGACGAAGGTATTCACGCCGTATTCGAGGGCGGTGTTTATCCATTTCTCAACGACAACCGGATCATCGTCCCGGTCGCCCTTCCAGAGCGGTTCGCGTGGTTGGTAGTGCCCCGGGAAGCGAGCGTCGGCCCGGTTGATGATTTCCCATTCGCCCTCTCCTGCCGGCCAGATGAGCTCGCGGGCAAGCGAGTCGTCGTGGCACGAAGGCCAGATGTAGGCGCAGACATAGTAGTCCGAGTTCTTTGCCGCCCTTCCGCATGAGATGAGTGCGAGGGCCGCCGCAAGGATTGCTGTAATTCTGTGTTTCATTATGTCAGTTTGTATGTTTTACGATTATTTCCTCTGTGCTCCATATTCGCTGTAGGCATTCGTAGTGACGAACTTCCCGGTCTCTGCATTCTCGGATTTGAAAGGGTTGGTCCATGAGACTATCACCGTGTAAGAGCTTCCGTCCTTCCACTTTATCAGGCTCGTCAGCCCGGCATTCCAGTCAGCGCCATCTGTGCCTTTCAGATAACAGTTCTCGGCAATGTTAATCAGGCTCTTAGAGGCCGCCGTCGTTGCCGCCTGCAATTCCGCTACAGTCATTCCGCCGGCATACAGAAGCGTGAAGTGCGGCCTGTCCGCGACATCCTTGGATTCAGGCGCCGTGTCATAGAAAATGTTACCTCCGGTCTCGAAGCTTCCGACAGACGAGGCGCGAATCAGAGCCCTGTCCCTTTGTGGCGATGACGAAAGTTTTCCGTTGTTCAGATTATAGAAAGTGTTGTTACGGAGAACCACATCGCCGAACTTTGTGGTTCCGTCGTATTGGCTCGAACACAGATGGAACACCTTCTTTCCTGAAGCGCTCCAGAAGACATTGTTTCTGACTGTCAGGTCTCCGCAGTCAGAGCCGCCGACATGGGCGGTTATGAGGAACGGTTCCGTGTTGTTGTCCGACGCCCAGTCAACGAGAACATCGCAGTCGAGGATTTCCACACCCTCCATGTCGCCGGTGTTGGAACTATATGAATATCTGTTAAGCAGTGGATACTTCAAATCCACGCGGCAGTCCTCAAGTATCATCCTCCCCATCGCCTGATTGCCGGATATCATTTTACCGACGCCGTCAGCCATCTCCACTCTCACATTCCTGAAGGCGAGGTCTGCCCCCACAACCAAAATGTTCTTATTCATCTTAACGGCAGGACGGGTGCCGGGAACATTGCCGATGACGATTACAGGCTTGGTGTAAACGGTATTATCGAAGAACGCGCTCGACCCCTCGTCGATGAAGAAAATCCCATAGGTTCCGTTGTTTACCCAATCGCCGTTAATCTGCTGCTCCTTGTTGCCGGTGATGAACATGGCCTTGCCGTTATTGGCCTTGCTATAGGTCCTCGAACCTACCTTGATTTCCCTGCCGGCCTCCCATGCCTCGTAGTAGGATGTCACGGCTGTGGTGGTGAACGAGAGCTTCGCCACCTTGCCGTTCTTTTTGCCGCTTACCGGAAGAACATAGAACGTGTAGCCGGTTCCCGGCTCGGTAGAAAGCGTCACCCTGCTTTCGGAACCGGCATTGGCAAGTTTAAGGTCGGCCGCCTCAGGAGCGGTTTCGGACGATTTTTTCAGCATCCAGAACCACTCGGACTGGTTCTGAACCTCAACATTCACCTCCGCAGAATATGCCCCGACATTTCCGAGCGTCAGAGTGGCAAACGGGTCATCCACACTTGCGGTAGTGTCGAGTTCCGTCGTCACTTTTGCCATGGTGACATAGCCTTGCTCGGAAACGGCAATCACCGACACGTCCGTGCCGGAGTCCGTAATCGTCGCGGACTTTGTCGCGGCAGTATGCGGCGCGGTTATGCTTATCTGAGTCTCGGAGAGCTTTACGGACCAGCCGTCCGGAGCGACCACCGTAGTGGCGCTTACCCCCTTGCGGGTCACTGCATAGGTGCGGGTCTGACCGAGCACAAAGGTCTGGACCCCGTCAGCGTCAATCCTGAACAAGAACCCGGCAGAGTTCTGGTCGGATGCAGAAGCTGCAGACTTTGTCATAAGCCCCGAATCCGGAGCAAGACCACCGGTGCAGGAAACGGCGGCGGCAGAAATGATGGCCGCAGCCACTATCGTGTCAAATAATCTTCTCATCGTCATTTTATCTTTGAAATCTTGATCCAGTCTATGTCGAATTGGGCACTGAAGCCTTCTGTGGCAGGCACCTCGTCCTTTTTGTTCGTTCCGCCGACGAAACTGCTGCCTACGGCTATGTCGAATATGGCAAAGTAGCGGTTTTCCATGAACGGATAGTTCTTGAGATAGTTGGCCTTCGGATAAATGGTCTCGCCGGCCGAACTCGTTGTGGATTCCGCAGCCTTCTTATAACCATCGTCGTCGGTTGTGTGTCTGATGTTCTTATACTGATGCACCTGAACGCCGTCGACATACCATGTGACTGCATCGGCCGTCACCTCAACGGAATAGATGTGGTAATCGTTGGGGTTGTCAAGCACCGCGCTCCCACTCTGGGGCTGGTCCTGCCCCGGTCTGAAGACCTCATACCGCTTTGACGGGGTGTTGAGAGTGTAGGGATTGTGGCAAGTGCAGTGAATCTTCGAGGTGAACTCCGAGGATGTATAGTGATTCCCGGCCTCCATAATGTCAATCTCGCCGTTCTGATAGCCGGTGGTCGGTACTGTCCACACCGCGCACCAGAAACCGGTTTCACGGCGGGTCATCGCCGCGCGGCAGTCGATTCTGAACGGCGGTTCATAGTCAAACAGGTTCTGACCGGTGACAGCGCCTGTCTTGTAGGTCCCGTTCTCATAGACGGCCTTCAGCTGCAGTTTTCCGTCCGCGACCGGCGACTGTGCCTCGGCTCCGGTCTGGAACCAGCTCCAGAGTGTTCCATTATGGTCATTGAACCTCCGCCAATAGCGGTCGTCGATGTCCAAGCCGTCAAATCCGTCGTAAAGAATCAGCGCGGGGTCATATTTAAAGCGGAAGGTATATATGTCGGCCTTCGCCCCCTCCGCATACGCGAACAGCTGTATCTCGTAGTTTCCCCTTTCAGACTCCGTGTCAGGAATGACCACAAGCCTGTCCTTTTCCAGCCTCGCCCGCCAGCCGTCCGGAAGCGAGGTGAACGATGCATCCGTCACGTCCGAAACGACGGCAGGAAAGACATTCTCACGGCCTCCATAGACATAAGACACGCCCTCCGTATAGTATTTCGGTTCGAGGACAACGCTCGTCCCGGCCTTTTCCACAGGTGCTCCGAGGTCATATATCGTGTTCCGCCGGAATGTCATTCCCTTTGTGGAATATCGGAAATATACCCGTCCGTCAGTTCCTATATACTCAGCGCAGATGCCGGCGGATACAGTCACGGGAGCGGCCACGATGTAATAGTCACCCGGAGCGAGAACGGAGCCGCCCCCGGCGGCGAGCACCACCTCCGACACCGAGCCGGAGCAGGCAGTGACGACAGGCTCCTTAGGGTCGAATGTCACGGCAATGTCCCCTGCGATGCCCTCGCCCTCTCCGTTGGCGGAAAGACGAATCTGTCCGATGTCCGCCCCGAAGTTCTCCGGAACGGTTATCCGGAAGAGAGAATGCGCGTTGAGGAACAGAAAATCGGCGTTCCAATCGGAGCCGACGGACACGGAGACTGCGGCAGCGGGGTCGAACGAGCCCGGAACGGCTGTCTGCCGGGCAGGAATGTTCAGAGAGATCGTATTCGACGAGACCTCGGTGGAGCCCACTGAAGAGTACGGATAGACGAGATAATAATTTCCCCCGCCACTCACGTCAGGTACGGTCTCCCCCTTCTGCAAATCGAAGCGGGCATTCATCCCGTCCTCCCGGGCCGTGAATTTCTTCGGCGCGGTGCCTTCGCCGCCGAAGACGGCCACCTCGTCACCTCTGGACCAGCTGACGAAATTACCATCAGTGAACGACTTGACAAATCCTTCGCGGGACAAGGACAATGAGCGCCTATGACTCTGCCCGTCCGTGTCAAGACCGCAGGCCGCCCTCGCACAGGAAACCGCGGCGAGAGCCAGCGCAAATGGAATAATCTTATGCAGGTAAAACTTCGGCATATTCCGTCTTGTGTTATCAATTACATTTTTTGACACTTTAAGGTCAAAAATCACATTTTTTATATAACTTTAATCCAGGCTTTCGGAAGAAAAATCCGTTTTCGCACACGGAACTTCCGATTGGAGAAAAAGTAATATTCAAAAGCATTTGCAGCGAATATATTTCCCCTTTGCCTTTAACAAATTTACATATTATTTCACTGAATTGGCATAGTCGGGGAGCAGTATCAAATTTGTTTTCTGACACTGCACGACACAAATAAGACAAGAAAATGATTCAGTACGAGAACAGACACACGAGCCGCTTTTTCATGCTCTCGCTGGAGACGATTGCAAACGACAGCGACAACCTGATTTCGACCATCGGCTATCAGGAGGCCGCTCCGAGACAGGACTATCCGGTGCGGGTCATCCCTAAGCGCTACAGTTTCGACATGGATGCGGGACGGCGGCTGGCGGAGTTCCAGATTGTCTATATCACCGCCGGAACGGGCGTGTTCAACGACCACTCGGGAAGCCGGGTCATAACTCCGGGAACGCTTTTCCTGCTGCGCCCGGGATATTGGCACTCATACCGTCCGAACAGAGACACGGGCTGGACGGAGTACTACATCGGATTCAACGGGCCGGTTTTCAGGGAGGCGGTAGGCAAGTTCTTCCCGGGCATGAAGGGGCCGATTGAGTTCGGGCTTTCGGCCACGCTCGTGGATCTTTTCGAGCAGGCTCTGTTCTATGCGGAACGCCAGTGCGAACAGACGATGACTATGCTGGAATCGATTGTCATGCATATGCTGGCGCTCATAAGCTACAACCTCACGACGCGGAACAGGGCGGACGACAAGATGGTGCAGGCCATCAACTCGGTGAAGCAGTATATGGCGAACCATCTCTCCGAACAGATTGACATGCAGGCTCTTGCCAAAGAACTCGGGATGAGCTACACATGGCTGCGGCGGACTTTCAGGAAAAACACGGGAATTCCGCCGGCACAGTATCTCCAGCAGCTGAGGGTTCACACCTCAATGTATTTCCTGCGCAACACGACTCTCCCGGTGAAGAACATCGCGCTCGACTGCGGCTTCAGCAGCCCGGAGTACTACTGCACGGTGTTCCAGGAGACCGTCGGCATGAGTCCCGGAGCCTACCGCGCCGCCCATGCCGAAAAGCTCCACGCCGCGGAGTAAGTTCAGAAGCCGTAGTCCCACATATAGACCCCGTCCATGTAGTCTTTGAACTGGATGCTCTTGACTATGGTGCCTTTCTGGGTGAAGACCTGCGGACGGACAGGGCGGAACCACTCGGCATCGACGTAGAGCAGCTGGCCGGTGTAGCAGTCGATGGTCGGAAGGAACTTCCACATGCCGCCGAGACGCGGGCCTACGACCCAGATGCGTTCGCCCGGAGAGATGAAATGACAGCCGCCGCTTCCGGCGTAAGGGATGTCGCTGAGACTTCCGGCATAGGATCTTCCCTGATTCTCGCCCCACGACCTGGCCTGATACCAGCCAAGCTGCTGGGCATGGGTACTCTTCTCTGCGACTTCTATAGCCTGCTCGATGGTAAGGACGGCATCAGGAGCGAAGGACGACGCCGACTCAGGCTTCACAAGACCGAGCGCATCCATGAACGCCACGGCCTCTTCTGCCCACGGAGCGATGGCGCTGCGGTCGGAGTAGGAATCAAGTTTGGAGTCGTACTCGGTGTAGGAATAGATTCTCTGGCTCTCGATAAAGCGCAGAACCCTGTAAATCACCGTCGCGACATCCTGACGTGTGGCCGGAGCAGTGTCAGCAGGAGCGTCTTCTCCGCCGAAATGCCCGTCAAGAAGGCCAATCGTAGCCGCCTTGGCCGACCAGTCATCGACAAAGCGTGCACGAACTTTCTTGTTCACTTTCACTTCGCTTCTGAGCAGTTCCTCGGCGAGACGCACTGCCAGAGAGCGCAGCTGGAAGTGATTAATCGGACCGGTGTAGTCGTTCCCGAGAACATTGTCGTCCAGCAGGTTGTCGTTGAGCGCGAAGTTCACGACGCTCTGGAAGTCCCGGCTCATAGTTGCCTCCGACTTGTACGGGAGGATGAACATTCCCGGAAGCGCGGTGGTTATGAGACGCGCTTCCTCCTCCTGATTCTCGGCCTGACTTGCCATCGCCTGGCAGAACTGCGCGTAGCTGGCCTCGGTTCCGCTGGACTTCCACTCCAGCTTCGTGATATGCCGCTGGTCATAGCCTTCAGAATGTCCGCACCAGATGCAGCTGTACCACCAGACGTGATGTCCGGCAGCGTTCACACCGATGTATGCCTGCTCGTCGGCGAGAGGCTGCTCGTACTGATGAGCCAGAAGCTCAGGAGCGCCGGTCAGCGGCCCTTTGTCCCCGAAGAGGTGCTTGTCGTTGTGCTCGCACTCTCCGCATATCTTGCAGGAATAATAATAGCGGTTGCCGACCTTGCAGGTTGCATATCTGCAGATTTTATCCGCCGCGACGACCTTGTCCGTGAACACGTGCTCGGTACAGAAAGGCTTTGTCGCGGCAGCGCCCGCCTTCTGTGCGGAATAGACGTCTCCGGTGTAAGTTCTTATCGTGAAGAGAATCTTGTTCATCCAGGTCGATCTGCTGACGCGAGCCTTCATCGCCGGAACGGCGTCCTCAGGAACGAACAGAGTGGCCCGCTTTGAGTGGAAAAGCATACTATAGGCAGCATAATAAATCCCTGTCTTGTCGTCTCTTCCGCCGCTCATCGCATTGCATATCCCCGACATGAACTTAACCGCATCGACTTTGTCGCTGAGCCATACTTCCTTTATGTTGTACGGCCCCATGACGGTGTTGTTGACCTGACCGGCGGCATAGCAGTCCTCGGTATCGACAATTATCTTGGTCACACGCATACAGTCCTGCCCGAGATAGTCGGTGTGAGAAGGCGTGGCACCCGCATAAAATTCCGGCTTGTAGGCGTCGGTGATGACTATCAGGCCGACAGGGTTGGTGTCCGGGCACGCTGCGTCGGCCTCGGCAATGGAATATGCCTTCAGAGAGGCGCGGTAGGAGTTCTTGTTCAGCTCGTAGTCGGACTTCTGCTTCTGCGCATTCGCCCTTTCCGAACCCGCCCCGCCGTCACCGACCTTCACGGTGAACTCGGTGTTGATGAAATACGGGACACTGTCGAGAACCTTGACGTCCATTCCGTTGACAGTCGCCTTGATGCGCGAGCCGTCAATGTAGTAATCTTTCCCCGTGAAGACATAGTCCGTCGTATATTTCCCGTCCGGATTCACCATGAACTTGAGGCGCACCTTGTAGTTGAAGCCGTCGCGGAAAAACATATCCCCGTCGTCGTTCGTGTTGAAGTCGCCGATCCAGTCGAGTTCAAACACGGCTATCTCCCCGCTCGGGGCAAGGTCGCCATATTCGGTCTTGGCCGAGGTGAGCTGGTATTCCCTGGCATCAAAGAGCGACTCCCCCGGCTTAGGAATCGGAAGAGTCATATCAACTGATTTTATCACAGGCTTATTCTGTGCCGGCGCATTTGTCACCGGAAGCACCATCGCCGCCAACGAAAATATGAGGAATATTGTTTTTCTGTTAATCATATTATATATCTTTTCATTTCAACTGAACCGCCTTAAGATGGATTTTGGAGGATAGATTCATTTTTGAAGAAAGAGTGTACCGGGCGTACACGACTGATGAGAAAATGAATATAGACCCAAAAGACGCTTAAGGGACAAATACGAAGCCCGCCGGATAGACATACTGATTATTCTCGTATTTCACCTGAAGCAGCGGACACTCCATAAACTCGGTGTATGTCTCCGTCAGGAAATCATCCTTCAGCTTTGAATTGAGCGTCACTTTTTTCAGAGCCTTGCATCCGGTGAAGCAGAAGCCCTCGAATTCCGTGACGTTGCGAAGGTCCAGTTCCGTCACGCCGCAGTTGCCGAACGCGCTCATGCCTATTTTTGTGACGGTTGCCGGGACATCAATTCTCGTCAGTTTCCGGCAGCCTTCGAACGTGCCGGAAGGAATTTCCTTGATGTTCTCCGGGAGCACGACCTCCGTCAGATTGGAACAGCCGCTGAACATATCGTAGCTGATCATGTCGACCCGGCGCGGGCAGACTACGCTCTTCAGGCTCGTGCAGTTCCGGAAACTGCCGCTGAACTCTTCCATATAGTCACCTTCAAACGTGACTTTCGCAAGTTTAGTGCAATCCTGAAAAACGGAACCCTGAAGTTTCTTCACTGAAGCAGGGATGACAATTTCTGTGATCGGTGTGCCACGGAACGCGGCGTTGGAAATTTCCGTCAATGTGCTCGGAAGTTTCACGGATTTTATCGTCGTGCCGTTAAAAAGTCCTCCGCGCATGCTCTGCACCGGGAATTCCCGACCATTGTAATATATGTAGTCCGGAATTACCATGTCCTTGCCCGCGACCGCCGTGGCAGCAACCTCGGAGGCAAAGGCCCAGCAGCTCCTGCCGCTCTGGTTATGCAAGACATACTGCACGCCATCTACGTCAACGGTGGCGCCGGCCTGAACCTCATCGACAACGAATCCCGTCTGCCCGGGAACGGAGGTGGTGATGCCCTTTTTGTCCGGCTGAGGATCCCAGACCGTAAGTGTTTCATTGACCGCGTTCTCGTAGCCCCCGTGGGCGGCGAAATATGCCCTGGTGTCATCATTGATGAAGCCCTTCAGAGTGAAGAGAGGCGCAATAGACGAGCGGAGGGTTCTCTTGTATATATCACCGCCAAGCACGGCGGCAAGCTTGTTCTCAATGCCGGCTATGACCCACTGCGGGTCACCGCTGTCGTACTCGTCGAGGAGTTCATTGTAGTATTTCACAATGGCATTCAGTTCATCGGCGCGGGCAAACACCTCGCTTTTGATGTTGTAGTAGCGATGGTCGGCCGGAGTGAGCGGCTCTATGTAGCCGTCCTCCTTGCACTGGTCAAGCAGGAGATACTCATCCACAGCACTCTGGTTGTCAAGATTGAATATATACGGCATCTTATCGACCCAATCGACCTGTTTCGCCGCGGCCGTCGGAGGCAGCACCGGCTTGATGGACTGCACACCCCAGGAGGCATCCACAGGGTAGCCGAGAGGGGCGAAGAGCGCGGTGTGCTCCTTCGGAAGCCTTACGCCCGGAGTCGTCGAATCACCGTCATCCTTGCCGGCATCCGGTCCGAGCATCGCCTCGTACTGCTGCTCAAGCTGTCTGTCGCGGGCGGACTTCCCGGCAGACGAGGATTTTGACACCTGCTTCGCCGTCCGTTTCTCGGCAGTCTTTTCAGCGTTTCTCTCAGCAGCCTTTTCCGCATTTTTCCCGGCAACATTTCCGGAGCTTCTTTCAGCAGCATTCCCGGAACTTCTCTCAGCAGTCTTGTCCGCACTTCCCCCGGCAGCATTCCCGGCATTTCTTTCTGACTTTTTCTCCGTTTTCTTTTCGCCCTGTTTTCCGGTCATGCTGTCAAACGCCTTGTCAACCTGCTTTTCCGCCTGCTTGACCGCCTCATCGACGACCTTCTGTTCCACTTTCTGCTCGACCTGCTTGCCGATTCGCTTCCCGAGCTGCTTCAGACCGTCCTTGAATGACTGCCCCGACGCGTATGGGGTGCACAGCAGCAGCGCCGCTACACCCATGATAAATACTTTATATGTCTTCATTATAATTATGTATTTTCAAAATGACATTCAAAACTATTCATTTTTTTTCACAACGCAAAGGATTACGGGCGATTCGCTTGTTTTTGTGAATAAAATTTCTAAATTTGCAACAATTACCGTTCGTGAAACACGGACAGGAGATAAGAAAAACACACTAATAACACTCAAAGATGAAGACTTATTCCACTAAAGACATCCGCAATGTGGTCTTGATCGGCAGCACCCGTTCAGGTAAGACCACGTTATCTGAAGCCATGCTCTACGAGGGCAAGGTCATCGACAGAAGAGGCACGGTCGAGGCGAAGAACACGGTTTCCGACAACTCGGAAATCGAGCAGCTCAACCAGAGGTCAATCTACGCGACCCCGCTCTACGCAGAGTTCATGGACACGAAGTTCAACATCATCGACGCTCCCGGCGCGGACGATTTCGTCGGAGGAGCGGTCTCGGCATTCAGGGTGTGCGACACGGCCATTCTGGTTGCCAACGCGCAGCAGGGCGTTGAGGTCGGAACCGAGATTTTCGCCCGCTATGCGGACCAATACAATATGCCTGTAATCCTCGGCATCAACCAGCTTGACGGGGAGAAGGCGAACTGGGAGAACATCCTCGACGGGCTCAAGGAGGCATTCGGGCAGAAGCCTGTAATCGTGCAGTTCCCGGTGAACGTGGGACCGGCGTTCGACGGATTCGTGGATGTCCTCAAGATGAAGTACTATCATTTCAAGGATGAGAACGGAACCCGCGAGGACCTTGAGATTCCGGCGGAGCTCAAGGATCAGGCCGACGAGCTCAGGGGGCAGCTCATCGAAAGGGCAGCGGAGTTCGACGACGGGCTCATGGAAAAATATTTCGAGACGGGCGAGCTGACCGAGGACGAAATCCGCAAGGGACTCGGCATCGGAATACGCCAACTGTCGATAATGCCTATCTTCTGCCTCTCGGCGAAGAAGGACATCGGCGTGAAGAGGCTCATGGAGTTCACCATCAAGGTGGCCGCGGCCCCGTCCGAGCACATCGAGCACACAAAGGACGGAAAGGAAGTCGAGTGCAGGGCGGATGCGCCTACGTCACTCTTTATATATAAGACTGCCGTCGAGCAGCATCTCGGAGAGGTCGCCTATTTCAAGGTGATGAGCGGGAAGCTCACGGAGGGGCAGGACCTCGAAAACCCGGAGAACGGGGAGAAGGAAAGGATTACGGCGATATATGCCGTCGCCGGGAAGAAGAAGGAGAAGGTCGGAGAGATGGTTGCCGGAGACCTCGGATGTACGGTGAAGCTGCGTGCGGCGAGGACCAACGCCACTCTCGCGCAGATTGGCTCGGAAATCGTCTATGAACACATAAAGTTCCCTAAGTCACGCTTCCGCACGGCCATAAAGCCTGTCGAACAGAAGGACGACGAGAAGATGAACGAGGCTCTGAACAAGATTTCGGCGGAGGATCCGACTATCATCGTCGAGTACTCGAAGGAAATGAAGCAGACCATACTCAAGGGTCAGGGCGAGCAGCACATCAACATCGTGCGCTGGAGACTCCGCAACGAGAACAAGATTGAGATCGAGATGTTCGCGCCGAGGATTTCCTACCGCGAGACTATCACGAAGGTAGCAGCCGCAAACTACCGCCACAAGAAGCAGTCCGGCGGCGCGGGCCAGTTCGGGGAGGTTCACCTGCTCATCTGCCCTATCGTTGAGGGCCAGGAGATGACCAACAAGTTCAAGGTTGACGGGCGCGACATGGTGCTGAACGTCAAGGGCAAGGAGGAGTTCGACCTGCCGTGGGGCGGAAAGCTCGAGTTCATCAACTGCGTGGTCGGAGGAGCGATTGACGCTCGTTTCATGCCGGCTATTCTCAAGGGCATCAACGACAAGATGAGCGAGGGACCTCTCACCGGTTCTCTCGCGCGCGACATCAGGGTCTATGTCTATGACGGCAAGATGCATCCGGTGGATTCCAATGAAATCTCGTTCGTGCTCGCTGCCCGCAATGCCTTCAAGGAGGCGTTCCGCAACGCCGGCCCGAAGATTATGGAGCCGATTTACAATGTCGAGGTGCTGACTCCGGGCGAATATATGGGAGCCTGCATGTCCGACCTCCAGAACAGGCGCGCCATCATCGAGGGCATGGACACCGACAAGGGATTCTCCGTCCTGAAGGCCCGAGTCCCGCTCGCGGAAATGTACAAGTACTCCACCGCGCTCAGCTCGCTCACTTCCGGCGCGGCGACATTCAGCATGGAATTCGCCGACTACCAGCCTGTTCCGGGCGACGTCCAGGAGAAGCTGCTCAAGGCTTACCAGGAAACTGAGTCCGAAGAATGACGGGGCGCCTAAAAGGCGGTCTGCTGCGTTGGATGTCTTGATGAAATCCTCACAACCATCAGGTTGCTGCGGTATTCATCTTCACCATCCGCCTTGCATCCCATCCTTTTATGCCTCCCCTTTCTCCAAGCACTTTGTTCAAGCGTTTTGAGAAAGTTGCTGATTAAGAAGATTTATCTCTCGCTGTCCGGGTCGTCTGATTCGGACAGCTTATTTTAGTATGACAACTTCCTAAAAAAGACTATCTTTGCAGAAACGAATGAAAATTAAGAACTGAAAAATATGAAAAAGATGAGTTTTATTGCTGTGGTGGCCGTTGCGGCTGCCGTTATGGTTTCCTGCAAGTCGCAGGAGCAGAAAGAGGCTGATTTCCAGGCCGAGATGAAGGCTGTTGTGGATGATTTTCATGCGGCCGCCGAGGCGATTTCCGCCGACACCACGCTCACGGACGAGCAGAAAAACGAGAAGATTGAGCCGCTTTATGAGGAGGCTAACAAGAAGTACATCGACCTCAACAAGGTGGCCTTCGACAGGAACAAGAGCAACAGGATTGCCGTCATGGCTCTCCAGAACATGTTTCCGGACCTCACCAATCAGGAGGTGATTGACTATGCGGCCGAACTCGCCGACTCTCTCCAGCTGAACGGGGATGTTGTGAAGATGGTCGAGGCGGCGCAGAAGGGGCTGCTCACCGAGGAAGGTAAGATGTTCACGGACTTCACGATTGAGGACTCCGACGGAAAGACGGTTTCGTTCTCGGATTTCGTTGGGAAGGGGAAATATGTGCTCGTGGATTTCTGGGCAAGCTGGTGCGGTCCCTGCAAGAGGGAGATTCCGAACATCCGCAAAGCTTACGAGACCTACGGGCCGAAAGGGCTTGAGGTTCTGTCAGTTGCAGTCTGGGACAAGCCGGAGGACACTAAGGCTGCGGCTGCCGCTCACGGGGTGATATGGCACCAGATTATCAACGCCCAGCGCATCCCGACCGACATCTATGGCATTCAGGGAATCCCGCAGATTATGCTCTTCGGCCCGGACGGCACAATTCTCAAGAGGGATTTGAGGGGTGAAGGCATTGAGGAGGAACTGAAGAAGTACCTCAACTAATGAAGAAAAACTTTGAGCACAAGGGGAATCTGGTCCGGCCGAAGAAGGCGCTGGGGCAGCACTTTCTCACAGACTTGAGCGTCGCGCAGAAGATTGCGGACGCTCTTGTTGCGGAGACTGTTGGCGGGGCGGCTTCTGGGGCGGGCGCGGGTCATGCCGCCGGCGCCGCCGCGACTATGCCGGTACTGGAAATCGGCCCGGGGATGGGCGTGCTGAGCCAGTATCTGCTGGAGCGCGGGGACATTGACCTGAAGATGATAGAGATTGACCGCGAGTCTGTGGATTATCTGCTCGTGCATTTCCCTAAGGCGGCGGGGAGGGTGATTGAAGGGGATTTCCTCAAGATGAACCTGTCCTATTTCTTCCCTCCAAAGGAAAGTTCTCTCGGAACAGACAAGGTTGGAAGGGAGGAAATCGAGGCCACCAAAGGAAAGACGAACAAAGATGCCGCCACAGGCACCTTCGCCGTCATAGGCAACTTCCCCTACAACATATCCTCGCAGATTTTCTTCCGCATCATCGACCACAAGGACAGCATTCCGCAGGTTGTCTGCATGATTCAGAAGGAAGTGGCCGAGCGCATCGCCGAGAAACCGGGCAGCAAGACCTACGGCATCCTCTCCGTACTTCTTCAGGCGTGGTACGACATCGAATATCTCTTCACCGTCGGAGAGGGCGCGTTCAACCCTCCCCCGAAGGTCAAGTCCGCCGTAATCCGCCTCCGCCGCAACTCCCGCACAGACCTCGGCTGCGACGAGAAACTCTTCAAGACCATAGTCAAGACATCATTCAACCAGCGCCGCAAGACCCTGCGCAACAGCCTCAAGCCGCTCGTCGCCGACAAGGCAGCCCGCGAAGGATGGCCCCCGGAGCAAACCGCCGGCTTCCTCTCCGGCCCCGTATTCGAACTCCGTCCCGAGCGCCTCGGCGTCGAGGACTTCATCTCCCTGACACTATTATTTTCTTAAAAATATCTCGACTAATCTTCATCGAAGACAGGAGTAAAGTCACTCCAGTCTTCGACTTTGAATGCTCTTATATCACGCACAGAACCCTTAAACCACGGAGTTTTTTTCAAGGCATCGATAGCCCTGTACAAATTTGCCATATCATCTTTTTCAGACAAATAGACACTCCCCTGCGTATTATAAAATCCATATTTCCTCAACAATAATCTTATTTCAAAATAAGCATTATTGTAAGGTTCACCATAGTTCTTCCTCAAATCGGAAACAACCATATCAAAAGCAATGGCAAACATAGAATATTATTTGCTAAGTTGGAAATACTTCTCTTCACCGAAGAAAATTCGTCCGAGCTTATCTTTTACTGATACTATGATGCCTATGAAAGGGTTTCTCTCAACATCAATGACTTCCCCCTCAACCCAATCGGACTCTCCGGTCAATTTTGGAGAGACCTTTGCAAATTCTCCAGTTTTCATATCACTCCATTTTTATCATCAGATGCAAATATAATGATTCATACGATTTCAACAATCAGAAATACGCAACAATTTTCGCATAGATGCGACATAATCATTTTATTTGCATCTATTTAGCCACAGAACCATTAAAACCACATAGTATGAAACGGTTTATTTCACACAATTGCAATTTATTGGGTTTATTGTTTTGCGTTCTTTCCGCTTTCTCTTGCGCAAAAGGCCCCGGACCAAATGATATGATAAAATTATCCCAAGATGAAATATGGTTCGGTGCAGAAGGTGGAATATGCGCTATAAGCAGCAATTTGGAGGTTGACTTTGAAGCTATATATATCATTGATGAAAATGGAAATAGACAAACAGCGCCCTATAATAAGAGAAAAGACTTTCTGGAAATTGAATATGATTGGTTCAAGGGTTCGATTTCCACATCAGACGGTTCCTGTATATTGACATTCACTGCATCACAAAACAAAGGAAAGGAGAGAAAACTTGAAGTGTCGGTAGGTACGCCAATAGTTCTCAAGAGCATAGCAATACATCAAGCCGCAGCAAAGTAAACGCTCAATTTTATTGACTTTCATTATCCCACAAAAGCAATTATTTGTTAATTTTGTGGGATTTTTGGTTTGTAAAATATATAAACTTACGAAATATGTACAGGACAAAGACTTGCGGTGAGCTGAGGCTTGCCGATGTTGGAGAGACGGTGACGCTGGCCGGATGGGTGCAGAAATGCCGTAAACTCGGAGGAATGACTTTCATCGACCTCCGCGACAGGTACGGAATCACACAGCTTGTGGTGGAGGAGAGCGCGGAAGAGGAACTTACGCAGACTGCGGGTTCGCTCGGACGCGAATATGTGATTCAGGCTACCGGAAAGGTTGTCGAGAGGGCAAGCAAGAACCCTAAGATGCCGACCGGTGACATCGAGATTGAGCTGTCCGGAATCAAGGTGCTCAACAAGGCTCAGACGCCTCCTTTCACGATTGAGGACGTGAGCGACGGCGGCGAGGAACTCCGCGCGAAGTACCGCTACCTCGACCTGCGGCGCAACCCGCTCCGCAAGGCGCTCGAACTCCGCCACAGGATTGCGCATGAGGTCCGCAACTACCTCGACGCGCAGAACTTCCTCGAAATCGAGACCCCTTACCTCATCAAATCGACTCCGGAGGGAGCACGCGACTTCGTGGTTCCTTCAAGGATGAATCCGGGACAGTTCTACGCGCTGCCGCAGTCTCCGCAGACCTTCAAGCAGCTTCTGATGGTGGCCGGATATGACCGCTATTTCCAGATTGTGCGCTGCTTCCGCGACGAGGACCTCAGGGCCGACCGTCAGCCGGAGTTCACGCAGATTGACTGCGAGATGTCGTTCGTGGAGCAGGAGGACGTGCTCAACACCTTCGAGGGAATGATGAGGACGCTTTTCAAGAATGTCCTTGACGTGACCATTCCGAACCCGATACCGAGGATGAGCTGGTACGACGCGATGGACAACTACGGCTCCGACAAACCGGACATCCGCTATGACATGAAGCTCCACGAGATTACCGACCTCGCGCAGGGGCACGGCTTCTCCGTGTTCGACAGCGTGGAGTATGTAGGAGCGATTGCCGTAAAGGGATGCGCGGAATACACCCGCAAGCAGCTTGACGAGCTCACAGAATGGGTCAAGAGACCTCAGGTGGGCGCAAAGGGACTGGTCTATATAAAGCTCAACGCGGACGGGACAGTCAAGTCTTCGATTGACAAGTTCTTTACGGCCGACGAGCTCAAGGGCATCGCCGGAAGGCTCGGCGCGGAGGCAGGAGACCTCATTCTCGTGCTCTGCGGCCCGAAGAGAAAGACTCAGACACAGCTCGGAGTGCTGCGCATAGAGATGGGCAACAGGCTCGGCCTTCGCGACCCGCACACCTTCGCGCCGCTTTGGGTGGTGGATTTCCCGCTCCTCGAATGGGACGACGAGACCAACCGCTTCTACGCGATGCACCATCCGTTCACCGCGCCTAAGCCGGAGCATCTTGACTGGTTCTACAGCAACAAAAAGGAAGACCTCGAAAGGGTCTGCGCCAACGCATACGACTTCGTCCTCAACGGCACGGAGCTCGGAGGCGGTTCAATCCGTATCCACGAGGCAGACGTTCAGGAGAGGATGTTCGAGGTTCTCGGCATCAGCAAGGAGGACGCGGACTACAAGTTCGGATTCATCATCAACGCCTTCAAGTTCGGAGCACCGCCTCACGGAGGTCTCGCGTTCGGTTTCGACCGTGTCTGCGCGCTCTTCGGCGGACAGGAGACAATCCGTGACTACATCGCGTTCCCAAAGAATAATAAGGGGCGTGACGTGATGATTGATTCGCCGTCGCAGATTGATCAGATTCAAATGGACGAATTACATTTAAAGTCCACTTTCGGTGAATAAAGAATACTTGCCCGTGCGGGCGGATGAGAATCTGGTGGAGGCCGGTTGTGACGAGGCGGGAAGAGGCCCGCTCGCGGGACCGGTCTTTGCCGCATCTGTGATTCTGCCGCCGGCTTTCAGGCATCCGCTGCTGAACGACTCGAAGCAGATGAGCGGGAAGGAGCGGGACGAGCTGCGGCCGATTATAGAGAAGGAAGCGGTCGCATGGGCTGTGGAATGCGTGAGTGCGGAGGAGATAGACAGGATTAACATCCTGAACGCTTCGATTGTCGGGATGTGGCGTGCGACGGTGCGTCTGGGGCGGCGTCCGGAGGCTCTGATTGTCGATGGGAACAGATTCCGGCCGATTGACAGACTGCCTGAGGCTGCGCTCGAATCCCCGTTTGAGGGAGGTGCGCTGAAGGAATATATCCCTTTATGGAGGGACATGAAATGGCAGACTTTCGTGAAGGGAGACGGACGTTTCGCGTCGATTGCGGCTGCGTCGGTTTTGGCGAAGACATGGAGGGACGAATATATGCGACGGCTCGCGGAGGAATATCCCCGGTACGGATGGGACAGGAACATGGGGTATCCGACGGCGGAGCACATTGAGGCCATACGGAAATATGGGTATACGCCATATCATCGCAAATCGTTCCACGTCAAGGAATTAGAAAACACATTATTTTGACTGACGGGGCGAATAAAAAGCGATCTGCATCTCATCTTTTTCTTCATCCCCTTTGACATAGTATTTTATTTAAGTTTTTTAGAATATGTATATGAGAAAAATTTTGATGTCCACGCTGGCGGCATTGGCCGTCATGACGGGGGCCGCGTTCACGGCGATGGCGGACGAGGGCATGTGGCTGCTGCCGCTGCTTGAGAAGATGAACGCCAAGGACATGAAGAAACATGGCTGCAAGCTTGCGCCGAAACAGATTTACAACGCCGACGGCGTGTCGCTGAAGGACGCCATCGTCCAGTTCGGAGGCGGCTGCACGGGTGAAATAATCTCCGACGAGGGACTGCTCGTGACGAACCACCACTGCGGATATTCGCACATTCAGGCGCTCAGCAGCGTGGAGCACAACTACCTTCAGGACGGATTCTGGGCGATGAACCGCAGCGAGGAACTTCCGTGCGACGGTCTCACGGTCACTTTCCTCGAATCCGTGACCGACGTGACCGACATCCTCTCGACTGCGGAGGCGCAGGCACGCGAAACATATAAAGACAGCGCGAATGTCGATGTTCTTGTTGCAAAGGCCGTTGCCGACAAGAAGGATGAGCTCGTGAAGACGGCGGACAAGGAACACGCGCACTGCAGCTCGACGGTTGTCCCATATTACAACGACAACCTCTTCTACCTCATCACCTACAAGATTTACCGCGACGTCCGCTTTGTCGGAGCGCCGCCTTCTTCAATAGGCAAGTTCGGCGCGGACACGGACAACTGGATGTGGCCGCGTCACACCTGCGACTTCTCGATGTTCCGCGTCTATGCCGGAGCTGACAACGAGCCTGCGGACTACAGCGCCGAAAACGTTCCGCTCAAGCCGAAGAACCATCTGAAAATCTCGCTCAAGGGCGTGAAGGAAGGAGACTTCACCATGATTATGGGCTATCCGGGACGCACGAACCGCTTCGCGACCTCCGACGAGCTGAAGGAGATGCTTGCGGAGAACGACATCCGCATCGAGGCAAGGACGCTGCGCCAGAACATTATGATGGAAGATATGCTCGCGGATCCGAAGGTGAAGATTCAGTATGCGAGCAAGTACAGCGGTTCATCGAACGGATGGAAGAAGTGGCAGGGAATGAAACTGGCATTTGAGAAACTTGACGTCATCGGAAGGACGATGCTCGAGGAAGACGAGTTCCGCGAGTGGGTCGCGGCGGATGCCGGGCGTACCGGGAAATACGGAAAGGCGCTTGATGAAATCGCGGCCGCAGTCGGCGGGGCAAGGGACGCGAGCCTGCTCTCCACATGGCTGTTCGAGACCGTCTATCGCAGTGAAATCAGCAACATTGCGGCTTCGGCCGTCGCTGCATACGTCTCGACAATGAAGGAGACCTCAGACAGCACTCTCGCGCTCGGAGCGGCAATGGACAGGATGGACGAGTTCTACAAGGACTACTCACTCCCGACGGACATAAAAATCACCGAGGCCCTTCTCCGTCTCTACCACCAGAGAGTAGATAAGGAGAACTGGATTATTCCCGATTTCAACGAGGAACGGCTCAGGGGATATGTCGATACGCTTTTCACGCAGAGCGTGTTCACATCCGAGGAAAAGGCCGTGGAGGCAATCCGCAAGGCTGAAGCGTCAGAAAACGGAATCCTCACGCTTCGCGAAGACCCGGCGTTCAGGCTCTATCAGGAATTCCTGAAGAAATATTTCGGGCACAATGATGATCTCAAGGCTCTCCGCGCCAAGGCAAACGCGGCAAAGAAGGCCTACACGGCAGGTCTGCTGGAATGGAAGAAGGGACAGCCGTCCTACCCTGACGCGAACTTCACGATGAGGCTGACCTACGGCAACGTGATGGGATACTCCCCTGCCGATGCCGTTGAGTATGAGTACTATACGACGCTCGCGGGCGTAATGGAGAAAGAAGACCCGAACAACTGGGAGTTCGTTGTCCCGGAAAAGTTGAAAGACCTCTATTATGAGAAAGATTTCGGGCAGTACGCGATGAAGGACGGGCGCATGGCGACCTGCTTCCTGAGCAACAACGACATCACGGGAGGCAACTCAGGCTCGCCGATTATGAATGCCAAGGGCGAACTCATCGGTCTCGCGTTCGACGGCAACTGGGAGTCGATGAGTTCGGATATCATGTTCGAGCCGAATCTCCAGCGCTGCATCAACGTAGATATTCGCTATGTGCTTTTCATCGTCGATAAGTTCGGCGGGGCCAAATATTTAATAGATGAGATGGACATAAGGTAAAACCGCAATTTTACCATCTCAGTTATATTATACTATCTATGATTAAAGAACAGGAAATACTTGAATACCTGAAGGATGTGCAGCATCCGGCGAAGGGCGACAGGAGCATCGTGGAGCTGGGGATGGTGGAGAAAGTCGCGGTGGAGCCGCTTGAGGGGGAGGCTGTGCGCGTGAGCGTGACGCTCGGCTTCAGCAGGCATCGCGACCCGCTCGCAGAGTATCTCATCGGCAGCGCCAAGGCGGCGCTCATACGCCACTGCCCGGCGGGTTCCGAGGCGGAAGTGCTCACCGTCATCAGGGAAGAGCCTAAGCCTAAGAAGAAACCGGGTCTCGACCTCGGTCTTGAGGAGCTCGCGAACGTAAGGCACATCATCGGGATTGCGTCAGGCAAGGGAGGCGTAGGAAAATCCACCGTCGCCGTGAACCTCGCGGTAGCGCTTGCCCGTCTCGGCTACAAGGTGGGGCTGGCAGACGCGGACATCTATGGGCCGTCAGTTCCCAAGATGACCGACACCGAACACGAAGTTCCTGGTTCATTCCAGATTCCGGGAGGCGAGCCGGGCGAGGAGCCGAAGGACGTGATTATGCCGATTGAGAAATACGGCGTGAAATGGATGTCCATAGGCTATTTCGCAAGTCCCGAACAGGCGCTCATCTGGCGCGGCCCGATGGCCTGCAATGCGCTCAAGCAGATGATTCTTCAGGTCCGCTGGGGCGAGCTGGACTTTCTGCTCATTGATATGCCCCCGGGAACGGGCGACATCCACATCAGCCTTGTCCATGACATCCCGCTGAGCGGAGCGGTGATAGTCAGCACGCCTCAGGCGGTGGCGCTCGCCGATGTGGAGAAGGGAGTCAATATGTTCCGCAACGAGAACGTGAACAAGCCGATTCTCGGCCTCGTGGAGAACATGGCCTGGTTCACCCCGGCGGAACTCCCGCAGAACAGGTACTACATTTTCGGCAAGGACGGAGGCAGGGCGATGGCGGAGAAATACGGCATCGACCTCCTCGGTCAGATTCCGCTCGTCCAGAGCATCCGCGAAGACGGTGACAACGGCACCCCGGCAGCCCTCGGTACCGGTCCCGAATCAGTGGCCTTCCTCACTCTCGCCGAAAAAATCGCCGCCAAGCTCAAGTAATCCGGGCTGCGACGCACACACAACCGCGCGGAAAGTCGATAAAAAAGTGACTTTCCGCGCGGTTTATCTTTCACAACGCTGCGGAAAGTCGGAAAAATATTGACTTTCCGCAGCGTTTATCTTGTCAAACCGTGCGGTAAGTCGATATTTTCATTAAATTTGCAGGCGAGAATACGACTAAACTTTTTACTGCAATGAAGATAATAGGACGAGACGGCGAGATGGAACAGCTCCGGAGACTGTATGAGGTACATTCCCCCGAGTTTGTTGTCGTATATGGAAGGAGGCGCGTCGGCAAGACATTCCTGATAAACCAGTTCTTCAAGGACAACTTTACATTCAAGGTAACGGGATTGGCAAAAAAGGACAAGAATGCGCAGCTGCTCAACTTCGGGGAGGCGCTCAAACGGCATGGGTCCCCGCTATGTCCGATTCCCCAAAACTGGAATGAAGCTTTCGGCAGCCTCAGGACACTGATTGAAAACTCCTGCAAGACAGGAAAGAAAGTAGTGTTCATAGACGAGCTGCCATGGATGTACACACCGCGAAGCGAACTCGTCACCGCAATCGAGCATTTCTGGAACGATTGGGGATGTACCCGTGAAGACTTGCTGCTTATCGTATGCGGCTCCGCGACATCGTGGATAACGAAGAATATCCTCAGAAATAAGGGAGGTCTGCACAATCGCGTGACGTCGAAGATATACCTCCGTCCGTTCAATCTCGCCGAATGCAGGGATTATCTCACGGAGGCAGGTTTCCGCTATGAAGAGAAGGACATCGCCGAATGTTATATGATTATGGGAGGAATCCCATATTACCTGAGCCTTCTCGACAAGGGGCTTAGCCTCGCCCAGAATGTGGACAGGATGTTTTTCAGGAGAAACGGGAAGCTCGACGGAGAATTTCAGAATCTCTATGCGTCTCTGTTCGATAACAGCGAGCCGTATCTCAAGGTCATCGAGGCGCTGAGCAGGAGGAATTACGGAATGACCCGGAATGAGATTATCGAGCTGACAGGACTTTCCGACGGAGGTGGGCTTAGCACGATTCTGGCCGACCTTGACAGCTGCGACATAATCCGGAAATATCGTACGTTCGGCAAAAAGGAGAATGACGCGATATACCAGCTGACGGATTTCTACACCATATTTTATTACAAATTCATCCGTAAATACGGAACTTCGGACAAGGATTTCTGGGCATATCAGACATCGACACCCACTCACAGCGCATGGGCGGGCATCGCGTTCGAGCAGCTTTGCATCCAGCATCATCTTCAAATCGAAAAGAAACTCGGCATATTCGGTATGCTCACAGAAACTTTCTCTTGGCGCTCAAAGGATGCCCAGATTGACATGATTATCAAGAGGGCGGACAAGGTGATAAACATCTGCGAAATGAAGTGGTGGGACGGTCCGTTCGCGATTTCCCGGAAATATCGGGAAACGCTGGAAAACAAAATCGAATCTTTCCGCTCCCAATTAAAATTGCGGCGCACGCTCCACCTCGTGATGGTCACCACCTTCGGTCTCCGCCACAACGAATACAGCGGCATAGTTCAGAACGAAGTCATGATGCACGACCTTTTTGAGAAATAATCAATTAGACCACTGCTGAAACCACTTGAACTGAGCTGCGACAGGGAACAGATGTGGTAACCGTCACCTCACCGAGGAGGCGATGAGCTTTTCAAGGTCGGCGCGGGCGAGGCGGCCTTCGAGGCAGATGAATACATATTCGTCCTTCTCGACCGAGGTCATCACGAAGCTGGTCACGGTCTGCTCGTCTCCGACGGTGTAGAGGCGGACAAGCTCGCCGTCCTCCTTGGCCTCAAGCAGGAGTTCAAACTTTCCGGACTTGAGGAGCTTGTCAACATCGGCCTTGAGGGCGGCATTGACCTTGGCGTTCTCACTGTCAATGAGATACATACCGCTGAGTTCCTTGACAACCGGTGCTATGTCTATGTCCTCTTCCGGCATATCGATTTCAGGAAGCCTGCCCATGAGGCGGAACATTGACGGGGAGATATAGACCGCGCTGACCTTCGGCTTGTCCGAAAACTTGTTGTAGATGTCCTTGCCGCTCTGGGCGAATGAGGCGGCGCATACGAGCATTGCCGCGATTATTGTTGCTATTCTTTTCATTTTCTTCTGTTTTAAAAAGTTACTGTTATTTATGTCTGTATAATTCAATTAAGAAACCTCCTCCATAGTTACCGTTATTATAAGTCTCCTTCGGAAGAGGAGGAAGACACATGACCGATGAATTTTGATGTCTTCTGCATCTTGGGAAGAGCCGCGTCGGCAATGCTCTTTCCTTTGCTGGCCTTGCTGCCAATCATGGCAAATGTCCTTTCCACCTGGGCGTATGCCTCTTCCGGTGAGCTGAACGTGTCGGCCGGGGCTGCGGACGCGCGGTGAAGATTAAGTCCGATGACGACGGCGGCCACAGCAGCGGCAACGGCGGGAATGACGGCAAGCCTCTTCCAGAGCACCACAGATGAGCTGCGCTTCTCGGAATTGAGAGTGCCGGAACCATCCTCGGTAGTCAAAGACTCTTCGCGGGCGGACTCATTCCGAAGTATTTCCGAGGCAAGAATCCGGTTTTCAATGTTCTCGCCAAGACGCTCCGGAACGGCGACGCTCTCGTCGTCAGCCATACGTTCCAGCTCCTCTATAGTCAGTTTTTCAATGTCCTCAGTCCTTTTCATATTTAATCTTCATATTCATCAGCAATTTTCTTCAGTTTTTTCCTCGCCCCGCTGAGCAGAACCCTCAGACTCAGGTATGGGATGCCTGTCCGCTCCTGTATCTGCCCGTATGACAGGTCGTCAATGATTTTCATCTTCAAGACCGTCCGTTCGCGCTCAGGAAGGCGCTCAACCGCCTCAAGCACAGCCTGCATCTTCTGTCGCTCAGCAATCTGTCCGTCCCCCGGAGGCTGCTCCGGCTCCACCCCGTCGATGGAAGAGCGCCCGCTCAGCCGCTTGCTCTTGAGCCTGTCCAGGCAGCTGTTCCGGAGCAGCGTCAGGCAATATGCCTTCGGAACGCGCACCTTTTCGAGCGAGTCTCCGGCCTGCCAGAGCTTCAGATAGAGGTCCTGCACGGCGTCCTCTGCCTCAGCCTCCGAACCCAGCAGTCTATAGGCGACCCTATAAAGCCCGTCACGCAACGGAAACCAGTCGTTTATGAAGGTCTCCCGCCTCATTCCTTCATCGAGTCGGCAAGTCCGGCCAGCGCCTCGGTGGCTATGCTGCCCCAGAGACAGATAAGATCCCCATCTGACGGCATATAGATAATCAGGTTCTCGACAGTCTTGCCGTCATGAGAGCTCATACCGTAGAACAGCACATCCTCGCCGTCGTCCTTGACGCTCATCAGAAGGCTCTCCTCGCCCATAAGCGCCGTAAACTTTCTGTGAAATTCATCCCTGACGGCACGGCTGCTGTCTTCCATATCGACAAGAGTCATCCCATTGAGCTTGTCCATTGCCCTGACGGCCGTCATAGCCTCATCGTCATCCGAGACTTCCGCCTTCGCAGCCCTTTTGACAAACGACATGGCGAAAGAGCCGAGATTGACGGTTTCGACGCCTTTTTTCCTGTCAAATTCCTTGATAAGCTTTTTGATTTCGGACTTCGAGGCATCTCCGGCATTCGCACACGAAGTCGCGGCCCCGGCCATAAGCAGCCCCAATCCGATAAATAAGATAGTTACGATTCTTTTCATACTCAAAAATAATAAAAATTCATTGTGTTTTTCTGACGCGCCGAATAAATGACGAAAACAATCCCGATTTGTTAATGAAAATTTTCGGGTTTCGATATTTCAGGCATAAACGCATCTGGGTATTAAAATATGCCGAGCACAAGTACATTCGAAAAATATTATAATATTTGACGAATTGATTTGAAAGATATTATAATATTTTGCGATTTTATGGGATTGTCAGTATCTTCGTCATCAAAGGCTTATCAATTTAGAATGGAGAACACGAAATTTTTTGTAAGCGAAAGGATGACGACGACGCCTGAAGAGTTCAAGACGGCGCTGCAGGAGAAAGTGTATGAGACTCTGGCACGGTTGGAGATTCCGTTTGAAAGAGTGGATACGGATCCCGGGGTCACGATGGAGGACTGCCTGAACATCAACGAGGGCATCGGCGGAAGGATTGTCAAGAGCATCTTCCTCTGCAACCGGCAGCAGACCATTTTCTATCTCTATGTGACGCGCGATGACAAGCCGTTCGTGACCAAGGACTTCGGTCACGCCCTCAACATCCCGAGAGTATCATTCGCCTCGGCCGAGAAACTGCTTGAGATTGCAGGAACGGAGCACGGGGCAACCACAGTCCTCAGCGCCTGCCTCGACTCGACCAAGGACGTGAACTTCGTCCTCGACAAGGAAGTCCTTGAAGGAGAGTTCTTCTGCTGCTCCGACGGCACAGTCTCCTGCTTCATGAAGCTTCGCACCGCCGACCTTCTCGAAAAATTCCTTCCCGCCTGCGGCCACACCCCGACAATCATCTGACATCCGGCACTGCCCGAGCCGTATTTCCTTACTCCACATATTCGCTCGGGAGGAACTGCTGCCAGGAGTCAAGGTCGCTGGTGTTATCGACTTTCTGCGGGCAGAAGCGCCAGACATCCGGACGGCTTTCGATGAGGACTCCGCCTTTCAGGGGAAGGGTCTTGCCGGACTGGGAGGCGATGTAGTCAACCAGGCCATTGTGCTTATAGGGGTCGTCCGGACGGCTGCCCCTAGTCTTTGTGTCAAGCAGAAAGACCACGCCGTTTTTCATCCGGACGATAAAATCGACGTAGAACAGGCCTTTCTCGCCACTGGCTTTCGTGTAAGGGACGGCATAGTCGCTCATTCCGCTCTCGCCGTTCTTGTACCACCAGTCGATGTACTGAGTGTTGGCCTCAAGGAACTTCACGAACCTTTCTTCCGGAGCCGACGCGCGGTTTTCCTTTACGAACGGCTCAAGTGCATGATTATGAACATTATTCTCCTCGTGGCATGACTGTTCATTGTAGGTCCGAATCTCAGGCACTTCCCATTTATAGTTGATGAAATCTCGTTCGGAAGCCTTTCTGCGGCGCTCATTCATCGTATTCTCGTATTCTACGAGAGCGTTCTCAATCACACCGGAGAAAAACGGCTTGTTCTGATAGTAGAGCACTATCTTTTTCGTCGAAAGTTCATCAATTCCGAGGAGTTCGTCAAAGGACTCTATCAGGGCGTTCTCGAAAGTCGGCAGGCTCCAGTATTTCTCCCAACCGGAAAGCTGCGAAAGACAGTAGTCGTCAAAGACGCGGCTCAGTTCAGTGGAAGTTCTCGCAAACCTCACGCGGTTCGTGACCTCGACAGTCCCGAGTTCGTCGGCAATCACAAGGTCCTTCGGTATCTCCACGGATATACTTGACACGTCGAGCTTTACAGTCCTTGCCGCAATCACGCGGTTTCCGGCTTTCTTCGCCTCCACATCGTCTGTCGGTTCGTCTTCATCCTCGAAAAGGCTGAACAGCGTCGGGTTATATGTCAGACTCCATTGCCGTGCGAGCGCATCCTTCAGAATCCCCCGGAACTTCGGTCCGAGACGCCGACGGTCGGAACTCTTTCTCTCCGTGTAGGTCGATGTCAGCTCGACATTCGTGAGCTTCGGACGGCGCTCCGCACGCATACGGGAGATGTACGCCATGTCATCCGAGGCTATCTCCACCTGCTTCCGGCTCAGGTCCGTATAGACATAACCTTTGTTCAGCAGCGGATTCGTGTAGAACTTCTGTTCCGGCATGCGCAGGATTCGTCCGAGAGTCTGCATCGTGAAGGTGAAGCTCTCCATCTTCCTGAAAATCAGCAGCACCGCAGCGCGTGGGCAATCCCAGCCGAGGGCTATGGCCTGCTTGAACAGCAGAACCTCCGTCAGGTTATCGAGGTCTTCGATGCCCTGAAGATTCTCCTTTTCCTTAGACAGCCACACCGCCAGACGACCATTCTGAACGGTGATGCCCTCCTTGGCGGCGAGATATTTCACGACTTCGTCCTTTATCCTCGTGTCCTCCGCAGTGTTCGCCTCATTCGTGTCGTTCGGAAGCTGGATGAGCAGCAGAGGATTTATGTTGATGTTCAGAGACTTATAGGCTTCCGCGATTTCATTCCTCTTCGCCAGCGCCTCACGAATCAGAGTCTCCGTAAGGCTCTCGTCACCCGGGTTCAGCGCCGGATTCAGGACGATGCTTTCCTTTATCATCTCCTCCTTCACGACATCCTCCCGATAGACGGTCACCATTTCGTCGCCCTGTGAAATAGGGGTCGCCGAGATGCGAATCTCAAGTTTCGGGTTTATGCGCGCAAGCACCTTTTCAGACTTCTTCGCGTTCTTGCCTCCGAACATATGTTCCTCATCGACAATCACGACAATGGGAATGCGGTTGTCGAACTGAGTCCTGTCCGTGATGTCATAGAGCGACGCGGAGCGCTCCGTCTCCCGAATCATGAGTGCGTTGTCCTTGTTGATGCTCTCCCAGTTAACGAAAAGTATCTCACCCGGGCGGATGTACCCGTCAATCGACTGGTCAAGTTCGTCATAGACCACCGGCTTGAGCAGGCGCGACTCGGTGAAATAGTTCTTCATCTTGAAGTAGCTCTGCTCGTGGAGCTTGTTCGGCGCAATCCAGATGAACGCCACCCGGTTCACGAGGCTGTCCGTCCTCTCCGGAAGTTCCTGCGCAAGTCTCGCCAGCATCCCGGAGGCCATCACGGTCTTTCCCGACCCTGTCGGAGCCTTGAAAACCAGCCTCTTGCGCTGTCCGGAAGCGTTCAGAAGCCTTATGACCTTCTCGACAAGATCATCAACGGCCTTGTCCTGATAGTTAACCTGTTTCAGCATAGCCTATTCCTCCACATCATTTTCATTCCGCTCCGGCTCTTCCTCGCCAACATCACGCACCCGTTTCGGCAGCACCTTTTCGTAGGCATTGTAGATCGAAGACGGGACGGCGCAAAGCTCAACCCTGTCAGCGACATCCATGAACTCGTCATCGTAGGCATAGTCTCCCGGAGAGAAGACATAGGCCTTAAACTTGTCGGGACTGGCGGCATCTCTTATTTCGTCCACGAAATATTCGATTGCGTTTTCGTTGAGAATCAAGAGAATATGTCGTCCTCCGCCCTCGAAATGCCGCGCCACGGACGGCTTGAGTTTCAATTTGCCGAAGGTGTCGAGTTCATTGTAGGCGTCCTCACGGATGCGGAGCAGGTCTGCGGATGCTGCCGCGAGGGCTCGGCGGCTCTGCGCGGTCTTGTCGCGGCCGATGAAGTCCGTCCTGTAGTAGCGCAGGCTGTTGGTCGTCAGCCCATTGACAGACTCACCCCTTGCATTGACATAGCCTTCGATGACCTTTGTGTTCCGGACGTATGTCACTTCCTCGCAGATGCGGTTCTCGTTGTTGGTCACGAGTATGCACTGCCGGTGGCCGCCGTCCTCGGCGTTGAGGGCCATAGTCGCGTGGAGGGTCGTGCCCGAACCGGCGAAGAAGTCGAGGATGACAGAGTTCTTTTGTGAAGAGAAGGCAATTATCCGCTTAATCAGATTCAAAGGTTTCGGATTCGTAAAGACTTTCTTCACGCCAAACAAATCTTCAAGGAATTTAGTCGCGGTACGACCGTCCTCGTAATAGATGCTCTTAAACTGTTCTTCGACAGTGTCGATCCTCTTCTTTATATGCGGCTGCGTTGTCTCGTCCCGTCCCCATTCGACATCATCATTCTCAGCATAAGTCAGGAATGTCTTTTCAGTCCAACGCCATCCGAACGCAGGTTTTGCACAAGGTCTTCCTGTTACAGGATGAATAATATCGAAAGCATATCCTCCCGGCTTCGTGTTGGAAGAATTAGAGGCGCTGCTATACACTCCCTTCGCATCGACATTATTATAATGTGTTACGCCTGCCAGAGTCTCCCTATTTTCCTTAATCCACTTTCTGAGTTCTCTCTGAATCGTTTCAGTGTCGTCAGTTCGTTCTCGGAGTTCATGATATTTCCGTTCTATTCTTTCCGCCTTTTCGGATTTCAGCAGCCATTTGTCAAGACTGTCGGCGCATTTGGCATAACATAGTATATACTCGTGTTCGGTACTTATCTGACGAGGGTTGTTGTCTGTCGCCGACTGCCATATAATCTGTCCGACGAAATTCCGTTCACCAAATATCTCGTCGCACAAAAGTTTCAACTGCGCCTGCTCATTGTCATCTATTGATATGAATATGACCCCCTTGTCCGAAAGGAGACGCTTTGCGATTTTTAACCTGCGGGACATGAACGAGAGCCACAGACTGTGTCTGTAGGGACTTTCCTTATCGACAAAGCAATCGTTGTAGATAAAATCCTTATTTCCAGTATTATACGGCGGATCGATGTATATTACATCTATCTTGCCCTCGTGGGTGTAGGTCAGGGCAACGAGCGCATCGAGATTGTCGCCCTCGATGAGAATATGGTTCGGAGCATCCGCCGCATCACTGACAATCGCCCGGTCCTTGACCTCCGTCAGAACAGGAATCCGATTCCGCTGATTTTCCTCAACCTCCTCCTGCCTTTTCTCCCACACAAGACCATAGTGCTTCGTCTTTCTCAACGAATCAATCAGCTGCGATTTTTCCTCATTACTAAACTCCGAACTCTGCCGGACGCGGTCTATCAGTTCCTGTGGGTCTGGTTTCATTGTAAGCCATCGACTAAAAGACTTACCTCAAGTTCTCCAGCCGATATACAAAAAAAGGCGTGAACTATCCGTTTCTTATCCAATTTCGCAGGCCGACCAAAGCCGTGTAGATGAACAATCAACGAACAGTTCACGCCGAAGCGTGAACCTTCGCATCTCATTCTCTTCTACTACTATTTTTGGTCGTTCGCGAAATAGAGAACAAGAGCTAAGCTCTATATTACAAAATATGTTTCAAATTTATCCCGGCGGCACTTGCCTCGCCGCCGAAACAGTCTGCAAAGATGCAAAAATATTTTTACTTTTTTTCAAATTGTTTGATTCATATGGCCAAGTTATCGGATTTAAGATGTCAAAAATCTCCGATTTATCGGAATTCAGAGACCAAAAATTGTCTATTTATCGGATTTTGAACATCAAAAATCTCCTATTTATCGGAATTTAGTTATATTTGCAGAAGCAAAAAAAGATTATATGTTTAACGAACAGATTATACTACAGGTTCTTGCAGAACAAAAAGAAGAAGTCCGTGGCTATCGTTCGAAGAATTGGATAACGAGAGCGGAAGAATCCATGTTCGAGTTTGACAGCACATTGGCTCAAGTTGTAATCGGAGTGCGACGAAGCGGGAAATCGACTCTCTGCCACAAGGTGCTTTTGGAACATGGTGTCAGATATGCCTATGTCAATCTGGATGATGACCGGCTTGCAGACATAAAAACCGAAGACCTCAACACCGTACTTTCCTGTGTCTATCAACTTTATGGAACCGATGTGCAATATCTGTTTCTGGACGAGATTCAGGATGTCGAGGGATGGTATCTGTTTGTCAATCGTCTTCTGCGAACCAATTTGCACATATTCGTCACAGGCAGCAACGCAAAGCTTCTCAGCGGAGAACTCGCGACGCATCTGACCGGGCGATACAATGAAATCAGACTGTTCCCATTCTCGTTTTCAGAATATTGTGATTTTCACAGAGTTGACACGACGGGAATAACGACAAAAGCGGAGGCTGAACGGAAAAGGGCGTTCATGGCCTATATAAATGACGGCGGATTTCCGGAAATGCAGAATCTGCGCAACAAGCGGGGCTATGTCGAAGGGTTGTTGGAGGCCATATTGCAGAAAGACATAAAGAAGCGTTTCAAAATCCGCGATGTTGACGCATTGAGGAAAATAGCCGGACATCTCATCAGCAATTCTTGTCAGGAGGTCAACTACGAGGCATTGTCAGAGATTTTCAATATATCGGACAAAACGATAAGAAAATATGTGTCTTACCTGCAACAGGCATTTCTTGTTCAATTGCTCCAGAGGCATTCATTCAAGAGCAGGGAACGAATCAGAGGGCAGAAATCATATATCGTGGATCCCGGTTTGCAAAATAATCGTGAAAATTCAATGGCTGCAGAAAACATAGGCTGGAGACTTGAAAATGTTGTATTCATTGAACTGATGAGACGGTGCGCAAAAGATTTTACGGACATATATTTCTATAAGCCCGAAGCCGCCGGAAAAGAGGTCGATTTCGTCCTATGCGACAGGAATAAAGCCATAGAACTCGTTCAGGTCGCATACAACATTGATTCCGGGAAAACATTAAAGCGCGAGACTTCAGCGCTCGTTGCGGCATCAGACACGCTGCATTGCGACAGTCTCACACTCATCGCGCTCACTCAGACACGGGACATTGAAATAGACGGCAAGACAATCCATATAAAGTCAGCTTTGGACTGGCTGCTGTCGTTATCGGAATAGGCTATTTTTAATCTGAACATCAAATGAAGACATTTTCACTTATCTGGAGCATTTTCGTCATTGCGCTGATTCTGTTCGTCTGTGCGTTGCAAATCATTGACTACAGAATCGCTGATTTATCGGAATTCAGAGACAGAAAATCGCCAATTTATCGGGTTTTAAGCATTGCAACTCTCGGATTTGCCGAAATTTAACTATATTTGCAGCCAAATCTAAAGTCAAACTTTAAATTTGGCTAAACAATGAATAAGCAATTGATATGCAGAACTATGGCCTCATCCATTGAGAGCCTCTTCAGATATTTGCCGGTAATTACATTGACCGGTCCCCGGCAGTCCGGCAAAACCACACTATGCAGAACTGTTTTCTCCAGTCTTCCATACACCAATCTTGAGGATGCATCTACACTTGCGGAGGTACGCATGGATCCCAAGGCGTTTCTTGCAAAATATCCCAAAGGAGTAATCATCGACGAGGCGCAGAATTTCCCCGAGATTTTCTCATATCTGCAAGTGACAGTGGATGAAGATCGTATAAACGGAAACGAGCGAAAGTTTATCGTCACAGGCAGCAACAATTTCTCACTGATGCAACATATCACGCAGTCTATGGCCGGCAGGACGGCCGTAATGTCTCTGCTTCCGCTTTCTACGGAGGAAATCCTGTCCGTCCGTCCCGACATCGGAACTTCGGAAATGTTGTTGCGCGGCGGATACCCTGCAATCTGGTCCGTAGGATTGGAGGGACGTCAGATATTGTTGAGCAACTACTACACGACATACCTCGAGAGAGATGTGCGGTCACTCGTGAACCTGAAAGACCTGCAGGCGTTCCAGATGTTCATTCGCCTTGCCGCCGGACGAATCGGTCAGGAATTCAATGCATCAGCGCTGTCAGTAGAAGTGGGCGTGAGCGTGCCGACCATCAAGAATTGGCTGAGTGTGCTCTCCGCCTCATATGTGGTTTATCTGCTTCAGCCCTACCATGCAAATCTCGGCAAACGACTTACAAAGACTCCAAAGCTATATTTTTATGACACCGGTCTGGCGAGTTACCTGCTCGGCATCAACACTGTGGAGCAACTTGATGTTCATCCGCAACGCGGAAGCCTGTTTGAGAACATGGTCGTGAACGACATACTTAAACACGGAGCAAACCTCGGGCATCAGGAAAACCTCTTTTTCTACCGAGACAAGTCGCAGCGCGAGGTAGATGTCCTCAGACTGATGCAAGACGGAACAATCGAAGCCTACGAGATAAAGGCAGGGATGACATTCAACACCGGCTATTTCAAGCATTTACATTACCTGCAGACTCTTTTGGGAAATCAACTCAAACGAACGTCGGTAATTTATGATGGAGAACAGGAAAGCCAACAGCCCATTGACGGGTACTGCAATTTCCGTCATCTGCAACTGGTGCAATAGCCATTGGGATTCACATAGCTAAGTTATCGGATTTCAGAGGTCAAAAATCTCCGATTTATCGGAATTCAGAACCCTAAAATTCAATATTTATCGGAATTTACCTATCTTTACAGACAGATAAACACCATACCTATGTTTAGTGAACACATTATACTACAGGTTCTTGCAGAACAAAAAGAAGAAGTCCGGGGTTATCGTTCGAAGAATTGGATAACGAGAGCGGAAGTCGGCTTTGGACTGGCTGCTGTCTTTATCGGAATAGACAATTTTAATCTGAAATCAAATGAAGACATTTTCACTCATCTGGAGCATTTTCGTAATTTCCACAAAACATCAATAAATTTTAGATAAGCCTTAAATATTTATTATATTTGCATATAATTCAAATTATAATTAAAGTATTTTATGTCCCGAATTCCATCCAGCATATTTCGACGAGATGTCTATATCGAACGGATCAGACCATTTATGTACTCGAATATCGTGAAGGTAATGGTAGGTCCACGACGTGTGGGAAAAAGCTATATTCTGTACCAGATTATGGAAATCATAAAGTCCGAATCAGCGTCTGCAAATATCATCTATATCAATAAGGAAGACCTGGAGTTCGATGGCATAAGAGACTATCGGGATCTCCATTCCTATGTGTCCGCCCGCCTCGTCGAAAATGGACGCAACCACATTTTTGTGGATGAGATACAGACCATTGCGGACTTCCGGCTGGCCATCAGGTCTCTTGCGCTTGACGAGAACAATGACATATACATTACCGGAAGCAACTCACGGATGTTCTCAGGAGATTTGGCAAATGAACTTGGCGGGCGTTATGTGGAATTTAAGATATTCAGCCTTTCCTATCCGGAGTTCCTCTTATTCCATAAGCTCGAAAATTCGGACTCTTCTTTGGAAAAATACATTCATTTCGGAGGCCTGCCGTACCTTGCCAATCTGCCGCTTGAGGAGAACGTAGTCATGGAATATGTCAGAAGCGTCTATTCCACAATCGTTCTGCGCGACGTGGTACAGCGCAGGAACATAAGAAACACGATATTCCTTGAACAGCTGATAAAATTTCTTGCAGACAATGTAGGAAGCCTGTTTTCAGCAAAGCGTATCAGCGATTTCCTTAAGAATCAAAAAGTTAACATCGCATCAAATCAGGTGTCGGAATATGTGGGCGCGTTGGCGGAAGCCTTTGTCGTACATCGTGTTGAACGGTATGATATAGTGGGAAAAAGACTGTTCGAACGCGGGGAAAAGTATTATTTTGAAAATTTGGGAATCAGAAATGCCGTTGCCGGCTATAAGCCTCAAGACCGGGCAAAAAGACTGGAGAATCTCGTCTGCAATCATCTGCTCTATTACGGCTATGAAATAAATGTCGGTTCTTTGGTGGCCGAGGAGATTGATTTTGTATGTACCAAAAACGGAGAAAAACTGTATGTGCAGGTCGCCTCAGAACTGAACACTCCGACAACGATTGAACGTGAATTCGGCAATCTTCTGAAAATCAAGGATAATTATCCCAAGATAGTAATCTCCCGAGACCGCTCGTTCGAGAATACATACGAGGGAGTCAGGCACATATATATCAGAGACTTCCTGTCGTCCCAAATTGACTTTGCAACAAAATAATTTTTGCCGCTTTCGGGTTTTGTGAGTAACTTAGTGGGCGAATAGCCCTAATGCGTGTTAGGCAAACATTGACAACAATATGATAAAAAAAGCATACTTAATATTTATGATATTTATGCTGGCAACAAGCGCATTACCAGCACAAATAAAGCTTACTAAACAGCAAACATTTGCCAATGAGTTATTCAGCCTCGGTAACATTTCCGGAGGCGCCACATTGAATACAATTGGCAGAGTCAGTAGCGCAATAGGAGGAGGATTTTACCAAGAAGGATTTGAACATAAATTATATTGTCGAATTTACCACGACCAACTCACAATTGGAATACTTGTCATTACGCCCAACACATTTGATGACGACATGGAAATCTCACTTGGGACAGATTTCGAAACAACTAATCAAAGTTTACAAGAAATAGTTAACTGGTATGATAACAATTCAGATGGCACCAGTGTACTATTCAAAGACATAGAAGGCAGACTTGTACAAATTGACAGAATCCATGACTATATCAGATTCAAGATTCTAAGAGAAGAAGATTTTAAAGTAATTATTGACGATGTGCTTTTATCCCGCCAATATATAACGAATGCTCAAAAACTTTTGAACAAAAAAAACGCAGAAAAAATATATGCGCGGTTAGTAAATTATGGTATGGAGACACATCCATTCGCCATTGCGTATAAAAACAACAACTTACTTTTAGAGACACAGTTCGATTTTCTCGAATCTCAAGAAGAACTTGAGGACAAAGAACAAAGAATTGCAAAGAGGATTAAGGGCGCAAAGAAAGCCGAAGACTATACTTTAGTGGCAGATTTGGAGAATCAATTGAGAGAAGTTCGGCAAAAGAAGAACCTGACAATTCTTGTAAAACAAGACCTTCAATATTTCCCAAGTGCTGAAAAAGAGAAACTTGTATCGTCTGTATTAGAATTGTTGGAAGATGAAATCAACGATTCTAATGCCGACACAGCCGTGATCAACGCGTGTTTTGCGGCACTGAACACCTATAAAATACAAAATGGAGAATTGCCACCAATGTGTCAAGACACACTAAACAAACTTACAACAGAATACTATAAATCTAGAAATTGAGTTCTATATTCAATCCAATCGTGACGGGATGGAAGAGTCGCAGAACATAGAGTTTAAGGAGTGCTGGAGAGACGAATATCTCAGATGGATATGCGGATTTGCCAACGCTAAGGGCGGGCGCATATACATCGGTGTCAATGATGCCAAGGAGATTGTCGGGGTTGAGGACGCCGCACGGCTTATGGAAGACATTCCGAACAAGATACAGAACAGCATGGGGATTGTCTGTGACGTGAACCTGCTGGAAAAGGATGGGAGGAAATACATCGAGATTGTCGTCAGTCCGAGTGCCTTTCCAATCAGTTATCACGGCGAGTTTCACTATCGCAGCGGAAGCACGAAACAGCAACTGAAAGGCAATGCACTGACGTCTTTCATCATTTCAAAGACAGGAATGCACTGGGACGCGACTCCCGTCAATAATGTAGGTGTCGATGACCTGGACAATGACAGCTTCAAGATTTTCAGAAGAGAGGCACTCCGTTCTGGAAGAATGTCGAAGGAGAGCCTTGTGATGTCGAATGCGGAACTGCTTGAGGCACTTCACCTTGTGACGGAAGACGGAAAACTGACCAAGGCGGCCGTGCTGCTGTTCCATGAAAATCCGCAGAAGTTCTGCACCGGAGCATATGTCAAGGTCGGAAAGTTCGCCAATGAAGCTGACATACTCTATCAGGACGAGGTGGATGGTTCTTTTTTCAAAATTGCCAACGACTGTATGCTGCTGTTCGACTGGGACACTGAGAAGTTGGTGAAAAATCATAAGTCAGTACCTTTCAACCCGAGTATAGCAGGGGCGTTTTTCCGCGCCGGGTATGTCGAGTCGTGGGGACGTGGCATAAAGAAGATATGTGATGCCTGCCGGGATTATGGGATTCCTGAACCTGAATTTGAGATTGACAGTTACAGCATTACCGTGGTATTCAAGGCTCTTGAGGCGGCAAGGATTGTTGAGGGGAAAAGCGCTGATGTAGAAGAAAAGACGGGCAATGTAGGTGAAAAAGTAGGTGAAAAAGTAGGTGAAAAATATTTTCTCACCGAAACGCAACAGCAGATACTCTTGTGTATTGAGGAAAATCCGAAAATAAGTCAGACGAAGATTTCCGAAAAAATTGGAATTCGCGCGTTGAATGTTTATAGAAATATGATTGCACTGCAAGAAAGCGGCCTGATAAGAAGAGTTGGACCTGCAAAAGGCGGACATTGGGAAATTATTAAGAAACAGAATTTGGGAGGAAAATGATATGGCAAAGGAGAGTTCGGGGTTGACGCCGATGATGAAGCAGTTTTTCGCGGTGAAGGCACAGCACCCGGAGGCTCTGCTGCTGTTCCGATGCGGGGACTTCTACGAGACATACGGAGACGATGCGCTGACGGCGAGCAAGATTCTGGGAATCGTGCTCACGCGGCGCTCCAACTCGGCTCCGAACTCCGTTCCCATGGCCGGGTTTCCCCACCACTCCATCGACACCTACCTTCCGAGGCTCGTGCGGGCAGGCTACAAGGTCGCCGTCTGCGACCAGCTTGAAGACCCGAAGTTCACCAAGAACATCGTCAAGAGGGGCATCACCGAGGTCGTGACGCCGGGAGTGGCGTTCAACGAGCAGCTGCTCGACCAGAAGGAGAACAACTTCATCGCCGGGCTATGCTTCAGCAAGGACAAGTGCGGGGCGGCGTTTCTGGACGTCTCCACAGGCACGTTTCAGGTGGCTGAGGGGTCGCCTGATTATGTGATGAACCTGCTCGACTCGTTCGGGCCTAAGGAGCTGCTCGTTCCGAAAGGCTATGAAAAGGGAATCAAGGACAAGACAAACGGGAAATACTACATCTCCACGCTGGAGGAGTGGGCCTTCGTCTATGACAATTCTGTCGAGAAACTGAAGAAACAGCTGAAGGTCGATTCGCTCAAGGGCTTCGCGGTCGATAATTTCGCGCTCGGGGTGACGTCGGCCGGCGCCCTGCTGATTTACCTTGAACAGACTCAGCACAGCGGACTGAGCAACATCTGCTCCATCTCCCGCATCGACGGCGAGAGGTTCGTGTGGATGGACCAGTTCACCTACCGCAACCTCGAAATCTTCGGAAGCACCGCCGGAAAGGACGGGGTCAGCCTCATCGACGTCGTGGATTATGCTTCCTGTCCGATGGGCTCAAGGCTCCTGCGCAACTGGCTCGCACTGCCGATTATGGACCTTGACGAGTTGAACCGGCGCCACGACATCGTGGAATGGTTCACGAAGAATGGGGAAAGCCTCGGCACGGTGAAGGAACTCATCGGCGACATAGGAGACCTTGAGCGGGGAGTTTCGCGGGCTGCGGCCGGAAAGATTCTGCCACGGGGAGCCCTGATGGTAAAGCGGGGTCTGAGCCAGATAAAGCCGATAAAGGAATTATGCGAAATTTCCGGATGCACGCCACTGATGGAACTCACTAAGGACCTCGACACCTGCGACGAGCTTCTTGAGGCTCTGGAGAAGACCATCGACCCGAAAACGGCGGCGATGCTCGGAAAGGGCGACGTGATTGCTACGGGAGTGAACGCGGAACTGGACGAGCTGCGCCGCATCGCCCGCCACAGCAAGGACTATCTCCTTGAAATACAGCAGCGCGAGACCGAACGAACGGGAATTTCCTCGCTCAAGGTCAGCTACAACTCCGTCTTCGGCTACTACCTCGAAGTGCGCAACGTCCACAAGGACAAGGTTCCTCAGGAATGGGTGCGCAAGCAGACGCTCGTGAATGCGGAGAGGTACATAACCCCGGAACTCAAGGAATATGAGGAGAAGATTCTCGGGGCGGAGGAGAAGATATATATTCTTGAATCACAGATATATAACGAAATCGTCGATAAGATTCGCGCAAACATCGTCAGGATTCAGCGCAACTGCGGGGTCATCGCCAGGCTCGACGTCCTGTCGGGGTTCGCGCAGCTTGCGCTCGAAAGGCACTACTGCCGGCCGCAGATGAATGACGGAATGAAGCTCGACATCATCGAGGGACGGCATCCGGTCATCGAGACAATGATGCCTGCGGGCGAGGAATATGTCCCGAACGACGTGCACCTCGACTCTGACGGACAGCAGATAATCATACTCACGGGTCCGAACATGGCCGGAAAGTCCGCGCTCCTGCGTCAGACGGCGCTCATCGTGCTGCTCGCGCAGATAGGGTCGTTCGTCCCTGCGAAAAAGGCTGAAATCGGGTGGTTCGACAAGATATTCACCCGTGTGGGCGCGTCCGACAACATATCCCGCGGAGAATCCACATTCATGGTGGAGATGCTCGAAACCTCAATGATCCTTCACAATCTCAGCGCCCGTTCGCTCGTGCTTCTCGACGAAATCGGACGAGGGACATCAACCTACGACGGAATGTCCATAGCACGCGGCATAGTCGAGTACATCCACGAGTACGGACACGGGGCAAAGACCCTCTTCGCGACGCACTATCACGAACTGAACGACATGGAGGGCATCTATCCGCACATACGCAACTACCACATCGCCGTCAAGGAGGTGGGCAGGCAGGTCATTTTCCTGCGCAAGATGGTCGAGGGCGGAGTGGCGCACAGCTTCGGTCTGCACGTGGCGAGGATGGCCGGGATGCCGCCGCAGGTGATTGAGTCGGCGGAACGCACGCTCGCCGAACTGGAGGCAAACGACGGCAAGGCCCCGCTGATAAAGGCAGCCGGAAGCTCCGCGTCTGAGGCGGGTTCAGTAAAGCCGCACAATGTCAAGGAGGGGCGCGTCGAAAGCGACGGTTCGCTGCAGCTGAGCTTCTTCCAGCTCGAAGACCCGCTGCTGTCCTCCCTCAAGGAAGACCTCGACAAGGCCGACCTCAACTCGATGACCCCTCTCCAGGCCTTTGACCTGCTGAGATCGATGAAGGAAAAGATGGGGCTGTAGAATCAGGGAGACCCGAAAAATCACTGAGACATGAAAAAGGTTCTGATAATAACGTACTATTGGCCGCCGGCCGGAGGATCGGGCGTGCAGAGATGGGTGAAGTTCGCCAAGTATCTGCCGCAGAACGGATGGCAGCCGGTGATTTATACTCCTGAGAATCCGGAACTTAATGTGATTGACAGGACGCTGGAGGACGACATCCCGGAGGAGGCCGTAGTTTTGAAGCGGCCGATTTTCGAGCCTTACGGGATTTATCGCAGGCTGACCGGAAAGGGAAGGGCCGGGGGCGAGGCTGCGGGAAAGGCGGGAGCGGCCGGGGGCTCGGAAGTCAATCCGATAAATGCGCAGAAAAAGAGCCTCGGGCAGAAGATTTCGCTGTGGATTCGCGGCAATTTCTTCATTCCGGACCCGCGCTGCCTCTGGATTCGGCCTTCGGTGAGATTTCTCAAGAAATACCTGCGGGAACATCCCGTCGATGTGATTGTCAGCACAGGACCGCCTCACTCGATGCACCTCATTGCACGGAAAGTCGCGGCTGAGACCGGGATTCCATGGGTGGCGGATTTCCGTGACCCTTGGACCAGAATGTTCTATTTCAAGCATCTGGAACTCTCGCCGTGGGCGGAACGGAAACATGAAAGGCTGGAAAAGAGCGTTCTGGACGGCGCGGATGTCGTGGTGGCGGTCTCCCCTCTCGTGCAGGAGGAGTTCAGAGGAATGACGGCAACTCCCGTCGAGCTGATTACCAACGGGTATGACGAGGACGACTTCGACGAGGCCGACAAGGAGATGCGTGTCTCGGAAGAGGAGACAGGAAGCGAGAACGAGGACTGTTTCAACATCGTTCACACGGGGCTCTTCGCCGCCGACGGCAACCCTGTCGTGCTCTGGAAAGTCCTGGCGGAGATTGCGGCGGCCGACGGCGAGTTCGCGGCAAAGCTGCGCATACGGCTATCCGGGAAGACTGACACACAGATTATAGAGGCGATTTCGGAGGCGGGTCTCAGAAAGGCTCTTGTGAATCTCGGCTATGTCAGCCATGACGAAGCCGTACGCGAGCAGTGCGGGGCTTCGATGCTGATTCTGCCGCTCCGACGGGAGCCCGAATACCGGGCGACGCTGCCGGGGAAACTGTTTGAATACCTCGCTTCACGTCGTCCGGTGCTCGGAATCGGGCAGACCGACGGGGCGATGGCTCGGGTGCTTGAGGAGGCGCACGCCGGAGTGACTTGCGGCTGGGACGACACGGAGGGCATCCGGAAGGAGGTTCTCCGCTGCTGGCAGCTGTTCCGCGAAGGACGGCTCGACGACAATGACGAGGACATTGAGCGCTATTCCCGCCGGCGGCTGACACAGCAGATGGTCGAAGTTTTTGAATCATTGATATAATATGAACAAAATGAAATCAGGAGGCGACATAATGAAGAAGATATTGATTTATCTTGGGATTGTCGTGTTTTTCGTGGTCCTGTCGTATGCTTTCGTGCCTCAGGTCTTGAGCGGAAAGATTGTGAATCAGGGAGATATATCTTCATGGAAGGGTATGGCGAACGAGGCCATGACATATAATGCGCAGCATCCGGAGGACAAGACGCACTGGACGAACTCGATGTTCGGGGGTATGCCGACGACCGCGACGATTGACGATTTCGACGGAGACTGGACGAAGTGGATGTACAACCTGCTGCTGACGGGCAGGCGGCCGGCGACATATTTTTTCATCGCGCTGCTCGGAGGATTCCTGCTGATGCTCTCGTTCGGATGCGGTCTTGTGCCTGCAATAGGAGGCGCGATTGCGATTGCGTTCTGCTCGTACAATATGCAGATTATTCAGGTGGGGCACAACACGAAGATGCAGGCGATTGCGTTCTTCCCATGGGTGCTCGCCGGGGTTGTTTATACCTATCGCTGCGCGATGGCGGGGCTGAAAGGCGGATACGGGCTGTACAAGGCTGACAGCGCGACTGCCAATGCGGGGAAGGCGACGGGATGGAAGTCGTGGCTGCCCAAGACCGTGCTCGCGTCGGTACTGTTTGCCCTCGCGCTGAGCTTCCAGATTAAGGCGAACCATCCGCAAATCACCTACTATCTGGCGATTGTGATTTTTGTCTATGCGCTGACGCTGCTCATCTGGGTCTGCGTCAAGAAGGAAGACCGCAAGTCCCGGATCAGGCGGTTTTTCGCGGCCTCGGCCCTGCTGCTTGTCGTGGGGTGCGTGGGGATTGCAACGAATGCCAACAAGCTGATTCCTACCTACAAGTATTCAAAATACACCATGCGCGGAGGCTCTGAACTCGCGGCAGACAAGGCAGAGCATGCGGGTGACGCCAAGGCCGTGAAGGAGGCGAAGGCGGCGGCCAAGGGGCTTGACCTTGAATATGCGACGGCCTGGTCCTACGGAATAAACGAGATGCCTAACCTGCTGATCCCCAACTTTAACGGCGGGGCTTCCGCCTGCGATCCGCATCTGAAGCACGGTGCCACGGAGGACCTTCTCAGGCGTGCCGGACAGCCGAACGTGAAGCAGACGGTGAAGCAGCTGCCTATGTACTGGGGTCCGCAGCCATTTACGGCCGGTCCGATGTACCTTGGTGCCGTCACCATATTCCTCTTTGTCCTCGGACTGTTCTTGTTCAGGGGCAAGGACAAATGGTGGATTATCGTCGCGACAGTCATCGCCGTTTTTCTCGCATGGGGCAGTCATTTCATGTGGTTCACGCGGCTGTGGTTCAACTACGCGCCGATGTACAGCAAGTTCAGGACGGTGTCCATGGCGCTGACGGTGCTCCAGGTGACGGTGCCGCTGCTCGGATTTCTCACTCTCGACAAGATTATCAAGGAAGAGTACAACCACAAGAAGATTATCCGTGCCGTGCTCTGGGCCGGCGGGCTTACGGGCGGTTTCTGCCTTCTGATGGCTCTTTTCCCGGGAATTGCAGGGAATTTCAGCGCGGCGAGTGACGCGGGGATGCAGGATGTGCTCGTGGACGCGCTGCGTGAGGACCGTCGGGCAATGCTGCGCCATGACGCGCTCGTGAACTGTTACCTCATTCTTCTTTCCTCGACCATACTGCTTTGGGTTTATGGAAAGAAAGAGCCTTTTGTGCGCACGGGAAGGGCATACATCGCCGGAACCGTCATCGGGCTGCTCGTGCTTTTCGACCTTTTCAGCGTGGGCAAGCGCTACCTGAACAACGACCATTTCATCTCACCGAAGAACTGGGAGGCGCAGTTTAGGGAACGCCCGGTCGATAAGAGCATACTCGCGGACAAGAGCCTGTCATACAGAGTGCTGGACCTCAGCGTGAACACTTTCAACGACGCGCATCAGAGCTACCGCCACAAATGCATCGGAGGCTACAGTCCGGTGAAATTGCAGAGGTATCAGGATTTGATTGAAAGATACATCTCCGGAGAAATCAGTTCGGTCTATAAGGCAACTGAAGGCTGCGCGACGGTCGGGGAACTGGAGGCGAAACTGCCTTATCTTCGCGTAACATCCATGTTAAACGGCAAGTATATCATACTCGGAGCGGATTTGGAGCCTGTCTTGAACGACTATGCCTTCGGGAACTGCTGGTTTGTGAACGCGGCGAGGACAGCGTCTTCCGTGAATGAGGAGATCGACTTCCTTTCCGATACGGAACTTGACAACACCGTTGTTTTAGGACCTGATTTCAAAGATATTGCCTCCAAAATAGGAGGTTCGGAAGAGAATCCGGAGGACTTCATCAGAATGACGTCGTATGAGCCCAATGAGCTGCACTATGAATGCAGGCTTTCGTCCCCTCGGGCGGTGATGTTCAGCGAGATTTACTATCCGGACGGCTGGAAGGCCTGGGTCGGGCCTGTCGGCGAGGTCGGTGAGACCGTAGGAGACCGGTTCAGGGCTGCGGCTTCCGCCGAAGAGACGGAGATTTTCAGGGGCGACTGGATGCTGAGGGGAATGATTCTTCCGGCCGGGGAGCATGAGGTCGTGATGCGCTTTGAGCCACAGTCGTATGTCGTCGGTGAGCACATATCCACGGCAAGTTCAGCCCTGCTGATTCTTCTTGTGGTTCTTTCCGCCGCCGGAGCTGTTTGTTTCAGAAAATACGGCTTCACGCCGGAGGAGTAAACTTTCAGAAAATGAAACAGTTTATACGGCTTCACGCCGGAGGCGGGAACCCTCCGCTCATGAAAAAATCGCGTAGGGTTTCCCGTCTCCGGCTTCTTTGAAGCCTTTCGCCACTTATACAAGTTTTTTGGAGGTGTAATTCAAACCTTTAGGATAAAAATAGACATAGGACAAAAAGGAGAAATATGGAAAAGTGTATAATAGCGGCGGTGGCGGAAGACGGGGCCATCGGGAAGGATAACGGGCTTTTGTGGCATCTGCCGGAGGATCTGAAATATTTTAAGGCTACGACGATGGGATGTCCCGTGATTATGGGACGGCGGACCTTCGAATCAATCGGGCGACCGCTGCCGGGACGGCGCAACATAGTTATTTCGGGAACATTGCGCATACAGGACGAGCGCCTGACCGTTGTCTCCGGTCTCAGTGAGGCATTCGAGGCCGCGCAGGGGGATGGGCTCGACCGCTGCTTCGTCATCGGAGGGGCGCAGCTCTACTCGGAGGCCATCCCAGAGGCCGACCGGCTCTACCTCACCCGCATCCACGCCACAGCTCCGGACGCCGACAGATTCTTCCCGCCCATAGACAAGTCGGTGTGGAGCCTTGAAAGCGCTTCAGAACTCCACACCGACCCGAAAACCGGAATTACATTCACTTTTGAGGTCTATTCCCGCAAGGGGAAATAAAAAACTCGCGCCGGAGTGAGACAAACAAAACCCTTGTCCGAGGCGCGAGATTCAGTCTAAATATTCGGGGAGTCCCAAACCTTTGTTTCAGTGCAGCGGACAGCAGCTGTTTCGGTACCCGCCTGAAGGCGGAAATCGCCCTCTTCAAGGGTCCAGCGGCCGTCAAAGCCGACAAACGCGAGTGCCTTTGCCGGAAGTTCGAATGAGACTGTCCTTGTTTCACCGGGCTGAAGTTCAATCTTCGCGAACTCGCGCAGACGGCGGCTCTCAGGAACTACGGAGGCCACGAGGTCGCTGCTGAACAGGAGCACGGACTCCTTGCCGGCCACCTTGCCTGTGTTAGTCACATCCACTGAAACCATGATGCTGTCATCGGAAGTGAACTCGGACCGGCTTACCGTCATGTTGCTGTAGGCAAAAGTCGTATAGCTCAGGCCATATCCGAAAGCCCATTGGACGGACACGACGGCATTGTAGTCGTAGGCGCCCTCCATCTTATCAACCTCCTCGCTGACCTTGTAATCATAGTTGATGAGCGAGTTTATCTCCTTAGGATAGGTGAAAGGCAGTTTTCCACTGAAATTCACTTCTCCGGAAAGAAGATTCGCGAGCGCGTCCCCGCCGCGGTTGCCCGGAAGCATCACATTCACGACTGCGGCGGCCTTAGGCACAAGTTCCGAAATCAGACGCGGCCTCCCCTCGTTCAGAATCAGCACCACAGGCTTGCCTGTTTCCTCAAAGGCCTTGACGAGCGTCTTCTGGTATGGAGACAAGTTGATGTCCGTGAGGTTGCCGGGAGTCTCGCAGTAGCTGTTCTCGCCGATGCAGGCAACTATCACGTCGGCGTCGCGTGCCGCAGCCGCAGCCCGGAAGCCGACAGGGAAGTTCTCCTCGTAGTATTTTCCCTGTTCATTGTAGGTAACACCCTGCTCAAGCCTGACGTTTGAAGCGCCGAACTTGTCCTGGAGAGCCTCGTAGATTGTGTTGTAGCGTCCTGCAAACTCATCGGCCTTATGTCCCTGCCAGGAGTAGCTCCAGCCGCCGTTCAGGCAGCGCATCTGATTGGCGTTCGGACCGGTCACAAGAATCTTCATGCCCTTGCGCAGCGGAAGGATGCCGTCGTTCTTCAGCAGCACGGCAGATTCCTCGGCCGCGTGAAGCGAAGCCTCGGAGAAAGCCTCACAGCCGAAATCCGGATAGTCGGCAAGCGATGTGTCAGGCCTGTCAAACAGCCCGAGACGATATTTCAGACGCAGCACCCTGCGCACGGCATCGTCAATCCTGCTCATAGGAACCTCGCCTTCTTCCACGAGAGACTTCAGCGAGTCACAGAAATCGTATCCATAAGGAACCATGGACATATCTATCCCGGCATTTATGGCCAGCTTGACGGCTTCCTTCACATCGGCGGCTACCTTTTCGCGCTTGTAGAGATTGTTTATGTCAGACCAGTCTGTCACAACCATACCGTCCCAGCCTGTCTCGTCTTTGAGCCACTGCGTGAGCAGAACCGGGTTGCAGTGAACCGGAGTTCCGTTGATTGAGGCCGAATTCACCATAATCGTGAGAGCCCCGGCGCGGAGAGCCTCAAGGTAAGGGGCGAAATACTTGCCGCGAAGGTCGAGCGGAGATATGTAGGCCGGCGTCCTGTCCTTGCCTGAGAATGGTGCGCCGTAGCCGAGATAGTGCTTCACGGAGACGGCGATGTGCTTGTCGTCTATATGATTAGGGTCACTCCCCTGCTCACCGAGAATCGTGGCCTTTCCCATCTCCGCGTTCACATACCAGTCCTCGCCGTAGTTCTCCCAGAACCTTGACCAGCGCGGGTCGCGGCCGGAGTCGAGCGTCGGGTTGAACGACCACGGGACATCGGCGGCGCGGGACTCGTAGGCGGTGATTTCACCTGCCCGGCGTGCGATTTCCCTGTTGAAGGTCGCGGCGACGGCTATCGGCTGAGGGAAGAGCGTGCCGTCGCTGATGTATGTAGTGCCGTGAATGTGGTCGAGGCCGAACAGTGTCGGTATGCCCATGGCCTTCAAAGACCTGTCATTCAGAGCCTTCACAAGCACATTCCACTGCGCCGCCGTCATCGCCTTTTCAGTCGGAGTGTTGAGGAAGGAGCCTACCTTATACCTGTCTATGAACTCCGCCAGATTCTCTTCTTTGAGCGTGTAGGAATTCCCGTCCGCAGACTTTGCAGCAAAGGCATTGGTGGTAATCTGGGTCATCTGCCCGATTTTCTCGTCCAGACTCATCCGCGAGAGCGTCGCCTCGACCCGTTTCTCAATCTCGGCATCCTTAGGAATAACCGGTTTCACATCATTGCCGCAGCCCGCAGCAATCACAGCGACGGCCGCAGCCGTCATAAGATTCAGTTTATTCATTTCAAATTATTTACATTCAATAACTTACAATTTACCTAAACCAACAAGACGCATCAGCGTCGTGCGAAGAACAGCGAAGCGAGAGCCTTGTGCGATGGTGCGCACGGAGCACCACTTCCCCTTCGAGGGGACGGGAGGGGTCAATTAGATGGAGAGGATTTCATCAAGCCGTGCAACGCAGCAATCCGCCTCGTCTTAAACGGCGACGGGAGCTTTGATTGAAGGGTAGGGATCATACCCCTCCAGCTTGAAATCCTCGTACTTGAAATCAAAGATGCTCTTCACATCCGGGTTCAGAACCATCTTCGGCAAAGTACGCGGAGTGCGGGAAAGCTGCTCAGCGACCTGATCGAAATGGTTCTTGTAGATGTGGGTGTCGCCTGTCGTGTGGATGAACTCGCCCGGCTGAAGTCCGCAGACCTGCGCGGCCATCATCGTGAGCAGCGCGTATGAGGCGATGTTGAACGGAACTCCGAGAAAGACATCGGCGCTGCGCTGATAGAGCTGGCAGGAGAGTTTCCCGTCCGCCACATAGAACTGGAACAGCGTGTGGCACGGCGGCAGAGCCATCTTCTCCACTTCCGCAACGTTCCACGCCGACACAATCATCCTGCGGGAGTCCGGGTTGTTCTTTATCGTCTCCATCACCTGCGACAACTGGTCAATCGTCCGTCCGTCGGGAGTCGGCCAGCTGCGCCACTGATGCCCATAGACCGGCCCGAGGTCGCCGTTTTCGTCCGCCCATTCATCCCAAATCGACACTCCGTGGTCCTTGAGGTACTTTATGTTCGTGTCGCCGGCGATGAACCACAGGAGTTCGTAGATGATTGACTTCAAGTGCACTTTCTTCGTCGTCAGCAGCGGGAATCCCTCCGCGAGGTCGAAGCGCATCTGGTAGCCGAAGACACTCTGCGTCCCCACCCCCGTGCGGTCGTGCTTCATCACCCCGTCCGCCCGGATATGTCTCAATAAATCAAGATATTGTTTCATTATAGTATATTATTTCAGCCGTTACGCATCTCATCCAAATCTCTGTGAATGCAACGCAGCAGACCGACTTTTATTTGGTTTTGAACGCGAAAATGATTGCCTGCTCGTAGGTTTCTCCCGGCCGGAGCACAGCCGAAGGATACTCGGGCTCGTTCGGAGCGTCCGGGAAGTTCTGGCATTCGATTGCCACTCCGTCATAGTCGTTGTAGCTGCGTCCGCATTTGCCTTCAGGGCAGCCAGCGAGCCAGTTCCCGGTATAGACCTGCACGCCCGGCTGGGTGGTATAGACCCTGAGCACACGGCCGGAAGCCTCGGAATAAAGCTCAGCAGCCTCCTGAATCTGCCCCGGCTCTCCGCCGTCGATGACCCAGCAGTTGTCATAGCCCTTGCCGTATTCGAGGGCGGTGAAAGGCTCCTTTATGTCCCGGCCGAGCGTCTTCGCGACGACAAAATCCATCGGCGTGCCGGCAACAGGGACGGACTCGCCGAGCGGGATGAGAGACTCGTCTGTAGGCAGCCATTCGGAGGCGTTCAGGCGCAGTTCGTGGTCAAGCACGCTGCCGGAGCCCTCCCCGTTCAGATTGAAGTAGGTGTGGTTCGTGAGGTTTACAATCGTCGGCTTGTCGCACTCTGCCGTGAAGGTCAGCCGCACCTCGTTCTCCTCGGTCCACTCATAGCGGGCTACGGCCTTCAGAGCGCCGGGGTAACCCATCTCCCCATCCGCAGAGTAATAGAGGAACTCCACTCCGTCTTCCTCCACGCGGCTTTCCCAGACCTTGTTCTGGAAGCCCTCCGGACCGCCGTGAAGATGGTTCGGGCCGTTGTTAATCGGGAGCTTGTACTCAACTCCGTCGAGAACGAAGCGTCCGAGCGCGATGCGGTTGGCATAGCGTCCCGGCACCTTTCCCGCACACGGGCCGTCACCGAAATAGCTGAGCGGATCCGGGTAGCCGAGCGCCACGTCCGCAAGCTTCCCGTCACGGTCAGGCACAACTATCGACACGATTCCCGCCCCGACGCTTGAAACCTGAATGTATGCGCCCGAAGCGTTCTTGAGTGTGTAGCGGAAGATTTCCTTCCCATCCGGAGCCTTGCCCCAAAGTTCTTTGGTTATTGTTGCCATATATCAATGTGTTTAAATATCGTCTTTAAGAGATTCGCCGACAATTTTTAATGCCCGAATATCGCCGGGAGGATTTTCTCGGTCGGGGCGTCCTTCATGAGGACGGTCTTGTCGCGGGAGAGGAGGTAGAGCGACGGGATTGCGCGGACGTCGTAGAGACGGTCTGTGCGTATCGCGTAGTCGGGGTCGTAGCCGTTGTACCATGAAGTCGGGTAGATCGGCATATAGTTGTACCATTCCGCAAGGTCCTCGTCGATGTAGATGTTCAGCACGGCAAGCTCTCCGGAGGCTATCATCGGTTCCATTTCCGGGTAGGCCTTGAGCGACTCGATTATCGCCTTGCAGGCATTGCAGCCCGGGTTCGAGAAGAAAAGGAGAGTCTTGGCGGCCTTGATTCCGTAGAGGGTGTATGAACGTCCGCGGCTGTCGGAGAAACGGAAGTCCGCAGCCTTCGTGCCCACCCTGTTGAGCGAGCAGTTGCGTGCCGTCACGGCGTCGATCCCGCGCATTTCCGGGGAAACGAGCTCGGAGCGGGAGCGTGCCTCGACGATCGGACGGTAGTAGTCCTCGTTGCGCAGAGGAGAGTTGGGGTCGTAGAGGTATTTGTCCGCGATTTCGTTCATCCTCTCGAAAATGTTTGACGCCGTGTCCGCGGCCTCGCAGGCGGCAATCCTGTCGAAAAGATGCTCAGAGGCCTTCTCGGCTGTCTCCAGCGGCACCATGTCCAGCAGTCCGCACCAAGTGGCGAACGCCTGCTCCAGCTGGTCGGACGGCACTCCGGCGACGTGGACCGAGTCACAGAGGTATTTCACGTGAGCGGCTCCGCCATTCCCTACGGATCTCCCACTCGTCATCCTGCCGTCAGCCCCCGAGGCGCCCCCTGCAGCCGACTCCTCTGGCTTCGTGAACGGGTCGAAGTAATGCAGCGCGGCATATTCCGCCCTCTCCTCCGGACTTTCCATCATCGCCGGCACGCTCACCTGCGGGAAGGCACGCACCTCCCCCGGCGCCTCACCGGCCTTTTTCCCGCCACGTCCACAGCAGCCCGCAGCGACCACGACCGCCAAAACACTGATTCCCAGTACATTTCCGACAAAACGATTCATCTCGACATTCCATTTCCTTCCGGCACGACGCACAGCGACCCCTAACGCATATTTCCGGAAGCATATTTTCTACAAATTTAGCAAACCTAATCGGCAAATCAATACAGAAGTCCGAACATCCACAGAGGGATTCTGTTTCCATATCCGGTCTCAATGCCGTCAATTCCGAGATAACTATCCGGGACATCAGCAATCTGCTCAAAGTCCTTCGACTCACCTCCTATCTCGAAAAGATAGTGACCATCAATAAGGAAATCACCCTTTTTCGGCATCTGGACATCATGCCCGGCGGAAAGCTGGTTTATGAAAAAAGTCTCACGCATGGTGCCCACATTTATCTGAGACGAAAAGGCATACATAAGATTCGTATTGCCCAGATATATCTTCTCGGGATTTACAAGTCTTTTATAATTCTTTAGTTCGACCGTAAGCAGCTCCAGTATTTCCGCTTCGTCCAGTTTATACAATAGCGAGAGAAGAGTGTTGCGGGTCGTTCCCATCGACGATGCGAGCTTTTCGACATTGGGCTGGAGCGGTACATTTTCGGCAATAATCATAAAAAGCTTCTTGCACTTATCTATCGTCGGATACGAAACCTTCGTCACAGCCGGAAGGTCACTTTCGACGACAAGTCTTACTACATTCTGCAGAACAGTAAGAAAATCTTGCCCGGCATCACGGAAGAACGGATACACACCATAATGAAGGTATTTATCAAACTCCTTGAGAATCCGTAGTTCAGAAGATATGCCAAGCGCGATTTCGCAATGCCTTGCAAGCAGGTCTTTCAATCCTACAGCCTTGATTTGGCAAACGCCGTCATATTCAAGAAATTCTCTGAAAGACATCCCTTTAAGCACATATGGTGTCTGCCGACGAGACATATCGACAAGAGAGTTATCAATTTCAAGCATCGATGACCCTGTATATACAATACGAAGGTCGGAATATTGGTCATATAGGTTCTTGAGAATTATGCTCCAGTCTTCGTATTTGTGCACCTCGTCAATATAAAACTCGCTGATTCCACGACTATAAAGGAATGCCACCAGATCCTGAAGCGTATAACTCTTAAACCAGAAGTGGTCTAACGAGATGTATATCGTCTCGTCCGGGTTGGCATATTTCTCCTTAATCCGCTGAAGCAACATAGTTGTCTTGCCTACCCCTCGCTCGCCACGAATACCGATGACACGTGCCTCCCAGTTAATTTGCCCATACAAATAACGCTTAAATCCCAAACTGGTCTGTGACAACTTGCTATGATAAAATTCTACAATCGGGCGAATATCCAAAAGTTCCATACTCATCTGTTTTGAGATGACAAATATATAAAATCGTTTTTAGAAAAACGAAAAATGCGGCAAAAATCGTTTTTAGAAAAACGAAAAATGCGGATTCAGAAATTTCTTTCCGGGAAGGATTGTGATACCTCATTCACATTCAGTGTTTTAGCAACAGAACTTTTATGACTGTCGAGTCATGGATTATGGGAATCAATGCTGGAAAAGGAATGAACTTTCGTTGCAATAGGCTTGTGAGTTCAGAATTTTTGTCCCATCTTTGCATAAAACAAGTCTGGTTGCCGTAAGCCCAGAAGGATTTACAACGCGATAGGGGTATAGTCGTACCGCTGTCGCGTTGTTGGTTAATCAGATTATTGCGCAAAAGAAAATCCGCAAATTTGCGGATTTTCTGAAAAAGAATTACATTTGCAAGCGATAACGATACACCAAATCATAGAGTTATCAAATCATTATAAATAAAGACATTATGAGACAATTAGAGAATATGGATACAAATATGGTCGCAAACAATCTAAAGCCATTCGAACCGACGCATCCGGGAGAACTGTTGAAAGAAGAAATCGAATGCAGGCACATCTCCCAGAAACAGCTTGCGGCGGATATGGGCGTGTCCTACACCGTTCTCAACGACATAGTTAACGGCAAGCGCTCCGTCAACATAAAGTTCGCGCTGCTCTGCGAGGCTGCACTTGGAATACCGGCGCATATCCTGACAGGCCTTCAGGCAGAGTATGACATACAGACAGCGCGACAGGACAAGTCTTTCCTCAAGCGTCTTGAGGGGGTCCGCAGAATTGCGGCTGCTGTTCTATAAACAAAACAGGGCCAACGTGTCCAGAATCAAGAAAAAACTCACGGACAAATTGGGGGCTAAAGTCGCCGGACCTCTGCTCATCACCAGAACAGACGGCGTGTATAAAATTCCCGTCCCACGGAGACTTGTGTCATATAGGTAGATACATTCAATGTTCTAGCATTAAGAAGAAAGAAGTTGGTTGCTCCACGAAGAATTTATGCTATATTTGTCTAAATAGATTATCGCAATGGACGACTACCAAGATTTGAAATTGTTTGAGAAAAATGTCATCAGATCAATTTGGAATGCCAATGAAGAAAAGTGGTATTTCTGTATAAATGATGTAATCAAGGCTCTGACAGACAACACAAATCCATCTGAATATTTCAAAAAACTCAGGAAACGGGATGAAGACCTTGACGATTTCGTGAGGGGGACAATTTGTCCCCCCACCAATTTGTTTCAACAGACGGCAAGAGACATTCCGCAAAATGAATATGCTTGCCGAATTGACAACATCAAACATCACAAAAGAAGAGCATCCTCAGTCCATGTCAGAGCATGCACATGTCGCAGATCGCGGAGGCTCCGTTGCTCGTGTTGCAAAAGAAGCATTTGAAAAACAGACCGGTAGAACGGTCGTTAGTTCAACTAACACGAAAAAGATGATTGCGGAGCAAAATCCGGAACTTGGATTTGAAGAGAACTGACAATGCCGTCACAGAAAAATCCCCGCCCGGAGCGGTATTGCGTGACTCATGAGCATATTTTTGGAAAAGTATTGCTTTGTAGTTTTTATTTCATAATTTTGTGAAAAACTGGAGATTATGTACAGAAAAAAAATCACGGATGCCATACGCCAAGCAGTCTCTTCTCTTGGAAGTGACGTTTCTGTATACCTCTATGGCTCTGAAGCGCGCGGAGAAGCAAAGAAAGATTCTGACATAGACATTCTAGTTGTCATCGACAAAAATAACATCTCATTGGAAGACGAAATGAGAATCACTGCCCCGCTTTATAAAATCGAGCTCAGCAGCGGAGTCCTTATAAACACCATCTTTTTCACAAAAAAGGACTGGGGAAGAATCGTCTCCCCATTTTATGAGAATGTAACTCAAGATGCAATAGCCTTATGACAGAAGAACAAAGAAAAGCCATTGTTGCCTATCGCATTGAGAATGCCGTCAGCACACTTAATGAAGTCAAAGACCATAGAGACAACGGATATTATAACACTGCCGTAAACAGATTGTACTATGCCTGCTATTATGCGGCATCCGCTCTTCTCGTCGCAAATGGCATTGAGACAAAATCTCACGACGGAGTAAGACAGATGTTGGGCAAGCATTTTGTCTTGACCGGCAAGATTCCACCCGAACTCGGACATTTCTACTCAGTGCTCTTCAGCAAAAGGAGCTCCGGTGATTATGAAGACTTCATAAACCACACGGAACAAACCGTAAATGAGCTCTATCCGATGGTGGAAACATTTATAGATACCGTCAGACATATACTCTCAAATATGGAATAGGCAGCACCGCCAAGACAGAATCCCCGCCCGGAGCGTTGGACTGGGCGGGGATGGTACATAAAATTACAGAGTCTGTTGCCAAAGAAGAGATTATTCTACTTTGATTATCAGTTTAAAATCTGAATCCAGGCGAATTATCACAGTCTTGCCTTTAGCAGCTCTCTGAAATTCAGAAGAATGATGAAGGATTTTCTGCAAGTCGCGCCCGACGGCAGTGCCAGAACGCCTTGGCATCATTCCATCGACAAACTCCAAACGAAATGTATAGCTCTGTCTGTCTCCGCCACCTTGTTCCAAATCATCCTGCGAGAGCGGGAACTCATCTCCGCCAGATTGCACGGCGAGGACGATGTTTTGGCAGAGGGATTGCCACAATGCGGTGTACTTATTTGGGGAGTTGTCCTTCATATGAAATCATTATTTTGAGTAATACGATATCTTAATATCCCAAATACGCACCGCGCCATCTGATGTTATATATCCTTTGTTTGATTGTTTTTCTTCAGGAACTTCAATAATGATAGACTTTTCATCTTTTCCTGTCGCCACCGCTTCAGAATATTGATTAGTCGTGCCAAATCCAAGGGAAGACGTGTTTCCACCACCATCCATCGGCTTGTTTGCAGAAGAGACTGTCATTTCTATAGATTTGATCAACCCGGGCATTTGCGGCAACTCAATACAGTATCCAGCATCTTTTTTTATCTGAATATAGTGATACGAAGAAGTGGCCTTGCTATGATAGTTCTTTATACACTTCGCGTTGTATATGTATCCATTCCCGTCGGTAAAAGACCAATCTTTGTAACCATCTGAACCCGTTCCTGCGGCAACAATATTTGCGTTCGTCAGTTCTGTTGTCAAGATTTCTTCTGAATCGGGATTGGCTCCGGTTTTGACGGTTTCGGATTTACCGGCGGCGGATTTGGTGTTGACAGTCTCGTCGGAAGGATTGGCGATTACAGAAACGGTGTATTCCGTTGAGTAGGCGAGATTGGTAAAGGTATATTCCGTTTCCGCCGTTGTAAATGTCTGCTCGCCGCAAGTTACGGTATAATCCTTTGCACCATCAACAGCATCCCACATTGCGGCAATTGAGTTAATGTTTTCCAGCAAAGCTATTACCACCGGTGTCGCAAGCGGTGTGCGAGGGTCTGGAATTGTAACCTTTGCCTCATCTGAGGTGGCAGATTTGTAGCCGTCAGCCGTTGCCGTTACAGTAACCGTGTATTCCTGACCTACTGTGAGACCTGCAAAAGATGCGATTTCAACACCGGCATCGACCTCGACATTTTCTTGTCCGGTGCATGAAACAACATATTTCATTGCATTCTCAACATCACTCCAAACCACATCAATTCCGTCTTTCGCAGAGTTCACATCTGCAGTGATTACTGGTTTTGTAAGAGATGGTAAAACTATGCCTTTTTCATACACAATAATTACAGAATTTATTTGTAGCCCGTCTTTGCCTATCGAGAAAGTGACAGATGAACTTTCTCCGAGCCATGTACCATTATCATACTCTCCAACATCTGCAGTCGCTGCTTTTATTGAATTTCCTGCAAAAGTTATAGTTTTTATAACATATCCTTTCTCCACTGAAAAAGACAATGTACCACCATTATAAGAACGCAGTTCACAGGTGCCACTTTTATTCCATAAGCGAGTTTTTGTACTTCCATCGGTTTCTGATAAAGTAACACCCCCATTTATTATTGACTCGGTTATTTCTGCTCCACTCCCAGAAGCGGGTTTCGTCAATCCAAGGCTCGCCGGATCTGCGAAATTAAATGTCGCAGTCCTTGAAGATGTGTCGTAGTTAAAATTCAGCGGCTTGATGTGGCCGGCGGTGAAGGTGATGTCATTGTCGAGGGTGACGGTCTTTTCGTAGCCGTTGACGGCGAGTTTGAGGGTGGAGCCGCTCTTGGCTGTGAACGGTTTGATGGCGATGCAGAAATCTGCTGATGAACCGTTTGCGAGGACTTCGCCGTTGGAAACAGTGAGGGAAGCGGTTGAAGAAACATATTTGTCTCCGCTTGACTTATAGGCTACAGGGGAAGCGGCGAAATTGATGTAATATGTTCCGACGATGTCGGTTGTTCCGGTGAATGAAACGCTGCTGACAGTCAGATTCTCGCCGCTGTTGTTGGTGACAGAGACCTTGATGACGGATGTCAGGTGATTCATCGCGATGGACGGGGCCTTGTCAGAAGGGACATTCTTGGATATGCCGTAGAGAGGACAAGACTCGCCGGCAAGATGCGCACGGCTGTCGTTGCCCGTCTGAGTCTGCGATACTCCGCCTATAGTGGTATATCCAAAAGTGCTCTGAGACACGCCAGCTGGCGTCTTATTGTAACTGCTGTACGGATAGAACGCATACCAGTCGTAGGACTTGTCTGCGTCCAATGTCCCGGAAACCGTTCCGTCAAAACTTCCGGTCTCGGTGTTCTTGACGGTGAACTGGCCGTCGCTGGTGTATGTCTGTGTGCCGGCTTCGGCGTGGAAGACATTGATTGCGTCCTTCGCGACCCATTTGGTGTCAAGGCCGTCGTTGGCCGTCTTGGTGGTGACAGGCAGGGCGAAAAGTTCAAAATTAGGTTCTGATGCCGGAGTTGCCTGATCCACAGGCTCTTTCTGACAGTTGGTGATAGAGAGGGCGAGGCAGATCAAACCCGCCGCATAGACAAATGACTTTCTCATAGCTTTAAGGATTTGAGGGTTAGAAACTGAGGGCGTTCTGGTCATCTTCCTCGACCCACTGATTGATTGACTTGGCCCCGAGGCTCGTCGCGAAGCCGGATTCGGCTGAAATCTGGTACATACACACCAGAGGTGCCTCATAATGCTGAGGCATAGAATGTTTTGTGAACATAGTATTGAAATTATAAAGGTTGTTTGTTTCTTTTATTTTGCGCCCGGCACTTCCCCGGACCGGAATGCCGCCCCGTTCACAAGGGAGAGGACATTCATTTACAAAAAATCCGCCGGCACATTCCACAGTGCCAACGGGTTGCAAAGTTACGGACGATTCTCCGAATAAGCAAAAATCAGCAGCAGTTTTCTATGAAATTCTTCTCCAGCCTCACAAAACATCCAAAAACACTTCAATCAAACAAGTTTTGCAGACTCCAAGAAAGGAATTCCTCCAAAGGCACGCCTCCGGTGCCGACGACAAGGGAGTGAACAGGGTGAAAACCATCCGCGAAAACGGACAAGCCCGAATTCATCGAACGCCTGCCGCTTTTAACCTCTATCGCGACGCACTGACGACCGCTCCCAACGATAAAATCCACCTCTTCATCCTTTTGCCTCCAATAATAAAGTTCGTAGTCAAATTCATCCGCAGCGCTAAGCAAGTGCGCACCGACTGCACTCTCCACCCAACGCCCCCACAATTTCGGCTCCGTATATGTCTTTTGATAGGATGAACCGGACAAGGCACTCAAAAGCGCAGTGTTGAAAACCATCATTTTAGGAATCGAATTGTATTTCCGCGCATTGTCGAAAGCATATTTCTGCAACCCGCAAAGGAGGTGAGCCTCGGACAGAATCTCCAAATAATTAGCCAATGTCGTGACATTTCCGGCATCCTGCAATTGTCCGAGAATCTTTGTCAGAGAGATTTCCTCTCCGGAATAGGTGCAGCCGAGTTCAAACAACCGCCTCATCAACTCCGGTTTGTAGATTACAGCGGTCGAAAGAATATCCTTCTCCATTGCGGGTCCCACAATACTGTCCTTAATGTATCTTCGCCAACGCGGTTCATTCTCCATGAACTTTACACTGCCCGGATAGCCCCCGAACCAGACATAGCGGTCGACATCCAATCCGAATGCCTCATTCATTTCAATGTAACTCCAATGAGGCATCCGGATGAGTTCAAACCGACCTGCAAGAGACTCTGTGAGGCCCGCCTTCAGAAGCAGCCTCGACGAGCCTGAAATTATGACCTTTATATTGATGTCATCAAACGTGTCGGTATCCCACTGCCTCTTCACCTCCTCGCTCCAATTGTCAAGCTTATGAATCTCATCAATGGCAAGGACAAACTCCTTAAGATTACCTATCCGCATTCTCGCACGAACTGTTTCCCAGACATCACTAATCCAATCAGCATTCTCTTTTTCCGCACCGTCAGCGGAAACGAACATACTTGGAATGTCGGTCTCTTTAAGTATCTGTTTTATCATCGTAGATTTCCCGACTTGGCGTGGGCCGGAAACAACCTGAATTTTATTTCGAGGCTCTAAAATCCTTGATTTCAATTCGTCATATTGCCGTCTTCTGTACATAATTCACTGATTTTATGCAACAAAGATATGACAAAATGTTCAAAAGTAAAACAATTTTTACTCAAAAGTCATCAAAAATTTACTCAATTTGATATGAATTTTTACTCAAATCTATGACAATTTTTGCTCAATTCCCGCAACAAATGATTTGTCTTACGCAAAGACAAATTCCGAAAATCACGCCATTTCTTGGAATGCAATTCCGAAAAACACGCCGATTTTGGGAATTGCCGCGAGAAAACGATAACTTTGTGGGGTTGGATTTGAGAATGAAAAAGATGAAGCGATTATACAGATTCGGCATTGCCGTCGCCGCTGCCCTGCTGCTCCTGCCGGCGGCGGCGCGGGCGCAGTTCTTCACGGCCGGGGATGACCCCGGATGCAGGAGGTGGTACAGCATCGAGAGCGAGAACTACCGCATCATCTACCCGCGCGGGCTTGACTCCCTCGCACGGGTCTATGCCCGCGAGATGGAGCGGTTCAGGAAACCTGTGGGGCTGACGAGCGGCTACCTGCCTGGGGAATGCATACGGGGGAAGATGCCGGTGGTGCTGCACGCATACAACTCAGTTTCAAACGGTTCAGTGGCATGGGCGCCGAAAAGGATGGACGCCTACACGCTGCCGCAGGTCTATGGCGCGGAGGCGACTCCGTGGGCGGCGCAGCTGGCGGTGCATGAGTCGCGGCACATAAGCCAGATGCAGTTCGGGCTGAGCCATGCGCAGAGGCCGTTCGGCTGGTTCTTCGGTGAGATGTGGAACGGGCTCACGGCCGGGCTGTACACCGAAAATTCGTTTCTGGAGGGCGACGCGGTCTGCGCGGAGACGGAACTGACACGCTCGGGACGGGGACGCAAGGCCGATTTCCTGAACTACTACATGGTCTGCTTCGACCAGGGCGATCTGCGGGACTGGGACCAGTGGCGCTTCGGCTCGCAGCGGAAATACACCCCGGACTGGTATGCGCTCGGCTACCTGACCTACGGAGGGCTGCGCTGGATGTACGACAGGGACGACTACATCGCCGACTATCTGGACTATGCCTCCCGCCATCCGCTGCGGCTTGACGTTCGCGAGGTGGTCGCGAAGCGGACAACTGGGAAGGATCTCGTGAACTCGTTTCCGGCGGTGCGGGACAGCGTGACGGCGGTGTGGAGGGCAGATGCGGAGAAGAGACGGCCTTATATGCCGATGGAGCAGGTGACGCGGACTCCGAAGAAACCTGCCGACTATGAGAGCCTGCTGATTGCCGGGGATGAGCTTTTTGCCGTAAAACACGGATATACAGACAATTATCAATTAGTTCAAATTAAACTTCCGGCGGATTCGGATACATCCGGAAACGATGTTGATGACGGGGTGTCCACGGAAAGAGAATCTATACCTAAAGATATGTTTGCGGAAAAGTTCATCACGCATTTCGGAAGTTACGCGGGGGCGCTGAAGCATTCGCCCGTGACGGGACGGATTTATTGGAGCGAGTCCGTGCCCGATGCACGCTGGACGCTGAAATACACTTCGCTGATACGGAATATACGGACAGACGGAAGGGCATCGAAAAGCCTGACCCGCAAGGGATGGTTATATAATCCCGTGCCTTCGGAAAAATATGCGCACGTCGCGACTGTCGAAACGCGGCCGGAGGGAGGTTCGAGGCTGACGTTCATAAATGCCGGCAACGGGAAGAGGGAGATGTCGTTCGACGCTCCGGATTCGCTGCAAATCGTCGAGGCGGCGTGGTGCGGAAGGGATATTTATGTTTCGGGAATATCGAAGGGCGGCTTCGGGATATATCGCCTCGACGTCGCTCCCGACCACCGCCACAACCTTGCAGGAGCGCTCGGAAGTCCGAATGAGTTTCATTATGAAGTGGCGGAAGACGAATATCGCTGGGTCATGACTCTCGCGCCGCGGCCCGTGCAGATAAAAAATCTCCAAGGCTATGTCGGGGGTTCAGGCACCGGCCATCAATCGGGGACATCAGACAATGCAGGGCAGTCAGTCCTGCTGTTCACCTGCGACAGGACGGGAGTGAACGAGCTCTACAGCCTCGACCCGGCGGACGGAACCCTGAGGCAGCTGACATCCACGAGATACGGAGCCTCTGACTATCAGTTTGATGCGGACGGCCGCTGGCTCTACTACTCATCTCAGACAATCAAGGGAAAGATGATCTTCCGCACGTCCGCCGCTGAACTTTTTGACAAGGAGACGGACTGGAACGAGCGCTACAGCTGGCCGATTGCAGACAAGCTCTCGGAGCAGGCAAGGCGCAGGGCCGAAAAGATTTACGGAAATGCGGAGCTGCTTGAGACCGAGGCCGCCCGTGCGGACACGATGACGCTGTCCGCGCCGCGGCGCTACCGCAAGGTGCCGCAGATGTTCCGTGTGCACTCGTGGGCTCCGTTCTATGCCAACATTCCGGTGCTGATGAATGCCAATGATTTGGGGGACAACATATTCGACTATGTGAACCTCGGAGCGACGGCAGTGCTCCAGAACCAGCTCGGCACATTCTCCGGCATCGTGGGATATTCAGCGCACAAGGATCCCTACGACAAGGCACGCTGGAGGCACTCCGCACACCTCAACCTCAAATACACGGGGCTATATCCCGTCTTTGAGCTAAGCCTCGACTTCAACGACAGGGCAGCGCGGCAGAGCAGCCTGATTCTCAGGGAGATGGACGGCGGCTATTATTCGATTGAGACCCGTTCGGAGGCGCATCCGTCGGTTCCCAACATCTCCGGAAGCGTCAGCGCATACATCCCGTTCAAGTTCTCCTCAGGAGGATGGAGCAGAGGCTTCACCCCGCGCGTGAGCTACTACATCAGCAACGATCGCAGGGACGCGAACGCCCTCATCTTCCGCGCCGCAGGCATTCCCGATGGCAGCTACGGCGGCAGCGGATTGAGTTCGGGCACGGGCAGCGGCTCCGCCACACCAGAAGGCCTCTCGAAGCTGTGGGTGTTCGACCGGAAGATGAAGTCGTTCAAGAACCTGCCCGCGCAGAACCTCACGGCCTCGGTGAGCCTCTACGGGATTCTTCCGGTGAACAACTCGGGCGTGTTCCCGCGCTGGGGCGGAGGCATTCAGGCGGGACTGAGCTACCCGCTCGGCATGACCCACTGGTACTCCCCCGCCGCCTTCGGCTACGCCTACGGCTACTTCCCCGGCTTCACCCCAGAACAGGGACTCAAGCTCACGGGGCTGTGGCAGGGTCAGATGCCGACCCGAGAGAAGGGCAGGCTCTACACAAGCGCACCTTTCAGCACCTCGGCCACGGGCATCCTCCCGCGCGGCATCCCTGCGGCGTCGCTTCGCTCCGCCCTCGTCCAGCGCACCGAAAACCTCGCCAAGTTCACGGCCGACTATGCCATTCCCATCTACGTCGGTGACCGCTCCCTCCTATGGAGCTGCATCTACATCCGCCGCCTGCTGCTCACCCCGCACTTCGACTGCACCCTCTTCAGCAACGCCGCCCTCGGCCTTGGCAAGGGCACGGGCAGCCTGATGACCTACGGATTCGACCTCTCGCTCGACATCCAGTGCATCCTCTGGCTCACAATCCCCTGCACCCTCGGCGTCAGCGTGAACTTCAACGGCGCTCCCGACTGGAATGGCCTCGCCACAGTCGGCAAGGCTCTCGGCATCCCCGATGTCCCGAAATTCTACATCGGCCCAGTCCTCAGCATCAATATGTTCTGACGGACCCAAGGATACTTTCGCGTCCGGTGCAAATCTTGGAAAATTTCCCGGAAAAGCGGACAAAAACAGGCAATTTCATACTGGAAAAAAAGTTGGAAAATCGGAATAATTACCCTATTTTTGCGTTGGAAAATCGGAACGCGCCATGATTTCAAGAAAGATATACGGATTTCTTCACGACTTTTTTGCCAATGACAGGAAAGCCCTGCTGATTACGGGAGCACGGCAAATCGGCAAGACATATTCCATCAGACACATCGGGAACAGGGATTTTGAAGTCTTTGTCGAAATCAATTTCTACAAGAATCAGGAGGCCGTCAGCCTGTTCAACGGAGCGAAGAATGTGTCCGACATACTTTTCAGGCTCTCGTCTCTTGCCGACAGGCCGCTTGTTCCGGGAAAAACGCTCGTGTTCTTCGACGAAGTTCAGCATTGCCCGGAAATTGTCACATGGATTAAGTTTCTTGTGGAAGACGGGACATACCGCTATGTACTCAGCGGCTCTTTGCTCGGAACGGAGATGAAGGGAATACGTTCCGTCCCCGTCGGATATATGTCAATACATGATATGTATCCCCTTGATTTTGAAGAATTTGTGTCAGCAGTAGGCGTAAATCCGAATATAATCGAAAGACTGCGGGAGAATTTCGCAAAGATGGAGCCGGCGGACAATTTCGTACATGAGAAAATGCTGGAACTGACAAAGCTTTACCTCATAGTAGGAGGTATGCCGGCCGTGGTTCAACGCTATCTCGACACCAATGACCTTCAAAGAGTTACGGCGGAACAACATGACATTATAAGACTATACCGCGAGGACATAACTCAATATGACAAGGACAGCCGTTTCCTCATAAACGACATCTTCGACCTGATTCCTTCCGAATTGAACGCCAAGAACAAGAGGTTCATTCTCAAAAACCTCAATGAGGGAAAGAAGTTCGACCGGATGTGGCCCGGCTTTCTCTGGCTCAGCAACGCGGGCGTGGCCCTTCCCACATTCAATGTGTCGGAGGTGAAGGTGCCGCTGGTACTCTCGAAGAACAGAAATCTGTTCAAGTTGTTCCAAAACGACGTCGGGCTGCTTGCCTGCCAGTATGCGCAGGGGATACAGGCCAAGATTCTTTCAGGAGAGCTGGATATGAATTTCGGGGCAATTTTTGAAAACCTCGCCGCCCAGGAACTGACCGCCCACGGATTCCCGCTCTATTACTACAACAACAAGAAATCCGGTGAACTGGACTTCGTCATCGAAGAGAACGGAAAGACCGTCCCGATAGAAATAAAATCGGGCAAGGACTATGACCGCCACAACGCGCTGTCGAACGTCATGTCAAATCCGGACTATGACATAGACAGGGCATATGTGTTCTGCAACGAAAACATCCGCACCGCAGGAAAAATCTGCTATGTCCCGATATATATGCTCATGTTTCTCCAAAATGAACAAATCCGGTCAAACGAAACTCCCTCTATCTTCAAGATAGACCTCGGGGTACTGGGACAGTAACTTATTGTTTCTTTTACATTTATTTCCTACATTTGTCTAAATATATAACCATATAAACTCTTAAATATGAAACGTTTATTATCATCCGTCTGCATTACCGTAATCGCAGCATTTCTATTTTCATCCTGCAAGTCAAAAGAAGACAAGGTTCTTGATTTAGTCAGTCAATATATGAAAACCATATTGTATGATTATGATAGTTACGAAGTAAACTCCTGCCAAATAGACAGTGCCTACTCAACAGTATTCATGAATGCAACTGTTCGCAAGAAGGCCGAGAACATCATCAAATGGAACAAGGAACTAACTGCGTCACAATGGGATTTGGAAAGAGCCGAAGATGATATCGACACTTATGCCCCATACCCTTATTGCAGCTCATACTGGACACGTCAATATAACAAGGCTAAAGAAAAGAAAGAAAAAGTCGAAAAGCAGATAATTGAAACCAATGACAAAATCAGTGACGCAAAAACGGAGATTGTAAACCTATACAATAATCACAAAGTTGAATATATCGGTTGGCAAGCTGTTATCAACTACAGGTGCAAGACGCAAGGCGGACTAACCCACATATGCGTCGGTCTATTTGTCGTAAACCCCGAAATAAATAAAATCATGTTTTGTATCCCCGATTGCGACGAAGAACAACTTGAGATAATCAATACAATCAAGGATGCTTTGGGTATAAATGAGTGATTATAACGAGACGATAAAAACGACATATAAATCTATCGACCCGGAGCAAAAAAATGACGATGACATTTGAGTTTTATGACGATTGAGGAGATTAGAAAAATCATCGAAGGGGATGAGACACGGACGCTTGAACTCAAGAAGAGTACGGGAGAATTGAAGGACGGGATGCACTCGGCCTGTGCATTTTTGAATACCGACGGTGGATGGCTGATTTTTGGAGTGACACCAAAGTCGCTGAGAATCGTAGGGCAGGAGGTTACGGACAATACGCGAAGAGAAATCGCTCAGGCGTTGAACGGACTTCTGCCAACGATAGACATAAAGGTCGAATACATTGACATTCCGGAACATCCTGGCAATCAAACCATTGCCATTCATTTTGAAGGATGGGAATACGGGATGGTACCTTACACATACAACGGAAGGCCGTATTACAAAGTCGAGAGCACGACACGGATAATGCCGCGCGATATGTTCGAGGAGCGGCTGAAAGAGAGCAATCCACGCTTCTTTGCTTGGGACTCACAGACTGCGCCGGGCGTTACGATTGACGACCTTGACGAGAACATGATACGCAATGCCGTGCGCGGAGGAGTGATTGGCGGAAGAATCAACATCTCGGCCGAGGGTTTGGACATACGAACAGTCCTCAGCAAGTTCAAGCTTCTCAACGGGGAGGGAGTTACCAATGCGGGGGTCGTGCTTTTCGGAAAGGATGTTGAAGATAATTTCCCTCAGCTGATGCTTCGGATGGCGCGTTTCAGAGGACTCGACAAGAATGAGTTCATCGATGAACGAAGGCTGAGCGGCAACTTCTTTGAACTGCTGGATTCAGGCATGGATTTCTGCTTCAAGCACCTTAACCTCAGCGGTAAGATTGTCGGGCTGCTGCGCGAAGAGCACCTTGAAGTTCCGATGGAGGCTCTGCGCGAGGCTCTGACCAACGCTTTGTGTCACAGGGCATACGATAACTACTGTGCGACTACGAGTCTGGCGATATATGATGACAGGGTTGAAATCGTCAGTCCCGGGAAATTGCCCGCACCGCTGACGACGGAGTCAATAAAGTCGAAGCACGAGTCATATCCGCGTAATTTCAAGATAGCCAGAGTCTTGTATCTCTCAAACTACCTTGAAAATTGGGGTTCAGGAGTTAAGCGTATGGTGGATTTATGCCGTGAGCAGAATGTCCCGGAGCCTGAGTTCACGATTCGCGAGGCGACTGTCGTCGTGACGTTCAGACGGATGTCTTACAAGGATGTCACTCAAAATGATACTCAAAATGATACTCAAAATGATACTCAAAATGATACTCAAAATGATACTCAAAATGATACTCAAAATAAACATATTGGGGCAACCTCACGAAAGTCATCTGAACGTCAGAGACAAGTTGCAAATTATATTTCAGACAATCCTTACGCAAGTGTCGAGGAGTTATCAACACACTTTAATGTTTCAATAATTACGATAAAAAGAGACATTAAAACCATGGGGATAAAATGGGTCGGGCCGTCAAAGACAGGACACTGGGAGATTGGGGAGAATACGGAAGCAAAAATAAAATAACTGATAGAAAAGGTATGTCACTTACAGCACAGGCGAACGGGGTCTGCTCCAAGTGCGGGCGGACGACCGAGATAACGGTCTATAGGAGCATAAACACGGCGGAGGAGCCGGAGCTCAAGGAGAAGGTTCGGAACGGGTCACTGTTCCTTTGGGAGTGTCCGCACTGCGGGACGGTCAATCTGGCGCGATACGAGACGCTCTACCACGACCCGCAGAAGAAACTGATGCTCTGGCTCGTGCCGGACGGAAAAATCTCCGAGACGCAGATGCAGGCCATCACGAACCACACGCGGGCCATGGGCGGCTATACGCTCAGGCTTGTCCGCGACATGGGCGAGCTGATGGAGAAGGTGCTCATCTTCGACGCCGGGCTGGACGACGTCGTTCTGGAACTCTGCAAATGGGTGACCAAGAGGGAGATGACCGCAGGGGCAGGCAAGGAGACTAAGCTTGAGGACAAGCAGCGCAACGAGGAAATCAGCGCCGCCGCATTCCATTTCTACCGCGTCGAGGGAGAGGGAGACGGCCGCAGCATCATACTCAGCTACGCATCGCGGGGACAGATGGTCGGGCTCAAGGTCGGCTGGAATGTCTATGAGGACTGTGCCGGCATCATTGAGCGCAACCCTTCCGTGCGTCCGGGCGAAGGCTTCGTAAGGGTTGATGCCCAGTGGGTCGAATCAATAATGAAATAGAACCGTCGGAAATAAAAAAAGATTGCGGGTGACAAAAATTGCTTTGTTCACCCGCAATCTTATGAATATCACTGCAGAACGATGTCCGCACGCTCCTCTCAGTCGTGAAGGCCGCGGCTGCGGAGATAGCCCAGAAGCAGTTCAGGACGGTCGGTCTGGATGAGGGTCGCGCCGAAGCCTATCACCTTGTCATAGACGGATGCCGGGTCGCCGCACTCGAAAGCCTTGTCGTCGTCGAGATAGCCGCAGAGGCTGCCCCAGATTGTATTCACCCAAAGCTTAGACCCCGAATCGACAATCTTCTTGAAGCAGTCCTCGACCTCCGGGGTGAGCTTCTTCCAGCAGACCTCGTAGGCAAGCGGAACAGTCCCTGTCTCCATGTACTCGTTGAACAGCTGCCGTCCCTGCTCCTTCTGGATGTCGATAATCGGCATATACATCATGTTGTGCTCATGAGAGGCCATCTTCTCCGCCACGGCCGCAACCGGCTTCTTGCCCTTGATGAGAATCTGGTCCGTCACTCCGAGTTCCTCGGTGACGGCGAGCACCTGGTCGTAGTACTCGTAGCCCTGATCGACATTGACGCAGATTCTGTCCTTACAGCATTCAAGCGCCTCGCGAAGGGTGCAGATGTGAAGCGAGTCGGTGGCCACGCCGTGCGCTCTCCTCAGGCGAAATTCCTTCAGTTCGGCAAGAGTGTAGTCGCTGACCGGTCCCTTCCCCGTGGTGCAGCGGTCGATGGTCCTGTCATGAGAAAGAACCAGGACGCTGTCCTTTGTCATCTTGAGGTCGAGTTCCATGATGTCGCACCCCATACGGATGATGGACTCTATGGCCGGAATGGAGTTCTCCGGATAGTTGCGCCAGTCTCCTCTGTGGCACGCCACCACGACATATTTCGATGCCGGGTCATGCATCTGTGACACAATCATTTCCGCACGGTTGGCGTACTTGGGTTCGCCCTCGCCGCAGGAGATGAGACACGCGAGCGACGCGATGATGATTAAAAAACTTTTTGCATTCATTGTATCAAATTTTATTCTGCCATTGACGTCACCTCATACGGATTCTTCAGCGCAGCCCTTGCCGCCTTTAGGGCAACCGGAGCGTTCGCATCCGTGACAGGGGTTGAATAACTTCCGGACGTTGTGGATGAATTGTAGTAGCGGTAGGCGTTGCCGTCGAGCTTAATGCCGTCGAATGACGGGGATATGAGTTTCTCAAAAATCATGCATGAGGCCCCGTAACGGGATATGCCGTAGTCCATGTGGTAACCATCGCGCGTGAGCGCCATACTGTTGTTGAGGGCGGAAGAGCGGAGATTCTGGAGATATGTGCCAGTCGCGATGACATCCTTGAACGGGATGTCGGCCATCAGCTTCTTCGTCGTCGAGACAATGACATTGTACATCTCTTCCGTGGTGGAGAAATTCTTCTGTCCCCTGTCTGCCGTGGCAATCTTGTTCATGTCGTGATATGCCTGGGACATGATGAAATAGAAATCCGGAGTCTTTTCCGGGCAGTCGGCCTTCACCTTCGAGACAAGCCCCTCGAACGCGGCTTTCTGGCTTGCGGTCCAGTCCCATGCCACGGCCCGTCCGGTGTGCTCCTGAATGGTGACGATGTCCCACTTGTCGCTCTTCACGACCTCGCTGAGGCTCTTGCCCGTGACGTCGGTCCATGTGGTCGCGCCGTTCTCGCACCTGTAGCAGTGATAGTCAGCGGTGGAAGTGTAGCCGTCGTTGTACTCATAGACGCGACGCCCGCCGTAATACATATGCCAAAGCTTTATGTCCTTTATGCCCGCCGCGGCGAGAAGACCCGGAAGATGCTCCACGGCATCCTTGGTGAAGCTGTTGCCGATGAAGAGAATCTTCAGCTTCGCGTTGGACTCCGCCGGCTGATCCGGTTCCTTGGTGCCTATGAGGTAGGTGATGTCGTTCAGCACAGACTGCGTGGTTTTTATCTTGCCGAGATAATTGGCCTTGGTCTCCTCGGTATATTCGTCAACTACCCCTTCGCCGCCGTTGTATGTTCCGACAGTGCCTCCGGCAATGCAGCTGCTCCAGGTCGCCGCACTCGTGTTATATGCCCAGAAAAGTCCACGGTACTGGCTATCTGTCCGGACATTGCCGTAATTGGCGCAGCGCACGCATTCGCAGTTGTTCGGAAGGTTGGCGATTCCCGCTGTCCTTGCGCTTGTGGTGGAGATGATGTCCCCGTAGTTTATGCAGCCGTTCAGAGAAGAGGCATTGGCGACATTGCAGGCGATGTTTCCGATTCTTCCCTTGTCCGGTCCCGGGCAGCTGTTCAGCTGGTTGCCCCTGTTGATGCAGTTCACAAGCTTGGTGCGGCGGTTGCAGGCGGCGCAGATGCCGGAAGTGCGACAGGTCGCTGAAGTCATGTTGCCGCTGTTCGAACAGTCTGACACGGTCACGAAGTGCTGAGTGTCGGCCGTAGAGGTGCCGAATCCGAGGATGCCGGCGATGTGGAACGCATTCGCCCCGCTCTCGGCATTGCCGTCGAGGTTCTCGGCCACGATTTCTCCGAAGTTGTCAACGCTGTCGATGACGATTTCATGATTCTCGGTGAAGGCATAGCCTACAAGAGCCATGAACTGAGCCTTTTTTGCCGGCACGCCCTTGCTCATGAAGGTCATCGGAGCGTAGCTGTGCACGTCGCGCACGGTGCCGTCATACACAAGTCCGGCAATCACTCCATGCGAAGACGCGGCGCCGGAGGCCTCGACAAGCAGCGAGCAGCTTGACTCGAAGGAGAAGTTCTCAACAACCGCACCCGGGCCTATCACGCCGAACAGTCCGAAAGTGCCGCCCGTCGAAGAAACGGTGCTGTGCATCTTGAAATTGAGAATCTTGTAGCCCTGACCGTTGAACCTGCCGGTGAACATCGGCCCGGTCACGGTCAGTTTGTTGGATGAGTTCACAAAAGTCGCGTTCCCTATCGGAGTCCAGTCATTTACGGAAGACATATCAATGTCGTCTAAAAGATTGATTCCTCCGGCGGCATCCTGCCACTTTTCAAGAGACTCGCCAGCATTGACGGCGGCGGCGAAGGCCACGAAGTCATCAGCCGACGCGATGCCCTTTGTCGGAAGTTCGCCGGCAAAGACATTGTTGTTCACGAGGGAAGGAGCTGTCTTAGGATAGAAGTGAACGTATGATGCAAAATTATCGGCAGTTATCGTGACAACGGATGATTCGTCGGACCACGGGCCGATTTTTCCGCCCACCTTATTGTTCACAATCGACACTCCCGCTACATTATTGTTGTTCGCGAGGATGATTGCGATGAACTTCTTCGCAGCATCCGTCGAATTGAACATATCCGAACGCACGGCGCCATAGTTCGTGCAGCCGTCGATGATATTGTTGCCATTGTTGGTCTGTCCCACGATACCGGAGGCATAACCCTTTGTGGTGTTGGCGGCGGTGTAGAAGACATTTCCCTTATTCACGCAGTTAATGGCGGAAGTGTTTAGATTCATCGCGGAAACGATGCCGGCCACACGGGTGTTCGTCGCCTTTGTGTCGCTGTTGCGAAGCTCGGCGTAGTTCGTGCACCCGGAGACGGTCGCGTTCTTGTTCATCGTGGCGACAATTCCGCCGTGGCGTGATGCCTGAACATCCATCGCGCCCCTGTTGACGCAATCCGCAACAAGAGCACGAGGCTCGGATGCCGACGACTCTGCCCAGCCGACAACGCCGCCTATCGAGAATGCCGTGCCTCCGTTCTTGGTGTTGGTCGTGTTCACGGAAGTTATCCGCCCGTAGTTTGTGCAGCGGACAACCTGCGAAACACTCTCGCCGTTAGAGTATGCACAGCCGACAACACCTCCAAGACATTCGCGGATGTTCTCAGCTCCTCCGGAAAGGTGGGCGACAGCGTGTGACGCACAGTTCTCGACGGAAGAATTGAAAGAGGCTCCGACAACAGCTCCGGCACAACTGAGTTTTGCGGAAGAGACATTCAGCGAAGAAGTCTCATCAACAATGACATTCTTGACCGTGGCATTGGATATGACTCCGAACAGGCCGCATACGGCTCCGGAGGCAGCATCGGATGCGAGAGTTATCTTCAGTCCCTTGACCGTGTGGTTCCCGCCGTCGAAAGTGCCCTTGAACGCAGGGCCGCTTACGGCGGTGCCTGAGAATGTTCCGTTGCCAATCGGTGTCCAGTCCGTCACGGAAGACATATCTATATCCTTATCAATGAACACGTTCATCTGCTCAGCGCCGTCCTGGGAGTTCACCCTCTTCGCGAAGAGCATCAGCTCATCAGCCGTGCTGATTCTTATCTCGGTTTCCGTGGCCTTCTCGAAGAACACGGGGCGAAGGACCGTCACCTTGTCGAGATCGGTCGCCATGACTATGACATGACCTGACTGAAAGTCCCTGCCAAAGCTTACGCTGACCTCTTTCTTCTCCTTATCGAGCGCGGCCTCCACCGAATTGGCGGCGGCGATTGCGACGACGGCGCTCTCCGCTGCCGTGCCGCTCAACTCGTAGCCGAAGGTCACGGGCGCGGACAGGTTCGCCACAGTAAGGCTCACGGCCGTGGACAGTTTGAGGTTCAGGGCGTTCTGGACAGGAATCGTGACTGTGGTGCCGCTCCCGAGCGTTACCGAAAGGTTGCCGTCGGCGTCCGTGCCCACGGCTCTGAACACCTCGGAGCTGCCGTCTGAAGCCTCAACTGCATTGCCGGCGGAGTCGAGAAGCCGTTCCCCGTCAACAGTCCAGTAGCCCTGCGCATCGACCGAGACCACAGGGGTCTTCCCGGCCACGGGGACAGGCTTTCCGTCGAGAAGAAGGTCCGAAGTCGTGCCGTCCGCGGTCACCGTCCACCAGTAGAGTCCGTTGTCGTCCTTGCGGACACCGAGCACGGGAACGTTTATCATCTGGTCCATGGCGGCCACGACCATCGTCTTTTCCTCATTGTTCGCGTCAAGATAGGTCAGGACATAGCTTCCGTCGCCGTTCTTCTCCACAGAGGTCACGACGTTTCCGGAAGTGAGCAGCCCGAGGGACTCAATCTGACCGTTAGCATCGTCTATCCTTGACTGCAGGGCGGCAATCCTCCCGTCAATCTCATCAAGACGTCCCCTAAGTTCGCTGTCGTCAAAGCCGCAGGAAGCGACAAGCGCGGCGGCAAGGAACGAGAGCAGCATATTGTTTAATGTTCTTTTCATTTTTATCATTGATTTTCAGCAGGTTTGAAGAACTGTGAATTGCAGTAGCCGTAGGCGTTTTCCATGGTGGCATCAGGCGCATTCTCCGGTGCATCCTTGAACTCGGACCATTCTCCGACCTTTCCGCCGCGGGTGCAGCCCGTGATTGAGACGTTGCAGTAGCCGGCTGCCCATCCCGGGCCGTCGCCCTTCGAGCCGTCCGCATTCTTAGGGGTTATGTGGCTGAGGATGATTCCCGTGTTGGAGCATCCGGTTATGATGCCGCCCTTAAAGTGTCCGACAAAGCCTCCGCAGCGGCAACCGGTGTGAGAGAACACGTTGCCCGTGTTGCGGCATGACTCGACGGTCACGTCGGCAGCCTCGGAGCCGCCTATGAGCCCGCCCATTCGCTTGGCGTTGGAATAGCCCTCGAAGTCGAGCCAGTTGTCCTCGATGAGCCCGGAGTTCGCACACCCGCTGACAGTCACCTTATTGCCGGCCTTCTCGGTGCCCTGGATTGAGGCGAGGATTCCGCCGGCGCGTCCGTTAGGTCCGGTGAGGTGGGCGGTGTTCGTGCAGCCAATGAACTGGCTGGACTTTCCGTTCTTCACATAAGCCATGATTCCGGCCACCTGAAGTCCCGTTCCGCCGGCCTGCGCGTTTGCGACCTTGGACTTGACGAGAATGTCACCGTTGTTGCGCACGGCATCGGCCTTGGCCTTGCCTCCGACAGTGACATCAAAGCCGCTGCCGATGATGCCCGCGAGACTCATAGGCATGGCCTGCGGACACTCGCCTTCAAGAATGATGCTTACATTGTTCGTGATGCCCGTGACGGTCACGCCTTCGGCATATCCGATGATTCCCGCCACTGACGGGGTGATGTCCGGAGTTCCGGTAAGCGTGATGGCATCGCCCTCGGCACCGACGACAACATTCTTAATCACCGCATCCTTTGCCGCGCCGAACAGGCCATAGACACAGTTCTTTGACATATCGCAGGTCCAGTTTATTCCAGTGATACTGTGTCCCTGACCGTTGAACTTGCCGGAGAACGGAACGGTAAGGCTGTACGCAGGAATGCCGGCACCCTCACCGGAAGCGCTTCCTATAGGAGTCCATTCAACGCCCTCAAGGCTGATGTCCGAAAGGAGAACGACCTCTCCGTCGGCGTTTTCCCAGCGCGATGTCGATGCTCCGGCATTCACGCTGCGGACAAATTCCATAAACGCGGCGACGTCGGATATTCCCTTGTCGGCTGACGGGTCATCTCCGCCTCCGCCGATGACGACAGGACTCTGGCTCACGGCGATTCTCGTAGAAAAGTCATAGAGCGGGTTCGAGAGTATGATGCTGCCCGTCCTCGGGTCGTTGGTCTTGCTTTCAAAGTATTCGGCCACGAACTCAAGCGTCGAGGTCTCCATCGCCTTTGTCGGCACGGCCTTGAGCCATGACGCGCATTCCGGCGAAACGGACGCGGAGACGGCTATGTTGTGGGAGACATTCACCGAGAACGCCGTCATCTCACCGCCGAGCTTTATGACAGGCTCGCCCATAGGGGTTATGAGTTCGTTGTCCCTGATGTAGCTTTCCATGTCGATGACTGCCTTGCCGTAGGTGAAGAAGAGAGGCTTATAGACAATCTCGTCGCCGGAACTGACCATCATCACGACATTGCCCTCTTCCTTGCCTTCCTGCATCGAGACGCTGAGCATCCGGAGGTTCTCATTCACGGTGACATCCACGTTGTATGCCGTGAAATAATCGACAGTCGCGTCGGCCGCCATCGTCCCGCTCACCTTGTAGCCGACCGTGACCGGAGTGCCGTAGGACTCGACCGCGATGTATGGAGGCGTGTCGAAGGTGATTCCGAGAGCCTCCAGATATTTCACGGAGAAATCGCTGCCGTCAGAGAGTGTGAATTTGACCAGCCCTGTTTCTGAATCGACTTCAACGGAGGAGAATATGCTGTTGGAGATGTCCTTGGCCAAGGCTCCGGTACGCTCCCCGTTCACAGTCCAGTAGCCTTCGGAATCGACCCCGAGAACGGGAGCCGCCGTCTCCACGGACATAGGAGCACCGTCCTTGTCAAGAATCCACTCCCAGTTCGCGCCGTTGTCGCGTGTCATCCGCCAGCAGAGCTTTCCCTCATGTTCGGCCGTGCCTATGAGCGGAGCCTTGTTCAGGTCGGAGGCCTTAGCGAGCGTGACGGTCTGCTTCTGTCCGTCGGCCGCCTGGTAGGTAATCACATAATTCCCCTTCTCGTCCGTTCCGACGCGGGAAATGAAATTGCCGGAGACAAAGTCCGAGACTGCCTTGAGCTGCGAGGACAGTTCGTCCGCCCTCTGCTCAAGCACCGCAATCCGGTTTTCAAGGTCCGTAATGCTGTCCGTAATCTCCCGCGAGTCATACGACGAGCAGGAAAACAGCACGAGGGACGAAATGAGCGCAATTATTATTGCCTTTATATTCATAAGTTTCATTTTTCCTTATTTCTTGAGCCGTACATACATATAGTTCATGCAGCTTCTCTCCCCCTTCGAGTCGGAAGGGTGGCTGACAAGCCCTGAGACGCCGTCCTTGAGGAGCCACATCGAGGACGAACCGCCTCCGTCGAAACGGGTGGAGTTCCATGCGCCGAGTCGCAGGGCTATATCCACGACTTCCTGCGCGTTGACCCCGATGGAGAAGCCCGTCTGACGCCCGTCGATTTCAGCAATCATTATCCGCGAACCGCTCTTGTCCACGCAGACGAATGTCATAGGATCCGAGAGCTTGCGGAAATCGTGGTCGGCAGGAACCGTGCTGAGGGTGTTCTCTCCGTCGGTGATGTAGTGCCACATGGTCGAGTTCTGGGTGACGATAGGCTTGATCTTCCCGTCAACCGCCATCTCGGCGCTGAGCCGCAGCCTGTCCCCGGCCTTGAGGGAGGCGAAGTCATCGGCGGCCGAGCCGAATGTCTGGATGGCCACCGAGGAAGCGCCGTCGAGATACGGCGGTTCTGCCAGCGCCTCAGAGCGTCCGTCATGCACAGAGACGACCTCGGCCTCTGCCCATCCGCAGTTCACCTTCATATTCCCGGAAACATATTTCGCGACGACATAAAGAGCGTTCGGCGAAAGAGGGTTCGTAATCTGCGGTTTCTCGGAATGAGGGATGCGGCGGTAGCGTGAGGTATATATATTCACCGGATAGCTCTTCATCCTCGAAGCGTTCGCGCCGCGTACTATCGTGTCGTTCACCGTGTAGAAAGGTATCTCCTTGCCGGAAACCTCGATTTTTCCGGTGAATGACTTTTTGCCGCAGGATGCCGTTCCGTCACTGAATATGGTGAAGGCCCATGAATGGTTAGGAAGCGAAGTCACGACATAAGGGCTGTTCATATAGATAAGTTCACCGTTCTCGATGTGAGGCCCGCGGGCGATTCCGTAGTTGGAGTCAAAATATCCCGTGTTCACTCCGCCTATCACAGCCTCGCCCTCGGCCGTCTTGCGGGCACAAAGCTGAGAAAGGGTCTCGCGGAGATTGAATCCGTTGTTCTTGTTGGAGTTGGCGTTCGGATTCGGGACTATGTCGTCGGCGAAGGACGTCGTGACCTCAACCGAAGGGGACTTGAGGTCAATCTCAAGGACATGCATCCGGCGCGTGACTGTCTTAAACTCCATGCTGTAGTAGTTACAGCCTTCCGCAAGGGTCTTTTCCTCGGTCACTTTCCAGAGGTCGTTCTCGCTGTCAACTCCGAACTTTCCCCTCAGACGGACCGTGCGGACAATCATGTTGCCTTCCGCATCGGAGACAAGCAGGGAGAACATCGCCTTATGCAGGGCAGCGGGCACAGTGACCCCAATCTTGCCGTCTCCGAGGACAGCGGACAGGTTCTCCGTCCTGTGAAGCTTCACAATTGCGCCCTCGGCGGCCTTTCCCTCAAGGCTGTAGGTAAATTCCAGCGCGGTCGCGCCGTCCCTGACCCTGACTTCGCCCTTGACCTCCTCAGAATTGAGAAAAATCCTGAGAGAGAGCCGTCCCTCAGTGCCGACCGTGACAAGAGAGCCGTCGGCAAGCACGAAGGTGACGGTGCCGTCGCTGTTCTGCACGAGCTTGGAGACAAGGGAGGCAGAGCGGCCGTTCGACTTGATTTTTCCGCCGTTTCCGTCGAGGATGTACGCGCCGTTCACCATCCACCAGCCGTCCTTGTCCGTACTGAAAGAAGGCGTGCGACCGGAGACAGGAAGTTTTGCCCCGTCGAGGTCGGTGAGCACGACGGTCTTCCCGCCGGATGTAAGAGTCCAGTAGAGCGTCCCGTCTTCCTCTTTGGTTCCTATAATGTCGGTCTCGGCAAGGTCGGATGCCGAGGCAATCACGGCCGTGGCATCCTTGCCGTCAGCGGTGCGGTAGCTCACCGTGTAGCCTCCTCCGGCATTTTGAGAGATGCCCGTTATGACACCCCCGTTCTTTGCCGCAGAAAGCAGCGCCGCCTGCTCCTCCACGGCTCCGAGAGATTCCGTCAGTTCCTTAATCCGCTTCTGTGCCTCATCCACGGCATTCCAGAGCGAGGAATCGTCATATCCGCTGCACGAGGCGATGAAGCCGGCAAGCAGCACTGAAATCAATATCATTGGTCTTTTCATCGTTCTTTATGATTATATATGTCTAATATCCCGGATTCTGAGCCAGAACGCTGTGTCCCTCCTGTTCCGGATATATCTGAATCTGTCCCTGAGGAATCGGGTAGAGGTAGTCCTTCTCCTCCCACTGATAGGTCTCTTCGCCGAACTGCACCAGATAGCCCTTAGTTCCTTCCGAGAGGGTGTTATCCTTTCCGGGAGCAACGTTCAGGGGGTTCTCGCAGTCGGTGGCAGGGAGTGTCCCGCTGTAGATGCAGAGGTCCGGAGTCCCGTCTCCGTTCATGTCGTACTCGCCGAGCCCCGGGAACCAGATGCCGATGAACCCGTGTCCGAGCGTGTTCGAGGCCGGGCAGAGCTGACGTCCCTCGTGCCAGCGGAGCATATCCCAAAGGCGCTGTCCCTCATTGACCAGCTCGACCGTCCGCTCGCGGCGGATTTCAAGGATGAGACCCTTGTCAGCGCCGTCAAGATGGCTGTCGGTATAGTATGAACTGAGGAACGGGTCAGGAGCGCCGTTGGCCTTCGCGACATCAAGCGCCGGCATCCCGGCACGGGAGCGGACAAGATTTATGGAAGCGTCGATGACGCTCTGGTCCGCAAGACCGAGCTCGGCCATGGCCTCCGCGTAGTTGAGAAGGACCTCGCCGTAACGGAAGAGGGCATAGTCGGTCGTGGATGTGGTGGCACCGTCGTGAGACTCGTCCGAGAAGTACTTTATAGGCCTGTAGCCGCTGCGGTCGAAGTCCTTGCAGTTAGGCGCATACGGGAGACCCGAATCATCACCAACGGCAACATACTCCGGACCTGCGATGGTCTGTGCCATGCGAGGGTCGCGGTTTGCAAATTCCTGCACATACTGCATGGTCTGCCAGCCTTCCTGAGACTGGAACGGGGTGCCGTCAGCCATAAGATAGTGGTAGGCAAGCGCCCTCGTGAGGGAGTATCTCTGGTTCTTGTAGGTGAACTGGACCCCGTGACGCACCATCAGTTCATCGGTGGAGACATAGCGTTTGGCGAATATGGTCTCGGCAGTCTCGGCGTCCTCAAGGACGAAATAGTCCCTGTATGGCTGTCCCTTCAGGATTCCTGCCCCGCTGTACATCTTGTACTTGCCGCTTTCCATCACGGTCTTGGCCGCCGATGCCGCAAGGTTGAGGAAATATCCGGAACTGAGGGTTATCGTGCTTCCGTCGGCGGCTGTGTAGCCCTCGTCCGGAACATCATGGTATTTGCGCCATGTTCCCTCGAAAAGAGCCACGCTGGACTTGAGCGCGAGGGCGGCATACCTGTTCACCCTATAGACTCCCTCTCCCCATGTCTCGGGAAGTCCGGCAGCGGCACGGTCGAGGTCTTCCATAACCTTCTGCATCACATAGCCCCGTGAGTCGCGGGGACGGTAGAGAGCCTCGCGGTCCGTGTCCGATATGACAAAGTCGTAGTAAGGAATGTCCCCGTACATCCGCACCTTCTCGTAGTAGAACCAGGCACGGAAGAAGCAGGCCACGGCATCATATTTAGTGCGCACCGCCTCGTTCGTGCAGTTTCCGGAGTGTGCAAGGTAGTAGTTGATGTAGCGGAGATATTTCCACGTGTCCTTTGACCACGATGCCGTCTCCGCGGAGCGTGTGCCTTTCTGGAGACCGCTGAGGGAGATGTGGTACTGGAGGTCGTTGTCCTGAAGAGCGCCGTTGGTGGTGTTGTCGGGCGCGGTCACGAGGCCATAGAACCTGTTGGTCGCGAGCCGGCACTCCTGCTCGTTCGTATAGAATGTCTCCGGAGAAAGGCTCGTTTCCGGAAACTTGTCGAGAAATCCCGCACAAGAGGAGAGCGCGAGGGCGGATGCCGCCGCCATAATCATATATTGTATTCTTTTCATTTCCAGTCCTGTTTTAGAAGGTTATGTCAACTCCGAAGGACACTGTCCTCGAAAACGGATATATGCAGTCGTCGGACTGTTGGGAAGATGCCGTCGCGACCTCCGGATCGACATATTTCGTGTGCCTCTTCATCGGAGACCAGTACCATAGGTTCTCGCCCGTGAGGTAGAAGCGCACCTTCTCGACCGCCTTGTTCGGCTTGAGAGGAAGCGTGTAGCCCAGTGTGAGGTTCTTCAGACGGATGTAGGCCGCGTTCTGAAGGAAGTAGTCGCTGGCGACGCCCATGGAGCTGTTGGAGTAGGAAGAATAACCCCTGCGGCGAGGGAAGTAGGTGTTGCGGTTCTCCGGCGTCCATGTCGTCGATGCAAAGTCCTGCGGAACGAAGGACGAGGCCGGGAAGCCGTAGAATCCCCAGAAATAGGAGCAGTTTGTCGGCGGCATCCAGTCGCAGTGCCCCACGCCCTGGAAGAAAACGGACAGGCTCACCCCGTGCCAGTCGATGTCCCCTCGGAAGGAGTAGTTGTAGCGCGGAATCGAGTTGCCGATTATGTAGCGGTCGCCCGGCTTGTCAAGGGTGTTCGCGCCCGTGTTGATGACTCCGTCGCCGTTCCGGTCAACGAACTTGACGTCACCTGCAAGAAGCTTGGCCATCGAGGCCACTCCGCAGTCATAGACACCCTTGTTGACGGCCGAGTCGTCGATGCGCGCCTGATATGCGGCGGCTTCCTCGTCGGTCTTGAAAAGTCCCTCGACCTGATAGCCCCAGATGTCGCCCAGACGCTTGCCGACATAGTGCATGCTCAGGGAGTTGTCCGGGTTGTCGAACTTGGTGATTGTAGTGACATAGTCTCCGAGTGACGCGGCGACGGAGTAGTAGAGCGGACTGCCGCCTACCCTCTTGGAGTCCTTCCAGGAAAGTGTGATCTCATAGCCCTTCGTCCTCAAATCCGCCCCGTTCACCTTCGGCGAAGACTCTCCGAACACGGCCGGAAGAACCTTCGACGAGGTGAGCATATCCTTGGTGTCGCGGATGTAGAAGTCGGCGTTGAGGTTGAGGCGGTTGTCGAAGAAGCCCATGTCGAGACCGAGATTGTAGGTCACGACGGTCTCCCATGTGAGATTGTCCGCGATTGCGGAAGGGGTGGTGACATATCCGGCCTTCGTGCTGCCGTCGAAGGTGTAGTTCATCTGTCCGGTGGATATGGTGCTGATGTAGGAGTAGTTGCTGACCTGCTGGTTGCCGAGGGAGCCGTAGGAGAAGCGCAGCTTGGCGTTGCTCCACCAGTCCCTGATGCCTGACCAGAAGTTCTCTTCGGACATTCTCCAGCCGGCGGATGCCGACGGATAGAAGGCCCAGCGGTGGCTGCGGGCGAAGCGTGACGAGCCGTCGTAGCGCCCGGAAACCTCAAAGAGATATTTTCCGGCATAGTCGTAGTTGGCGCGGGCAAAAAAGCCAAGAGTGCGGTAGGACGTGTTGCTCTCGCCACATTTCTCGATTGTGCCCTGCTCCATGTTTATGAAGGCAAGCTTGTCGGAAACCGACCCCTTCTGACGAACGGTCATGGTCGATTTCCTGAAGTCCTGGAACTGGCCACCGGCCACGGCCGTGAAATTATGCTCTCCCCAAGACTTGTTGAAATTGAGGTAGGCGTTGGCGACATGGGCGTTCAGAAAACCTCGGGCCTCGTGGTAGAAGTCATACACGGAACCGTTGGAGAAATCCACGATGTTCTTCATGTTCTTGTCCCATGTGTTGGCTGTCGGGTAGGAACGGTAGCTGTCCTGGTCGTCGCGACGACGCAAGGTGTAGTCTGCGACGAGGTTCATCCAGTCGGTGATGTTGAACTGGAGCCTGTTTGTAATCATCCAGTGGTTCGACTTCCTGGAGTTCCTGTTGCGCCCGTCGGTGAGCACTCCGCCACGCCCGGAGGCTATCGGGGAGTCCGCGAACTGGATGCCGTTGGTGTACATCGTCGTGGTGCCGTCAGGGTTGACGGGGACAATGGTCGGGCTTATGTTCTGGGTGATGTTCCATAGTATTCCAGAACCCGTGAGGTCTTCGGAGCCGTCCTGCTCCCAGAAGCCTCCGTAGTTGTAGGCCGAGCCCTCGAAGCTGACATTGCCCGTGTAGGTGAGCCACGGCTTCACCTTGGCGTTTACCTTGGCGCGGAAGGAGTAGCTGTTCATCATGTCCTCGCTCGCGTTGTTGAACACGCCCTCACGGTAGAGATAACGTCCGCTGACATAGTAGTTAATCTTGTCGTTGCCGCCGTTTATGCTGACATTGTGTTCGGTTTCGGGGCGAACCCTCTTGAACACATAGCCGTACCAGTCGAAGTTTCCGAGGTAGCGGTACTTGCCCTTGTCGTTCATATAGACCCACGGCCTGTCGGGATTCTCGGTGACGTCGCCGCGACGCTCATAGAGCATCTGCATCTCCTCGTCGGTGTAGTTCCACGCGTTGTAGCCCTTGCCTGAATGGAGAGTGAACTCGTTGGAAAGGGTGACATAGTCGTAGCCGGTCGTGAGGAAGTCCGTGCTGGTGGTGTTGAACGCCACGCCTGCACGGCCGTTGTAGGTGACTTTCATGTCCCCGGCCTTGCCGCTCTTGGTCGTGATGAGGACGACTCCGGCGGAAGCCGTGGCCCCGTAGATGGAGCATGCAGAAGCGTCCTTGAGCACGGAGACGGACTCGATGTCGTTGGGATTGACCTGGGAGAGCGACGACTCGATGCCATCGACAAGGATGAGCGGGCTTCCGGAGTTGAGGGAGAGCTGTCCGCGAATCTTCACGTCGTACCTCTTTCCCTCAATGGAGCCGTTGCCCATACTCATAAGGAGTGAAGGATCCGCTCCCTGAAGAGCCTGCGCGGTGTTGGTCACAGGCCTGTTGTTCAGGTCCTTGCCGCTTATGACGCTCACGGCTCCGGTGAGATTCACCCTCTTCTGTACGCCGTAGCCGACCACGACGGACTCGTCGAGCACATCAACATCCTTCTCAAGCGTGATGACGATGCCGGAAGTCTCGCGCCCGAAAACGGACTTGCACTCCTTGTAGCCCATCATGCTCACCGTGAACGCGCTTCCGCTCTCGGCGCTGAGGCTGAAACTGCCGTCAAGGTCGGTCATCGCGTTTTTCGTCCTGTCCGAATCGAGGATGATGACGGCTCCGGGAACCGGTCCCGAAGCATCGACGACCTTTCCCGTGTAGAGAGACGGGCCGGCCTCTGGAGAATCGTCCCTGACGACGAGCACCATCCGCCCTTCGAGAGTGGATTTCATGCCCGTTCCGTCAAGTATCGCAGACATTGTCTCCTGCAAGGTCTTGCCCTGAGGTGGAGTTATCTTCCTGTTCACATCAAGAAGAGTCTCATTGTAGGCCACCGTCACGCCGAGTTGGCGTTCAATGGTCTCGAACGCTTCCCTGACAGTCATCGTGCCGGACGGGAAACTCAGGGACGAGTCCTGCGCGTGCAGGTTTCCGAAAGACACGACTGCCAGAAGGAGCGCAATCAGATAATGCTTAATCCGCTTCATTTGACTGAAAGTTTGGTTTATAAATTTTGTGTGTGGTTATTGTGCGGCTATCAATGACGTGATTTCTCCTGATGGAATTCCGGCCGCAAATGTCCGGAAAAACGGTTAAGAAATCGCTACATTTAAGATAAGAAACTGTTTAATTTTTGTTCAGAGCGGTATTCTTGAAAACGGGGAGAAATGCTTTCCGGCACAAGAGGCATCGCCGGGAGGGCGCGCCGGGGAAGGAGACCTACCTTATATAGACATTGTCATTCTCGATGCCGTAGCGCATCCCCGGAACAAGCCGGCAGATGGCCCCGAGCATCTGGCGAAGTGACTCCCCGTGGACGAACTTGGCGGTCAGAATCACCCCGTCATATTTTCCGGAAGTGATGTAGATGTTAATTCCGTACATCCTTTCGAGCGTCCTTGCAATCTCGTGAATGCTTTCCGAACGGAAGCAGAGCTCGCCACGCTCCCATGCCGTGTATTCATTGGCATTCACCTCGCAAAGTGACGTTCCGCCCGTTGTCCTGTCGAAGGAGAGCCTCTGTCCCGGAACCATTGTCACGGGCTCTCCCCCATTTCCGGCCAAGGCCGAGATGCTGCCGTCGCAGAGAGTCGCGGAAACACTGCGGTCGCCCGGATATGCCTTGACGTCGAAGACCGTTCCGTGGACAGTGACCTTCATGTCGGACGCGCTGACGACAAACGGGATCTCCGGATTATGCGTGACGCTGAATATGGCCTCGCCGCAGATGTGGACGGAACGCTCCGAAGAGAGGAATGTTTCGGGATATACGATGTAGGAACCGGCATTGAGTTTCACCAGAGTGCCGTCGGGCAGAACGACGTCGCGCGTCTCACCGTTCCGGGTTGAGACTTCGCAGAACCGCAGCGGGGCTTCCTGATGCCTGCCGGAAATGTAGTCGCCGATTTCAAGAGTCAGCCACGGGATGAGAACCACGGCGGCGACGGCAGCGGCGACGGAGAGCGCGATGACGCGGAGCCTGCGCATGAGAGGCGGCCTGCGGACTGTCCCCGTCACGGCGTTCTCACGGCTATCGGCAGCGTCCATAACCTTTTCGAACGCGGCGTCAAGCTCTTTTTCGGATAATCTGTCGGAAGAGTGGCTTTCCCATTCCGAACGGATGTCGTTTTCTGTCATAATCACATGGTTTGTCCCTATTAGACAGAAAAACGCATCAATACCCCCAAAAAATTTTCAAGAAAGTTGCTTTCTGCCCGGAAAAATTATTGGGAAAGCCAGAGAAGGAAAAACGCTGACATGGGCAATGCCGTCCTGAGTTCCCTAAGCGCAAGGTTCAGGTGGTTCTCCACGGTCTTCTTGCTGATGTTCAGCAGTCTGGAAATCTCCTCGTTCGACCGGTGCTCCATGCGGCTGAGTACGAATACACGGCGACGCTTTCGCGGCATCCCCCTGATTACGGAGGCCACAAGGGCTTCCTTCGCCTTCATGTCCAAAGCCTCTTCAAGCATCGGGTCATAAGGGATGTCGGAGAGCAGGTCGGCGAAACTCGGGCGGTTACGGCGGACAAAGTTGATGGACATATTCAGGCTCATCCTGTAGAGATAGGAGTTGAAGGAGACTATGTCCGGAAGCGCCGAGCGCATGAGCCAGACCTTTATGAACAGTTCCTGGGCAAGGTCGGAGGCATCCTCTTCCGAAGGCAGTATTCCCCTCATGAAGCCGAACACCTTGGGATAATAGGCGTCGAACAGAAGGCGGAACGCATCCCGGCTTCCTCCCGACACCAGTTCGAGCAGTTCCTGTTCCTTGTCCTTAGAATACATATCCTACGCTGATTGATGCGGTGGCGCGGTGGCGGCCGAGGAGAGGACTGTGATGGAAGCCACGGGTCAGCCGGGCTGAGGCGTCCAGGAAGAGGCCGAAACGGAAATTGTAGCGGAGGGAGCCGGAGACGGAGAGCCGGCGGGCGGTCTCGTGCGTCATGCAGGCAGCGTACCAGCCGCCCTGGACGTCAAGGTCGTCGAGTCTTTGGGGAGCGGCCGAGACTGCTGCCGAGCCGTCGGTGTTGTCGAGGGAGTCCGTCCAGCGTCCGCCGCGATACGAGAGTCCCATCCCGATGTCGATGCCCCGGATGCTGTAAATCCCCGAGAGGTAGGCCTCGGCCACGAACTTGGAGACTTTTCCGACATACGGATAGACCGTCCGCGAACTCTCTTCCGAGAAGTCGAGGCTGACTCCGGCGCGGCCGTGGAAGCGCTCGGAAAGAAGCCTGTACTCGGGCGTGACGTTCCAAAGGGTACTGCCATAGATATTGCGGGTGCCGTAGTTCACGGTGGTGGTGACTCCGTTTTCGGTGACTTTGTCGAGTATGTCCTCGCCGGTGTTCATGCGGTCGGCGGAAAGCCGCAGGGTCGTGCGGTGGATGCCTGAAGTCCAGCCGACAAGCATGGAGAGACCGTCGCTGCGGAAGCGGTACCACTGAACGTCCTTCTCGCCGGCCTTGCCGCCGCCGAGGGTGCCCGAAAGTTCGGCGATGAAGCCGCCGGACTCGAACTGAACCGCCGCGCCGTGGATGTTCCGCCTAAGGGGAAAGCCGCTCACGCCGGATTCCTTGAGGTGGGTCGAACCGCCTGTCCAGACGTCGTAGATGCCGTACATCATGCCCTTGTCGAGAAAGGCGTAGTAGGACTCGGAGGATATGCCGAGTTCTTCAGCGGATATGCTTTCGGAGAGACGGCGGTAGCTGTAGCTCAGGCCGAGGGAAGTCCGCCGTCCGAGATGCAGGAGCAGGGACGGAGAGACCGTCATGTCAAGGGAGTAGTCGGTGTAGCGCAGGTCCTTGCGCTTGGCGCGGTTCGACGCCTCGTACTCAATCTTGCCTCCGACGGTGACCGTGCGGGAGAGTTCGGCCGCGATGCCGCCGTTCACGGTGTAGGTCTGGCGTGTCTTGCGGCCGGGAGTAAATTCGAGGATGTCGATGGGGTATGCGCCGGGGCGGGAAAGCATGGAGCCGCGGGCGTCGTAGGCCTCCTCGTTGTCGAAGGCGAACCTGCCGGTCATGGAAATGCGACGGAAGTGCGAGACGGTCTCGGCGAAGGCTCCGGCGTTCCAATGGCGCGGAGCGTCGGAGAGCTCGCGGAATCCGCCGTCAGTGTAGCGTCCGTAAAGCTGTGCCTGAGAGATGCTTACGGAGTCCGCACGAACGCCGCAGACATTGGAGATCATGTTCCACGGATTGCGTTCCACGACATTTTCATAACGCCGCTGCGCAGCCGCCGGCAGGCACTGGACCGCGAAGAGCGCGAGCGACGCAAGGAGCGAGACGGCCGCTGGGTGCACTGGACGACGGATGCTGAAATGCATTTTTCCTTTATATTTCATATTCTCTGTCAAATTCCTTCAAATTTCGGTTTTTATTTTCGCAAGACGCCGGTCCTTTCATTGCTTTTTCCTCAGCGACTGGCCGTTTCTTTCGCTCTCGTAGAAGTCGGCGGAGGAATTGTTGGTGTCGAGAAGTACCTCGTAGCCGCGTTTCCGGGATTGGGACTCGTTTTCGCGGCGGTAAAGGACACGCCCCTGCCAGCTTTCGGAGAGCCGTACATAACCGGCGTCGAGCATCGGATTGAGCCGTTTCGTGCTGCCGTTTATATTGTTCATGAACACCTCGACGCCGTCTTCCACCCAGTCGATGGGAATCTTGACGATGCGGTCGGAGAAGCCCGGTTTCTGAACGATGTTGTCCGTGTCGTCGAGAAATTCCTCAATCGTCGTGCCCTCGGGAGCGCGGAAAATCACTGACGCGGGAGAGTTATACGAGAAAGTGTAGGCATTGGCCTGCCCCATCTTTATGACAAGGTCCAAGATGTGGTCTTGTTGTATTCTGTCGCCGGGGGCCGGATGGTAGGACGAGTTGGGAAACGCCACCTGATTGTAACAGACGAAGTTGGCGGCGGCGTTCAGGTTCACGGACAGGGGGTATTCCGTGGTGTGGTCAATCGCGCCGCCGATGACAAGGACGGCGTCCTCGCCCGGCTTCAGCGGATGGTCGTGTCCGTTTCCGGGGAACTGCCAGACGGCCTGGACGACTGGAACAAAATCGGGCAGGACGGCCTGGCCCGTCTGCGTGTCACGCGAAATCCAGACATTCGTGGAGTTGGAGTTGTAGGGGTCGGCAGTGCCGAAGCAGAGACCGTCGAGGTACTGGGTCAGACCGGAGTTGTTGTGCAGGACGACATACTTGTCTGCAAAGTAATTACCCTCCTTGGGGTATCTCTGGCAGCCGCCGCAGTAAATTTCCCTGAAGACAATCTTTCCGGGAACGCTTTTGGTCAGGCTGACGGTCAGCATCATGTCGGAGTCGGTGAGCATGACCTTTTCCTGTGCGCCGTTGAAGACATATTCCTCGCCGGCCTCGGCATCGACTGCAATGTCGCTGATGCGGACGCTGTAGTTGCCGTTCACAAGTCGTATGCGGGCGACTCCCGAGCCGTCGGTCAGAGCCGTGTAGTCCGTTCCGTTCAGGGCATCCTCCACTGTGACCTCCACGCCTTCCCGGCACCACTTCTCGGAGCCTTCGGGATAGGCTGCGGCAACGCTCAGTTCATGGAGCTGCCCGTCATAGTCGGAGGCCGGTGCGCAGGACCATGCCAAAGACACAAACAAAACGCCCCGAATGACACTTTTCTCAAGAAAGTGACAATTTCGTTCCGTGGAACATTTTGCAATATGTTCTACACTTCTCATATATCCTTAATCTTCAATAACTTATTTCCAAAAATCAGCTCAAACTCAAAACAGCGATGTGACACTTTTCCTTCGGACATGACATCCTTTTTCAGGGAAGGTCATCAGAATTTCAGCCGACAGGTCAGGCCGTAGTAAAAACCGGGAGTGAAAATCGTGCTCACGCCCGTCGCCTTGGACTTGACCGACATACGGGAGTTGGTGAAGTTGTTCGCGAAGAACGACAGGCTCACATGGTCCCCGATTTCCTTCGTGACGCTGAGGTTCGCGCTGAGATAGGTTCCGTAGCCGTCCCATGCGAAGGTGTAGGCGTTGCCCGAGCGCAGGATGAGGTTGGCGAACTCCGGCCTCGACGCTTCCTCGGCCGTGAAATCGTGCTCTATTCCGTTGAGGTCCATATATTTCAGCGGCCAGACCTCGGTGTAGCCGTTGCCGTCGTAGATGCTGCCCTCGCCGCCGTCCGCAAGACGCGCGTACTCGGTCCCGTTGTAGTCGGAAATGTTGCGCTCGCGGGAGAAGAGGGACATCTCAAGCTTGCAGGTGATGATGATGCGTGCCTGGGGGATGTGCGTGGTGGAGGTGAGGTTGAGGTCGGAGGAATGGCTGACCTTGCCGTTTGCCGTGCCGGAGGAGGTGCCGGAATAGACGCCGACGTACTGGTAGGAGCGGTTGGGCAAGGATGTGTGCGACCAGCCGGTGCGATAGACATAGTAGAGGCTGCGGTCGATGTAGCGCGTGTAGGCGTAGTTGGCGTCGAGACGGAAGCGCGTGCGTATGGGCCTGATTTCAGGGAAATCGACTATGAGTTCGGCACCCGCCCGCGTCACCGCAGCGCCGTTGCCGGGAGTCTTGTTCTCGGCGAAAGTGCGGTCGTGAACCTGCTCCACTGTCTTGATTGTGCCTTCCGAGGTGGCTATCGACACCACGCCGGTCTCAGAATCGACCGTGATGCCGCTGACCGTCTTTCCGGAAAGGCTCACGCCGTCGGGGAGCTTCTGGACGCTGTAGGCGAACGGGGTGTAGCTGTTGTTGTAGCGGTAGGGGTCTGTGGTGCGGTTGTAGAATCCTACGGCCGAGACCTTGACGCCGAGGAAGTTGGCGTCGATGCCTAACTCGGAGTTGGAGCTCCGCTGCCACTTCAGGTCAGGGTTGTAGTTCATGCGGTAGGGTTCGGTGTAATAGACATAAGCCGCGGTGTTTCCGTAGGACGCGCTGAAGGTCCGGATGTCTCGGTACTGCTGCTCAGGAAAGAGGATGTAGAACGACGGCAGTTTCTCGGAGACGCCCCAGCCTCCTCGCAGCGAGACGGCGTCAGTCAGCTTCCATTTGAGGTTGAACCTCGGCGAGAGACTGCTCACATCCTTGTACTGAGTGCCCTTCACGAAGATGTTCTCCAGCCTCAGTCCGGCCGAGAGCTGGAGCGAGGTCCTGCCCACGGGAACCGTGAGGTTGTCTTCGAGGTAGGTCGCGAGGTTGTGGAGGAAAGGATAGCCGGAGTAGGGTCTCGGGCGGTAGCCGTCAGCGGCGAGCGCCGGGTCCTCATAGTACTCCCCCTGTCCGGCGTTCCCGTTGGCCTTCCACTGCACTCCGGCCTTGACATGATTCTTCACCCCGCCCCAGCGCCTGAACCATTCATACTTCAGGGACGCGGCAAAGTCAAGCTCCTTCGAGTCCACAATCCTGTCCGTCATGTAGGAGCTCGGCAGCATGGTCGCGAGAAAGTAGCCCGTCCCGGTCGCGTGGACAGCCGGCTGCCCCGTGGCAACGGAGGATACGAAAGTGTGGTCGTGCGTGAGGTTGTCGTTGTAGCTGACGCTGCCCTCAAGCTTGAGACTGGTTATCCATGAGAGATTGAGCAGCCACGTGAGCGAGGTGTTCGCCCTCAGGACATTGTCCCTGCCCTTAGACCATGAGCCGGAATAGGCATCAGGGTCGTCCTTGGAGTTCATTCCGCCGAGGTTTCCTGTGACTCCGGCCTCGAAGCGCAGGACCTTGGCGAAGGTGTTGGAGTAGCTGAGCGAGAGCCCGCGCCGGGTGTAGCTTTCGTAGGGCGAGGTGAGCTT